>PBYQ01000015.1 GCA_002729695.1 Citromicrobium sp. | reverse complement strand
GTGGTCTTGCCGGCATCGATGTGCGCCATGATGCCGATATTGCGATAGCGCTCCAGCGGATAGTCGCGGGCCATTGTCAATTCCTCGGGATAATCAAAAGTGAGGGAGGAGCCGGGTGAGCCACCCCCATACGGGCCCCATATGGGGTGTTATGTGACCGGATAAAGACGCGCCCGCCGCAAAGCCGGCGCGCCCCATCCGATATGCCTTACCAGCGGTAGTGCGAGAAGGCGCGGTTCGCATCCGCCATGCGGTGCGTATCTTCGCGCTTCTTGACCGCGTTGCCGCGATTGTTCGCCGCGTCCATCAGCTCGCCCGAGAGGCGCGCCGCCATGGTGGTTTCGGGGCGACCGCGCGCGGCCGAGATCAGCCAGCGGATCGCCAGCGCCTGCGCACGTTCGGGACGCACTTCGACAGGCACCTGGTAGGTCGCACCGCCGACGCGGCGGCTGCGGACTTCGACCTGCGGCTTGATGTTGTCGAGCGCGGTGTGGAACAGTTCGACCGGGTTGGCCTTCGCCTTGGTCTCGACCGTGTCGAGCGCGCCGTAGACGATCTTCTCGGCCACGGCCTTCTTACCGTCCAGCATCAGGTTGTTCATGAACTTCGACAGCACCAGATCCTTGAACTTGGGATCGGGCAGGATTTCGCGCTTCTCTGGGCGACGACGACGTGACATTTTTTCCGTACTCCTTCGGAGTTCGGGGCGGCGGTTCCGGCCTCTCCCCCACCCGACCACCCGTTCAGGGTAGTATCCTTGGGTGGTCGGGTGGGGGAGAGGGCTGGTACCGCAAGGTCGGACCGGATGGGCCGACCGCACCCCACAAAAACTCAAACCTGGCCACCCGCGCTTTGCAGGCGACCGAGAAACCTTACTTCGGACGCTTGGCGCCGTACTTCGAACGGCTCTTGCGGCGATCCTTGACGCCCTGCGTGTCGAGCACGCCGCGCAGCACGTGGTAGCGCACGCCAGGAAGGTCGCGCACACGGCCGCCGCGGATCAGCACGACGCTGTGTTCCTGCAGGTTGTGGCCTTCGCCCGGGATGTAGCTGATGACTTCGCGCTGGTTCGTCAGGCGGACCTTGGCGACCTTGCGCAGCGCCGAGTTCGGCTTCTTCGGGGTCGTCGTGTAGACGCGCGTGCAGACGCCGCGCTTCTGCGGGTTCTGCTCCATCGCAGGGACCTTCGACTTGGCCTTCTGCGGGGTACGGCCCTTGCGGACCAGCTGGTTGATGGTGGGCATTAAATTCTCTCTTCTGCCTAGTTCATTCCGATGGCTCCGAGCCCTACCCCAACCCCGTTCGCCCTGAGCTTGTCGAAGGGCTGCACTTCACTTCTGGCGACACACCGGAAGATAAAGAACAGGACTTCGACAAGCTCAGCCCGAACGGCTGAGGGGATGGCCCTTCGCCAACGGATGGCTTCGCGCTTGCGTTCGAATGGAGTGTGTCGGGGTCGTGCCGGGCGTCTCTCATAAGAGAGGCCGTTCGTCCTGAGCTTGTCGAAGGGTACCCCTTTTTCATGGGGCCTCTCGACTGGCAGGCGAAATCTCGCACGAGCCTGAAACGCTCCACCCGAACCCGCCCGCAAGGGACCACCCGGATTACTTTGACGGCCGCCCTGCCCAACCCGCTAGCGGGAAAAACAAATGAGGCCATCGCGAGTCGCGACAGCCCCGGGACAAAACCGGCAATGTTCAGCTCTATAAGCCTCGGCGAGAGCTAGGCCCTGCCTCGGTTGAGTGCGCGCTTAGTAGGATTTGGGGTGGGGGTCAAGGGAGTGCATTCCGATGGCAAAGGCTTGTTCGAAGTTGACGAATGGAAAGACGAACCTAATCGTCGTCGAATGCAAAGCTGGAACATCGATCGGCCGATCAAATCGCCTGAAGACGACCGCCTTCATCGACTGCCGTTCGTCAAGCATTTAGCCAAGCGCCTTGTTCGGGATCGCAAGTCAACTGGGCTAATTATTGGACTGATTGGACCGTGGGGATGCGGAAAAACTTCAGTTCTAAATCTGCTTCAGATAGAACTCGAACAGAACGAGAAATTCAACCATCCTTTGATCGTTCGGTTCAATCCTTGGCTAGTTTCAAACCGAGATGATCTGATCGGCCACTTTTTCTTAGAGTTAACAAGAAATTTGCGTGAAAGAGTGGGGCGATACGATGTTTACTCAGATGGATCAGATCAGCGGAAGGACAATGCCATTGGGGTCATCGCCGACTATGGGGCGGCAATATCTCCGTTGATGAGCGTCCTCGCGCCTCGCCTTGGCCACGGAGTAAATGCCCTGCGCGCCTTGGCGGAACGAAAGCGAGAGAGAGATGGCAGCATACACCTAAAACGAGAAAGAGTGAGAAACGCGCTCTTGGCGTTTGACTTTCCAATAGTCGTAATGATTGATGAACTCGACCGTCTCGAAGACAACGAAGTTCGAACAATGGCCCAATTGCTGCGCTCGGTGGGCGACTTTGACTCAATCTCCTACGTCGCCGCATATGACGAGGAGCGGGTTGTTGAAGCGCTTTCGTCAGGCCCCGATGGTACTCGAAGCGACCGGGGGAAAGCGTATCTAGAAAAGATCGTTCAAATCAGGGTGAGCACGCCAAGAATGACCTCGGATAGAATCGAGGCTATATTTCGTGAAGATTTTTTTACAATTCTCGGCCTCTCGGGCGTGAAATTAGAAAGCAATCAAATTTTACGTCTAGGCAGGATAATTCAACACGCCGTCCCTGAAATACTTTCCACGACCCGAGATTTGACCAAAGTATTGAGTTACTACGCGGGAAGATTAATCGGTCTCGAAAATGATGTTGACGCAATAGACCTCCTTGGCCTCACTATACTTGCCAATCGCGCCCCTGAGCTTTATGATAGACTTGCGATATATCATGCTGATCGGCGATGGACGGTTGCATTCCCAAATGCGCGAACGGCTCATGCCTATATCCAGACGCAGAAATTGCCGCGGCACAATTTGCCTGGCTGGGCTCTGTCCGGCCCATTCTCCGGCGCCAACGCGATTTTGAATGAACTGGCCCCCCAAGCCATTGGGGGACATCCGACACGATCCGATTTGCATCCAAATAGAGCAATATTTTCAGCCCCCCTCTCTGCCGCACTCGGACAGGAACAAGCACCCCAACGACGCAAAGAGGGCCTGAGAAACAATCAGCAGAATACGATCCACGCAAAGACATCTTGGCTGGCGCAGCCGCGAAATTTTTCGAAAATTTACGATCTTGATGAGCATCCAGCGGACATAAAGCAAAAGAACATCGCTACGCTTTACAACAAAATATGTGACCTTTCGATGCCTAAAAATAAGTCGTCAGCATCAATTGGATCGCTGCAATTAATTCAATCCTGCAGTTTACTCATGAGACTGCAAGATAGAAATCCGGAGCTTAGATCACCATTGAGAGATGTCATTAGAAATGATTTCTCCACCAAACCCACATATTTCGGCATGGCATTTTTTGCCGACTCGGTTTTTCTCAGTATCATTCAACAGCAAGTACCGGGTATTTTTTGGCAACGTCCAGAAGCCATCCAGCAAGTGGAATGCCTTCCAAAATTGGCCAAATTGATCACATCAAACTCTTATAAATTCAATCTAGCCATCTCCTTGCTGACCCCACCGAACATCACAAATGCTGAGAACGGATATGTGCCCGAAGATTATAGAAAATTAATATGCGAAAACTCTATCTTTAACGCGAACTTCGCAGATGATTTAATAGACCTATTTTTCAACCCGATTATCCCCTTGACGCATGTATGAGATTCTGGCATATAATGGGGCATGACAAAGAGCCCTTCCGCCAGCCCCGACTTTTCAGTTCGTGAGTTCTTTCAGCGCTTCCCGACCGAGGACGCCTGCCTTGAACACATCATGCAAGTTCGCTTCGGCGGCACCCGCTTCGATTGCCCCAAGTGCGGCACCGCCGACAGCACGTTCCACAAGCTGCAAAAGCGTCGCACCTATGTTTGCGCCTCTTGCGGCCATCATGTGAACCCGACCGCTGGCACCATCCTTGAGAACACGCGGACGCCGCTGGTTAGCTGGTTCTACGCGATCTATCTGTTCTGCACGACGCGCCACGGCGTGAGCGGCAAGGAACTCCAGCGCCAGCTTGGCGTGACGTATAAGACCGCCTATCGCATCGGCCAGCAAATCCGCGACCTTATGAGCAAAGCACAGGGCTTCGACGCGCTGCTGGCTGGCCATATCGAACTGGACGAAGCGTATGTCGGCGGTCGCCGTTCGGGCGGCAAGCGTGGCCGTGGCGCTCCCGGCAAGACTATCGTTATGGGCCTTGCCGAGCGCGATGGCCGGATGAAGGCCGTTGTCATCCCGAACGTGAAAAAGGGCACCCTGCGCGACGTGGTGCTGCAAAACGTGGAGCCGGGTTCGACCGTTTCGACCGACGAACTTTACAGCTATAACTTACTGACTGGTGATGGCTACTCGCACGGTGCCGTTAAGCACGGTCGCAAGGAATACACGTGGTATGACTACGAACGTGGCGAGAACTTCCACGTCAACACGGTCGAAGGCTTCTGGAAGCTGTTCAAGGCTTCGGTTCGGTCAACGCATGTCCAGATCAGCGGGAAGCACATGCAGCGCTATCTTGATGAATTCACTTTCCGCGCTTCGAACCGTCACCGCGTGAACGGGATGTTTGATCTTCTGGTTGGGGCGCTGTGAGCGTCCCAACTAGGGCTTCGAATTGAGCGCGATCGGCGGGACCGATGCCTTGCGCTTCAGCTTGCGCTGCGAACTCAGGCAATCGGTCTTGTTTGATTGCTTCAGCCAAAGTTAGCATCGTCATGCTGCTGCGCTCCTGTAAACTTCATCGGTCTGGTCGCCCTGAATAACTCTACCAGCCTGTGACAGGATGCTCAAATTTGCGCCCAGCGCCGCCTTGTCCTTCACGACCGCAACACGCTGTGGCGGATTGGGCAGTTCTCTCAGATCGTGAAAAGCTGTGCTCGCACGATTGATAGAGTTGGCTTGATTGGAAACAGCCTGAAAGACCACCAGACCCGATTGCAGATGCACTACGCCAGAAAACTCCCAATCCTTTGTGGAAGCCCCTTTGACCTTCTCATGAGGCTCCACATGATCCGCACCGAAAACGCTAAACAGGCGCTCCTGCAAGTAGTCTTCGATCTCGGCTGCGTCGGCATCAATCATGCGATCATAAACCGCAGCGACAACATTCCGCGACGCAAGAGCCACATCACACACCGCGCGCATAAGCTCGCCCCCAGGGACTACAACCCAAATCCGGCGGCGGTCCTTTTGCAGCTCCTCTGCGTCTGCGGCCTTCCCCGCCTCAGATGGGAATGACCGCTCAAAGCCGAGGGCTTCCAGTTCACGGTAAGCAAACCCTCCATCATCAATCTCAAAACCATCTCGATGGGCGCGGACACGGACGGTCGCAGGCGCGCCGCTTGGCATGAAGATCGGTAGATTCACAAAGGCAAATTCGCCCCATGCGGAAACACGCACGAGGTCTGAAACCGCGTCTTCTACTGCCTTGCGGACAGCGGACTCAGAGATGGGCAGACTAGCCATTTGCTCCGAACATTCCATACTCCCACGGCGGCGGCAAAACAATATTTATGTTGTTGATTCTAAACAGATTCCCAACCTCGCCCCTAAGTGACTCAAAAGATTGAGGTTCTGGCTCGACACTCTCTGCTTGTGGTAGATTGCCAGACCGCATCCGGCCTTGTGCGGGTAGGAAATTGAGACCGAATGAATGGTGGTGGGTCGCGGTCACGCGCTGGCCGGAAACGGGTGAGCCTGAGCGCCGCGAGTTAGTGTGGCCACCGCGCAATGAGCGCCACTCGTAGCGGGCTAGTGGTATCTTCCGATTGCGTGGGCCGAGCGCCTTTAATTCGAAGCACACGTTGCAGTCAGGCGCATACTTCAGTGCCAAGCCATGAAGCGCGAAAGCTTCCTGAGTAACTCCGCCAATGGCTAGTGGCGCAACAAACCACATAGCACCAGTTTCCGCTTCTGGATCAGACCAGCCCGGAAACTGGTCTATCTCTTTGCGGGCTGCGAATAATTCAGGAAACCCCATCCCCGACGCTTAACGCGAGATTTGGCGGCTGGCGAGTCATACCTGCGTCAAAGGGATAAACAGGTTTTTCAATTATGAATTCTGGGGCGATAAATTCGATCGACGGTACTTGTTCAATTTCATCCTTCCAGAATATGTTGAAGAGGCACTCGATCTGCAAGCTCGGACGCTACCGCAAGCCGAACTTAAAGCAAAAGAGGCTTCGCGGGAGATTGCTCGAAAGTTTGTGGAAGGTAGTGCTTCAAATCAGGTTTTTTGATTGCTGTCCTACTCCCCCACATTCTGCAATCTACCTGCGGCTATGCCCGCAGATGAGTCTTTTGATCGGTCCGCCGAGGACCGTCGCCCGAACACGCCCTCCCCGGCTCCACGCGATCTAGCCTCCGCTTCGGGGCAGGCAAATTGCCACCGGCGGAGGGATGGGTCCGCCGAGGACCGTCGCCCGAATACGCCCTCCCCGGCTCCTCGCGATCAAGGCTCCGCTTCGGGAGCTTCGGCCTCCCTTCCCGATGGGGAGGGATTGAGGGAGGGGCCTCTGCTGCCCGAGAGGGTAGACCACCCCCACCCAACCTCCCCCTCAAGGGGGAGGAGCAAAAGGAAGATTGCCCGCCAGGCGACCTCCGCCGGCCTACACCGGCCCCGAGCCCGACGCGGACGATCCGCTGCTCTCCTTTGCGCCCTACCTCCACCCGCACCCGCGCTCCAACTCGATCACGCCCGAGCGGCAGCGGCGGTTTATCGCGACGCTCGCGGCGACGGGGATCGTCACGCAGGCGGCGCGCGAGTCATCTTTCTGCCTACCGCTCCGCTACATGAGGCAGCGCGGCAAGGGCATGGAGGCGCTGTACAAGCTGCGCGCGCGGCCGGGGGCGCAAGGGTTTGCCGCGGCGTGGGATGCGGCGCTGGAGCGCGGGGTGCAGCGGCTGGAGGATTGTGTGCGCTTTTTGTCTGGCCTACCGCTTCGCTACTTGAGGCCGATCGCGCGCGCAGAAGGTCGCTCGCAGGCGCTCAGACTTTTCGCTCCAGGACACTGTGTCAAGTGTGTCAGGCACCCGCCCTCAAGCAGCGGAAGCGAAGCTGGGCATTAGCCCTACCGGTAGGGCAACTCAGACGTACAAGCCGGACAACGCGCTGCTGCGCTTCCTCCTCCAGCATCGCCTGCCCCAGCGTTACGGCATCCAGAATCTCGGCCACACCATTCGATCGGGCCATCCGGTGTACGAGAGCATCCGCAGGGAGGTGCTGGAGGAAGAGCGGCGCAAGGACGCGGTGAGCGAACAGGAAGTGCTCGACTCGCTCGAAAAGAAGCTGTCGCTGATCCGCGAGCGGCGCGGGATTGCGGAGGGAAGTTAGTGCGGCGGTTCAAGCAGCCGCCTCCCCTCCCCACGGGGAGGGGGTGGGGGTGGGGCTCCGCACTCGCGATGTGAGCGTCGCACACCCCCACCCGGCCTCCCCCTCAAGGGGGAGGAGATGAGACGCCTCAGCTCTGCGCCCAGCGGCGCACGAGGTTGTGGTAAAGCTGGGTGAGCTTGAGCACTTCTGCATCGATCGCGCCGCGATCCGTGCTGAGCGTCTGGACCGACTGGTCGAGGTCGAACAGCATCTCTCGCGCGGCGTTGTCCGCCACCAGCGATTGCAGCCACATGAAGCAGCTCACCCGCTCGCCGCGCGTCACCTCGGCCACGCGGTGGAGTGTGGTGGAGGGGTAGAGCAGCAGCGATCCGGCGGGCAGCTTGTGCCTTTGGGTGCCGCTATTGCCCTCCACGATCAGCTCGCCGCCCTCGTATTCGTCCGGGGGCGTGAGGAACAGCGTGGCGGAAAGATCGGTGCGGATGCGCGCACCGGTGGCCGCGTGGTATCGGATGGCGTTGTCGACGTGGAGACCGAAGGTCTCGCCCGGGCCGTAGCGGTTGAACAGCGGCGGGAAGATCGTGTGCGGCAGCGCGGCTGAAAGGAAGGTCGCGTTGTTCATCAGCGCGCGGCTGACGCTCTGCTGTGCGGCGTGGGTGGCGGGCGCGTCCTCGGGCAGCTGCCGGTTGCGCTTGGCCTCAGCCGCGCCCGCGCCGCTGGTCGCGTTCCCGTCGACCCATTGCGCGGCGACGAGGCGGTCGCGCAATTGCGCCGCCTCCTCGCTCGTCAGCACATCGGGGATGTGCAGCATCATCGGCCTCGCCTTGCCTCCTCTAGAAGTCGGCGGTCAGCGTGAAGAAGGCCGACCGGCCCGGCGCGATATAGCTGAACGGCGAGCCGGAGCGATAGATCGCATCGTAATAGCGCTTGTCCGTCACGTTGAGCACGTTGACCCGCGCGGTCAGGTGATCGTTGACGCGATAGCGCGCGACCGCGTCGAACCGGGCGTATCCCGGCACCATCGCGGTGCCCGCGAGCTGGCTGCCGCCATACATCTCGTCCTGGTAGTACACCTGGCCGCCTATCTCGAACCGGCTGGTGACCAGCACGGTGGCGAGCAGCTGCGCGGTGTGTTCGGGGATGTTGGCGAAGCGGCGGCCGACATTGGCCGGATTCGCCGATTCGGTGATCGTCGCGTCGGTGTAGGTGTAGCCACCGAACAGCTTGATCCGGTCCGCCACGGTGCCGGCGAAGCCCAGCTCGACACCCTGGCTGCGCAGCGTGCCCACGTTGGTATAGGGCTGGCCGCGCCCGCCACTTTCGCGGGCATTGTCCTTCTCGATCCGGAACGCGGCGGCGGTCAGCAGCAGGTTGCCGCCGAACAGTTCCGCCTTGGCGCCCGCTTCCCACGAGGTGTTCTTTTCCGGGCTGAAGTCGATCGTGTCGCTGCTGATCCCGTCGTAGCTCGCGCCGTTGCCGTCGAGCTGCTCGCCGCTGGGGTTCGCGCTGGTGGCGTAGGAGACGTAGAGCGTGGTCGCCGGGGACGGCTTGAACACGCCCGATGCCTGCCAGTTGAACAACGTCGCGCTGTAATCGAGCGTCTGGCCCGACGACGAACGGTAATCGATGTCGAAGCTGTCGAGCCGCCCGCCGAGCACCACGCGGAACGCTTCGGAGAACTTGATCGTGTCGACCAGGTACGCGCCGAAACTCTGCGCCTCGGTAACGCTCGGCCCGGTCGCGGTGTCGGGCCCGATCTCGATGTCGTAGCCGAGCACCGGGTTCGGATCGAACAGGTCCCACACGAAGCTGCCGGGGATCGAGATGATGTTGCCCTGCGCGTCTTCGACCGTGGTCGGCACGTCGAGGCGGTAGGCGTCGATCGTCTCGAAGCTGTAGTCGCCGCCCATCACGATTTCGTGCGCAATGCCGCCGGTCTGCGCCTTGGCGACGGCGTAGGTGCTGTTCGCCCAGTAGGAATTGTCGCGCCAGCTGCTCTTCATCGCGGGGCTTACCGTGTACTCGCTCTCGGGCACCGGCACGCCGCCGCTGCGCGGGCAGTTATTCGTGGTCGGATCGCGCTCGAACACGCACAGCGAGGGTTCGCTCACTGCGTAGCGGTTCCAGGTCTCGCCGTAGCGGGTGGTGCTGTAGATCGAGAGGTCGGGGATGGGGTTCCATTCGATCCCCACGGTGCCGATGTCGGCACCGTTCGAGATGAAGTCGCGCCCGACCACGCCGTAGAAGTTGTCGCGATCGACCTGGTAGGGCTGCTGCGTGGTGGAATCGAACGGATGGCCGTAATCGGGTACCCCGTCGAGCCGGTAGAGGTAGTAGTCGGCATTGATGCTGAGCGTGTCGGTGATCGCGAGCGTACCCGCGATGGAGCCGCCGTACCGCTCGTTTTCGACATAGTCGCGGCCGGGCGTGTCGGCATCGTGATACAGGCCGTTGATGCGGATCGCGGCGCCATCGGCCAGCTGGTAGTTCGCGTCGACCGTGCCGCGGTAGTAATTCTCGGTCCCGATGCCGCCCTCGGCGACGATGAAGTCGTTACCGAACTGCGCACGTTTGGATTGCAGGCTGACGAGACCGCCGGTGGTACCGCGCCCGCCGAACACCGCGCTCGGGCCCTTGATGACCTCGATCTGCTCGATCGCGAAGATCTCGCGGCTGGTCACGCCCGGATCGCGCAGGCCGTCGATATAGACGTCGTTGCGCGCCTCGAACCCGCGGATGAAGATGCGGTCGCCGAAGGCATTGCCGCCCTCGCCCGTGCCAAGCGTCACGCCCGGCGTGCTGCGGACGATCTCGCGGAAGCTGTTCGCGCCGATATCCTCGATCACTTCCTTGGGGATCACGGTCTGCGTCTTGGGCGTGTCGAGCACCTTGTCGGTGAATTTACCGTCGCTCGATTCGGCCTTGTAGGGCGCTTCGGGCTCGGCGTTCTCGTTCACATCGCGCTGGCCGATGACTATGATGTCGGGGTCTTTGTGATCCTGGGCTTGCGCGGGCACGCACAGAAAAGCCGCGCCGAAAGCGCCTGCCAGCAGCGTTGCGCGCTGGGCCGTGCCGGCCTGGTGTGTGCGATGGATCGATGAGTCGGACAATGGAACCTCCCTGTGTGTTGGGAGGCGCTATTGCGAATGCGTATCATTAAAGCAAGCGCGGTTTACGCGCTCGCGAAATTTTCTGCCCGGCACGCGTCGATCCGCGCGGAAAACCGCAACTCTGCGGCCCGGTCCTGCAAGTGAATTGCACGAACAGCTCAGCGGCACACCGCTTTGCCATCCAGACTTAGATGAAACGGCGGATTGTCTTGGGCGGTTCGTCGGGTTCGCGCGGGCCGGTCTGCTCTTCCTCGCCTCCGGCGGGCGCGACCGGTGCGGCCATTTGTCCTGCGCACTGGCTGGCAGTCGAGGGGGTATCGCGCCGCACGACGGGCCTGGTGCCTGCATGTGCCGCTGCCAGACCGTCCTCCAGCATCTGGATCAGCTTGGCCGGGGGCAACGGGCGTTCGAACTTGATGCCGGTCACGAGATCGTCCGACCGGACGATCATGGCATTGTGCAGCGTCTGCCCGCCCACTTCGATAGTACACAGCGTGCCGGTGGTCGCCCCATCGAGCCTGTGCACCGCGATGCCCGACATCGAGATATTCTCCAGTTCGCACCATTGCGGGCTGGAACCCTGCCAGATGCGGACCTGGAGACGCGCGGGAACGCGTGTCGCACGCGGGCGCGGAACAGGGATCGCAGCCGCTGGGCCGGAAAGGTTGGCAACCCCGATGCGATTACCCTCCACCCACGCGACGCGCGCCTCGACGGGCTGGATGCCGTCCCACCAGTAAGTGAGCAGCGTGTTGGGCTTTGCGGGGACGAGCGCTTCGAACATGGCGCCGCCATTGCTCATGTTGCGCAGGATGGCCGGATGCGCCTCTCCATCGATCACGATGCAGCAGGTGCGGAAGGTTGCGATCTGACGCTCGTTCTTGCGGCGATCGGCCACGGGAGCCGCGTCGACGGGGTTCCCGTCGTGCGCGGCACGCGGGGATTCCGGGATTTCGACTAGCTTCGGCATGGCGACCTGGAGCGCTCCCCTGTTAACGCGATGCAGCGCGAAACTGCGACTACCTGCCCAATTGTGATCCGAGATGGTTTCTTTTGGGTTACCGGGCGGGGTAGCGATTGCGCGCCTGTGGCCGTTACGTAGCGTCAGCCAGCATCGCCGCACCGGCGCGCTGCTAGAGCGTGCCCTTGAGGTACTCGACCAGCGCGCGAACTTTCTTCTGCCGCCATTGCGGCGGCGGGGCGACCAGCCAGTAACCGCGCCGACCCTCGACCGGCCCATCGAGCACCGCAACCGTACCGGCTTCGATCGCCTGCGCCGCAAGTGCATGCGGCAGCCGCGCCGACCCCATGCCCGCCACCACGCAGGCGAGCGCTTGGCCGGCGCTGCCGACAGAGATGCAAGGCTCGGCCTCTTCGGTCCGTCCGTCGCCGGGCCAGCCGATCCTGCGCCCATCGGCTACCGATGGATCGACCGGGCCGACCGTGACCCACGCGCTCTCGGACATCGGCTCGCCGGGAAACTCGTCGGGCCCTTCGGCAAGCCAGATGGCAACGTCGAGGTTGGCTTCGGAAAAATCCGCCCGCTCGCGCTCGCGCAGCTGGAAGCGCACATTGGGGTGCTCCGCCTGGAAGCCTGCGAGGCGCGGCGCGAGCCAGTTTTCGAGCATCCCGCGCGGCGCGGCGATGGCGAAGCGATCGACCGCCTGGCCCGCCTGCATCGACGCGACGCTCTCCTCGAAATGGAGAAACCCTTCGCGCAACGAATCGAGCCCCGCGCTGCCCTCCTCGGTCAGTTCCAGCCCCTTGCTCGTGCGGCGAAACAGGACCGTGCCGAGATGGTCTTCGAGCGCGCGAATCTGCTGGCCGACCGCCGCCGGGGTGACGGCCAGCTCGTCCGCCGCCCGGGTAAAGGACAGGTGGCGAGCGGCCGCATCGAACACGCGCAGGGCGTTGAGAGGCAGGAGCGTGCGCTTCATGACGGACGGAGCGCTAGCCCGGTCGCCGCTGCCTCACAAGCCGCAGGTCAATGCGCGGTGGCGGGTGCGGCGAGTGGGAAGAAGGGAATCCGCACCTCGATCGGCGTCCCGTCCTCGCGGTGGAAGGTGTAGAAGCCCTCCATCGATCCGAACGGAGTGGTCAGCGGGCAGCCCGACACGTAATCGTGGCTGCGCCCGGGGGTGAGGACCGGCTGTTCGCCCACCACGCCTTCGCCATCGACATGGCGAACCGTGCCTTGCGCGTCGGTGATGCGCCAGTGGCGCGTCATTAGCTGAACCCGCTCGCGCGACGCGTTCTCAATCCGGATATGGTAGATCCAGAACCACTTGCCGTTCGCAGGATCGCTCTGCTCCGGCAGAAAGTTGACCGTGACCCGCACGGTAACACCGTCGGTTGTCGCTGCATGATCGAACAGGTTCTTCATCACGATTCGCGAGCGTAATGCGATTCGGGCCGAGGGCAAGGCGCACAAACGCGACTTTCCCACCACCGATGCGCCCGCGCGTCAGCTCTTGCCGAAATCGGCGCGGGTTCCGTGGGCCGAAATCGCCGCGCACAGCCGCCGCAAAGCCACGGCATAGGCCGCGGTGCGCATATCGGTGTCGCACTCCTGCATCACCTCGCGCACGTTCTCCGCAGCGTCCGAAATTTTTTGCTCGAGATAGTCGGTGACCTCCTCTTCGTCCCAGTCGATGCCTTGGCGGCCCTGCACCCATTCGGCATGGCTGACAGTGACCCCGCCCCCGTTGGCGAGGATGTCGGGCACCACCTCGATCCCCGCATCCGCGAGTGCGCCGTCGGCGGCGGGCAGGATCGGGCGGTTGGCGATCTCGACGATGGCCTTGCAACTAAGCGCCTTCACATCGTCTGCGTCGGCAATCACTCCGCCCAGTGCGGCGAAGACCAGCACGTCGCATTCGGTCGACAGCACCTTTTCGGGGTCGTCGCTGGCATCGCCGCCGTCGTAAGCGGTGACCTTGCCCTTGTGGTCCTTCACTTGGACCAGCTCGTCGATGTCGAGCCCGTCGGGATCGCTGATCGTGCCCGAAGAATCGGCCACGGCGACGATGCTGTGACCCGCGTTCTCGGCTGCGCGGGCGAACCAGCGCCCGGCATTGCCGAAGCCTTGCAGCGCGATGGTCAGCCCGCCTTCCTCGCCCAGCCCGGCAAGGTCGCGCATCGCTTCGAGCGCGATATGCCCGCCGCGCCCGGTGGCAGGGGTGCGCCCCGGCATTCCGCCGAGCGCCACGGGCTTGCCGGTGAAGGCGTGCCGCTGGATCGATCCGGCGATTTCCGAATATTCGCTGACCATCCACGCCATCTCGCGCTCTCCGGTCGCGACGTCGGGCGCAGGCACATCGCGGTCGGGCCCGAGGATTTTCGCCATCGCGCGGACATAACCGCGCGCCACGCGCTCTTTCTCCATCGTCGACAGGTCGTGCGCGTCGACCTCCACACCGCCCTTGCCGCCGCCGAAGGGCAGGCCCATCAGCGCGCATTTCATGGTCATCAGGAAGGCCAGCGTCTCGACCTCGCCGAGATGCACGCTCGGGTGGAAGCGGATCCCGCCCTTGGTCGGGCCGAGCGAGGAATTGTAGCGGCAGCGCCACGCCTTGAGCGACACCGCCGAGCCATCGTCGCGCCGCAGCCGGACCGACGCGGCGAGCGTCTCGATCGGATCGCGCAGGTGCGAGACGACCTCTTTTTCGAGCCCGATCAGCTCCGCCGCCCGCTCCATCCGCTGCTGTGCCGCTTCGAGTAGTTCGCTCACTTGGGTCGTCTCCTGTGATCTGCTTTCACAAGAAACAACGTGAGCGAGCGAGCCCGTTCCGTCGGCTGCCCTAAAGGACTAGAACCCCGCGGCGCTAAGCGCGCGGTCCATGTCTTCCTTGATATCCTCGATATCTTCGAGGCCGACATTGATCCGCACCAGCCCCTCGGTCACGCCCATCTCTGCCCGCACTTCTTCGCTCAGGCCTGCGTGCGTGGTGCTGGCGGGGTGACAGGCGAGGCTGCGCGAATCGCCGATATTGTTGGAGAGGTCGATCAGCTCCAGCGCGTCTAGCAGCGCGTGCGCCTTTGCCCGGCTGCCGAGGTCGAAGGCGAAGATCGGGCCGGTGGCGCGCATCTGTTTCAATGCGAGCGCGTGGCGCGGGTGGCTCGGCAGACCGGGGTGGAGGATGCGCGGCACGCGCGGTTCCATCATCTGGCCCAGCGCGACCGCGTTCTCGCTCTGGCGGTGCGCGCGCAGGTCGAGCGTTTCCAGCCCCTTCATCACCACCCACGCGTTGAAGGGCGAGAGGTTGGGCCCGGTGTTGCGCTGGAACGGCAGCAGCACCTCGTCGATCCACTCCTTCGTCCCGCACACCGCGCCCGCGAGGACGCGGCCCTGCCCATCCATCAGCTTGGTCGCACTGTACGCCACGACATCCGCGCCGAATTCCATCGGCCGCTGGAGCACGGGCGAGGCGAAGGCATTGTCGACCACGGTGGTGATCCCGTGCGCCTTCGCCACGCCGCAGACATGCTCGAGATCGACCACGTCGAGCGTCGGGTTGGCGGGCGTTTCGAAGAAGAAGACCTTGGTGTTGGGCTGGATCGCCGCTTCCCACGCGTCGTTATCCGCGCTGTCGATCACGGTGGTCTCGATCCCGAAACGCGGCAGCAGGTGGTCGACCAGCCAGCGGCACGAACCGAACGCGGCGCGCGCGGCGACGCAGTGATCGCCTGCGGAAAGCTGGCACAGCAGCGCGGCGGTCATCGCGGCCATCCCGCTCGCCTGCACGCGGCAGCCTTCCGCCCCCTCCATCAGAGCGATGCGTTCTTCGAGCATCGCGACCGTCGGGTTCTGGAGGCGCGAATAGGTCATCCCCTCGGCCTCGCCCGCGAAACGCGCGGCGACTTCGGCCGCATTGTCGTAGGTATAGCCCGAAGTGAGGAACAGCGCCTCGCTCGTCTCGCCATGCTCGCCGCGCCAGGTGCCGCCGCGCACGGCCTGCGTTGCGGGACGCCACTGCGACGTGACGGAGCGATCCATTCCGGTGGTCTTCTTCATGGGCGTCCGCTTACGAGGGCGACAAGTCGCTCGCAAGCAATCCATCGCGCGCGGTCTTGGCATGACCGACCGTGCCGAGCATCAGCGATCCCTCCATCAGCGTGAGCAGCAGCCGCGCGCCACCTTCTGGATCGGGGTCGTCGGCAGGCATCTGGCGGATCAGCCAGTCGAGCTGGCGGGCGATCATTTCCTGCGCGGCCACTTCGTAGCCGGGCAGGTCGCGCGCAGCGCCGGCGACGATTTCCCACCACAGGACCATGAAGGGCCGCATTGCCGGATCGGCGGCCTGCTCCATCACACGATCGAAGCATTCGCGCCGACTCGAGGGGCGGGTATCGCCCAGCGCCATGTCGAGCGCAGCGGAATAGATCCCCGCGATGTGGTCGAGCAACTCGACGATCAGCGTTTTCTTGTTGCCGAAATGGTAGACCAGCATGCGATCGCTGGTGCCTGCCGCCTTGGCGAGCGGCCGCAGGCTCGCCCCGCCAAGCCCGTGTTCGAGCACGTGCGCCGCCATCAGCGGCAACAGGGTTTCACGAGACATCTTGTCAGGTCTGGAAAGCGCTGGGGACATTTCTCTATTGTAGCAATCGCTACATTCCTTTATTGCGATGTGTAGCAGGTGCTACAAAATGGAGACCCTCCCGTGACCCCGCTCGACATCGTCTGGATCGCAAGCGTCATCGCCGGAGGCGTCGGCCTCCTTACCATCCTCGCCGCCAAGCGCGAGACCGGCAATACGGTCATCGCGGCGCTGCTGTGCGGTGCATTTGCCACCTACACCGCAGTCCAGATCGCCAGCGAGGGAGTGGCCGGGTTCTACACCAACCACACCGCGAACCTCACCGGGCTACAGGTGTGGATCGACCTGATTATGTGCACGGTCGTCGCGCTGTTCTTCATCGCACCGCGCGCGCGGGCGGCGGGTATGAACGTGCTGCCATGGACGCTGCTGGTCGGCTGCACTGCAAGCATCGGGCTGCTGGCGATGGTTGCGCGCCTGTTCTGGCTCGAGAGGAGGGCTCGCGCCGAAGCCTGACCGTGCCTGGGTCAGCGTGGCCTTTGTGCCACGCACCGGATGCGTCGCGATGTCACCGCTTGTCGGCGTCGCGCTCCCCCCGTATCTCGTGAGCCGAAATGAGCCCAGACCATGCGGACCGCGTCCACGCCAGCGACGATCCCCTGCTGGCCAGCCTTGGCCTGACGCTGCTTTTTTTTGCGCTGTGCCTGTGGCGGATCGAGATCCCCGGCACGCATTATTTCGACGAGATTCACTACCTCCCCGCCGCGCGCGAGTTGCTGGCGGGCACGGCCTACCGGAACCCGGAGCACCCGCCGCTGGGCAAGGAGATCATCGCAGCGGGCCTCGCGCTGTTCGGCGACAACCCGTGGGGCTGGCGGTTTTTTCCGGTGCTGGCGGGTTCAGCGACGATGTTCGCCGCGATGCGCGCGCTGTGGCACGTCAGCCACCGGCAGGCCGCGACGCTGGCCTACGGCGTGCTGCTGGCGACGGGCTTCATCCTGTTCGTCCAGTCGCGCATCGCGATGCTCGACATCTTTATGGCGGCTTTCGTGATGATCGCGCTGTGGCTGTTCGCCGCCGCCTGCACCGCCCGCACCACCGCGAGGGCGCGCAGGAACCTTGCCCTTGCCGGCATAGCGATAGGCTGCGCGCTTGCGTCCAAATGGAACACGATCCCCGTCGCCCCGGTATTCGGCCTCGCCTTCCTCGGCATCCGCTGGCGTGCCGTGGGCGCCGCGCGGCTGCTGACCGATCACCAGGCACCGCCGGTGCGCGGCGTCAGCCTGGTCGAGGCGGCGCTGTGGCTCGGGCTGGTGCCGGTGATGGTCTACGCCATCACCTTCTGGCCCGCCTATGTCCTGCCGAAGAGTCCCTTCGCGGGCCTCGGCCCCATCGCCTCGCAGGAATACATGCTGGGCCTTCAGATGAGCGTGAAGGCATTCCATCCCTACCAGACGCACTGGAGCGACTGGGTGCTTAACACGCGCGGCATCTGGTACGCGTTCAACACCTATGACGGCGCGCAGCGCGGCATCATGCTGATCGGCAATCCGCTGACCATGTGGCTGGGGCTGGTCGCGCTGACATGGTGCGCCTACGCCGCCGTTTTCCTGCGCCGCCCGGACGCGGCGGCGGTCGTGATCCTCTACGCGGCGAGCATCCTTTTCTGGATCGTCGCGGCCAAGCCGGTGCAGTTCTACTACCACTATTTCCTGCCGAGCTGCTTCCAGCTGGCCGCGCTGGCGCTTGCGATCGATCGCCTGCGCGAGCTGCGCCAGCGGTGGGCGTTCTGGCTGGTGCTGGCGGGCAGCGTCGCGCTGTTCGCCTATTTCTACCCCATCCTCAGCGCCTGCGCGCTGGAGGACAAGCAGGCCTTCTTGAAATGGGCATGGCTGAAAAGCTGGATCTAGCGGGTGCCACGACCCCAGACGAAGCGGTTCGACAGCGCGTAGTTCCACACAGATCCGACCACGATGCCAGCGATGGCCGCGAGCAGCCAGTGGCCCGCGAGCGCCTCGATGAGGCTGGCGAGCCCGACATTGGCGAGAGCGCCGACCGAGCACGCCACACAGAACAGCGCCCACCCGCGCACGAAGGCGGGCAGCGTGCGCAGCCGCTTGTCGCGGTAGGTCAGCCAGTTGTTGAGCCAGAAATTGAAGCTCATCGCGGTGAAGGTCGCGACCGCCTGCGCCTTCCAGAAGGTCGCGGCCATGCCGGGATACAGCAGCGACAGCACCGCCAGATGGACCAGCACGCCCGCCCCGCCGACCGTCGCGAACATGGCGAAGCGGGTGGGGATGATCCGCCCCAGATACCGCTCGTACAGGCCTGCGACGAATTCGAACGCCACCGCGCGATCGAGCTTGCTCTCGCCTGCCAGCCGCTGACCGAACTGCATCGGCACCTCGGCCACGCGCAGCTGCCCGCGAGAGAGCGAGAGAATATCGAGCAGGATCTTGAACCCAATCCCCGAAAGGCGCGGCGCGAGCGCGCGGACCCGTTCGGTCTTGATCACGAAATAGCCGCTCATCGGATCGGTCAGCTCGACCCCCGTCAGCAGCCGCGCCAGCCGGTTGGCGATGCGCGAGCCCCTCTCTCGGTTGGCGCTCGACAGGCCCCGCGCGCTGCCGCCATCGGCGAAACGCGATGCGACCACGAGGTCGGCCTCGCCTGCGCGCAGCTTTTCGAGCATCGGCGGGATCAGCGCGGGGTCGTGCTGGTGGTCGGCATCCATCACCGCGACCACCGGGGCGGCGGTGGCGCAGACACCCTCGATCACGGCGGAGGCAAGCCCGCGCCGCCCGACGCGGTGGATCACGCTTACCCGGCGATTGGTCCGCGCAAGCATGCGTGCCTCGTCGGCGGTCCCATCGGGGCTGTCGTCGTCGACCACGATCGCTTCCCAGTCGAGCCCGGCCAGCGCCGCGTCGATCCGCGCGATCATCGGCGCGAGATTCTCCCGCTCGTTGAGCGTGGGCAGGATGACGGCGATTTCGGGCACTCGCTCTTCCCTTTGCCCCCTCAGGCGATCGTCTCAGGCAATCCGCGCCAGCCGCTCGATCAGCCGGGTGCGCGCGGCCATAGCATCGCCCCGCCGGTCGGCAAGCAGGTAGCGTTCGAGCGCGGGGGCCATAGCACGCAGCGCGGCTATGGTCTGCGACAGGTCGCCCGCCTCCGGCTTCGCGCCGCCGTAGCCCAGCTCGCGCAGCAGCAGCACTTCGTAGGAGAGCAGCGCAGGCGCCCAGCCGCGCGCCGAGGGCGCATGGCAGATCGCATCGAGCAGGGCGCCCAGTGCCACGTACAGGCTCGGGTAGGGATTGCGTTCGGGCAGCGTCGACGCGGTCAGCGCTGTCACCCACAGGATCGCGGCGGCGGGCAAGGGTTCACCCAGCCACGGCGCGCGGCTGGTCACGAGCTCGACCTTGCCGAAGGGCAGCTGGCTGGCCGAACGCGCGCGGATATCCGCCTCCACCGCATTGCCGGGGATCACCACCGGCCTCAGCCGCCGCCCCTGCCCACCCGCAACATAGGCCGCGACCAGCCCCGCCTCTTCGGTCAGAGCGCGCAAAATCACCGCGTTCTCCCCATGAGGCCTTGCGGCAAGGACGATGGCGGGGGCCTTCAGCTGCATGGCGTCGTGCTAAGCAGGCCGCGACGCCGCGCGCAATCTACCCCGCCATCGCTTCCTTCGATGCCTTGACCGCCATCGAGCGGGCGCGGCCCATCGACCAGTTGGCTTGCATCCGCACTTCGGGGTTGGGCGCGCACCAGATTTCGCCGGTGGCGTCAATCGCGGTCACCCACAGCAAGTTGTGTTCCTGCCCGTAGTCGATGACGCCCAGAGCATAGCCGTCTCCCTTGCCCAGAACGTGCAGCGGGATCGGCGGATCGAGTTGTGTGAACATGGCGCAAAGACCTCTCCTGGCGCCGATGAAACGCGCGAAGGGGCCGGGTGCACCCGATCCATCATTTCCTAAATTTCGACCGAAAAGCGGCGCTTTACCGCCAGCGGGGCAAGCTACTTGCGCTTGGCTTCCAGCGCATCGAGCCGCGCGGCGAGCGCCTCGGTCTCTTCGCGCGCCTTGGCGGCCATCGCCTTCACCGCCTCGAATTCCTCGCGGCTGACGAAGTCGAGCCCGCCGACCGTTTCCTTGATCCGCTCGCGCGCGCTCTGCTGCGCCTCGCGGGTCATCCCGGCGAAAGTGCCCGCGGCACCGTTCACCAGCTTCACGAAATCGGCGATCATGGGGTTCTGGCTCTGCATGGTGCGAGAGATGGCGCGTGGGCTCCGGTTTGTCCAGAGCCCGCGCGGCCGCTTTACAGATCGATCCGCTGCACCGCGCCGGTGGTATCCGAACCGTCCGCCTCGGGGTTCAGCTGCATGATCTCGTAATTGAGGTAGGTCGCGAACAGCGCCCACGCGAAGTAGGGGATCAGCAGGACCGCGGCCATCTTTCGCACGCGGAAGAACAGCACGATGGTGAGGAAGATCATCACCGACAGCGCGATCATCAGGTAGAACGCGTAAGTGATCTCGTGCTGGCCGAAGAACAGCGGGCTCCACCCCAGGTTGAGCGCGAACTGGATCAGGAACGCCACGATCGCGATGCCCCGCCCCTTTGCACCCCACGCCGAGCAGACCAGCGCCAGGGCGAGACCCATCATCACGTAAAGGATGCTCCAGACGATCGGGAACAGGCTGGGATCGGGCTGGAATTCGGGCTTTGCCAGCGCATCGTACCACGGATCGCCCGCGCCCGATCCGGCCAGCTGGCCCGACAGGAAGCCGAGCAGCACCACGGCGGGGACGCAAAACAGCGCCCAGCGAATAAAGCTGGCGCGCAATTGCGCGCGCGAAGCCAGCGTTGTCATTTTGCCTCCGACCCGATCATTTCGATTCCCCCAATGCTGGCCGACTCCCCCGGCCACAAGCAAAGTCGCGCGCCCTATACCGAATTGGCACGCGCGCTGCACCTATTCCTAAGACCTAACAGCAGAAATCAGGAATTCGACATTGCCCTTCGGCCCGGTGATCGGGCTTTCGACGATGCCCTGCACTTGCCAGCCGCCTGTTTCGAGCCAGTGACGGACCTCTTCGCATACCCGCTCGTGCAGCGCGGGGTCGCGCACCACCCCGCCCTTGCCGACCTCTTCGCGGCCGACCTCGAACTGCGGTTTGATGAGGGAGACGAGGCGACATTGCGGCGCGGCGAGCTCCAGCGGGCGTTCGAGCACCTTGGCCATCCCGATGAAGCTCGCGTCGCACACCACCCAGTCGCACGGCGCGTCGATCTGATCGGTCGTCAGGATGCGCGCGCTGGTCTGTTCGAGCACGGTCACGCGCTCGTCCTGACGCAGCTTCCAGGCGAGCTGGTTGGTCCCGCTGTCGACCGCGAAGACGCGCGCCGCGCCGCGCTGCAGCAGCACGTCGGTGAACCCGCCGGTCGAGCTGCCGATATCCATCGCCACCGCGCCGGTCGGGTCGAGATCAAAAGCGTCGAGCGCATGAGCCAGTTTCATCCCGCCGCGGCTGACCCATGGGTGGTCGCGCCCGCGCACGTCCAGCAACGCATCCTCGGCAATCGGCTGACCGGGCTTGGCGATCTTCGTTTCGCCCGCAAACACCAGCCCCGCCATCACCAGCGCCTGTGCCCGCGCGCGGCTTTCCGCCAGCCCGCGTGCCACCAGCACCTGATCCACCCGCATCTTCTTCGCCATGGATGCGCGTCTTAGACCAAACTTGGCCCGCGTGAAGCTTTGCGAGGGGCGAAAGGCGGATTCCTGCCTTTGGGCCAGGACAGCGGCGCGTCATGAATCGAAAAGTATGGACCCGCCCGGCGTCCGCGCGCATTTACCCTCTCGTATGCTATCATTTCGCGCCTTTGACCCCGCCCGCCTCGCGCTCGCATCCTCGTTGCTGATCGTGACCTGCTGCCAGACGCCGCAGCCCACGCCGCCTGCGCCCCCTGCCCCCAGGCCGGTGGCGACGCCCACGCCGACGCCGGCTCCGCCGCAAGTTGCGCTGCCGACCGCCGATAGCTGGATCGACCGGCCGCAGACGCCGGGCGACTGGCGCTACGTGGTCGAGCCGGGCGAAACGCTGGCGGCGTTCGGCACCCCGGACGCGATCCGGCTGGTCATCGGATGCAACCTCGCCACGCGCAAGATCGCGATCGTGCGCGCCGCCTCCGCGCCGTTGCGCGATGACGTCGTCATGCGGATCAGTACCGAAACGGCATCGCGCCCCCTGATGGCAAAGCCGGCTTCGGGCGAACCTTCGCGCGTGCTCGCAACGCTCGACGCGCGCGATCCGCTGCTCGACGCGATGGCGATCACGCGCGGGCGCTTTGCCGTGGAAGTGGAAGGCGAACCCGGCCTCTACGTGCCCGCCTGGGCCGAGGTGACGCGGGTCATCGAGGATTGCCGCTAGGCGCGCCGCGACCCGGAAAACACCATGAATTTTTGAGGATGCCGACGCGGCGAACCGGCGCGATCGACGCTGCATGGCAGGCCGATTTGCGAGCGGACGAGGATGACGGGGAAAAACATATTTACAAGGCTTGTGCTGGCGAATCGCATGACTCAAATATGCACTTGAGGGCGACGGCCCACGTCGCTTCTCGGCCCCCGGTGATACGGTGCGGGTCTTGGCTTACAAGCGCGAAAGGAGGTGATCCGATGTCTCATGGTTCAGCAGAGAGGTCGGCAAGTTTCCGCGCGAGGCACTATCGGTAAAGTCGCATACCTTTAGAGGCTTCGTGAGCGGCACTTCCTGGCCGCTGACCATGAAAGGGCGATCCACCGACGGGCTGGGTCGCCCTTTTCATTTCTGCCATTCCCTATTCATCCTGACGGGCTAGAAAAGCGCCCGGACACATTGGACGGGGGTATGGGAATGTCGATTCTACTGGCAATGGGCGTGCTGGCTTTCGCTATTCAGGCGTCGGGCGAAACACCTGAGCTACAGACCGATACGCAAGCTTCGCTCAATGCCTGCATCAGTGTCGCGCCGCCCGAAGATGCCGACATGGACAGTGTCGACTGGAAGCCGTTCATCGGCTGCATTTTCCAGCAGACGGCGGCGCAGATGGACACGCAATTGCCCATCAAGATCGACGATACGACGACGCTCGTCGCTGTCTCCGCCACCGGGCCGCAATTCAACTACACCTATGTCGCCGACATGCTGGTGGGTGACCTGGCGCCTGGCTCCGCCGCATCGATCGAGCGGGCGACACGGCAAACCGTTTGCCAGAGCCCCGACATGGTCGCCACGATGAAGCGCGGCGGTTCCTACTTCTATCGCTGGCTCGACCGGTCGGGCGCGGTGATCCATACCGCGCTGGTCGCCAGTTGCTAGGATAGGCGGCGGGGCTCCCTGCGAGCCCCGCGCGACCCGCTTCAGCGTCGCCGGATTTCGATCCAGTCGCTCGACCGGGCATCGTCGAACCGCCGCGTCGCTCCGGCATTGCCCGCGACGCGCGACAGGAGGAAGTCGGTCACAAGACCGATCGCGTCGTCGTAGCCGCCTTCCTCGCCGTAGACGAAGGCGTGGCTCGACCCGTCGACCACCAGCAGCGTGTTGTCGCCCGCGGGCAGCGCATCGAACTGTGCAATTTGTACCGCCGGATCGCTGGCGAAGGGCTGCGCGACATCCTTGGGCCCGGTGATCGTCAACGTGGGTACCGCGACCATGTCCAGCGCGCCGGGCGTCGCGGTCAGACCGGGGATCGGACCGGGCGATGAGAACATCGCCACCGCCTTCATCGCGGGAACGCGGGCATGCAGCATCGAGTCGAGTGCACCGCCGCCCATCAGCGCGATCAGCGATCCGTAGCTATGGCCCAGCCCGCCCAGCGGCAGCTCCGGGTACTGCTGCTGCGCGTAGGCGGAGACTGCCTGCAATTCGGCCATGCGGCTCATGAAGGCGGTCTGGAGATCCTGCCGCTCGGCCTCCGCGATCAGGAGCGAGTCGGCGTGCAGCGGGGCGAGCACGGTCAGCCCTGCCCTTTGCAGTTTACCGATCAGCGGCATCAGCCGTTCGGGGGAGGACCCCGCGCCGTGCGACAGGAAGATGACGGCGGCGGGCTGTCCTACCGCATCGAAAACCGACACGTCGACCGTGCGCCCGGCCACCGGAAGCTCGACATGGCGGGCTGCGGGAAGTGCCGCCGCGACCGGGGCGGTCGGTTCGGCGACCATCGGAGTGGCGCAAGCCTGCAGGGCAAATGCAGCGAACAGTACAAGCGGCAGCGAACGCAATGATTTCATCTATTTGCCCTCCAGCAGGATTGCCTGGCGCTATTCGGTTTGCGAAAGACGCACAATCATTATCGCGATTGGGCGATGGCGCTTTCTCGCAAGCCTCGTCGCGCTACGAGGCGCAACTTTCGGAAAGTTTTTTATGTTAATAGTGAAATTTATTTCGAAAGGTCTTGCCCCCGGCGTCGCGCGCGCATAACCGCCTCGCCCAAGGAGACTTACGCTTTATGGCCGACGCGCCGATGATCGATTTCGCCCACCTGCCCCACCCCGCCCCGGTGCCGTCCGAAACGCGCGACGAAGCGCTGGCGGATCCGGGCTTCGGATCGATCTTCACCGATCACATGGTGACGATTGCCTTCGACGCCGCGCGCGTGGAGCGCGGCGAGGATGGCTGGCACGACGCGCAGCTGCGCCCGCGCGAAGCCATCCCGCTCGATCCGGCGGCCGCCGTGCTGCACTACGCGCAGGAAATCTTCGAAGGGATGAAGGCGTATCGCTGGGATGATGGCTCGGTCGCGCTGTTCCGACCCGAACAGAACGCGCGCCGCCTGAACGCCAGCGCGCGCCGGATGGCGATGCCCGAACTGCCCGAGGAACTGTTCCTCGAATCGATCCGCCAGCTGGTCACCAAGGACCGCGCCTGGATGCCCACCATCGAAGGCGGCTCGCTCTACCTGCGGCCCTTCATGTTCGCGACCGAGGCCTTCCTCGGCGTGCGGCCCGCGCGTCAGTACCTCTATTGCCTGATCGCCAGCCCGGTCGGCAGCTACTTCAAATCGGGCGTGAAGCCGGTCGACGTGTGGGTCAGCCGCGATCACACCCGCGCGGCCCCCGGCGGCACCGGTGCGGCGAAGACCGGCGGCAACTACGCTGCCAGCCTCGTGCCGCTGGCCGAAGGGACGAAGCAGGGCTGCCAGCAGACCGTCTTCCTCGATGCAGTCGAGAAGAAGTGGATCGAGGAACTGGGCGGCATGAACCTGTTCTTCGTGTTCGAGGACGGCAGCGCGATCCCCCCGCCGCTGACCGGCACGATCCTGCCCGGCATCACCCGCGACAGCCTGATCCAGATGCTGCGCGACGAAGGGCTGCAGGTGCGCGAAGAGCCCTATTCGATCGACCAGTGGCACGCCGATGCCGCCAAGGGCGACCTGATCGAGACCTTCGCGTGTGGCACCGCCGCGGTCGTCACCCCCGTCGGCAGCGTCAACGGGCCCGATGGCACCTTCACCATCGGCACCGGCGGCACCGGCCAGCTGACCCAGAAGCTGCGCGACAAGCTGGTCGGCATCCAGATGGGCACCGCGCCCGATCCGCATGGCTGGGTGATGAAGCTGGACTGATGGGCTTGCGCGCCGGACGCGGCTGTCAGGCGCTCACGGGCATCGCGGGAGGCAGGCGACCATCGCCTTTTCGCGCTAGCCGCACGAGATCGCGGCCCGCCTGCTTGGCCTCGTAAAGGGCTTCGTCCGCGCGCCCCATCAGGGCAGAGGCGGTCGACCCGGCAACCTTTCGCATCGCGACGCCGACGCTCACCGTCAGGCGGACAGAGCGGTCGTCGTCGAGCGTGACGGGCCTGGCGGACACCGCTTGCCGGGCGCGATCGGCCAGCTGCAAGGCAGTTTCGACGTCGCTGTCCTCCACCACGACGACGAATTCCTCGCCGCCGTAGCGTGCGAGGGTATACCCGCCAGCCGCGAATTCGCGTTCGAGCTGCCGTGCGACCTGCCTGAGCGCGCGATCCCCGGCCATATGCCCGTGCGTATCGTTGAACGCCTTGAAGTGGTCGACGTCGATCATCATCACGGCGAGCTCGTCGTCACGGGCGATCGACGTTTCGAGAGCGCTTTCGAAGACCCGTTCGAAGTAGCGGCGGTTGCGCAGACCTGTCAGTTCGTCGCGGTGCGACAGCTCGCTCAGCTGGCGGTTGGCGACGATCAATCGCGCCGACATGAGCCGACTGCGCAGTTCCAGCAGGAAATGCTGGTCCCTCAGCCGCGTGGTCCGGACCGGGATGGCCAGCGTGACGACGCAGATCACGCTGATGAACGCAAGCAGCGTGGGAATGTTCGCCTGCGCGGGATGCGGCATCGTCAGGAAGACGAGCCACAGCCCGCCGAGCGCGAGGCCGCTGATCGTGAACAGGCACGCGGGCCTCAGTGGCAGGATCACACCCGTCATCATTATCAGGAGGCCCGACGCCATTACGTACTCGCTCATGTACGGGTTGATCGTGTGCATCCCGAGATACGCCCCCACGGTGGCAAAGCAGGGCACCGGTAACAGGCAGGTGACCCGTTGCAGGCTTGGGCTGCCGTAGCGCGCGACGAACATCGCCATGAGATAGACCGGCGCGACGAGACCCACTCGCAGCGTCAGCGCCGTCTCGAACACCTGCGGGCCCGCCAGATAGTCGAACGGCAGGCACAGCAGGCCGAGCGCCATGCCGATGGCATTGATAAATATGAGCTCGCGGCGCAACCGCCGGTCATTCTCGTCGTGCCAGATCGCCCGCAAACCGGCCGGCCACCGGCGAAACGCCAGCGCCCCGTCGGCAGCCTGCATCACTGCAGCGTCGATGTCCTGGTCCGATGGGTGGTCGAGCTTCATCCTCGTCCACCTACTTTGCAAATGTTAATTTCGGGTAGGCGAAGGGGGCGTTTGAGCCAATCGTGAGGCTACAGCCGCGACCGCACGAGGAAGCGTTTCGTGAAGGTCTCGCTCGGGCGCAGGACGAGGATCGAGACGCCCGCGACCGCAATGCTTCCGCCGACCAGCAGCGGGACGCCTACGGGGTCGCCCGTCAGCCATGCGCCCAGCGCAACCGTCATCAGCGGGTGCAGCAGCGTGAACGGGACCACCAGATTGGCGTCGTGATCCTTCAGCGCGTTGAAGTAGACCGTATGCGCGTAGACCGAGACGACGAGCCCGGCAAAAATCAGGCAGCCGAGCACCTGCAACGGATGCGCGGTCAGCGGCGCGACCAATCCGCGCTCGGTCGCCAGCGAAAAGGGTAGCAGGACCACGAAAGAGGCGAGTGCGGACCACGCCTGCAACGGCTTGCCCCCGACATCGATCTTCTTGACGTAGACCGACCCCAGCGCGCCCACGAGGCACGACAGCCCGATCCAGCCGAGCCCCGCCGAACTCTGCAGGCCAGAGGGCGAGGAAATCGCGATCACCACCCCGGCGATCGCCAGCGCGATACCCAGCCCGCGACGCCAGCCGACATCCTCGCCCAGCAGCACGATCGCCAGCAGCACGGTCATCGGTGCGCCCGACAGGCTGACGATTCCTGCGGTCGACGGGTTGGCGTGCGAAAGCCCGATGGCGAACAGGGCGAAAGACCCGCCCCCGATCGCCAGCCCGACGGCGGCGACCACGGGCCAGTTCCGGGGCAGCGGACGCAGCAGTTGGGCGAGTACGACAAGCGTCAGCAGCGCCCGCAGCGCGGCGTAGAACAGCGGCGGCATCCCCAGATCGTCCACCGCGACCTTGCTGACCACGACATTGAGCGCCCACAGCAGGTTGACGAGGACGAGCAGCGCGATCGTCTTTGCCGGCACGCCGCTACCCTCGGGTATCGGGTACGTGTGTCTCCAGCTCGGCCAGCCAGACGTCGGCGACCGCATCGCTCGGCGCGCGCCAGTCTCCGCGCGGGCTCAGCGCACCGCCCATCGAAACCTTGGGCCCGTTGGGCATTGCGCTGCGCTTGAACTGGCTGAAGCCGAAGAACCGGCGGCAGAACACCGCCAGCCATTTGCGGATCGTCGGCAGGTCGTAGGCGCGCTTCGCATCTTCGGGGAAGCCCTGCGGCCAGCACCCTTCGCTCGCATCGCGCCAGGCGTGCCACGCAAGGAAGGCGACGTGGCTCGGCGACTGGCCGTAGCGCGCAATGTGGTGGAGGAAGAAGTCGTGCAGCGCGTAGGGGCCGATATGGTCCTCTGTGCTTTGGATCGCGCCGTCTTCCCCGGCGGGCACGAGCTCGGGGCTGATTTCGGTGCCGAGTACGTCTTCCAGCACGGCATGAAGCGCGCTGTCGAACTGCTCGGTCTCGATCATCCAGCGCATCAGGTACTGGATCAGCGTCTTGGGCACGCCCGAGTTGACGCCGTAGTGGCTCATCTGGTCGCCCACGCCATAGGTGCACCAGCCCAGCGCCAGCTCGGAAAGGTCGCCGGTGCCGATCACGAAGCCGCCGTGGTGGCCCGCGAGACGGAACAGGTAATCGGTGCGCAGCCCTGCCTGCACGTTCTCGAAGGTGGTGTCGTACACCTTCTCGCCATCAGCGAAGGGATGGCCGATATCCGCCAGCATACGTTCGGCCGCCGGAGTGATGTCGATCGTCTCGGCAGTGATCCCCGCCGCTTCCATCAGCGATATCGCGTTGTTCTTCGTCCGGTCGGAGGTGCCGAAACCGGGCATCGTGTAGCCGCGGATCGTGCTTCGCGGCAGGCCGAGCCGGTCGCACGCAATGCACGCGACGAGCAGCGCGTGGGTCGAATCGAGCCCGCCGGAAATGCCCAGGATGAGCGATTTCGCACGGGTCGCCTCGATCCGCCGCATCAGCGCATCGACCTGGATATTGACCGCCTCGTAACAGTCCGCGTTCAGTGTCGCGGGATCGTCGGGCACGAAGGGATAGCGGCGTACGGCACGCTTCAATCCGACATCGCCCGGCGTGTGGTTGTGCGTAAAGCCGACGCGGCGATACCAGTCTTCGGGTCGGCCCGCGTCCTCGCTCGCATCGTGGAAAGTTCCGTTCTGCGTGCGGTTGTTGACGATCCGCTGCGTATCAATGTCGGCGATGCACAGCTCGGCCTTGCGGTCGAAGCGGACGCTTTCCTTCAGCAGCTCGCCCAGCTCGTAGATCACGCCCTGCCCGTCCCACGCGAGGTCAGTGGTGCTTTCGCCGTGCCCGCTCGCCGAATAGACGTAGGCGCACATGCCCCGGCTGGAGCTGGAGGCGCAGTGCAGGTGCCGGTCGCTCGCACGCCCGATGGTGACGGGCGAGGCGGACAGGTTGGTGAGGATCGTCGCGCCCGCCATCGCCGCGAGCATGCCCGGCGGCTGCGGCGCCCAGAAATCCTCGCAGATCTCGATCCCGAAGGTGAAGCCGGGCAGGTTGTCCGCGCCGAAGATCAGATCGGTGCCGAAAGGAACTTCGCGGCCCGCCAAGGTCACGTCGAGCCCGTGGCAATTCTGCCCGCGGGTGAACTGCCGCTTCTCGTAGAATTCGCGGTAGTTGGGCAGGTAGCTCTTGGGCACCACGCCCAGCAGGCTCCCGTTGGCGATCGCGAGCGCGCAATTGTACAGCCGGTGCCCACGCCGCACGGGCGCGCCGATCACCAGCACCGGGGTCAGCCCGGCGCTTTCCTCGATGATCCGACCCACGGCTGCTTCCGCCGCCTCGATCACCGCTGTTTGCAGGTGCAGGTCGTCGATCGCGTAGCCGGTGACGCACAGCTCGGGATAGACCGCCAGATCGACGCCCGCCTCGTGCGCGCGGCGCGCTTCGGTCAGGATGCTGTCGGTGTTGCCGGTGATGTCGGCGGGGCGCACGCAGGGCGTGCAGGTCGCGACGCGCACGAAGCCGTGCGTGTGCATGTCGAAGAAGGGATGTGCGCGCTCACCCATTATCGGGTCAGCCTGTGCCCGCATGACGCGCGCGACACAAGGGCCAGCGCGCGCATCATCGCGTCTGCGGCCCGGTCAGGCGCGCTGCGTGTTGAGCGGAAGACGCGTCAGGGTGACGCGGCAGCCCTGCTCGTTCACCTCGATATCCTGCTCCGCCCCAGCCTGCTGGGCGAAGGTCCGCATCAGGCTCCTGCCCAGCCCGCCGTCGGAATCGCTGACCGCGGCGACGCCCGCCCCGTTGTCGCGCACATCGAGCCGCCAGTCGCTTGCCGTCCCGTCGAGCGTAATCGTCAGCTCGCCCGTGCGCCCGTTGCCGAAGGCATACTTCGCCGCATTGGTCAGCGCTTCGTTCAGGAACAGGCCGATCGCCACCGCCTGGTCGCGCGGCAACGGGATCGCCGCGATCCGGCGGTTGACCGTCACATTGTCGTCAAAAGAGGCGTGGACCAGATGGTCGACCACATCTTCGAGGTAGCTCGCCATGTCGATCGCGCCTTCCTTGCGGTCGGCCCCGTCCACGGCCAGCTGCGCATAGGCGCGACTGAAGGAGAACACGCGGTTGGCGGCATCCTCCAGCGCGGCGGCGGCGGCGGGATTGTCCTGCCGGCGCTTCTGCAATTCGATCATGCTGGCGACCAGCGCGAAGTTGTTCTTGGTGCGGTGCTGAAGCTCCGCCATCAGCCAGCGCCGCCGCTCCAGCGATTCATGCAGTTCGGCCTCGCGAATGCGCACCGCCCGTCGGAAAATCTCGGCCAGCACGACCACCACGCAGGACGACAGGAAGTTGATGAGCACGCGCGACTGATCGCTCGCCACCTCGAAATCGAAAGACCACTGAAACGGCAGGACGACGTACCAGGCCCACAGGAACGACACGATCAGGCACACGATGCCTGCGTACAGCCGCCCGAAGAGCGTCGCGATCAGCACCATGGGGTAAACCAGCGCGAAGGGCCCCGCATTGGGCGCGACCAGATCGATAGCCGACCGAAGCAGGATCATCGCAACCGCCAGCGCAAGACCGAACAGGACTTGCGCAAACAGCGGAGGAAACGCCCTCGGCAGGAAATTGGCCGCGTCGACCGCGGTCAGCTTGTGGTTGGGCAAACGGGTTCCCTTTTCGCGCCTATCCCACCAGATTCGACGCCGTTGGTGTTTGTGCGACTCTAGCAGCGAAATCTGCCGGGCGCGATTGCCCTATGTTAGTTTTATCTAATTCGTCAGGCTGCCAGCAGATCGGCCACCGGCGGCGCCTTTTCGAGAAACGCGATCAGCCCCCGCTCCTCGCGCGTCAGCCATTTGGTCGAACGCGGCAAGATCAGCCCTTCGCGCCACTCACCCTGCCGGTCCATCAGATCGAACACCGCCGGGTGGATGTAGCTTTTGCGGGTGATCGCGGGCGTATTGCCGAGCTTTTCGGACACTTGCTGCGTCACCGACTTGATGGTGAGATCGTCCTTCGCCCCCGCCAGCAGCGCGAAGGCCATCACGCTGGCGTGCCAGGTGCGGAAGTTCTTGGCGGTGAAATCCTTGCCCATCGTCTCGCGCAGATAGGCGTTGACGTGGCTTGAGGTGACGTCGCGCACGACCTGCGCGCCGTCGCCGCCGTCATCGACGAAGGAGAACAGGTCCTGCCCGTCGAGATCCTGCATCTGCCGCACGATCTTGGCCAGATGCGGGTCGGTCAGTTCCAGATCGCGCTCCTTGCCCGACTTCGCGCGGAAGCGGAACCGCAGCGTCTTGCCGCGCACGGTCACATGGTGGCTCTTGATCGTGGTCGCGCCGTAGCTGCCGTTCGATCGCGCATAGGTGTCGTTCCCCACCCGGATCGCACCCAAGTCGAGCAGGCGGACCACTCCGGCCAGCGCACGCGGCAGGCGCATGTCGCCTTGCGTCAGGTCCTCCACCACCCGCTTCCTCAGCAGCGGGAGGCGGTTGCCGAAGGCGAGGCACCGATCGAACTTTTCGCCTTCGCGGGTGGCGCGAAAATCGGGGTGGTAACGGTATTGCTTGCGCCCCTTGGCATCGTACCCGGTGGCGAGGATATGACCATTGGGCGCGGGGCAGAACCAGCAATCCGAATAGGCGGGCGGCAGCGCAATGGCGTTGAGCCGTGTGCGTTCCTGCGCGTCGCGGATCAGCTCCCCGTCGGGATCGTAATAGGCCCACCCACGACCGGCGCCCTTGCGGGTGATCCCCGGTAGGCTGTCGTCGACGAAAATGAGCTTTTCCATGAGGTTGCGTCCGCAGTTGGGTGCTGCTGAGACGACTCCCGCGTGGCGCGGCGGTTCCCGCTATTCGCCGGTTCGCCCCGCGCCGGGCACTGCGTCGATAGGATTCTTTTCGTACCCGGCAGATCATCTTGCGCGCCGAAATCACCCGCGGCGGTTGCGACCGGGCGGCGCGAGGCCCAACTTGCCGCCATCAAGGATCGCCCAATCTCCCGAAAAAGGAACCGCCGCATGAGCGAATATGTGCCCCCAAAAGTCTGGACCAACGACACCGAAAACGGCGGCCGCTTCGCCAGCATCAACCGCCCGACCGCAGGCGCGCGCGAGGACAAGGTGCTGCCTGCAGGCGAAAACCCGTTCCAGCTCCACTCGCTCGCTACGCCCAACGGCGTGAAGGCGACGATCATGCTGGAGGAGTTGCTCGAGGCGGGGCACCCGGCGGAGTACGATGCCTACACGATCAATATCGGCGAGGGCGATCAGTTCACCAGCGGCTTCGTCGCGATCAACCCCAACTCGAAGATCCCCGCGCTGGTCGATCGCACGGGCGAAGCACCGATCCGCGTGTTCGAAAGCGGCGCGATCCTGCTGCATCTGGCGGAGAAATTCGACGCCTTCCAGCTGAGCGGCGCGGGCCGCGCGGAAATGCTCAGCTGGCTGTTCTGGCAGATCGGCAGCGCGCCCTTCATCGGCGGCGGGTTCGGCCACTTCTACGCCTACGCGCCCGAGAAATACGAATACCCGATCAACCGCTACGCGATGGAGACCAAGCGGCTGTTCAGCGTCGCCGACCAGCGGCTGGGCGAGACGCGCTTCCTTGCGGGCGACGAATACACCATCGCCGATATCGCCGCCTTCCCGTGGCTCGCGCCCTTCGTCGAAGGGATCATCTACAACGATGCAACGACCTTCCTCTCGATCCACGAGTACGAGAACGTCGCGCGCTGGGTAGACGAAATTGCCAGCCGCCCCGCCGTGCGGCGCGGACGGATCGTCAACAAGACCTGGGGCGACGAGGCCTCGCAGCTGCGCGAACGCCACTCGGCGGCCGATTTCGAGGGCAAGGTGCTGGAACCGAGCAAGCCGGTTTAGGGCCCACTGCTATCCCATAGAAAAGCCGTTCGTGCTGAGCTTGTCGAAGCACTGCCTTTCTCGAAGGAAAGTGCAGCCCTTCGACAGGCTCAGGGCGAACGGGGTCACTTGAGTAGAGTAAGCCGCTCCGCCAGCCGCGCCATGAACGCGGCGCCCTTTTCCAGCTGTTCCAGTGCGATCCACTCGTCGGGCTGGTGCGCCTGTTCGATCGAGCCGGGGCCGCAGATCACGGTGGGGAAGCCCGCCGCCTGGAACAGCCCACCCTCGGCAGCGAAGGCGACCTGACCGGGCGGCGTGTTCTCTCCGGTCAGCGCGCGGACGAATGCCACCGCATCCTCGCTGCCCTGCGGAGTCATCGGCGGGGTGCTGGCGTGCTGTTCGATCCAGACGCCAGCATCGGCGAACTTCTGCTTCAGTTGGGCATCCAGCGCGGCGCATTTCTCCTTGAACGGAGCGAGGATCGCTTCGGCATCCTCGCCCGGCGGGCACCGCAAGTCGAATTGGAACCGCGCATGGCCAGCGAGAATGTTCGACGCTGTACCGCCCTCCATCACCCCGATGGTCAGCGTCGCCTGCGGCGGGACGAAGCCGTTGGCCGGATCCGCGCGTGCGCGCAGTTCCTCGGCCAGCGCGAGCAGATCGTGCATCAGTTCGACCGCCACCGCGTTGGCCGAAATTCCGTGGTCGACCAGCGAGGAGTGCGCCGCGTGCCCACGCACCGTGACCTCGTGCACCGCGATGCCCTTGTGCCCGGTGATGATGCCCATCAGGCTCGGCTCGCCCACGATGGCGAGACGCGGGGCGGGAATCGTCTCGGCCATCCGCGCGATCATCGGGGGCGCGCCCTGGCAGCCGACCTCCTCGTCGTAGCTGAGCGCCAGGTGCACCGGCAGCCTGCCCGCGACGAAGCGCGGCACGCAGGCGAGCGCGAGCGCGATGAAGCCCTTCATGTCCGCCACCCCGCGCCCGAACAGCTTGCCGCCGTCATCGCGCACGGTCCACGGATCGCTCGACCAGTCCTGCCCGTCGACCGGCACCACATCGGTATGGCCCGACAGGATCACGCCACCTTCAACCGATGGCCCGCAGGTCGCGAACAGATTGGCTTTCTCGCCGCTTTCGTTCGGCACCCGCTGCGAGGCGACGCCGTGGCGCGCGAGATACTCCTCCACCCACTCGATCAGCGCGAGATTGCTGTGCCTTGAGGTCGTGTCGAACCCGATCAGCGTATCGAGGATATGGCGAGCGGTGGCGAGATCGGTCATGGCGGAAGGTGTAGCGCGACGTGGACTCGATGCCACCCCTTCACATTGAGGCACGCGCCGCTATAGGGTCGGTCCTGCCAGCGATGGGGTGTAGCCAAGTGGTAAGGCACCGGTTTTTGGTACCGGCATTCGCAGGTTCGATCCCTGCCACCCCAGCCAGGCTTTCCAAATAGCGCAAGCACGGCTCCGGCCCTTCGCGAGTGCGTGGCGCTGCGCGGACGGGGCTACTGCGGGAAACGGCAAGCTGCTAGGTGCGTTGAGCACATCGGGAGGGGCCGGGGCAGCCACGCAATGATCGATTTTCAGCCGAATCCAGCCACCGGCGAGCAGCGATGATGGCTATCGGTTTCGCGATCGATGGCACGCTTGCGTGGGTCTGGGCCAACATCCTGGCGATCGTTGGCTGGATCATCGCCATGATCGCCTTCGTGGTCGTGCCCTTCCGCCGCCCGCCAGCAAAGGCGCGCAACTGGCTGCTGATCTTCTTCGCGCTGCCGTGGGTCGCCCTGCCCATCTATTGGGTGATCGGACGCCCGCAATACGCCAAGCAGCGCCAGAAACGGGTCGCGGAGCTGCCCCGCATTCTGGACCGGGTGATCCGGCAAACGGGCATGGACCATCCCGAGTTCTCGCCCGAACTTTGCGAAGACAACCATTCGCTGGCCAGCCTGGCGCACGGGCTGGGCCAGTTCCCCGCGGTGATCGGCAACGGGATCGAGCCGCTCGGCGATTATCACGGTACGATCGACCGGATCATCGGCGATATCGACGCTGCACGGCATCACGTCAGCGTCGAATTCTACATCTTCAAGAATGACGGCGTCGGCAAACGCCTGATGGCCGCGCTCGAACGGGCGAGCGCGCGCGGGGTGACGTGCCGGGTGCTGCTCGATGCGCTCGGCTCCTACGGCGCGGTCGCGTCGATCAAGCGGCGGCTGGAGTCGGCGGGGATCGAGGTGCATGACATCCTGCCGCTGCGGCGGCGCCTGTCCAGCTCGCGCGTCGACCTGCGCAATCACCGCAAGATCGTGGTGGTCGATGCGCGCGTGGGCTACACCGGATCGCAGAACATGTGGGCCCCTGCCGAGCACGGCCGCAATGCCAACCGCGAGCTGATGGTCCGTGTGACCGGGCCGATCGTCGCCCAGTTGCAGGCGATTTTCGTGTGCGACTGGTATCTCGAAACGCTCGAGGATCTCGACGACGCGGCCATGTTCCCCCCGTGCGAAACCGGCCCCGGGCTGGGAGCGCAGATGATTGCCACCGGGCCGGACAATCCGGTGGGCGGGCTCGACCTGATCATCACGCAGGCGATGTACAACGCGAGCGAGGATATCGTGATCGTCACCCCCTATTTCGTGCCGACCGATGCGCTGTTGACGGCGATCCGCGGCGCGGTGCTGCGCGGGGTGACGGTGCGGCTGATCACAGGGGCGAAATGCGACCAGCGCCTCCCCGGTCTGGCACAGCGCAGCTATTATCAGGAACTGCTGTCGATCGGCGTGCAGATATACCTGTATGCGCCGGAATTCCTGCACGCCAAGCATTGCCGCGTGGATTACGAGGTCTCGATCCTGGGGTCGAGCAACATGGATTTCCGATCGTTCGAGCTCAATGCCGAGATCGACCTGCTGTGCTACGATGCCGCGCTGGCAAAGGATCTGGAACTGGTCGAGAAGCGCTATCTCGAGCAATCGACGCGCGTTTGCGCCGATGACTGGAAGAACCGCCCGTTGAGGAAGAAAGTGCTGGAGAACACGGCGCGCATGATGAGCGAGCTGATCTGAACCGATGAACCGCGCCGCCTCCGACCCCACCTTCAAGCTCGCCAGCTACAATATTCACAAGGCGGTCGGCATCGATCGGCGACGCGATCCGTTGCGCATCCTGAACGTGCTGAGCGAAGTCGATGCGGATATCGTGATCCTGCAGGAGGCGGATCGCCGCTTCGGCATGCGCGAGCGTACGCTGCCCGATATCCTCGTCGAACAGCACACAGACTACGTACCGGTGCCGTTCGATGTGCAGAACGATTCGATGGGCTGGCACGGCAACACGATCATGGTCCGGCGCGACATCGCCGTCATCGAACACGACGTGCTGCACATCCCCTATCTGGAACCGCGCGGCGTCGTCACCGCGAGCGTGCGGCTGCCCACCGGGCCGGAGCTGACGGTGTTCGGGATGCATCTCGACCTGTCGGGCCTGTGGCGGATGCGCCAGGCGCGCGCGATATCGGCACTGGCGCGCGCGGCGCAGAAGCAGCGGCCCACGCTGCTGGCGGGCGACCTCAACGAATGGCGCCCCAATGGTGGCTGCCTGAAGGAATTCGCGCGGCACTTCACACTGCTTGATTGCGGGCGCAGCTTCCACAGCCAGCGTCCGCTTGGGCGGCTCGACCGGATCATGCACGGGGCGCCGCTCGAAGCCATCGAGGCGGGCGTCCACCGAAGCCCGCTGGCCGCGATCGCATCGGACCACTTGCCGGTGTGGGCCACTTTCCGCCTGCCGGGTTGAACCGCGCGCGCCGCGCGAGGCACGCCGCATGTCCACAGGCTTTGCGCGAGCAAAGGGCAAGCGCTTCTATGCCCCGGCTCGATCTGGCATGGCCGCCGCCATGACCGCCCGAACGCGCACCTCTGGCCCAACCATTGCGGACCCTTCGCAGTTGCTCGACAAGCTGCACGAAGTGTTCGGCTTCCGCTCGTTTCGCGGCGTGCAGGCCCAAGTGGTGGACCGGGTGATGGAGGGCCAGTCGACGCTCGCGGTGATGCCCACGGGCGCGGGCAAGTCGCTGACCTACCAGCTGCCCGCGACGATGCTGGACGGCACATGCGTGGTCATCAGCCCGCTCATCGCGCTGATGCATGACCAGCTGCGCAGCGCGAGCGCCAACGGCATCCGCGCCGCCACGCTGACCAGCGCGGACGAGAACCGGGCCGAAACGGTCCAGCGGCTGCGCGCGGGCGAACTCGATCTGCTGTACGTCGCCCCCGAACGCGCGAGCCAGAGCCATTTCCGCGACCTGCTGTCGCAATGCCGGATCGCGCTGTTCGCGATCGACGAGGCGCATTGCGTCTCCGAATGGGGGCACGATTTCCGGCCCGACTACCGCCTGCTGCGCCCGCTGATGGACCAGTTCGCGGACGTGCCGCGCCTCGCGCTTACCGCGACGGCGGATGCGCACACCCGGTCGGACATCCTGACCCAGCTCGGCATCGCGCCCGAGGGGCTGATCGTCGCCGGGTTCGACCGGCCCAACATCCGCTACACCATTCGCCCGCGCGATTCGCTGACGCAGCAGCTGCGCCGCCTGCTGGCGGAGAACCCCGGCCCCGGCATCGTCTATGCGCAGACCCGCGCCGCGACCGAGCGGCTGGCGGAATCGCTGTCCGACGGGACGCGCGAGGTCCGCTGCTATCACGCAGGCCTGCCGCCCGAAGTACGCGCCGCGAACCAGGCGGCGTTCGTCGCGAGCGAGAACATGGTGATCTGCGCCACGGTCGCCTTTGGCATGGGGATAGACAAGCCCGACGTTCGCTTCGTCGCGCATGCCGGGCTGCCGAAATCGATCGAGTCCTATTACCAGGAAACGGGCCGCGCAGGGCGCGATGGCGATCCGGCGGTGGCGCACCTGTTCTGGGGCGCGGACGATTTCGCGCGGGCGCGGATGCGGATCGGCGAGGTGGGCGAGGCACGCCAGCAGGGCGAGCGCGCGCGACTTGCGGCACTGGGCGCGCTGGTCGAGACTGCAGGCTGCCGCCGCGCGATCCTGCTGCGGCATTTCGGCGAGAACCCGCCCGAAACCTGCGGCAATTGCGACAATTGCCTCAATCCGCCCAAGGCGGTCGACGCGACGGTTGTGGCGCAGAAATATCTCTCCGCCGTCGCGCGCACGCGGCAGATGTACGGCGCGGGATATGTCGAGAGCATCCTGACCGGCCAGTCGAGCGAACGCAGCCGCTCGCAGGGACATGACAAGCTTTCCGTCTTCGGGATCGTCGAGGGGGAGGAAGCCGCGCTGCTCAAGCCCGTCCACCGCGCGCTGCTGGTGCGTGGCGCGCTGCTGCCGACCGAACATGGCGGGCTGATGCTGGGCCCGGAGGCGCGCGGTTTCCTGAAAGGTGAGGAGCCGCTCGATCTGGTCATCCCTCCGAAGCGCCTCGGCGGGAAAGGCCGCAATCGCGGCGGAGCGAGCCAGGAACTCAACCCCGTGGGCGATCCGCTGTTCGACGCGCTGCGCGCATTGCGGCGCGATCTGGCGAAAGAAAACCAGGTGCCGCCCTACGTCATCTTTCACGATTCGGTGCTGCGCGACATGGCCGGATTGCGCCCGCAGACCCGCGCGCTGCTGGGCGAATTGCCGGGCATCGGGGCGAAGAAGCTGGACGCCTATGGGGACGCGTTTCTGGAGGTGATCCGCCAGTTCGAGCGGTAGGCAGGGCGCATCCCGCTGCTTTCGCGATTCAGATCATTGGGGCCGGGCGACAGTGCTGCTATGGGCCCGCGATGCTTACGATCGACGGTATCACTGTCCGGCTTGGCGGCCGGCCCATTCTCGAACGCGCCAGCGCGACGATTCCGCACGGCGCGCGGGTCGGGCTGATCGGCCGCAACGGGGCGGGCAAGTCGACCCTGATGAAGACACTGATCGGCGAGATCGAGCCAGACGATGGTTCGATCGGCAAGCCCTCGAAGGCGCGCATCGGCTATATTGCGCAGGAAGCGCCCGACGGCGCGATCACACCCGAACAGGCCGTGCTTGCCGCCGATGTCGAGCGCGCCAGCCTGCTCGAAGAATCGGAAACCTGCACCGATGTCGACCGGCTGGGCGAAGTGCACGAGCGGCTGCTGGCGATCGACGCCTACACCGCGCCTGCGCGCGCGGCGAAAATCCTCAGCGGGCTAGGCTTCGACGAGGAGATGCAGCACCGCCCGCTCTCCAGCTTCTCGGGCGGGTGGAAGATGCGCGTCGCGTTGGGTGCGCTGCTGTTTTCCGAACCCGACATCCTGCTGCTCGACGAGCCGTCCAACCACCTCGATCTCGAAGCGACGCTGTGGCTGGAGAACTTCCTCAAATCCTATCCCGCAACGCTGCTGGTGATCAGCCACGAACGCGACCTGCTGAACAATGTGGTCGACCACATCCTGCACCTGCAGGGCGGCCAGCTGACGATCTATTCCGGCGGCTACGACGCGTTCGAGAAGCAGCGTGCCGAGCGCGCCGCGCAGCTCGAATCGGCCAGGGCCGCGCAGGATGCGCAGCGCGCGCGCCTGCAGGATTATGTCGCGCGCAACAGCGCCCGCGCCTCCACCGCCAAACAGGCGCAGGCGCGTGCTAAGATGCTCGCCAAGATGCAGCCGATCGTCGCGCTGATGGAAGACCCCTCGCTCAGTTTCGAGTTCCCCTCGCCCGGCGAATTGCGCTCTCCGATGATCACGCTCGACGGAGCGGCGGTCGCCTATGGCGAGGCACCGCCGATCCTCAAGCGGCTGAACATGCGGATCGACGCGGACGACCGGATCGCGCTGCTGGGCCGCAACGGCAACGGCAAGACCACGCTCGCGCGCCTGCTATCCTCGCAGCTCGACCCGGTCGAGGGAGCGATGAACGCGCCCGGCAAGCTCAAGGTCGGCTATTTCACGCAGTATCAGGTGGAAGAACTCGCCAGCGAAGAAACGCCGCTGGAGCTGATGACGCGCGCGATGGAAGGCAAGACGCCTGCTGCGGTGCGCGCACAGCTGGGCCGGTTCGGCTTCTCAGGCCCGCGCGCGACGCAGAAGGTGGAGAAGCTTTCCGGCGGGGAGCGTGCGCGGCTGGCGCTGGCGCTGATCACCCGCGACGCGCCGCACCTGCTGATCCTCGACGAGCCGACCAACCACCTCGACGTCGATGCGCGCGAGGCGCTGGTGCAGGCGCTGAACGACTATTCGGGCGCGGTGATCCTGATCAGCCACGACCGTCACATGGTCGAGCTGACGGCGGACCGGCTGATGCTGGTCGATGGCGGCACGGCGAAGGAATATTCGGGAAGCATGGACGATTACATCGACTTCGTGATGGGTCGTAACCAGCCCAAGAAACCCTCCGGCTCGGGCGCGGCGAAACCTGCCCCGGCCAACCCGGCAAAGGCCAAGGCCAAGGCGCGCTTCATCAAGTCCGAACTGGCCACGGCGGAAAAGGCGATGGCGCGGTTGCAAACCAGCCTCTCCGAAATCGATCAGGCGATGTGCGATCCCGCCTCGGCGCCCCCGCGGCTCGCCGGGGTTGCGATGGACGATCTGCTGATCCAGCGCGCCGAGGTGAGCGACAGGCTGGCCGATGCGGAGGCGGAGTGGCTGGCGCTGGGCGAACAGCTCGAAGCGCTCGAATACGCCTAGCTTTTCGGGGTGGTCCCGATTTCCTGCGACTGCGGATTGTTGGGCACCAGCACCAGCGTGCCCTGCTCCACCCGCCACTGCGCAAGGCGGCTGAGCAGATTCATGCCGACCACGTTGGTCTCACCGATATTGGGCGCGATCACCGCGTCGAGGCCGAAGGCCGCGACATTGCCGAAGCGCAGTTCGTCGACCGTGGTGCTGGGCACGGTGATCGTGCCGTTGGCGGTGGTCATCGTCACCGGCATACGGTCACGCCGCTGTTCCAGCCCCGCGCGCCGGGCGGTGTCGGCGGAAATCGCGGTCAGCGTCGCCCCGGTATCGACGAGGAAGCGCGCGGGCACGCCGTTGACCTCCGCATTGAGCCAGTAGTGCCCGTCGGGCGCCAGCTCGACGCGCGTTTCCCCGCCGACCACGCTCTGTTCGGGCAGGCCGACTTCGGACATCGCGACGTCGAAGCGCGGGTCGAGCCGGGCGAGTTGCAGCACGATCAGCACCAGCACGCCGCACAGCACCAGCGTGCTGCCCGTGCTCATCAGCCGCCCGACGAATATCTCGCGCCGCGCCAGCGCCGCGCCCAGCCAGCCGAGCAGCATCGCGGCCACGGCAATGATCAGCAGCCCGGATTGCGGGATACTGCCGATCGTCGCGGCGAGCTGGTCGAACACGGGCTTGATGTCCATCGCTCTCTTATAGGGGCTGGTGGAGGACTATTCCATGAATGGGATTGCGTAGAGCGTCGGTTTCAAACCGTCATGGCGCACTGCGCGGCACGCTTGCTTCGGCGAGGACGACGCTGAAGCGTTGCTGGCTGTCGAGCCAGCGGCCGATCGGGGTCCATTCGCCCGCCAGCAATTGCTTGTCGGCGCTGCGGCGGTCGAACTTGTGGCTGTTTTCGGTGTGGATCGTCTCGCCCTCGACCATCGCGAATTCCTCGCCTGCGATCTCGAAGACGAGGTCCTCGGTGGCGACCAGGTGCATCTCGACCCGGGCGAAAGCATCGTTCCAGCGCGCCTCATGCCTGAGCCTGTCGATCGGGATCGTCCCACCCAGCTCGCGATTGATCCGCCGCGCGAGGTTCAAATTGAACTGCGCCGTCACCCCGCCCGCGTCGTCGTATGCCGCCTCGAGCACGGCGGTATCCTTGATCAGGTCCATCCCCACCAGCAGCATCGAGCCCTCGCCCAAAGTCTCGCGCATGGTTCGCAGTAGGTCGGTCGCCGTGCGCGCGACCATGTTGCCGATGGTGCCGCCGGGGAAGAAGCCGAGCTTGGGCATGTCGGCCACCTCGTCAGGCAGCTCCACCCGGCGCATGAAATCGGCCTCCACCGGGAAGACCGGCAGACCGGGAAACTTCGCCGAAAGGTCGGCGGCGGCGGCACGCAGGAAATCGCCCGCGATGTCCAACGGTACATAGGCCGCAGGGTCGATCGCGCTCAGCAGAGCAGGCGTCTTGACCGAAGAGCCGCTGCCAAATTCGACCACCGCGCGGCCCGACCCGATCGCCTCGGCAAACTCGGCGCCGCGCGTCTTGAGAATCTCGGTCTCGGCGCGCGCGGGATAATATTCGGGGATCTGGGTGATATCCTCGTACAGCTGCGATCCCGCATCGTCGTACAGCCAGCGCGCGGGGATGGCCTTTTGCCCCTCGCGCATCCCCGCCAGCACGTCGGCACGAAACGCGCGATCGACGCCCTGCTCGTCACGGTCGACGAGCTTGAGCCCGGTCTTGTCGGTCATCAGATATCCTTCGCGAGCCGCAGCCCGGTGAACTGCCAGCGCTGGTGCGGGTAGAAGAAGTTGCGGTAGCTGGGGCGAGAATGGCCGCGCGCGGTCGCGCAGCTGGCGCCTTTCAAGACGAACTGCCCGCTCATGAACTTGCCGTTGTATTCGCCCACTGCACCGGCGGCAGGCTGAAAGCGCGGATAGGGCAGGTAGGCGCTGCGGGTGAACTGCCAGCAATCGCCGAACAGCCCTGCGCTGCCCGACGGCTGGACGGGACCTGCTTCGTCGAGTTGGTTGCCCGCAGCAGGATCGTGCGCAGGAGCTCCGTCTGCATGCTGGCCACGCGCGACAGCTTCCCACTCGAACTCGGTCGGCAGGCGGTGCCCCGCCCATGAGGCGAAGGCATCGGCCTCGTAGTAGGAAATGTGCGTAACGGGCGCGTTGGGGTCGCGCGGCTGCCATCCGGCGAGCGTGAAATGCTCGGAGCCATGATCTCCGTCGCGCCAGTAGAGCGGTGCACCGATGCGATTGTCCTGCACCCAGGCCCACCCGTCGGAGAGCCACAGCGCGGCATTCTCGTAGCCGCCGTCGGCGATGAAGGTGTCCCACTCGGAATTGGTGACGAGGCTGTCGGCGAGCGCGAAGGGCTCCAGCAGCACACGGTGGCGCGGGCCTTCGCAGTCGAAGGCGAAGCCCTCTCCCTCATGGCCCACCGCCGCGATGCCGCCGGGGTGGTGGGTCCAGCCGCGTTCGCGCGCCTGCGCTTCGGGCTGCGACGCGTCGAACATCGCCACCCCAAGCGGGTTCTGGAACAGCGCGTGCTTGATGTCGGTCAGCAGCAGTTCCTGGTGCTGCTGTTCGTGCGCGACGCCCAGCTCGATGAGGGGTGCGAGCGCGGGATCGCCCAGCAGATCGCCCATCGACGCGGTCACATGCGCGCGCCAGCCGAGCACCTCGTCGACGCTGGGGCGCGACAGCATCCCGCGCGAGAAGCGCCCGATCCGCTCGCCTTCGGCTTCGTAATAGGAATTGAACAGGAACGGCCAGCGTTCGTCGTGAAGACGGTAGCCGGGCACATGATCGCGCAGCAGGAAGGTCTCCCAGAACCACGTCGTGTGCGCCAGATGCCATTTGGCGGGCGAGGCGTCTTCCATCGACTGGATGGTGGCGTCGCTCTCGCTCAGCGGCGCGGCGAGCGCCTCGGTCAGCGCGCGCGTGGTATCGAAGCGCTCTTCGAGCGGGCTCTTCTCCGCCTGTGTCCGGAGTTTTGTCGAAGCCACGGATTCTCTCCCACCTGGCGAGCAATCCTGTCCCACCCTAGAGACAGGAATGCAGCAGAGGGAACCCCGTTTCCGGAATTATCCTTTGTGTGGTCCAAAGGAGGGGGTGGGGGGCGCCTTTGGACGCAGGACTATATCACTGCGAAGATCGCTGAAAAGACGCCGACGTCCGCAATGGACGCGGTCCTACAAGAAGAGGGATCAGGCGGTTTGCCGGGCCTTCGTTTTGCGGAACGCTTCTCGTAGGCGTGCAATAAGATCGGCCCGATTTTGCCCCTTCGGATAGACGACGCCTTCCTTCGGAAGCGTGCTGGTATGCTCGCTCCAATCAAGGGCCTTGGCCTTCTCGATGTTGGATTTCGCCATCATTTGTCTCCGTTCCTAGTCATGACCCAAAACACCCGGCCATGTCCATCGGTTTCCGATTGAGCAGTCTTATAGCCTAAATTCTCTATCGCTTCGGTTACCATGTGGTGTTTTGCGAGTGCATTTTGAGCAGGCCGGCAGACGTACGTTGCCCGATAGATGACGTCGGGCTGAACGGCATCAATTAGGGACCTGGCTGCCGCGCAAACCAGCGGCATGACGAATCGTCGAACGGACTCAATATATCCTGCTGCCATGTTTCGATCGAAGATAACCGCGGGTTCGCCAACTTCATGATCGAAGTGGATGATGGCGAACTTGAACTCATGGCACGCAACACCCCGCCAATGACACGGCCAAAGTCTCACTTCTAGGGCAACCCATTGATAGCCATCCTCACTCACGGCGAGGGGGATCGTAACGGTTGGCCTTCCGCCAATCCCGTCGATATCAAACTCGGACGGAATGGTATCGAGAAGCGGTTCGAACATTGGCACCCCTACCTGAGCGGCAGCAGGTGTCATTCAGCGCGAGCTAGATTGCAAGCTGAGACAATACCTGCCTTTGGTAGACCTTTCGACTTCGTTCAGGGCAGTGCGCCCCCACCCGGCACCGAGGGTAACTCCGCGATATGGTGGCAGAGTGGGTGACCGGAGAGAACTACGCCGCCGCAGCCGCGCGATCGACCTGCGGCTGGAGCATTTCCGCGATCGCGAAAGCCAGTTCGAGCGCCTGCGCCGCGTTGAGGCGCGGGTCGCAGTGCGTGTGGTAACGGCTCGAAAGCTCGGCATCGGTGATCGCCACCGCGCCGCCGACGCATTCGGTCACGTTCTGGCCGGTCATCTCCAGATGCACCCCGCCCAGATGGCTACCCTCGGCGCGGTGGACCGCGAACACGCTCGCCAGTTCGCCCTTGATCCGGTCGAAGGGACGCGTCTTGTAGCCGCTTTCGGACTTGACCACGTTGCCGTGCATCGGATCGCTCGACCACACGACGGGATGCCCTTCGCGCCGCACCGCGCGGATCAGGCCGGGCAGGTGCTTTTCTACGATGTCGTGGCCGTAGCGGGTGATGAGCACGATCCGCCCGCTCTCGCGATTGGGGTTGAGCGTATCGAGCAGCTTCAGCAGCACGTCGGGATCGAGGCTCGGCCCGCACTTCACGCCGATCGGGTTACGGATGCCGCGCGCGAATTCGATATGCGCGCTGCCTTCGAAGCGGGTCCGGTCGCCGATCCAGATCATGTGCGCGCTGGTATCGTACCAGTCGCCGCTCGTCGGGTCGCGCCGGGTCAGCGCCTGCTCGTAGGGGAGCAGCAACGCCTCGTGGCTGGTGTAGAAATTGGTGCCCTGCAATTGCGGCAGTTCGGACGGATCGATGCCGCAGGCGGCCATGAAGTCGAGCGCTTCGGTGATCCGGTCGGCCATCGACAGGAATTTCTCCGACCACGGACTACGGCCCATGAAGTCGAGTGTCCAGTCGTGCACCTGCCGCAGGTTCGCATAGCCGCCACCGGCATAGGCGCGCAGCAGGTTGAGCGTGGAGGACGCCTGGAAATAGGCGCGCACCATGCGCTGCGGGTCGTTGCGGCGCGATTCGGGGGTGAAGTCGATCCCGTTGACGTTGTCGCCGAAATAGCTCGGCAGCGTCACATCACCTTGCGTTTCCGTGTCGCTCGAACGCGGCTTGGCGAACTGGCCCGCCATGCGGCCGACCTTCACCACCGGCAGCGATCCGGCATAGGTCAGCACCACCGCCATCTGCAGGATCACGCGGAAGGTATCGCGGATCGTGTCGGGCGCGAATTCGGCGAAGCTTTCCGCGCAATCGCCGCCCTGCAGCAGGAATGCCTTGCCCGCCTCGACCCGGGCAAGCTCGCCCTTCAACGCATCGGATTCGCCGGCGAAGACCAGCGGCGGGCATGCGCCCAGTTCCGCCTCCGCCTTGGCCAGCGCATCGGCATCTTCGTAGGCCGGCAGGTGCTTCGCCTCGAACTTCGTCCAGCTATCGGGGCTCCAGGTGGAGGCCATCGGTCTCGCTCTTTTCCGCTATTTGTGTTCGCTAGTGCGAAAAGAGTGGCGACTCGCCACGGCACACGCAAGCAGATTTGTTCGCGAAGTGTGTCCCATTCCCGGCGGGGGCGAATGATTCTCCGCCCGCCACCGGGATGCTTCAGGGGACCTGCGTTCCCTCAGGCACGATCGCGATCTCCAGCGGCTTGCGGCTGGCGAGGTACTTCGCCGCCAGCTGCTTGATCCGCTCGGGCGTGGCAACCGAGTAGTCTTCCACCAGCGAGGCCATCGACTTCAGCAGCGTGGGATCGCGGCTGGTCCCGCGCAGCTGCCACATCCAGAAACCGTTGCCGGTCGACGCGCGCAGGATCGTCTGGCGCAGCGGCTCGGTAACGCGCGCCAGTTCATCCTCGGTCGGGCCGTTCGTCGCCAGATCGGCGACGATCTTTTCCGAAGCGTCGTAGAATGCGGTCACATCGCCCGGGCGAAGCTGCGCGAGTGCAATGAAGGTGCCGCCGCCGACATCGTCGACCGGCCAGTCGACACGCGTCTGCGGGGCGTAGCTGGCCCCGGCCCTCTCGCGCATCTCGTCGAACAGCCGGTTCATGAAAATCTGGCTGAGGATTTCGAGCTGGCGGCTCTCCGATATCTCCGCGGGGCCGCTGCCCACCGGCCATGCGAGCACCACGGCAGCCTGGTTGGCATCGCCGCGGTGGTACTCCACCTCGCGCCCATCCGCCTCGGGCGCGGCGGGGCGCGGGCCGAAGGTGGCCGGGTCGACCGGCTCGCGCGGCGGGAGCGCACCGATGGTCTTTTCCAGCGATTCGATCGCCGCGTCGCGATCGAAGTCGCCGAAGATCATCACCTCGATCTCGCCCTGTTTGAGCAGCGGCTCCCACACCTTGCGGAAACCCTCTGCGCTGGTGTTCTCGACCATTTCGGGCGTCGGGGTCCCGAAGCGCGGATCTCCGTTGCGGATCAGGCTTTCGAGATCGCGGTTGAGCAGGCCCGCCGGGCTGGTGGCGTAATTGTCGTAGGACAATCGCTCCCCCGCCTTGGCGCGGGCCAGCGGGCGCGCATCCCATTCGGGAAAAGCGAGCTTGGCCGCGAACAGATAGAGCTGGTCGGCGAGGTCCGCCTGGCGGGTCTCGGCCGAGAAGGTGAAGGTCGCAAGGTCGACGCCGAAGTCGAAGCCCAGCTTGCGCCCGGTGGCCAGCCGGTCGATGTCTTCCTGATCGAGCCCGGCGAAACCCGAACTTATGAGCGCCGATTCACCCAGCGTGATGTAGGGCGCATCCTTGGTGTCGAACGCACGCAGGCCTGCGCCGAAATGTACGTTGACCGCGACCCGGCCGGGTTCGGCATCATTGGGCCACAGCAGCGCGGTGGCCCCGTTGGACAGTTCGACCCTCTCGATGCCGAGAATGCCCAGCGGCCCATCGGCGACGACCGTGCCCGGCGTGCCGATCTTCGGCAGCTGCGCGAAGTCGATCGTCTTGGCCTCGATCCGTGCGGACCCATCCGCTTCGACCGGGGCCTGCAAGGCCGCGCGCAATTCCTCGGCGCTCGCCTCGCCCTGCTGCGGGGTGACGTAGAAACCGCGGATCACGTCCCCTTCGAACAGCGCCCTGGTGCGCGCGAGGATGGCCTCGGGCGTGACGCGATCCCGCATCCCGCGAAATATGTCGAGCACCGTTTGCGGCGAGGCGACGGTTTCGCGAATGTCGACCGCATTAATCAGGGTATCCGCCAGATTGGCGCCTGCCTCGACCTCGGCTTCCTCCACCGCGGCGACGAATGCGACATCGTATTCGGAAATCTCGCGCTGCAGCTCTTCTTCGGTCGGCGGGTTGGTGGTGGCATCGGCGATCACCGCGCGCACATCGGCCAGCGCCGTCTGCCAGTCCTCGGTCAGCGGAGCGAAGCTGACGAAGGTCGCGTCCGTGCTGCGGCTGACGTCTTCCTGCTGCACCTGCGCATAAAGGTAATCGCCACCGCCGCGCGCGCGCGCTTCGAGCCGCCGGTTGATCAGCGACTGCGCGAGCGCATCCATCAGCAGGCCTTCGTTATAGGTGATCGTATCCTGCACCGGCTCCCACTTGCGCATCACCGAATAGGTGAGCGATCGCGGCAGGTCGGGTTCGACCATCACGGCGGTTTCGCCCACCGGGTTATCCGCCGCAACGCCTGCGGGCGGGGTCGGGTCGCCGAAGTCGGGCTCCGGCGTGACATCGCCCTCGACGTTCCAGTCACCGAAATATTTCTCGATCAGCCGGGCCAGCACGTAAGGATCGGCGTCGCCCGCCACCGCGATCACGGTTTCCTCCGGGCGATACCAGCGCTTGTAGAAGGCCTCGACATCCTCTGCCGTCGCCGCCTCGAGCGTCTCCTCGGTCCCGATCGGGGGGCGCTTGGCGAGCATCTGGTCGTGGAAGAACAGGTCCCTGCTCTCGTTCGCGACGCGTTCGTTCGGGCCGCCGCGTTCGCGCTTCTCGGCCAGCACGATCGGCACCTCGGTGCGCACGTTGACCTCGTTGATGACCGGCGCCTCGATCATGCCCGAAAGCAGCTTGAACGCTTCGTCGAGCTTGGCCGGGTCGGCTTCGGGCAGGTCCAGCTGGAACACGGTCTGCGTCGCGCTGGTCACCGCGTTGGTGTCGTTGCCGAAGGTCGCGCCGAGCCGCTGCCAGGTCGGGATCGTCTCGCCCACGCCGAGGTAGCGGGACTGACGGAACAGCAGGTGTTCGAGCAGGTGGGCGTAGCCACGCTCGGAATCACTTTCGTACAGCGAACCTGTGTCGATGCGGATGCGGATCGATACCTGATCGGGCGGCACGCCGTTCTCGCGGGTGGCATAGCGCAGCCCATTGTCGAGCACGCCGAAACGCCACTGGCGATCCACCGGGATATTGCTTCCCTCGTACAGCCAAGGCGTCTCGCTGGTCGGCTGGATCGAGGCCGGTGGGCCCGGATTGGCGGGCGCGGAGGCGGAATGCTGCTGCTCGGGCGCAGGATCTGCAACCGGCTGCGACGCTTCCTGCTGCGGTTCGGGCGGGAGCGTGGCGGCCCTGTCCGGCCCGAAAATCGCGCAAGCCCCGAGGAAGAACGGCAGCAGGAGGGCAAGGAAACGCGGCGCGCGGGAAGCTGGGTGCATGAATCGAGCCTATAGAGGGCGGAGAAGTGAAGGCCCAGTGAACAAGGCCGTTAGCTGGCGACCGGTGAAGAAAAAGGCCGGACCGGTCGCTGGCCGATCATGGCAAGGACGAGCGACCGCTTGTGACGTTCCCGCCGGGCCCTTACATGCCCCCGTGCAATGTACATCGAAACCGAAACCACACCGAACCCCGCCACGCTCAAGTTCCTGCCCCAGCGGCAGGTCATGCCGCAGGGCACCCGCGATTTCGCCAGTCCGGAAGATGCCGAGGCCAGCCCGCTGGCGCAGGCACTGTTCGATACCGGCGAAGTGACCGGCGTCTTCTTCGGCCACGATTTCATCTCCGTCACAAAGGGCGAAGGCGCGCAGTGGACCGACCTTAAGCCGCAGGTGGTGGCCGTGCTGCTCGACCATTTCGTTTCCGAAGCGCCGCTGTTCCACGGCGGCAGCGCGGCGGGCATCGCCGTCCCGCCTGAGGAAGATACGCTGGTGGTCGAAGCAGACCCTGCGGACGAAGACATCGTCGACCAGATCAAGGAACTGCTGGAAACCCGCATCCGTCCGGCGGTGGCGGGCGACGGCGGCGACATCGCCTATCGCGGATACAAGGAAGGCATCGTCTACCTGGCGATGCAGGGCGCATGCGACGGCTGCCCCTCGTCGACCGCCACGCTCAAGCACGGGATCGAGGGCCTGCTGAAACATTACGTGCCCGAGGTCGTTGAGGTTCGCGCAAGCTGAGCTTGCCCCTCTCCTGATGCCCCAACCCGAAAGAGGCCCGGCCCATGACCAAGCAGTTCCACGGTAACACCCTCTCGCACGAAGCGCTGGAGCAGCTCTTCTTCGAAGCGCGCAGCTATAATGGCTGGCTCGACAAGGATGTGAGCGAAGACCAGATCCGGCGCATCTACGATCTGCTGAAGATGGGGCCGACCTCCGCGAACCAGCAATCGGCGCGCTTCGTGTGGTGCCGTTCGGACGAGGCGAAGGAAAAGCTCGCTTCGCACGCGATGGAAGCGAACAAGAAGAAGATCAAAACCGCGCCCTGGTGCGTCATCATCGGCTACGACATCGATTTCCACGAAGAACTGCCCTGGCTGTTCCCGCACACTGACGCGAAGAGCTGGTTCGAAGGCGACGTCGAAGGCCGGATCACGCAGGCCAAGCGCAACTCCGCGTTGCAAGGTGCCTACCTGATGCTCGCCGCGCGCGCGCTTGGGCTCGATTGCGGGCCGATGTCGGGCGTCGATCTCGACAAGGTTACCGAGGCCTTCTTCGCCGACCAACCGCAGTATCGCGCCGACTGGATCTGCTCGATCGGTTACGGCGACAAGGAAACGATCTTCGATCGCAGCCCGCGTCCCGATTTCGACAAATTCAACCGGATCGCCTAAAACCCGTTTCGCCCTTCTTGCGCTTTCGCACTGCAATGTGGAAACGCGGATGCAGTTTGCGAAGGCGCCAAAGGGGGCAACCGATTACATCTCACCGAACACTCGCGATCGACTGCGCAACGGCGGCCTGTTCGGTCGCGCTGTTCGAGGGCGAGCGGCTGCTTTCGGCTGCACACGAAGTGCTCGGGCGCGGCCACGCCGAACGGCTGGTGCCGATGATCGCCGACCTGCCTGAAAAAGGCCGCGCCGACACGATTCTCGTCTCGCTTGGCCCGGGCAGCTTCACCGGCGTGCGGATCGGCATCGCGACGGCCCGCGCGCTCGGCTTCGCCTGGCAGGCCGAGGTGCTCGGCTATCCGACGCTGGCGCTGGTCGCGGCAATGGCGCGCGCGGATGATTCGCAAGCTCCGGTGACGGTGTGCATGAACGGCGGGCACGGCGAATGGTTCGTGCAGGATTTCGATGCCGCCGGAATGCCGCAGGGGCAGGTCGCCTCGCTCCCACCGGAAGCGGCCGCGGCGCGCGATTTCCATGCCATCGTCGCGGGCGACCGGGCGGCTGAACTGGTCGGTGATGCGCCCGACGCGAAGCACCGCGCGGTCGCAATCCTGCCCGACGCGCGCGCAACCCCGCTGTTGCCCAAGACGCTGCTCACGCAAGACCTCGCGCCGATCTACGGTCGCGGACCCGACGCGACGCCGTCCGCCATCGCGGAGGCGGGCCGATGACCGATACCGAACTCGATGCGATCATGCGGATCATGGACAGCGCGTTCGATCCGCAATGGGGCGAGGCGTGGACCCGCAATCAGGTGTCCTCTGCGCTGATGCTGTCGAATACGCACGCGACGCTGATTGCAGCTGGTGGCGAGGATATGCTCGATCCGGCAGAGGCGGAAGGATTCGCCATCGTGCGCGCGGCGCCGGGCGAAGAGGAAATCCTGCTCATTGCGGTCAATCCGCCGTTCCGCCGCAAGGGACTGGGCGCCAGGCTGATCGCAAGCCTGGCGGCGGATGCGCGGCAGCGCGGCGCGGAACGGCTATTCCTTGAAATGCGGGAAAACAATCCCGCTCGCACGCTTTACGAAGCACAGGGCTTCGTTCCGATTGGGCGGCGCAAGAACTACTATTCGCTCGGCGATGGCGCGCGGATGGATGCGATTACATTCGGGCTCGAACTGTCCGCGCAATAGCACTCCTCGCCGGGTCGAAGTATAGTAAAGATGGTTTTTGGCGTTGCATTCGCAAAGTGAATGCGACAGGGAATTTTGCGTATGCCGTCCGATCCCCCCGAGCACAGCATATGTAAAACCCTAGAGGAACTTGATGGAAGACCAAGATATCGAAATGACGCAGACGCTCATCGCGTTCACGTCGAACATCGTAGAAGCCTACGTCGCGAACAATAGCGCCGAACTCGACGAAATCCCCGGGCTGATCAACAACGTCTATTCGGCCCTCGCGAATCTTTCCGCCGGTGCACCGCAGGAAGAAGAACGCCCCGAACCGGCCGTGTCGGTCCGCGCCTCGGTGAAGCCCGACTATCTGGTCTGCCTCGAAGACGGCAAGAAGCTGAAAATGCTCAAGCGCTACCTGCGCACCAATTACGACATGAGCCCCGAGGAATATCGCGAGCGCTGGAACCTGCCGAGCGATTACCCGATGGTTGCGCCCAACTACGCGGAAAAACGCCGCGAACTGGCGAAGAAGATCGGCCTTGGCCGCGCACCCGGCCAGAAGCGTGGCCGTCGCAAGAAGACCGCCGAATAGGCATCATCCCGCCGGTCGATCTCTGTAAAGGGTCGACCGGCGAGGCTTGAGTGGGCGGCACACCCCGCCTATGCCCGGCACGACAGCTCAAGGACGTTGCACGTGCCCCATAAAATCGATCTCGAACAACTCTGCGCCGACAAGGGCCTGCGCATCACCGAACAGCGCAAGGTCATCGCGCGCGTCCTGTCGGACAGCGACGACCACCCCGATGTCGAGCAGCTGCATGAACGCGCCTCGAAGATCGATTCGGGCATCTCGATCGCGACCGTCTATCGCACGGTCCGCCTGTTCGAAGAGGCGGGCGTGCTGGACCGGCACGATTTCGGCGATGGCCGCTCGCGCTACGAGCCCGCGCCCGAGGCGCACCACGACCACCTGATCGACGTCGAAAGCGGCAAGGTGGTCGAATTCGTCGACCCCGAACTGGAGGCGCTGCAAAAGCAGATCGCCGAAAAATTGGGCTATCGCCTCGTCGATCACCGGATGGAATTGTATGGCGTCCGCCTCGAACGCGACAACTGATCCCACACCCGACCAGGGCTCCGAATGGGCCCGGCGGCAGGCTGCGGCGCGCGGCGAAAAGACCACCCTCTCACTCGCGGAGTGGGTCCGCTTGTGGACACGCACGCTCGCGCTTGGCCTCGGCCTGCTGGTCACGGTGCCGCTGCACTATATCTACCGGGTCATTTCCTACGGATCGCCCTTCCCCAAGTGGTTCCTGGGCTACGCCGCCTGGGTGGTGGGCGCGCGGGTGCAGCGCCACGGCGTGCCCCTGCGGCGCGACGTGTTCTTCATCTCCAATCACGTCAGCTGGGTCGACATCCTGACGCTGGCAGGCGCAAGCGGCACCGCCTTCGTCGCCAAGAAGGAACTGGCAAGTTCCCCGCTGGTCGGCTGGCTCGCCGGGCTCAACCGCACCGTGTTCGTCCAGCGCGAGGATCGCCTCGGCGTCGCGGCGCAGATCAATGCGCTGCGCGAGGCGCTGATGGACAACTGGTCGGTCACGGTCTTCCCCGAGGGCACCACCACCGACGGGCATTCGCTGCTGCCGTTCAAATCCTCGATGCTCAGCGTGCTCGAACCGCCGCCCCCCGGCGTGCTGGTGCAGCCGGTCGTGCTCGATTACGGCAAGGTCGCCGAATGGATCGGCTGGATCGGCGAGGAAGACGGGCTGAACAACTACAAGCGCGTGATGGGCCGCAAGGGCACCTTCCCGCTGGGCGTGCACTTCCTCGAACCCTTCAGCCCCGCCGAATTTCGCGGGCGCAAGGCGATCGCCGCAGAGGCGCGGGCACGGATCGAGGAAACGCTGGTGCGCGAGATGGGCCACGCGCTGCGCCCCTTCGACCACGACGTCGCCCCGATCCGCTACAGCAAGGCGAAGCTGCCGCCGGTCGAACCGGTGGGCAGCGCGGATACGCCGACCGCCTGATCGGGGCATCGGCTCCGCACTGCAATCTTAGTGAAGGTTTGTTCAGGCGCCGCCCACGAGGCGCGCCTGTTGTGCCTTCTATGGATGCCGACACTCTTATCGACCAACGCGTCGAACAATTCGAAACCGTGATCAAGGGCCGCGACTTCCCCTGCGTGGGGGCCAAGTCTGCGCTCGCGACAGGCAACATGGAGTTCGTGCTCGCGCGCGACCTCACCAGCGCGTGGAACGACCTCAAGATCCACGAAGCGCTGATGCACTGGGCCAAGCGCGATCTTCCGCCCGACCAGCTGCGCAGCCTTGTGGTGATCTTCGACGGTCCGCTCGATCTGGACGAGGTGCGGTTCGAGCAGGCGATGTGGGAACGCATTCAATCGCTGTCGGACAAGGACGAGTGGCTCTCGCAAAAGCCGGACCCTACCGTAAGCAGCAATCCGGCCGAGCCCGATTTCTCGCTCAGCTTCGGCGGGCAGGCGTTTTTCGTCGTGGGGCTGCACCCCAATGCCTCGCGCCCGGCGCGCCGCTTCCCCAAGCCTTCGCTGGTGTTCAACCTGCACAAGCAATTCGAGTGGCTGCGCAACAGCGGGGTGTACGAGCGGATGCGGCAGCGTATCCTCGATCGCGATGTCTCGCTCGCGGGCGATATCAACCCGATGCTCGCCCGGCATGGCGAGAGCAGCGAGGCGAGGCAATATAGCGGGCGCGCGGTCGAAGAGGACTGGGCCTGCCCGTTCAGGGGGCGCACATGAGCCAGACGATCGAAATCCCGCCCCGCAGCGGCGCGGCCTTCGTGGTGAAAAAGGGCGAAGCCTTCACCGTGATCGACCCGCAGGGGTCGCAGGTGTCCGACATGATCGCCTTCGTGCGCGACGATGTGCGCGAAGTGATGTCGAACGGACGCACCTTCGACTACGAGGAGACGATCCGCCTCACCAAAGGCAATCGCCTGTGGTCCAACCGGTCGAACGTTATGCTGACGATCGAGGACGATAGCCTAGGCCAGCACGACTACCTGCTGACCCCGTGCAGCGAGGATACCTTCCGCCACTTCTACTCCGACAAGCCGGTCCATCGCGGATGCATGGGCAACCTCGAAGCGGCGCTGGCGCCCTACGGGATCGAACGCGATGCGATTCCCACCGCATTCAACGTCTTTATGAACGTGCCGGTCGATGGCGGCTCGGGCTCGCTCTCGGTTGATCCACCGACTAGCAAGCCGGGCGAGGCCGTGCGCTTCCGGGCGCATATGGACCTGGTGATCGGACTCACGGCGTGTTCGGCCTATGCCTCGAACGGCGGCAGCTTCCGGCCGATCCATTACCGGATCGAAGCGGAGGCAGCGGCGGACGATTGAAGCGCGCGGCGCAATGCAGTACACGCGCCGCCTCCATGAAACCCACGACTCCCCCCAGGACCTACCGGGTCAAGAGCTTCGGCTGCCAGATGAACGTCTATGATGGCGAGCGGATGGGCGAGCTGCTCGCTGCGCAGGGCATCAGCCCTGCGCCCGAGGGCGAGGAGGCGGATCTGGTGGTGCTCAACACCTGCCACATCCGCGAGAAGGCGACCGAGAAGGTCTATTCGGACATCGGCCGGCTCCGGCGCGAGGATGGCTCTTCGCCGCTGATCGCGGTCGCGGGCTGCGTCGCGCAGGCCGAGGGGGAAGAGATCATGGCCCGCGCGCCCGCCGTCAGTATGGTGGTCGGCCCGCAGGCGTACCAGAACCTGCCCGCGATGCTCGAACGCGCGGTCTCCGGCCAGCGCACGACCGAGATGGACCTGGCCGCGGAGGCGAAGTTCGCAGGGCTCCCGCAGCGCCGCACCGCGCCGCCCGCTGCGTTTCTCACCATTCAGGAAGGGTGCGACAAGTTCTGCACCTATTGCGTGGTGCCCTACACGCGCGGCGCGGAGATCAGCCGTCCCTTTGCCGAGCTGATCGCCGAGGCGCAGCGTCTGGTCGAAGGCGGCGCGCGCGAGATAACGCTGCTCGGTCAGAACGTCAGCGCGTGGTCGGGCGAGGACGCCAAGGGCCACCGCACCGGGCTCGCCGGGCTGGTCCGCGAGCTGGCGAAAATCGACGGGCTCGGGCGCATCCGCTACACCACCAGCCACCCGGCGGACATGGATGAGGAGATCATCGCCGCGCATGGCGAGGTCGAGAAGCTGATGCCCTTCCTCCACCTGCCGGTGCAGGCGGGCAACAACCGCGTGCTCAAGGCGATGAATCGCAGCCACACGGTCGAAAGCTATCTCCGGCTGCTCGAACGCTTCCGCGCCGCGCGGCCCGATCTGGCATTGAGCGGCGATTTCATCGTCGGCTTCCCGGGGGAGACCGAGGCCGAGTTCGAGGACACGCTGAAGGTGGTCGACGAAATCCGGTACGCGCAGGCGTTCAGCTTCAAGTACTCGCCCCGCCCCGGCACGCCCGCTGCGGGGATGGACGGTCAGGTTGCGGCGGACGTGATGAAGGATCGCCTCGCCCGCCTGCAGGATCGCCTCAACCGCGACCAGCACGCGTTCAACACCGCCAGCGTTGGCAAAACTTGCGAAGTGCTCGTGGAGCGCAAGGGCAAGCTGCCCGGCCAGTGGCTCGGCAAGTCGCCCTGGCTGCAATCGGTGTTTTTCGAAGACGAGGCAGTCAAGATCGGCGATCTCGTGCAGGTCACGCTGGAAGAGGCCGGGCCGAACTCGCTGCGCGGCGCACCGGTTCGCGCGCACGCACCGGCCTGAGTGCAGCCACGCCTTACCGGTCTCTCAGCACAACGGTCCCGTGGCGCCGTTCCTTGGCGGTCGTATCGTCCCACGCACTCGGGGCGTAGCTGCTCCCGGTAAAGGGCACCCGCCTGATGGCGGAGCCATAGCCGCCGCCTGCGGTCGTCACGCCGAGATCGCGAAAGCCGCCGTGGCTTTCGGGATAGATACTCACAGGAAGGCGGGATGCAGGAATGCGCCCGATCTGGGCAAGTTTGCCGCCCTTCATGTCGAAGACCATCAGCGTACACCCGCCGCTGCCGCAGGTTTCTGGAGAGCGGATGTAGCCAATGATTTCGGGCGACCCGTCGCCGTCGAGATCGACCTCGGCAAACCTTTCCGGCGCCGCGGCAAGCGGGCCATGCTCGGCCTCGATCTTTTTCATCGCAGCCAGTTTTTCGGGGCCGAAGTTGTCATCGTCGGCTGCGGCAGACGCGCTGGGGATCATCGCTGCCGCGACAGACAGCGGGGCAATCATCATAAGGGCAACGTTCCGCATGCCCATAATCTAGGTATCGGGAGGGCGCTTGTCAGGGGCAGCCCCCGTAAAAAATGGGACGCCCGACCGAAGACCGGGCGTCCTTGCTCCGTCACCAGAAGAAGCTGCTGTAGACCGTGATGACGCGCCCGTTGCGGGTGTCGATCAGCAGCACGTCGTTGCCGTAGCGGATGTAGCGCTGGTAGCCGTAGCGCGGCTGCGGCAGGTAATAGTCGTGCGCGTTGATCCAGTAGCGCGAACCCCAGAAGAGGTTCGAGTTCAGCCGCGCACCGGCCCGCACCGGGCGATAGCGTAGCCCGCGCGGGGCGACGTAGGCACCGCGCCGGAAGGCGTTGCGTTCGGCCTGTCGGTAGGCCCGCCAGTCGCGGTAGTTCTGCCGCTGGGCCTGCCGGTAGTCGCGGCGATCTTCGCGCCGGTCCTGGCGATATTCCCGGCGGTCCTCGCGACGGTCCTGTCGCGCGTCGCGGCGGTCGTCCCGGCGGTCCTGACGCGCGTCGGCGCGGGCATCGACCCTGGCTTCGATCCGCGCCTGCTGGCGGCTTTCGTTGGCGGGTTTGGCATAGGCGGCGGTGGGCAGGACAAGCCCTGCGGCAACCGCCAGAATCACGACATTACGCATTTCGGTTACTCCACAAAACATGCCCCGATCGAGCACACATTCATAAATAGCGCCGTTTACATGAACAACCGCCCCGCAGACGCGTTCATCTTGGCCGTAAAATTGTCGCGGTGTGTATCGGGATGCCCACAGGTGACAGCGCGATGACTTTCCACCGTGCCGATGGCGCCGCGCTTGCCTCCCCCCGAAGGCAGCTTACATTCACGACTCGCAACACCCTTTTGCCAAGGAGACGCATGGGCCGCAGACCATCCCGCGCCGGAGAGCCCCGGCTTTCCCCGCCACCGCACCCCCAGCGCGAGGTACGCCGCGCACGGGCCGAGATGAATTTCGAGAACCAGTCGCTGCTGGTCCCGCTATTCGGCCAGTTCGATGCCAACCTGGTGCAGGTGGAAAACCGCCTGTCGGTGTTCATCTCCGCCCGCGGCGACAAGGTGATGATCGAGGGGCCGGAGGATTCGGTCGCCCGCGCGCGCGACGTTCTTCAGTCGATGTACGACAAGCTGGCCATGGGGCAGGATCTGGACGAAGGCGCGATCGAGGCGATCATCGCGATGACCAACGAACCCACGCTCGACGGGATCATCGAGGGCCGCCGCGCGGGCGAGGACGACGGCCCGCCGATCATGATCCGCACCCGCCGCAAGACGATCGTGCCGAGGAGCGCGGTGCAGGCACACTACATGCGGTCCTTGAGCCGCGACGACATCATCTTCGCGCTCGGCCCCGCAGGCACGGGCAAGACCTACCTCGCGGTGGCGCAGGCGGTCGCGCAGCTGACCAGCGGCAGCGTGCAGCGGCTGATCCTCAGCCGTCCGGCGGTGGAAGCGGGCGAGAAGATCGGCTTCCTGCCCGGCGACATGAAGGAGAAGGTCGATCCCTTCCTGCGCCCGCTCTACGACGCGCTATACGACTGCATGCCGCCCGAACAGGTGGAGCGGCACATCGCCAGCGGCGTGATCGAGATCGCGCCCATCGCCTTCATGCGCGGGCGCACGCTGGCCGACGCGTTCGTGATCCTCGACGAAGCGCAGAACACCACGCGCGAGCAGATGAAGATGTTCCTCACCCGCTTCGGCCAGAACAGCCGGATGGTGATCGCGGGCGACCCCCGGCAGGTCGACATCCCCGGCGGCGACCGCATGAGCGGCCTCGCCGACGCGGTCGAGAAGCTGGAGGGGATCGAAGGCTTCGGCACGATCCGCTTCACCAGCGCCGACGTGGTCCGCCACCCGATCGTGGGGCGGATCGTGGATGCGTACGAGGGGACAGGGGAGTAGTTTCGCCGCTCTCCCTCCCCTTCGTCACCCCCGCGAAGGCGGGGGTCCCGCTTAATTGAATGAAGGGCGGCTGGGTCTACCTCATGACCGACCGCTATCGCGGGACGATCTACATCGGCGTGACAGCTGACCTCGCAACACGCATCCAACAGCACAGCACCGGCGACGGCTCGGACTTCGTTAAGCGCTACGGCCTCACCCGCCTCGTCCACGCCGAGCACCATGACCGGATCGAGGATGCGATCGCGCGCGAGAAGGCGTTGAAGAAGTGGCGGCGCGAGTGGAAGATCCGCCTGATCGAGGAGCAGAACCCGGACTGGCTCGACCGGTTCGGGGATATCCTGTGAGACTTAAGGAAAGCGGGATCCCCGCCTTCGCGGGGATGACGAGGGAGGAAGGAAGAAGGGGCGGACCGTTCGCCCCCCCTCGATCTATCAGCCACCCATTCCGTCGACGACCTTGCTGACGAGGATGTTCACCGCCACGCGGCGGTTCTGCTGCCTGCCGTAATCGGTGGTGTTATCCGCCGCCGGGTCGGCCTCGGCCATGCCGGTGGGGGTCAGCATGCGGTACGGCTTCCAGCCGCACTGCTGCTGGAGGTAGTTGACCACCCGCTCGGCGCGCTTCTCGCTCAGATCCTGATTGATCTCGTAGCTGCCGGTCGAGTCGGTGTAGCCGACCACCAGCAGCAGCGCGTTGTCCATCTGGTCTGCCTGCGCGGCGGCACCGCACAGCTGGGCCTGCGCCTGACCCGACAGCGCGTACTTGCCGGTGTCGAAATAGACGTTGGTCGTGCCCTTCACGTTGTAATTGTCGATATCGGCCACGCGCCCGCGCAGCGCCTCGGTCGCGGCGGTCTGTTCGGCGAAGCCCTGCTCGGTCCCGCGCTGGATCATCGCCGCGGTCTTCAGATCGCTGCTCTTCATGCTGATCCGCTGCGCGATCAGGCCATCGTCCCACTGCACGGTGCGCACGGTCACCGGCACGCCGTTATAGAGCTGGTCGTCCTCGAGCGAGGTGCGCCCCAGGCCGAGGAAGCCGCCGCGCGCCTTGATCTCGGTTCCATCGGCCACGAACACGACGGTCTTCGATCCGTCCGCCGTCGTCACCTGGATGCGGTTGTCGCTGCGCGCGGAGATGAACCCGTCGATCTCGGGCCCTTCGGGCAGGCCGGAGATATCGGCGGGCAGATTGCCGGTAACGGTCAGCGTGGTCTCTTCGTAGGGCTGCGACCATTGCTCCTGCGCCGAGACGCTCGCCGGCAGGGCAAAGGCTGCGATCCCGCAGACGAGCGCGGCTTTGGTGGTGGTGAAGGTGGAAGTAAAAGTGCTTTTCATCATTGCGACTCCATCGATTTTGCCCGCGGGCCGAAACTGGCCCGCGAGAGTGGAGCCGGTCGCCCCTTGATGAGAGACCGGCGTGTGAAGCCCCCGTCAGCGTGGTGACGAACGTCGACTGACGAGCCAACCCAATGCCGCCTGATCGAGAGCGGTTCCGGCCCGATCCTGACAAATGCACGTATTTACGATGGTTCGAGGCGTCGAAGGGACGGGTCGAGCCTCCTGCGTGGGCCCCTGCACGCGCACCAACGCTTTTCGCGCGCCGCATCTTCCGGCTAAGACCTAGGCCCAGCCGCAACAGGACCAACCGCCTTGCCCATTCCCGCCGCCCGCACCGACTACCCCGAAATCCGCGATGCGGTGCGTGCGCTGGTGCGCGGATTCGGCGACGCCTATTTTCGTGAGAAGGACGAGGCGCGCGAGTACCCGGAAGAATTCGTCGAGGCGCTGACGAAGGAAGGCTGGATGGCCGCGCTGATCCCCGAGGAATTCGGCGGCGCGGGGCTGGGCCTGACCGAAGCCAGCATCATCATGGAGGAGATCAACCGGGCGGGCGGCAATTCGGGCGCGTGCCACGGGCAGATGTACAACATGAACACGCTGCTGCGGCACGGGAGCGCAGAGCAAAAAGCAAAGTTCCTCCCCGAAATCGCCAGCGGCGCGCTGCGGCTGCAGAGCATGGCGGTGACCGAGCCGACCGCCGGCACCAACACCACCGACCTCAAGACGCGCGCGGTGCGCAAGGGCGATACCTACGTGGTCGAGGGGCAGAAGGTATGGATCAGCCGGATCCAGCATTCGGACCTGATGATCCTGCTCGCCCGCACCACCCCGCGCGACGACGTGCAGCGCAAGTCCGACGGGCTCTCGATCTTCCTCGTCGACCTGCACGCCGCGATCGGTAACGGAATGGAAATCCGCCCGATCCGCAACATGGTCAACCACGAGACCAACGAGGTGTTTTTCGATGGGCTCGAACTGCCCGCATCCGCGCTGATTGGCGAAGAGGGCAAAGGCTTCCGCTACATCCTCGACGGGCTGAACGCCGAACGCGCGCTGATCGCGGCAGAGTGCGTCGGAGATGGCTACTGGTTCGTCGAGAAGGCGGCGGAGTATGGCAGCGAGCGTATCGTCTTCGACCGGCCCATTGCCCAGAACCAGGGCGTCCAGTTCCCCATCGCGCAAGCCTACACGGAAGTGCGCGCGGCAGACCTGATGCGTTACGAGGCATGCCGCCTGTTCGACGAGGGCCAGCCGTGCGGGGCGGAAGCGAACATGGCCAAGCACCTCGCCGCCGAAAGCTCATGGAAAGCCGCCAACGCCTGCATGCAGACCTTCGGCGGCTTCGGCTTCGCGGCGGAATACGATGTCGAGCGCAAGTTTCGCGAGACGCGGCTCTACCAAGTCGCGCCGATCAGTTCGAACCTGATCCTGAGCTATGTCGGCGAGCACGTGCTGGGGATGCCACGGTCGTTCTGATCGCGGCGCTGGCGTTCAGCCCGGCACCATCGGCGAACTGATCCCGCCGTCGCGGAGCGCGCCGCATTCTAGCGTCACGGTCAGTTCGCACTCCAGCCCGGCGGGCTCGTAACGCATGTCCACCGTGGTGCCCCGTTTCGAGGTAATCCCGCTGCGGATCAGCCGGGTGCCGAAGCCCTCGCGCTCCGGCTCGTGAACCTCGGGGCCGCCGCGTTCCTGCCAGACGAAGGCCAGCTTTTCGCACTCGCCATCCGACTCGACCGACCAGCCGACATGGACGCGGCCCTCGTCGTTCGACAGCGCGCCGTACTTGATCGCGTTGGTGGTCAGCTCATGGACGATCATCGTCAACGCCAGCGCAACCTCCGGGTTGAGCAGGTAATTCGGCCCTTCAAGCACCACCCGACCGTCAAGCGATCCGAACGCGGCGCTGGTGGTCAACTCCACGATCTGGCGCACGCTCGCCGGGCTCCAGCTCGATTCGGTGAGCAATCCGTGAGCGGCGGCCAGCGCGTGGAGCCGCGCCTTGTAGATCGCCATTGCCCGCGCGGAGTCCGGAACGTCGCGAAAGGTCTGCTGGGCCAGGCTCTGGACCACCGCCAGCGTGTTCTTCACCCGGTGGTTCAGTTCTTGGATCAGCAGCGACTGGCGCTTCTCGTACTCCACTTCCTCCGTCACATCGTACCCTTGCACGATGATACCAGTGGTCGTGCCGTCATCTTCCGAAATCGGCTGGAAGATGAAGTTGAGCACACGGTGGCTGTGCGCCGGAATGTTTGTGCCTTCGAGGATTACGCGGTCGCGCCTGCCGATATAGGGCTCGCCCGTGGAATAGACCCGGTCGAGCACCTCGACGAAGCCCTGCTCGATCACTTCCGGCAGCGCCTCTCGCAATGGTTTGCCCAGGATATCGTCGCGCCCCACGAGATCGAGGTAGGACGTGTTGGCCATCTGGAAGACGTGATCCGGCCCGCCAAGCACTGCAACGAAGCCGGGTGCCTGCTCGAAGAATTCGAGCATGCGCTGGCTCTCGCGCTCGAGATCGCGATTGCGCGCTTCGACCGCTTCGGCACGGCGGACCACGCCGATTTCCTTGCGCAGCTGGCGCAATTCGTGGAGCTCGGTGACGTCGACCGTGTGCTGGAGGATATATTTCAGCGACCCGTCGCTGCCGCTGAGCGGGCTATGCGTCGCGCTCCAGTACCGGGTGTCCATCCCGCCATCGGGCCGGGCAATGTCGTAGCGGATCAGCGCGATCTCGTCCGTCTCGCCCGTTTCGAGGACGTGTTCGAACGAATCCCTGAGCTGACGGTAGCTTTCGGAGTCCGGATCGCTCGGGAACGCATCGAACATCGTGCGTCCCACGATGTCGTCCCGATCGCGCATCGTCACATCGAGGTAGGCGCGGTTCATCCATACCAGCCGCAGCTCGCGGTCTAGCAGAACGTATGGATTGGGCGACGCCTCCGCCAGTTCGAGAAAATCGATTGCCAATCTGACCCCTAGCACCTTGCGGTAATCGTCAACTGCTGGCTGCCGGGGAAGTTCCGCTGCAACCCAAGGGAAGTGTGCGTTGTGCTATATTTGCATGGAGCCGAATGGGTCTGGTGCGGAGTACGTCACGGACATGCCCAATCCGCTTTCCTAACCCGGCGCCGCTGCGCTAGGCAGGGGGCGATGATCGCCTGCTCTTCGCCTTTCTCTCTCGCGTCGCGTCGCCGCCATGGAAGCCGCTCGTTTTCTCCCCCAGAACACTGTGTCAGGTGTGTCAGAGATCGCGTGCACACGCCCGATGGAGGCGTGCATGGAGCTTGAGATCGAAGTCGACGGCTGGCCGCAAGGCGCGTGGGAAGCGCTGGCGCAGCGGGCCGTGCGGGCCGCCGGCTCGGTCGAGCCGGCGCTGGCGAATCCCCGGCTCGAAGCGAGCATCCTGTTCACCAGCGATGCTGAGGTCCACGAACTCAACAAAGGATGGCGCGAGAAGGACAAGCCGACCAACGTGCTCAGCTTCCCGATGCTGGAGCGCGACGAACTGGTCGCGCTTCCCTCCGACGGTCCGCCCGTGCTGCTGGGCGACATCGCGCTCGCGCACGAGACCTGCGCGCGCGAGGCGGGCGAGAAGAATGCCACTCTGGAAGACCATGCGACCCACCTCGTGATCCACGGGCTACTCCATCTGGCGGGGCTCGATCACGAGATTTCGACGAAGGATGCAGAGGAAATGGAGGCCCTTGAGGTGAAGGCGCTTGCACAGCTGGGCATCGCCGACCCATATGGGGATCGCTGAAGCAACAGGAGTACAGCACTGGGCCATGCCCGAAACCGACAGCGATAGGGGCACTGCCGCGGGAGACGCGGACAGTAGACGCGGGCTTTGGCTCGCGATGCGCAGATTCTTCGAAGGTCAGGGCGGCGAGCGCAGCCTGCGCCGCGAGCTCGAGGACAAGATCAACGAGCACGAGGGCGACGAAGCCGCCAGCGGCGAGGCACCCGGCGCGGGCGACCTGTCGCGGGAAGAGCGCGAGATGCTGCGCAATCTCCTGCATTTCAGCGAACACGACGCCGACGACGTCGCGATTCCGCGCGGCGAGATCGTCGCGGTGGAGGCAGGCTCTTCGTGGGAAGAACTGCTCGGCGTGTTCTCCGAACACGGCCATTCGCGCCTGCCGGTCTACCGCGAACAGCTCGACGATGTGATCGGGATGATCCACATCAAGGATGTGTTCCCCTTCCTCATCAACGGCACACCGCCGCCCGAGAACTGGACCACGCTGATGCGCGAACCGCTCTACGTCCCGCAGAGCCGCAGTGCGCTCGACGTGCTGGCCGACATGCGGACCAACCGGATGCACCTTGCCATCGTGGTAGACGAGTTTTCGGGCACCGACGGGATCATCACGATCGAGGATCTGGTCGAGGAAATCGTCGGCGAGATCGAGGACGAGCACGACGATGCACCCGAGGAGTGGATCGAATCGCTCAGCCAGGGCGTGTGGGAAATCGACGCCCGCGCCGAGCTGGACGATATCGCAAAGCGAATCGATCCCGCGCTGGCCGAGGTCGAGGAATCGGTCGATACGATGGGCGGCCTCACCTTCATCCTCGCCGAGCAGGTGCCGCAGGTCGGCGCGAAGGTGCAGCATCCCAAGGGCTGGACGATCGAGGTGATCGAAGGCGACGAGACGCATGTGAAGCGCGTCCGTCTGCATGCGCCCGAAGACGGGTGGGACGACGAAGAATAGGCGGGCGGGTCCGCCCCACCGCCCCCAAGCGGGACCACGGCCTAAAATAGGGCTTTTGTGGGTCGCAACCATTTGCAAAGGTCGCCGTCATGGCCAAACGACGCCTTCCCCCGCTGCGCTCGCTCGAAGCGTTCATGTACACCGTGCGCCTCGGATCGGCGCGCGCGGCTGCCAACCAGCTCAGCCTCAGCCCATCGGCGCTCAGCCGCCGGATCGCGACGCTGGAAGAGTTCATCGGCAAGAAACTGTTCACCCGCGCCCGGCAGGCGATGCAGCTGACCGACGAGGGCGCGGCGTTCCACGAGGCGGTGCTGCCGCATTTCGAAGCGCTGTCGCGCGCGGTCGAAGGCCAGTCGGAAAACAGCTCCGTCCTGCGGCTGCACCTCGGCGTGCTGCCGCTGTTCGGTACGCAGCGCCTGTTCCCGCGCCTCGCGGAGCTGCGGCGGCTGCACCCGATCCTGCATATCGACATCGACACGGGCCCGCATCTGGAAGACCGCGTGGGCGACACGCTCGACGCGGCGATCATCCTCTCGCGCGGGCCGTCGTCCGGGCTGCACGCGGTGCGGCTGGACGAGAACAAGGTCCACGCGATCACCAATGCCGAACTGGCGGCGAAGCTGGGATCGCACCCCGACCCCGAGTTGCTCTCGCGCCAGACGTTCCTGATTCACAACGGCCTGCCCGAAAGCTTCACCGCGTGGAAGGCGGCGCTGGGCATGTCCGACCTCGAGCCGAACGCGATCGACCACTACGATTCGGGCCAGCTGATGCTGGAGGCGGCAGCGCAGGGGCTCGGCATCGCGATCATGCACGATGACCACCGGCGCCGCGCGGCGGACGACCGGCTGGTCGACCTGTTCGACGCCGATGTCGACAGCCCCTACAGCTACTGGTTCGTGTGCAAGCCCGCCGCGCTGGAGGAACGCCCGGTGCGGATGTTCCACGACTGGCTCATCAAGGCGGGGCTCTAGAGCGTCAGGCCTCTGCCGTCTCGCCGACGCTCTCCATGGCGAAGGTCTGGTTGGCGAGCGTATCGTCGGTCAGCGCACGCACCATCACCGCAGCCAGATCGCCGCGCGCGGTGGTGCCCTTCCCCTCGACATTGTCCCCCAGCCGCACGTCGCGCGCGCCATCGCCATGGGTCAGCGGGCCGGGACGGACGATCGCGTAGGGCACGCCCGATGCAACCAGGTGTTCGTCGGCCGCCTTCTTTGCCTTCGCGTAGTGATAGAGATCGCTGGCGGGGTCGGGATCGTCGACGCCGCGCGCGCTGAGCATCACGAATCGATCGACATCCGCCGCCTTCGCGCGGTCGACCAGCGCCATCGCTCCGTCGCGATCGACCTTGTCGGTCATCTCCGGCCCGGTGCCGCTGCCCGACCCGGCGGCGAAGATCACCGCGTCCATGCCGGAGCACGCGTCGGCCGGCAGGTCGGTCAGGTCGCCGAGCCGCGTTTCGCAGCCTTCGGGAAGCTCGGAGGTGTCCGAACTCTCGCGGACCAGCGCCACGGGGGAGTGGCCTGCGTCGAGCAATTCGGAAACGATGCGCTTGCCGGTGTGCCCGGTCGCGCCTGAAACGAGTACTTTCATGGGGAAGGTCCTTTGACGATGTTCACCCTACCGACGCAGACGGGGCCGGGACGTTCCGCCAGCGATGTCAACCGACCCCACAAAAAAGGGGCGCCGAAGCGCCCCTGATCCGTCATCCTCGTGCTCGGGTCAGCCGACGGTCGCCTTGACGATCTTGCCCGGATTTGCGGGCGGCTCGCCCTTGGGCAGCGCGTCGATGTGGTCCATGCCGCTCTCGACCTGGCCCCACACGGTGTACTGGCCGTCGAGGAACTCGGCGTCGTCGAAGCAGATGAAGAACTGGCTGTTCGCGCTGTCGGGAACCTGGGTGCGCGCCATCGAGCAGGTGCCGCGGGTATGCGGTTCGCTGTTGAATTCGGCCTTCAGGTCGGGCTTGTCGCTGCCGCCCATGCCGGTGCCGGTCGGGTCGCCGCCCTGCGCCATGAAGCCGGGGATCACGCGGTGGAAGACGACGCCGTCGTAGAAGCCGTCCTTAGCAAGCTCGGTAATCCGCTCGACATGGCCGGGCGCGAGGTCGGGGCGCAGCTTGATCACAACGTCCTTGGGCTCGCCATCGCCGGTATCGAGGGTGAAGGTCAGTTTGTCTGCCATCGGGAATCTCCTTGGGTAATGCGTTGCCGCGTGCGCTAGCCGCACAGCGGTGCCCTGTCACCCCGAGTATGCACTACCCCGCCCATGCGCCAGCCCGCACAGTCTCCACGCCCTGCAAGACACCGCGCTGACTTGCTTTTACGGGCCATCCGCTTAGGGGCCAGACCATGAGCGCGGACCCTCTCCTCGACGATGCAATCGACCCGGCGGCGGTTGCCGTGGAGGAAAGCGCCAACGAGGGCCGCCCCGACGATCGCGTGGATGACGAACGCCACGACGAGGAAAACCGGCTCAAGCCCGAATATGTCCGCGCCGTGCGCCTTGCGCTGGAGGAAGACCGCAAGGGCGAAGTCTACGAACTGGTCGAACCGCTCCACCCCGCCGACGTGGCTGACCTCCTCGAACTGTTCGACACCGACGAACGCGCCGACCTGACCATCGCGATCAGCGACCTGATGACCGGCGAAGTGGTCGCCGAGCTGAACGACTGGGTCCGCGAGGAAATGATGGAGGCGCTGCCCGCCGACGCGGTGGCGCTGATTGCCGACCAGCTGGAGACCGACGACGCGGTCCAGCTGATCGAGGATCTCGACGCGACCGACCAGCGCGCGATCCTTGCCGAGATGGAGGCGGAAGGGCGCGCCGCGATCGAAAGCGCGCTGTCCTATCCGGAAGAAACCGCCGGGCGCCTGATGAGCCGCGAGTTCGTGGCCGTGCCCGAACACCTGACGGTGGGCGACCTGATCGACTACCTGCGCATCCACGGCACGGTGCTGGGCGATTTCTTCGAAGTCTTCGTGGTCGACGAGGCGCACCACCCGGTCGGCACCTGCTCGCTCAGCTGGATTTTGACCACGCCGCGCAAGATCGCACTGACCGACGTGATGAAACGCGACCAGACGCTGATCCCGGTCCAGATGGATCAGGAAGAGGTCGCGCTGATGTTCCAGAAATACGCGCTGATCTCCGCCGCCGTGGTCGACGAGAGCGGTCGACTGGTCGGCCAGATGACGGTCGACGACGTGGTCCACATCATCTCCGAAGAAGCGGGTGAGGATGCCCTGCTGCTCTCGGGTGCGGGCGACGGCGACATCAACGAACCGATCCGCGAGGCCTTCAGCAGCCGCGTGCGCTGGCTGGTCGCGAACCTCGGCACCGCGCTGGTCGCGTCGCTGATCATCGCGGCCTTCGGCGCGGCGATCGAGCAGCTGGTGGCGCTCGCGATCCTGATGCCGATCGTGGCGAGCATCGGCGGTAATGCCGGCACGCAGACCATGGCCGTGACCGTCCGCGCGATCGCCACCAATCAGCTGACCAAGGCCAATACCGGCAGGATCCTGTGGCGCGAGGCGCGCGTGGCGATCCTCAACGGGGTGACCGTGGCGGTGCTGGTCGGCATCGGCACTGCGCTGGTATTCTCCGTCACGCTCGGCGCGGTGATCGCGCTGGCGATGGTGATCAATGTGGTGACGGCGGGGCTGGCGGGCGTGCTGGTCCCGGTACTGTTCGAACGCGCCGGTCAGGACCCAGCGGTCGCGTCGTCGGTGTTCGTGACAATGGTGACCGACTCGATGGGCTTCTTCGCGTTTCTGGGGCTGGCGGTCGCGAGTGGGCTGGTGGGGTAAGGGCCGAGTGGTGTTAGCCGTCGGCCAGCGAACGATCCGATTGCGGACCTTCCGCAGCAATGTATTCTTTTCCTGATGAAAAGGTTCGGGACCCTAGCGTTTGCTATGATTTTCGGTGTGTCGGCTTGCGCAAGCACCGCCCCATCCGTTGCGCAATCGCCTTCCGCGTCCCGCCTAGTTCATGGCCTGTTGGATGCACACTGGGAATACCCGAATTTCTTACCCGACGATGTTGAAGGCGAGACGGCATTACCCTTCTATTTCGAGGAGGAACGGTGGAGAGAAATTTACGCAAGGCCCGTCATAGAGAGGCAGCGTGATCGACCCGAAGAGACCGTCTGCTTCCGCGTGGTTGGATACGGCTATGTTGCGCCTAGAAAGCGGACTACTATGTGGCCCGCCACCCGTCAGTTTGTCTTTACGAAGGTGGTCGAAATGACCCAGCTGCCGTCAGGGGTGGAATGCCAGAAGCGCTTTAGGCAGGACGGCGATTAGTTGCGCTAAAGGCAGTCATCCGACGAGTTACGACTTTCGCGCCTGCGCGTGCCCAGCCGACTATCCTCCCATAATCGTCACCCCGGACTTGATCCGGGGTCCAGCTTCCTTCCGGCGCCACGGCAAAGGCAGCCTTGCCCCGGATCAAGTCCGGAGCGACGGGTAGGTTCAAGAACGGGCAAGTTGATGCGGATGCGTCGAGCCCCTACCTCACCCCCATGCCGCTCAACCTGACCAAGATCGCGTTCGGCGCGCAGAGCTTTTCCGACCTCGAAAGCTGGTACGCAAACCGGCGAAGCCCCAACCTCACCACCCGCTATCGCCCCACCCGCTGGGAAGAATGCATCGGCGGGTCGCTGTTTTGGATCCACCAGCACAATATCGTCGCGCGAAGCGAAATCCTCGGCTTCAGCGAGGCCGAGGGCGGCCGCTGGTCGATCGACCTCGAGCCACGGCTGATCCCGGTCTACCCGCAGCCCAAGCGCGCGCACCAGGGCTGGCGCTACCTCAAGGGCGAGCCGCCGCGCGATTTGGCGCAGGGCGAGGAGGTGGGCGACGCCCTGCCCGGCAAGCTAGCGACCAAATTGCAACGGCTCGGCCTGATCTAGTCGCAAGTTTCCGAAAATCGGAACGCTCCCCTGACCCTAACCATTGAAGGGGAAAGGAGAATTTTTATGCCCGAACGCCAGAGCCGCCACCCCGACAACGAACTGATCGACCGGATCACCGAGAACGAAACGCCCGACCAGCAAGGATCGGCCGGCGGAGACGTGAACACTCGTGTCGGTGCCCGCGCCGATCTCAATCGCGCGACTGATCCCGATAATCGTGAGCCGACTGTCGGCTCGGACAATCCCGAGCAGGACGCACGCAAGGGCGAAAAGACCATGCAGGCGATCAAGAGCGGCAACCAAGCCTGAACCTTTATCGATCGGCGCGCGCCCGAAGTTTGGGCGCGCGCCACTCGTCCAACCTCATTCACGGTCCAGCGCGCTATGGTTGATGTCGCGCTGCCACATCACGAGGTGCGCGCCCGTATCGATCCATACGAACGGGAGACCCCCATGAAACTTCTGCACTGCGCCATCGCCGGCGCATCGCTCGCCATCGCCGCACAGCCCGCCATCGCCCAGCAGGCGGAGTCATCCGCCGCCGCGCAGATGGCCCCTGTTTCCGATGCCGAGCTCGAAAACTTCGTCGTCGCCGCTTCCATGATCGGCCAGATCCAGCAGGACACCGAAATGGAAAAGGCCCAGAAGGACAAGGCCGCCATGAGCGTGCTGTCGCAGGCTCAGATGACGCCGACGCGCTTCAACAAGATCGGCGCTGCTCTGCAGACCGACCAGAAGCTGCAGGCGCGGGTCGAGCAGACCGTCGCGAAGCTGCGCGCGGAGCAACAGGCCGAAGGCTGATCGACGAACGGTATCGACGGGGCGACCTCTGCAATTCCCGGTCGCCGCAAATCGGGGTATCGGGCCGTATGGTCCGATACCTTTTTTCATGTGCGCTCGCGCTCGCATGCGCTGCCCCCGCCCTCGCTCAGGACGAGGCCGAGGAGCGCCCCGCCGACGCCGACCCGCTGACCGCGACGATCCATGTCGAGGATGTCGAGCGGTTCGCGGCTCTGTTCGAAGCAAGCGATGGAACGCCGGACGCGGCGCAGCTCCAGCGCGATTACATCGATCCGGGCAGCTTCGGGGTGCGCGTGTTCACGCCTTACCGCATCAAGTCCGGCGAAAACCTGGCCTCCGCTGTTGCCGAGGACCCTGCCGCCTACAGGCAGGCTCTCGACCGATGCCTGCCGCTGGTGCGAGAGGCCAACGCGGACCTGCGCTCGATCTATCTCGGCCTTCGCGGCGCGCTGCCCGAGGCGCGCCTGCCGCAGGTCTATATCGTGATGGGAGCTGGCAATTCGGGCGGCACAGCGGCCCCGGGCGCGCAGGTCCTCGGGCTCGAAGTGCTGTGTGCCATCGCCCCCACCGACGAAGCATTCACTGCACGCCTGCGCCAGTTCTTCGCCCACGAAACCGTGCATTCGCTCCAGGGCGATTTCGATACCGAGCGGGCCGAAAATATCCTGCTGCGAAGCGTGCTGGCCGAAGGCGCAGCCGATTTCATCGCCACGCTGGTGACGGGCGCAGATCCGAACCCCGATCGCTCCGCCTGGGCGGCACCGCGCGAAGCGGAGTTGCGCGACCGGCTCGCCGCCGATCTCGCGCTGTTCGATCGCGCGTCATCCGACCCTTCGCTCGAGAAAGAGGCATCCGCCGCCGTGCGTCGCTGGGTCGGAAATTACGGCAGCCCGCCGGAGGGCTGGCCGTCCGAGCTGGGATACTGGATGGGCTTCAGGCTATGGCAGGCGTACTACGATGCGTCGCCGGACAAGCACGCGGCGCTGCTTGCGATGCTCAAGCAGGATAACCCGAAAGAGGTTCTGGCCGCATCGGGTTTCGTCTTTTGAGCGGGCCCTCCGCGTCCTATTCCGCCAGCCAGGAAGGACGCGATCGCGACCCTACGCATCGTCTTTCAGCTTCTCCGCCGCGCGGCGCAGGGCGTTGACGTAGGCCTCGGCGGGCTGCGCGCCGGGGATGAGGAACTTGCCGCCCACCACCATCGCAGGCACGCCGGTGATGTTCATCCGGTACGCTGCCCGCTCGCCCGCGCGGACCTGCTCGGCATAATCCCTGTTTTCGAGCGCGGCCTTCGCTGCTTCCCGGTCGAACCCGACCTCTTCGGCAATGTCGAGCAACACCTCGGGCTCGCCGATCCGGCGGCGCTGGTTGAAGTGCGCCGCGAACAGCGCAAGCTTGAGTTCGGTCTGCTTGTCCTCGCCATGCGCTTCGAGCGCCCAGGTCAGCAGCTTGTGCGCCGCGAGCGTGTTCCACATCATCGCATCGGGCGCGGGCTCGCCGCCTTCATAATCGAGCGATACGCCCGCACGCTGCGCCGCCTCGCGCATCTGGTCCTGCACCCCGCGCGATTGCTCCAGCGTGCGACCATATTTGCGCGCGATATGCGCAGTGCGCTCCTCACCCTCGGCGGGCATGTCGGGGTTCAGTTCGAACGGGTGCCAGCGGGTCTGCGCGTCGATTTCTCCGTCGAGCTGCTCCAGCGCCTGCTGCAGGCCGCCCCAGCCGACGAGGCACCATGGGCACATGACATCGGACCAGATGTCGATCGAAAGAGTTTGGGTCATTGGGCAATCCACCAGCGGAAGAGTTGATGCGCGATCGTATGCGGCGGGGGCGCGACGATTCGCGCGTCGTCGCGTCCTTCGAGTGCGGCCTGCACCTCGTCGCGGGTGAACCAGCCCGCTTCGGCCAGCTCGGTCTCGTCGAGCGTGATCGCGTCGTCATCCGCATAGGCCATGCAGCCGAGCATCAGCTGGCTGGGAAAAGGCCACGGCTGGCTGAGGATGTAAGACACATCGCGCACCACGATGCCGACCTCTTCCAGCACTTCGCGCGCCACGCCTTCCTCGATCGTCTCGCCCGGTTCGACGAACCCGGCGAGCGCCGAATAGCGCCCCTCGGGCCAGCCGAGCCCGCGGCCGAGCAGCAGCTTGCCGTCATATTCGACCAGCATGATCGTGACCGGATCGGTGCGCGGGAAGTGTTCTGTGCCGCATTTGGTGCAGGTACGCTGCCAGCCGCCCTTGGCGACCTTGGTCGATCCGCCGCACTGCGCGCAGAAGCGGTGCCGCGCGTGCCAGTCCACCAGACTGCGGGCACCGCCGTACAGCGCCAGCTGGTCGGGCGCGAGGCTGGTCATCAGCGACCATAGCTGCGGGTTCGCCATGCGCGGCCGCGCATCGCCTTCGGGCGGGACGGCGGCGAAGCAGGCCTTCTCGCCCCCGTCCGCCCGGTCGAGGCCGAGGAACACCAGCTCCGCATCCTCCGGCGCGTCGGCGAGCGTGCCCCATGCCAGCCGCCCGCCGTCATCCATCGACGGCATCAGCCCGTCGAGCATCAGCAGCCGCGCCTTCCAGTTCATCATTCCGGCCAGCGCGTCGGGATCGGCGCGCAGGTTGTCCGCCCGGTCGAGCGGGTTGCCGGAAAACGCAATCGGAGCCGCTACGGCATCAGCCATTGGTTTTTGCGGCCAGATCCTTGCGCACCAGATCAGGGAACTCGCCTTGGATCGGGTAGGCTTCGCTCGGCATGTACTGGGTGAAGAACCCGGCGCGCAGGCCCGTCTCGAAATCGGCGAAGGCCGCCGTGCCCGCAGCGCCGCCCCAGCCATAAGCCTTGCCAACGACGCGGCCACCTGCGCCAAAGCCCTGACCTTCGACCCAGCTGCCTGCGAGGTCGACCGTCTTGGGCAGGATGTTCGACGTGCCGATCCGCACCGCAGCCTCGCTCAGCACGCGGATATTGCCGATCTTGCCCATTCCCAGCAGCACATGCAGGAACCGGTCGTAATCGTGCGGCGAGGTGACGAGGCCTGCACCGCCGAACGGGAACGGAGGCTTGTCGAGGTAGATCGAGGACGCCGCCGGGTCGATCGGGATGACCTGCCCGTTGAGAACGCCGTAATTGGTGGTGAACCGGCCGACTTCGCTTTCGGGCACGGTGAAATAGGTGCTGTTCATCCCGGCAGGGTCGAAAATCCGCTCCTGCAAGACCTGATCGAACGGCTTGCCCTCGACCACTTCGATCACCCGGCCCATCAGATCGAGGCTGACCGAATAGGACCATTTGGTGCCCGGCTGGTAGACCAGCGGCACGGTTGCCAGCGTATCGGCAAACAGTTCGAGGCTGCCAACCGGCTCGATGGTCGGGATGCCCGGGATCGGCATGCGACTGACCTGACCGGGGACGAGGCCCAGCCGGTAATACTCGTCCATCAGTGCACCCTTCTGGATGATCTGGTAGCCGAGCCCTGAGGTATGCGTCAGCAACTGGCGGATGGTGATCGGGCTCTTCGCCGGTTCGAGGTTATCCCCGGTAATCGCGCCGTCGTATTCCTTCTGCACCTGCATATCGGCGAAGGCGGGCAGGATGTCGGACAGCGGCTGGTCGAGCGCCATCTTGCCTTCGGAAATCAGCTGCATCGCCATCATGCCGGTGATCGGCTTGGTCATCGAATAGATGCGGTAGAGCGAATTGAGATCGGCCTTGGCCGTGCTCCCGAAGGCGAGCGTGCCGCCGCCAACCGGGTGCGACTTCTCTTCCAAATTCCAGCCGAACGAGGCGACCGCGTTGGCGAGCTTCTTTTCGGAGAGGTATTTCTCGATCTCGGCAGCAACGCCCGGCCATTCGGCGCTGACATCGTGCGCCAGCAGAGCCTGGCCGAAGGGCATGCCTGCCAGCATGCTGCCACCGGCGAGCAGTGCACCACCCTTGAGGATACTGCGGCGGGAGAGCCCGCCCTCGTTGAAGTCCGTATACGCCATCACTGCTCTCCCGTTTCGGTTTCTGCGCGAAACTTAAACCTGCGTCGCGCAGGGTCAATCGCGCATTTGACCGCGAGACTGCGCGGCCCGCGCCAGATCGTTGGTGACCGGCGCATTTACCATCTTGTCACGCGACGGTGCCTTATCCATATAAGACACATGCTCAACATTCTTTCATGGCTGTTCGGTATCGTCGGCCTCATCATCGTCATCCCCGCAACCATCCCGCTGCTCGGCTGGGCGAACTACTTCGCCATGCCGTTCCTGGTTCTCGGGATAATCCTCGGCTTCCTGTCGTCGCACACCAGCGGGCGGACATTCTGCATCATCGTCACGATCCTGGCGATCATCCGCCTGACGCTGGGCGGCGGCATCCTCTAATCGCCCGCTAGCGTAGCCGGGTCAGAGCAGGCGTTCGCTCGCCGCTCTTGCCAGCCGCGCCGCCTTGGCAAACAGCGTCGGCAGGCCCGCCTCTTCGAGCCGGTCGACCGGCCACCATTCGCCCTTGCCGGGTACGCTCGCGGGCACGCCCTCGTAGCGCAGCACGCTCAGCTCAATGACGAAGTGGGTAAAGGTGTGGCGGACCACGCCTGCCTCGTCCCATACGCCCGACAGAGGCGGACCGCCCGCTCCATCGCCCGCCGCCGACCATCCGTCGTCGGGCAGGGCCCGCATTCCGCCGAGCATTCCGGTGCCGGCGCGCTGGACCAGCCACACCGCCCCCTCGCGCTCGATCCAGAACGCCCTGCCCTGCCGCACGGGCTTCGCCTTTTTCGGAGCCTTGATCGGCAGCCGTTCGGGATCGTGCCCACGCGCCGCGCAGTTCGCAGCGAGCGGGCAGACGTCGCAACGCGGCGCGCGCGGCGTGCAGATGCGACTGCCAAGGTCCATCATGCCTTGCGCGAAATCGCCGCTGCGTTTGTCCGGCGTGATCCTGTCCGCGCCCTCGCGGATTGCCTTGCGCGCTCCGGGCAGCGGGTCTTCGATCGCGAACAGCCTCGCCACCACCCGCTCGACATTGGCGTCGACCACCACGGCGCGCCGCCCAAAAGCGATCGCGGCAATCGCGGCGGCGGTATAGTCGCCCACGCCGGGCAGCGCGCGCAGGCCCTCTTCGGTATCGGGAAAGCCGCCCATCTCGGCGACGACGCGCGCCGCCTTCACCAGATTGCGCGCGCGCGAATAGTATCCCAGCCCCGCCCACGCGGCCATTACGTCTTCCTCGGGCGCGCTCGCCAAGGCCGCGACATCGGGCCAGCGCTGCGTGAATGCCGCGAAATACGGCTTCACAGCCGCCACGGTCGTCTGCTGGAGCATGATTTCGGACAGCCACACGCGATATGGATCGGGCGCGGGCTCGCCCGGCAGCGCGCGCCATGGCAGCGCCCGCGCGTGCGTGTCGTACCAGGCGAGCAGTTTTGCCGGGATCTCGGGGTCGGGACGGGTGGCGATCACCCGCGCGCTATGGCATCAGTGCGTCTCCGATGGAACGCACCCCTCCCCCCAAATCGACGAGCCGCAAAACCAGTGGCAAGAAGACCGGCGCCAAATCAGGCAACGTGCGCCCGTTCGAGCGTCCGCGCGGCGGCGGGCCGAAGGCTGTCGGCGATCTGATGCCGCAGGTCGGGCGGACCGCCTTTCGCCGGTTCGGCTTCGTCCAGAGCTCGGTCGTGACGCGCTGGCCCGAAATCGTCGGCCCCGAACACGCCAGGGTCTGCGCGCCCGAGGCAATCCGCTTCCCCCCGGGGGAACGCGCCGAGGGCATCCTGCAACTGGTCGTCGCGCCTGCGCACGCGCCGCTGATCCAGCACGTGATTCCGGAAATCATCGAGCGGACCAACCGCTTCTTCGGCTATCGCGCCGTCGCCAAGGTCAAGATGCGGCAAGGCCCCGTTCAGGCGCGGGCAATAGAGGGGGGCAAGAGCGCACGACCGCCCGAACTCAAGCCGATTCCTATGGAAATGGGCGAAAGTCTGCGCGATATTGGCGACCCGGAATTGCGCGCGGTGCTCGAAGGGCTGGCGCGCACGCTGGGCGACGACGGGAAGGAAGGGACGAAGACGTGAAGCGGATAATTGCAGCCGTGCTGGTGCTGATCGCCGGGGTGGCGAGTGTCGCGGCAACGCAGAACTGGCTGGCCACTATCGAACGCACTCCGGTGTCGCACATCGTCGGCAATCCCGACGCGCCCGTCACACTTACCGAATATCTCAGCTATACCTGCCCGCACTGCCGCGACTTCACGATGACGGGGGAACAGGCGCTCAAGCTCGGCTACGTCCAGTCGGGCAAGCTGCGCTACGAATACCGCCACGCGATCGCCAACCCGGCCGATCTGGCGGCGACCATGCTGGCGCGCTGCGGCGACCCGGACAAGTTCCCCGGCAACCACGCCGCGCTGATGGCCGCCCAGCCGCAGATCAACGGGCTTCGCCAAATGGCCACCAAGTCGCAGACCGACCGCTGGAATTTCGGGGACAAGAGCGCGCGCCGCCGTGCGGTGGCGAGCGACCTCGGCCTCTATGGCGTGTTCGAACGGCGCGGATACACCCGGGTAGAACTCGACCAGTGCCTCAACGATCAGGACCTCGCCGACCGGCTCGAGGCCTCCGCCGACGTCGACTGGAGCAAGATTTCGGGCACGCCCGCCTTCGCGATCGACGGCACCGTGCTCGAAGACGTCCACACGTGGGACGGCCTGAGCGCCGCCCTGTCGGGCAAGGCCCCGGCGGCACAAGAGCAATAAGCACCTCGAGCGCCCGGTGGAGAACCGCCGGGCGCCCCTTCCGAATCGCTGGCCAGCGCGCCTATCCTTCCCAATCGGCTCGAAAAAGGACCGTCCGATGATCGCCCGAATGACCACCAAGACCCTTGCCCTGACCGCCATCGCCCTGCCGCTTGCTCTGGGGCTCGCATCGTGCGGATCGAACGACGACGCGGAAACCGCGCTGAACGGCGAACCGGTGGCGGCAGTGGCCGCGCCCGAGGGCCAGGAATGGTCCGAAATCGCCGAGATGACTGATCGCAACGGCTATCTGGTGGGCAACCCCGACGCGCCGATCAAGATGATCGAATACGGATCGCTGACCTGCCCGGGCTGCGCCGCCTTCTCCCAGCAGGCGATCGAGCCGCTGATGAAAGACTATGTCGATACCGGCAAGGTCAGCTTCGAATTCCGCAGCTTTGCGATCCACGGCCCGATCGACCTTGCGCTGACCCGCCTGATCGACTGCGGATCGCCCTCGCAGGCCGTTCCGCTGGCCGAACAGATCTGGGCTAACCTGCCGACCCTGCTCCAGCCGGTGCAGCAGCGCAGCCAGCAGCTCGATGCCGCGCTCGCCTTGCCGGAAGACCAGCGTTTCGTCGCCTTTGCGGAGACTGCCGGCCTGCTCGATTTCTTCGCTGCACGCGGGATCAGCCGCGACCAGGCGCGCACCTGCCTCGCCGATGCGAAGCGGCTGAGCGAGATTGCCGAATATTCCGAATCCTACGGCACGCAGGACGATATTCGCGGCACGCCTACCTTCGTCATCAACGGCACCCAGCTCGATGGCGGCAGCTGGGAATCGGTAGAAGCGGCCTTGCAGCGCGCGGGCGCTCGCTGAAGACGTAGCAGGGCTCGCGGATGGAGATACGGCGCCTTCGCCTCTCTGGTTTCAAGAGCTTCGTAGAGCCTGCCGAACTGCGCGTAGAACCGGGGCTGACCGGCGTGGTCGGCCCCAACGGATGCGGCAAGTCCAACCTGCTCGAAGCGATCCGCTGGGTCATGGGGGAAACCTCGGCCAAGTCGATGCGGTCGGGCGGGATGGAAGACGTCATCTTCGCCGGGACAGAGCAGCGCCCGCCGCGCCAGTTTGCCGAGGTGGTGCTGACCGGCACCGACGATCGCGGCGAAGAGCTGGAGGTGGCCCGCCGGATCGAACGCGGCGCGGGCAGTGCCTACCGGGTCAACGGCAACGACGTGCGCGCGAAGGATGTCGCGCTCGCCTTTGCCGACGCTGCGACCGGCGCACATTCCCCCGCGCTCGTCAGCCAGGGCAAGATCGCGCACATGATCGCGGCCAAGCCGGTCGAGCGACGTCAGATGCTCGAAGAGGCCGCAGGGATCGCGGGGCTCCATGTCCGACGCAAGGATGCCGAGAGCAAGCTGCGTTCGACCGAGAACAACCTGTCGCGTCTGGAAGACCTCCTCGCCGGGCTCGACACCCAGATCGCCAGCCTGCGCCGGCAGGCCAAGCAGGCCGAACGCTACGCGAAGCTGACCGACGAGATCGGCGTGGCCGAAGCGCGGCTGGTCTTCGCCCGCTGGCGCGATGCCGCGGCGAGCGCTGACGCAGCCCGCAAGGCGGCCATCGAGGCGGAGCGGGCGGTGGAATCTGCGAAGGAGCGCGCAGGCGAGACCGAGACCGCCCAGCGCGAGGCGGCCGAAAAGCTCGCCGATGCGCGCGATGCGCTGGTCGCCGCGCGAACCGACGCGGGCGCGCAGGAACAGCGGCTCGCCAGTCTGGAAAAGGAACGCGAGTCGGCGCTTGCCCGCCTCGCCGATCTCAACCGGCAGGCCGAGCGGCTGGAGCAGGACCGAGAGGATTACGGTCGCACCGGGCGCGATGCCGCCGATGCGCTCAAACGGCTCGAAGCCGACTTGGCCGCGAGCGAGGCGGCCCGCGCGCAAGCGGAGGAAGCTCTGCCCAAGATGATCGCCGAGGCCGAGCGTGCCGAACAGGCGGAGCGTGCGGCGGAGCTCGATCTGGCGCGCGCCAACGCGGATTACGCCGCGCTCGATGCGGAATGGCGTGTCGCGCGCGCGGCGGTCGAGCAGGCGGAGCGGCGGCTGGCAGGTCTTGCCCGGGAGACCGAGCGTCTGGAGGCCAGTGCACGCCAGCAGGCGGGTGCCGACGATCCCGCCACAGCGCTCGCAGCCGCGCAGCGGGAGGCGAAGGCCGCTGCCGAACGCCGCGAATCGCTCTCGGGGAAAATCGCCTCGGCTCGCGAGACGCGCGATGCCGCCCGGGTCGATATGGAAGCCGCGCAGGCCGCGCTTGCCGAAGCGCGCGCCGAACTCGCGGGCGTGGAACGCGAGCACGCCGCGCTCGAACGCGACCGTCAGGGCCGCGACAAGGCGCGCGCCGCCAAGGCTGGCAAACCGGTCGCGTTGGACAGGGTCCGCTCCGCTCCGGGCTATGAAGCCGCGCTCGCCGCGGTGCTCGGGCGCGACGGACGCAGCCCGCTGGGGATGATGCCCGAGGCGGAGGATGGCCGCTTCTGGACCGGCGCCCCGCAACCCGAACCCGTGGCGGACAATCTGCTCGACCATCTGAAGGACTGCCCCGAGGAACTCAGAGCGCGGCTCGCCCGCGTCGTGGTTGCGGACAGCGACGATGGCCGCCCGCTCGATCCCGGTACCTGGCTGGTCACGCTCGGCGGGGCGCTGCGCCGGTGGGACGGGCTGGTGGTGCGCGGCGAAGGCGGTGCGGAAGCGGCGCGGCTCGAAGCCGCCAACCGGCTCGCCGCTCTGGCAGAACGCCTACCCGCCCTGCAGCAGGCGGTGGCCGACGCGGAAGCGCGGGTCGGCGATGCCCGCTCCGGCCTCGACGCCGCTCAGGCGGCTTTCTCTCGGGCCGAAAGCGAGACCGAAGCCGCCGCGCAGGCCGAGCGCGAGGCGCTGCGCGCGCTCGACCGGGCGGAGGCCGCGCTGGCAAGCCACGCCGACCGCACCCGGCAGCTGGAGCAGGCGCAGGCCGAACTCGCCGATCAATGTGGCGCGGCAAAACGCGATGTCGAGGCGGCGCAGGCCACGCTGGCCAGCCTGACCGACCCCGAGGCGCTCGCGAGCCGCCGCGATGCCGCGCACACCGCGCACGAGACCGCACGCGCGCAGCTGGCCGCCGCAACCGCCGCACGCGCCGCACAGGAACAGGCGCTGGCCGTCGCGAAGGAGCGTGTGTCCGCGCACAAGGCCGACCGGTCCCACTGGGATCGCCGGGCGGACGAAGCCGCGCGCCGCCTGGCCGACATGGACGGTCGCTTTGCCGAGATCGCGTCCGCGCGCGAGGCGATCGGCGACCAGCCAGAGCGCTTGCTCGCGGATATCGAGATCGCACAGACCAGCCATCGGGAGACTGCCGCGCGACTCTCCGCCCTCGAGGAGAGGCTCGACGCTGCGCAGGCTGCCGCCGACGCCGCCGACGCCGCACAGCGCGCCGCGAACGAAACGCTAGCCGAGGCGCGCGAGCGACGCGCGCAGCTCGTCAATCAGGCAGAGAACGAGGATGCGCGCCGCGCCGAGATGGCGCGGGTTTCAGGCGAGAAGTTTCACAAGCCGCCGCCGCTCTTGCCCGCTGCGTTCGAATTCGACGAAGCGGGCGTGGCCGACCGCGACGCTGAAGCCGAAGCGCTCGACAGGCTGACCCAGTCGCGCGAGCGGATCGGCCCGGTCAATCTCGTCGCGGCGGACGAGCTTGCCAAGATCGAGGAAGAGCACGGCTCGACTGCCGCCGAGCGAGAGGAGCTGACCGAAGCGGTCCACCGCCTGCGCGGCTCCATCGGGCAGTTGAACCGCGAGGGGCGCGAACGCCTGCGCGCCGCGTTCGAGCAGGTCGACGCGCATTTCCAGAAATTGTTCGCGCGTCTGTTCGAAGGTGGGAACGCGCACCTCGCGCTGATCGACAGCGACGATCCTCTCGAGGCGGGGCTGGAAATCTACGCCCAGCCTCCGGGCAAGCGGCTACAATCGCTCACGCTCCTCTCCGGCGGCGAACAGGCGCTGACCGCGATCGCGCTGACCTTCGCGCTGTTCCTGACCAATCCCGCCCCGATCTGCGTGCTCGACGAGGTCGATGCCCCGCTCGACGATGCCAATATCGACCGCTTCTGCGACCTGCTGGAGGCGATGACGCGCGAGACCACGACCCGCTACCTCATCGTCACCCACAACGCGGTCACGATGAGCCGCATGCACCGCCTGTTCGGGGTGACGATGATCGAAAAGGGCGTCAGCCGTCTGGTCAGCGTGGACTTGCAGGCCGCCGAATTGCTGGCAGCGGAGTAGCACTAGGATGACTATCGAGCCCAACGCCCGGGCAGAGATCGAGCGGCGGCTGGAAACGATCCGACGCGAAGAGGGAATCACCTATCTGCTGGCCATCGAGTCCGGCTCGCGCGCGTGGGGCTTCCCGTCACCCAACAGCGACTACGACGTACGCTTCATCTATCATCGCACGGCGCACGAATATCTCTCTCTCCAGCCCCCGCGCGATGTCGTGGAGCGGCCGATCGTCGACGATTTCGATGCGAATGGCTGGGATATCGCCAAGACGCTTGGCCTGATGCTTAGGCACAATGCGGTGGTCTCCGAGTGGCTCGATTCGCCGATCCATTACCTGCCCGAAGAGCCCTGTGTCGGGGAGCTTAGAACGCTGCTGGACCGCTTCTTCAACCCGCGTGGATTCGCACTGCACTACGCCAAACTCGCCGCGAACCAGATCGAGCGCTGGGCACCGGACGAAGCCACCGTTCCAGCGAAGTCGTACTTCTATGCACTTCGACCCGCGCTGTGCATCCGCGCGCTTCGCCTCGATCCCGAGCGGCGGCCGCAGATGCGGTTGCAGGATCTGATCGCGGCGACGGCTCTCGATAGCGATGTGGTTTGCACGATCGACGAGCTGATCGAGATCAAAGCGCATGCTCGTGAAAAGGCACCGGCACCAAGATCGCAGCTGTTGGAGGCGCTCATCACGGACGAACTTCAGCGAGTGGACGAAGTGCCGGAACGACGCGACGATGCCGCCTTTGCCGAAGAGGCCGACGCGTTTTTTCGGGGGCTGGTTTTGCCCGACGCCTAGTCCGCAATCGCAGCGGCCAGGCCTTCGCGGATCGCCTTGAGTTTCTCGATCAACGCCCTGTCGGCCGCCCGGCGTAGCGGCGGGCCTTCGTGGCGTGGCTGGGCGAGTTCGTCGCGGTCGGGCAGGTCGCGAGCAGTGAGATAGCGGTGCATGCCTTCGCGGGGCGCTTCCGGCGCGGCGTCGCCTGCTTCCTCTACGCCGGTGCGGCCCTTCTGGATTGCTGCCCGGGCGCCTTTCAAGGTGTAGCCTTCCTCGTTCACCAGCCGGTCGATCGTTTCGACCAGCGCAACGTCTTCGGCGCGGTAGTAGCGGCGCCCACCGCTGCGCTTCAAGGGCTTGAGCATCGGGAATTGTTCTTCCCAATAGCGCAGCACGTGCGGCTTGATACCCAGCGCCCGCCCGAGCTCCCCGATGGTCCGAAGCGCTTCCGCGTCTTTTCCATCGTCGAAGCCCCAGCGTTTCATGGCACCCGGATCATATCAGCTTTCGGCCGCTATCCGTTCGCGCAGCGTCTGGCTTGCGCGGAAGGTCATCACCCGGCGCGGGGTGATCGGAACCTCGACGCCCGTCTTGGGGTTGCGCCCGATGCGTTCCTTCTTGTCGCGAAGCACGAAGCTGCCGAAGCCGGAAATCTTGACGTTCTCGCCGTCTTTCAACGCGCTGCACATATGCTCGAGCACGGACTCGACCAGCGCGAGCGACTCGACCCGGCTGAAGCCGAGCTTGCGATTGATGGTTTCGGCCAGATCGGCCCTGGTCAGCGTACCCGCCGAACGCGACATGATGGTGAACCCCTCTTATGTTGTCTCGGTTCTTGTCGTGCGACCCATTGCAACAGGCTCAAACGCCTAGCGAATATTGCGTAGAGTCGCAATTGCGGTGCCCGATTTATGCCCTGCGCGCAATGGCCGGTTTACATGCGTACCAGGCTTGCACCCCAGGTGAAGCCACCGCCCATCGCTTCGAACAGCACGAGATCGCCCGGCTTGACCCGCCCGTCCGCACGCGCGGCGGCAAAAGCGAGCGGCACCGACGCGGCCGAGGTGTTGGCGTGGCGATCGACAGTGACGACAAGCTTCTCGGGCGGCAGGCCCAGCTTCTTGGCGGTCGCTTCGAGAATGCGGATATTCGCCTGGTGCGGCACGACGAGATCGATCTGGTCGACGCCGATGCCGGCCTTTTCGACGACATCGTTCAGCACCTGCGCCAGATTGACCACCGCGTGACGGAACACTTCGCGTCCCTTCATCCGCAGGTGGCCGACGGTCTGCGTGGTCGACGGACCGCCATCGACATAGAGCAGGTCGTGGTGCTTGCCGTCCGCGTGCAGTTGCGAGGTCAGAATGCCCGGCCCTTCGTTGTGGCCGACATCGCCCACGTCCTGCGCCTCGAGCACGATCGCGCCCGCGCCGTCGCCGAACAGCACGGCGGTGGTGCGGTCTTCCCAGTCGAGAATCCGGCTGAATGTTTCCGCGCCGATCACCAGCGCGCGGCGTGCCTGCCCGCTGACCAGCATCGCGTCGGCGGTACTCATCGCATAGAGGAAGCCAGAGCATACGGCAGCGACGTCGAACGCGGCGCAGGGTCCGCAGCCGAGCGCGACCTGAACCTTGGTCGCGGTGGCTGGGAAGGTGTTGTCGGGCGTTGCGGTGGCAAGCACGATCAGATCGATATCGCCCGCCTCGATCCGCGCGTCGGCCAAGGCGGCACGCGCCGCTTCGGTCGCCAGCGTGGCCGTGGTTTCACCCTCGCCCGCGATATGCCGCTGGCGGATGCCGGTGCGCTCAACAATCCACTCGTCGCTCGTGTCGAGCTTGGCAGCCAGTTCCTGATTGGTGACCACGCGCGGCGGCAAAGCCGACCCTGCTCCCCGGACGATCGAACGGATCACTTCGCGCCGCTCTCGATCTTGGTTTCTTCGGCGCCTTTGCCGGTGGTGCCATTGGTCATCAGGTGCTCGCCCAGTTCTGCCAGGTCCTGGCGGATTCGTGCGGTGAGATCTTCTTCGAGCAGGCGGGCCGCAACCGCGACCGCGTTGGCCACGCCGTTGGCCGTGGCGCTGCCGTGGCTCTTCACGACCACACCGTTCAGCCCCAGGAAGACCGCGCCGTTGTGGTTGTTGGGGTCGAGATGGTGGCGCAGCAGCTCGGTCGCGGGACGCGACACGAGGAAGCCGACCTTCGAGCGGAAGGAAGAGGCGAACGCGCTCTTGAGCAGGTCGGTCACGAACCGGGCCGATCCCTCGATCGCCTTCAATGCGATATTGCCGGAGAACCCGTCGGTGACGACCACGTCCACATCGCCGCGATTGATCTTGTCTGCCTCGCAGAACCCCTCGAAATCGATCGCGAGAGTCGTAGCATCGCGCAGGTGCTGCGCGGCTTCCTGCACCTCGTCGGTGCCCTTGATCGCTTCGGTACCGATGTTGAGCAGGCGCACGCGCGGGCGTTCGCGCCCGGTGACGATCCGCGAATAGGCGGCCCCCATGATTGCGAACTGGACGAGATTGCGCGCATCGCACTCGGTATTGGCACCGAGGTCGAGCATGATCACATCCTGCTCTTCCAGCGTCGGGAGAAGTGCGGCGAGCGCGGGCCGATCGATCCCCGGAAGCGTGCGTAGCGCGACCTTGCTGATCGCCATCAGCGCGCCGGTATTGCCTGCGCTCACGGCGGCGCCGGCTTCCCCGCGTTTCACCGCGGCAACAGCCTCGCCCATCGAGGTGCCCTTGGCGCGGCGCAGCGCCTGCGAAGGCTTGTCCTCGCCTTCGATGGTTCGCTCGCAGTGGCGGATTTCGGCAGCCCCGGCGAGGCCGGGATGGCTTTCCAGCGCGCGTTCGATCTGCGCGCGGTCACCCATGAGGAGGAAATTGAACTTCTCGTGCTGGCGGCGGGCGAGGGCTGCACCCTCGACCATGACGCGCACGCCTTCATCGCCGCCCATCGCGTCAACGGCGATACGCGGCAGGCTCATATCAATCTCCGAACTTGGTCAATTGCGACGGTCAGAGACCGACGGCGATGACTTCGCGACCATTGTAGAAGCCGCAATGCGGGCACAGGTTGTGCGGGCGCTTGAGCTCGCCACAATTGTTGCACTCGTGGAAGGCTTCGGCCTTCAGCGAATCATGCGAGCGCCGATTGCCCCGGCGATGCGGCGAAACTTTTCTCTTGGGGACAGCCATGGCGGCACCTGTTCCTGCGTTTAATCTACAAACTTGTGAGCCGCCTTAAGCGAGGGGTAAGGCCGGCACAACGTCTATGTCGTGCGGCGCTCACGCTCCGTCAATGGCGGAAGAGGCGCGCCCTATACCGATTCTGGCGAATGATGCAAGCGATGCGTGGGCATCGCAAGTGTCGCTTGGCGCGGCGACGGCTTGCGCTAAGAATGCTGCCCCTATCGGGTGAAGAGAGGATTTGCGATGGAAATCATGTTGCCGGTATCGCTGACGAGTGCCGCAATGTTCGGCCTGCTGGCGCTGTGGTTGGCGGTGCGCTGCGGCCGCGCACGGCTGAAGGCGAAGGTCGGGCACGGCGACGGTGGCAATCCGCTGCTCGCCCGAAGGATGCGGGCGCAGCTCAATTTCGTCGAAACCGCGCCCTTCGTGCTCACGCTGATCGTGCTGATCGAACTGGCCGGGCGCGGCGGAATGTGGCTGCATCTCCTCTCGATCCTGTTCGTGTTCGCGCGAATCCTGCACGGGATAGGGATGGACGCGGAGAAAGGCGGGCTGCCGCGCCAGATCGGCGTGATCGTCACCATGCTCACGCTGCTGGGGCTGAGCGTGTTCGCAGCGCTGGTGGGGTTCCGTGTGGTCTGAGCGCCCCTCCCTCAAGAAAGAGGAGCGGCTGCGCTCACGCCAGCGCCGCGTCACCGACGAATGGATTGCTCCGTCGCTCGGCGCCGAAGGTGCTGGTCGGCCCGTGGCCGGGGATGAAGGTGACGTCGTCGCCCAGCGGCCAGAGCTTCTTGGTGATCGCGTCGATCAGGCTCTGGTGATCGCTCATTGGGAAATCGGTCCGTCCGATGCTGCCCTGGAACAGCACATCGCCGACAATCGCGAACTTCCGGTCGCGGTTGAAGAAGATCACGTGGCCCGGCGTGTGGCCGGGGCAGTGGATCACTTCGAGCGTCAGGTTGCCGACAGTGACGGTATCGCCATCCTCCAGCCAGCGGTCGGGCTCGAAACTGGCGGCTTCCATCCCCCAGCGCGCGCCATCATCGTCCAGCCGCGAAATCCAGAACCGGTCCGCTTCGTGCGGGCCCTCGATCGGCAGGCCCAGCTCCTTCGCCAGCATCCCGGCCTGCCCGCAATGGTCGAGGTGGCCGTGGGTGATGAGGATCTTCTCCAGCTCCACGCCAGCCTTCGCGACGCCCGCCTTCAGCTTGTCGAGATCGCCGCCCGGATCGACCAGCGCCGCCTTGTTGGTCTCGGTACACCAGATCAGCGAGCAGTTCTGCTGCAGCGGCGTCACCGGCAGGATCGCTGCTTTCATGGGGGAGGTGTTGGGTTCGGTCATGGGGAGGATGTGGCCTCAACTGTCGGATGACGCAACCTGCCAGGCGTTTGCGGCCCGGTGACGGAGTATTTCGAAACGCAACTTTCGCTCGGCAATTCGCTGAAGGCCCGAAAGGGAGCAAATCGTTCCCATGAAGGTACGAACCTGTCGCTGGAAAAGGACCACACGCCATAACGTACCCTGTCGCTCGTAATCTCTTCGAGCGGGTCGTCCGACGCAATCCTCACAGCAAAATTGGCTGTTCGACCTGGACAGGTACCTGAGAAACGGCGGTCCCACGCAAGCTGCTTCGCAGCTTCAATATCCCAGTCTTCGATCGACTCGATACGATCGAGTCCAGCCTTACCGTCCTTGCAAACCACCGCATACAGGCAAGCCGAATTACCAAGCGCATGCTCGTCCACATAGATCTGCGCGGCGTCGGCAAGCTCGGCCTTGCTGAGGTTTCGCCAGCTCCAATAGCGCTGCCACCAATCAACGGGGCCGAGCAGAATGAGTGCAATCGCAAGTGGGATTGCTGCCGCGATAAGACATCCCTTGAGCAACGCCCTGCGCGGCGCTTTGACCCTCACAACCGCCCGCTCTTCCAGACGACCCGCCCCAGCACCTCGACCTCATCGAGCGACACCTCGACCGGCGGATAGGCGAGGTTCTGGCTCAGCAGCGCGATGCGCCCCGCCCCCGCGCTTGCCAGCCGCTTGACCATCAGCGCCTCGCCCAGCCGCACCACGTGCACCCCATCGCGTTCGAACCGCGATCCGCGATCGACGAGGATCTCGTCGCCGTGGCGCAGCAGCGGCTCCATGCTGTCCCCCTCCACGGTCAGCGCGGAGAGCATCTTGGGATCGAAGCCATTTTCGCGCAGCCAGCGGCCCGAGAAGCCGAAATTGTCGAACGGGCTCTCGTCGCCCGCGAACTGCCCGGGCCCGGCGGCGGCCGCGAAGGAAAGGCGGGGGATGGCGTGGAAATCTTCGTCGCCTGAGGCGCTACGTGAGGATACGTAGGATTTTTCCTCCGCCGCTCCCAGCTCGCTCTCGTCGACGCCGAAAAATTCCGCGAGCACCTTGCGGTCGCGCTCCTCCAGCTTGCGCGGGCTGCCCTTGCGGATGAACTGCTGCAGATAGCTGGAATTGCGCCCGATCAGCGCGGAAAGCCCCGCCAGACTGGAGCCTCGCGATCGCGACAGCTCGAGCAGCCGCGCACGCGCAGCGTCGCTCTCGGCGGAGGGGGCGGACGTAGGATCATCCTTCATGATCATTCCTATAGCCAAAAGATTTTTCCTAGACAAGTAGGATTTCACGCGCGAGCAATCCTTCACCGCGGCGGTGATTCGACTCCTAGAGCCTGAAGTGAGGGAAAAATATGCTGATTCGAAGGATAGAGAGGTTCCTGCGCGAGTTCGACATGCCCGCGACCAAATTCGGGCGCTTGGCGGCGCACGATCCGCGCTTCGTGCTCGACCTGCGCAACGGGCGGATGCCGCGCAGCGGGACCGAGCGCCGCGTCGATGGCTTCATGCAAACCTGGCGGGAGGCGCAAAATGCGGGCTGAACCGATAGTACCCGCGCGCACCCCCCGGCGCGGCAACAGCGCCCGGCTCGAACGCGCCGTCCTCGCACTTTCCGGTGGTCATGGACGGATCGTCGAACATCGCGAACGCAGCTGGGCGAGCATCACCTTTGCCGGCACCCGTCATACGCTACGGATCGTGTTCGATACGCCCGACGCGATCGAGGGCGGCGAGGCGCTGATCGCCATGCTGCCCAATCACGAATTCGCGCTGCCCGCGCGGCTGGTCGCCGATGCCACGGTCAGCGCGGTCGATCACGTGCTGGAACCCGCTCCGCAGCTCACCGTCACGTGCGAATTGCTGCTGCTGGAGGACGGCTGATGGCACGCGCAATGCGGGCCGGTTTTTCAGCCTCTGGACACTGTGTCAGGTGTGTCAGCGCGTGGCTCAATACCCAAGCGCAAGGTCCATCTGCGGCTCGACCGGCTCGCCCGCGTGCCATTTGCGCAGGTTTTCGATGAAGCGATCGGCGCTGCGCCGGAACATTCCCGTCTGCGCGCGGCCCGACAGGTGCATCGTGACCTGCGCGTTGTCGAGCGACCATAGCGGGTGGTCGGTCGGCAGCGGCTCGGGCTCGGTCACGTCGAGCAGCGCGGCCTCGATGCTCTTGGCCTGCAGCGCTTCGACCAGCGCGGCCTGATCGACGACATCGCCGCGCGCGATGTTCACCAGCACTGCGTTTCCCTTCATCGCGGCAAGTTCGTCGGCGCCGATCATGTGGTGCGTTTCGGGCGTCGAGGGCACGGCCAGCACGACCCAGTCGAACTCGCCGAGCTTGCCGCGCCACTCGTCGGGCTTCAGCGCGCCATCTGCGCCCGAGCGGCGCACCGGCACGACCTCCATGTCGAAGGCTTCGAGCCGGGTCTTCACCAGCTTGCCGATCGCGCCGAGCCCTTGCAGCAGCACCCGTTCGCCCGCCAGCTCGCGCTTGCCCGGGCTGTCGAGCAGCCATTCGTGCCGGTCCTGCGCCCGGACCACCTCGCGGTAACCCTTGGCGTGCGCCAGCATCAGCATGACGACATATTCGGCAATGGTGATCGCGTTGATGCCCGCCCCGTTGGTGACGATCGTGCCACGCTCGTTCAGCAGGTCGAGCGGCAGGAAGTCGAGGCCCGCATAGATCGAGTTGAGCCATTTGAGGTTGGTCGCGGCGGTCACGACCTCGCACATCGGGCCCGGCTGGTTGAAGTCGAACCAGCCGATCTCCGCACGCGGTGCGAGTTCGATCGCCTCCTCCTTGCTCATGAACCACAGCGGCTCAAGCCAGTCTGGCAGGCGCGGCTCGACCAGCGGTCGGATGAGGGTGGAGAGAACGGCGGTGGTCATTCACTCCCCTCCCGCTCGCGGGAGGGGCCGGGGGTGGGCTCTTCTTGGAGCGCGGCGCGGATGGTTTCGATCACGCCATCCGTGTTGGCGAGTACATCGGCATTTGAAAAGTGCAGAACGCGATTTCCTTCGCTTCACAGGTACGCATCGCGCGCTTCGTCACGCCAAGGCTGCACGTCGTGCGAGTGGCCGTCGACTTCGACGATCAGCCTGTGCGAGCGGCACAGGAAATCGGCGAAGAATGCCCCGACCGGCATCTGGCGACTGAATCTCACGTCAAGCTGGGACTTCGCGAAATGCCTCCACAGCGCGCGTTCCGCAGGTGTGGCGGCATTGCGCAATTCGCGGGCGCGTTTGGTGTCACGGTCGGTCCACGTGGGCATGGGCGTACTTTTGCCCACCCCTAACCCCTCCCGCAAGCGGGAGGGGGATTGTCAGAGCTTCCACTCCCACCCCATCGGATCACCGTCCATCGCCTCGACGCCCTTGGCGGCGAGCTCGTCGCGGATCGCGTCGGAGGTGGCAAAGTCCTTCTCCACCCGCGCGCCCTTGCGGCGCTCCAGAGCGTCTTCGATTTCGGCTTCGCTGATGACCGCGTCCTTCGGACGAATGCGCAGATCGGTCCGCGCGAGGTCGAGCAGGCCGAGGCCGAGGACAGCGTCCATCCGCTCGACCACGGCGCGCTTGATCCCGGCGTCGACCTTCTTGGTCGCCAACGCATCTTCGAGCGCGGTCAGCGCGATTGCAGTGTTGAGATCGTCGGCCATCGCGTCCTGGAACTTGGCAAGCGCGGGCGCGAACTTGGGATAATCGGTCGCAGCGCTTTCTACCTCGCGCAGCGGCTGCACCGCCATCACCATCCGCTTCAGCCGCGTCAGCGCCGCGCCGAGACCTTCCCACGAAAACTCCAGCTCGCTGCGGTAATGCGCCTGGAGACACATCATCCGGTAGGCGAGCGGGTGATAACCCTTGTCGATCAGCAGTTGGAGCCGCAGGAACTCGCCCGACGACTTGCTCATCTTGCCGGATCGCTCGACGAGGAAGTTGTTGTGCATCCAGATCTTGGCGCCCGAATGCGCCGCGTCGTCGAGCCCGCCGCAGCCGCAGTAGGCCTGATTCTGCGCGATCTCGTTGGGGTGGTGGATCTCGCGGTGATCGATCCCACCGGTATGGATGTCGAACGGGAAGCCGAGCAGCTTGCCGCCCATCACGCTGCATTCGAGGTGCCAGCCCGGCGCACCGCGGCCCCACGGCGAATCCCACTCCATCTGCCGCGACTCGCCCGCGGGGGTGGTGCGCCAGATCGCGAAGTCGGCGGCGTTGCGCTTGCCCTCGACCGTGTCGATCCGGCCCTCACCTTCCTCGGTCACGGCACGCGCGAGCCGTCCGTAATCCTCGACCGTCGAAACATCGAAATAGAGCCCGCTGTCCAGCTGGTAGCAGTGCTTCGCCTCGATGCTCTTCGCGAAGTCGATCATCTCCGCGATGTAATCGGTCGCGAGCGACCATTGCGCAGGCTCGCGGATGTTGAGCGCCTTTACGTCCGCCTTGAACGCCTGCGTGTAATGCTCGGCAATATCCCAGATCGACTGCTTTTGCGTCGCAGCCATCTTCTCCAGCTTGTCCTCGCCCGCATCCCCATCGTCGGTCAGGTGGCCGACATCGGTAATGTTGATGATGTGGGTGAGTTTGTACCCGCGCCAGCTCAGCGTGCGCCCGAGTACATCGGCGAACACATAGGCGCGCATATTGCCGATATGCGGGTAGTTGTAGACCGTCGGCCCGCAGGTATAGACGCGCGCCTCGCCCTCGTGGACGGGCTGGAAATCCTCCAGCTGGCGGGTCAGCGAATTGAACAGCTTGAGCGGAGTATCGGTCATGCCGGAGGCGATGAAAGCTCGCCGCCCGCCGGTCAAGCCGAAGAGTTAGACGCCGTCGCAGTAAGCCGGGTTGTCCGACGTATCGCCGAACTCGCAGCCGCGCTTAAGCTCCTTGCGGATTCGCTCGCAGGAATTCTGGACATTGCACGGTGGCCGCGTGGCGGGGGACATGGCGTAGCACTGCTCCGACAGCGCCTCCGCTTTCTCGCGCCCGAGTTGGGCGAGGCACGATCCTTCGGTCGGCTGCGCGCCGCTGTTATCGAGCGGGGGTCGGCTGTTCGCGTACTCGGCGTCCGGAGGCGTAGGCGTAGGGGCGGCATCGCTTTCGGCGGCAGCCGCGGATGGTGCAGCTTCGGTCGGCGCTGCGGGTTGGGTAACCGCCTCGTCGGTCGCCTCAGGGCCGGCAGGCTCGCGGCCCTGCTCGTCGCACGCCGCCAGCAGCATTGCTGCGGTCAAAACCGTCGCCCATTTCACCTTGCGCATATCCGCTCCTTGTCTGGAAACAGAAGCGCCGACGGCTAGAGACGGTTCCGTGCCCTGCTATTCCCACCCCGCAAACCACACGTGATCCTCCAGCGGCACGCGGTTGCGATCGAAGGTGTTCACCGGCGCGTCGGGATCGCGATAACCGATGCCCATGCCGCAGAAGAAGCGGTGCGTTTCGCTGCTCACACCGATGTGCTCCATGATCGGATCGGCGTAGTAGGCCATGAATTCCTGCGGGCAGGAATCGAGCCCCTGCTCGCGCAGCAGCAGCATGATTGTCTGCAGCCACATGCCCGTATCGGACCACTGCGGCTCTTTCATCAGGCGCGGGAAGTAGCACAGCAGGAGGACGGGCGCGCCGAAGCTGACCACGTTGCGGCCCATCGCCGCGGCGCGGCCTGCCTTGTCCTCGCGCGCGATCCCTAGCGATTCGAACATGCTGGCGGAAAGCTCGTAGAGGCGGTTCTTGTAGCGATCCTCCTGCTTGGGCGCGTCCCAGTCGTAATCGGGCTGTTTCATCTCCGAGCCGCGCAGTTTTTCCCGGAGCTGCGCGAGCGGTTCACCGGTCAGGATCGTCGCTTCCCACGGCTGGTAATTGCAGCCCGAGGGTGCCCAGCGCGCGGTGTCCATGACCTGCCGGATCGTCTCCAGCGGCACCGGCGTATCGAGGAAATCGCGCACCGAGCGGCGCGAGGTGACGGCTTCGGAAACGGACATTTTGGTATCGCTCATGTGCGGCTGGCTAGCGGCTGCCCCGCGCCGCGCCAACCCGGCAGGCTGCATTTCGTGCTGTCCTACTCGCAAAACGCCCTCTAGCTGGATTCGCTCTGAGACCCTTTCGGGAGGACCATATGGGCGACCCCACCACCTATCATTTCGATCTCGACCCCGCGCTGCGACCGGCGCACGCTCCTCTGGAGGAACGCTGGTGGCCGGGCATCCGCGATGTAGCGCTCAGGGCGTCGAGTGCGCGCATCTACGACCCGATTGTGGGCGTGCGCGCAGTGGTGATCCACGCGACGGCGGGCGGCAGCTCGGCGGGCGCGGCGAGCGTGATTTTCGATGGCAATGCAAGCTTCCACTGGCTGGTGCCCGACGAGGACGAGCCGCAACACGGGGCCTTCGTATGGGCGACCTGCCACGAGGCGCGTGCGGCATGGCATGTGCGCAATGGCTGCTCTCACCCCGCGATCTGGGACGGGCGCGGACGGATCAACCACTGGTCGCTCGGGATCGAGGTGGTGAACCGGCAGGTCCGCTCGGACGATTTCTCCGACTGGCAGGTCGAGGCAACCGCGCAAATTGTCCGCTACGCCTGGGCGAAGTACCCCAACCTGCGCCACGTGGTCAGCCACGCGATGCTCGACCCTGGACGGAGGAGCGATCCGGGAAGTCTGTTTCCATGGAGCCGGTTCCGGGAGGCGGTGCTGGATGCGCGGGAGCCTGCGGTGCCTGAGCTTGTTTCGGGGGCGGCGGGGATGGAAGCTGTCGTGCCGTCGCCCCCGTTCTGCATGGTGGTGTGATCGGGGCCAGCGCATTATATTAGCGTCAGTGGGGCCTTCCGGGTTCGTCAGGAGTCATTGGGGCCCATCGCTCAACAGCGCCCCAGGATGCTGCAGCCGTGAGTTACACGCAATTCCGTGATCAAGAGAAGCCAACGTTTGTCGGGACTTTCGGATCTTTCACGAAGAATCCGATAGCGGTCGATCTCATCTTCTTTCGGAGGCAAAAAACCTAACATGTCGCCGGAATTCACCCCTCCACCTCGAACAGGTCGGCCATCTGCCCAATCATGGTCCCGCCGAGCTGTTCGACATCCATGATCGTCACCGCGCGCTTGTAGTAGCGCGTCACATCGTGGCCGATGCCGATGGCAACCAGCTGGACGGGCGAGGCTTTCTCGATCCACTCGATCACCTTGCGCAGGTGCGCTTCCAGATAGCCTGCGCGGTTTACCGATAGCGTGCTGTCGTCGACCGGTGCGCCGTCGGAGATCACCATCAGGATGCGGCGGTCCTCGGGCCGGGCGAGCAGGCGCTGGTGCGCCCACATCAGCGCCTCGCCGTCAATATTCTCCTTCAGCAGCCCTTCGCGCATCATCAGGCCGAGGTTGCGGCGCGCGCGGCGCCAGGGCTCGTCGGCCTGCTTGTAGACGATGTGGCGCAGGTCGTTGAGGCGGCCGGGCTGCTGCGGCTTGCCGTCGGCGAGCCACTTCTCGCGCGTGTGCCCGCCCTTCCACGCGCGGGTGGTGAAGCCGAGGATCTCGGTCTTCACCCCGCACCGCTCCAGCGTGCGCGCGATGATGTCCGCGCTGATCGCGGCGATCGAGATCGGTCGCCCGCGCATCGAGCCCGAATTGTCGATCAGCAGGGTGACGACCGTGTCCTTGAACTCGGTCTCCCGCTCGATCTTGTACGAAAGCGAATGCCCGGGGCTGATGACCACGCGCGCCAGCCGCGCGGCGTCGAGCATCCCCTCTTCCTGGTCGAAATCCCAGCTGCGGCTCTGCTGCGCCATCAGCCGGCGCTGGAGCCGGTTGGCGAGCCGGGTGACGACATGCTGCAACCCGGTCAGCTGGCTGTCGAGATAGGCGCGCAGCCGGTCCAGCTCGTCGGCATCGCACAGCTCGGTCGCGGCGATTTCCTCGTCGAACTTGCGCGTATAGACCTGGTATTCGAAATCGTCGGGAATGTCGGTCCAGTGGCGGTTGGGGCGCACGGGCATCATGCCCTCTTCGCCGTCGTCGCCAGCGTCGTCGCTGTCGCCGTCCTCTTCAGAGAGCTCGCCCTCGCCATCCTCGTCGGCGTCGCCTTCGGTCATTTCGGAGGCGGCTTCGGGGCTCTGCTGCGGCGACTGGTCGCCCGCGTCTTCCTCGTCGGTATCGTCCTCAGGGCTTTCGCCCTCGTCCTCGTCACCTTCGTCGTCGGCATCTTCGGGCGAACTATCGACCCCTTCGATCAGATCGAGCTGACGCAGCATCTCGATCGAAAGATCCTGAAACGCCTTCTGGTCGTCGAGCTTGTCGGCAAGCGCAGAGAAATCGCCGCCGGTGCGCTCGTTGACGAAATTGCGGACGAGATCGACGCCCTTCTTTGCGCGTTCGGGAATCGGCTTTCCGGTCAGCGCCTCGCGCATCATCAGCGAAACGGCGGTCGAAAGCGGCACGTCGCGCGCTTCGGTCGCGCGGGCGATCGGGTCGCTGGCGGCGCGCAGCTCGGTCGCGGCGGCGAGGTTCTCGCCAACGCCCGCGAAACCCTGCGCGCCCAGCGCCTCGTAGCGGACCTGTTCAACCGCATCATACACCGCGCGCGCCACCGGATCGCCGGGAGCGCCCGAATCGTGCAGCGCGTTGTCGTGCAGGCGGATCTTGAGCGCGAAACTATCGGCAAAGCCGCGCGCTTCGGCGGCCTGCTCGGGCGGCAGCTGCCGCCCGGGCAGCGGCACGCGGAAGTTCTTGCCCGCCGCACCGGGACGGTCCGCGCTCCACGCGACTTCCACCTCGGGCTCACGCGCGATCGCCCGCGCACCGCCGGTCAGCGCGCGCTTGAACCGGTCGAGAGGAGTTTCTTCGCTCAAGTCAGGACCTGCCTTAGAGAATGCTCTGACCGGTCGACTGCCAGTCCTTCAGGAAGCCTCCGATACCCTTGTCAGTCAGCACGTGGTTGACGAGGCCGCGGATCACTTTGGGCGGCGCGGTCATCACGTCCGCGCCGATCTTCGCCGCCTGCAACACATGCGTCGCGTGACGCACGCTGGCGACGAGGATTTCGGTCTCGAACGCATAGTTGTCGTAGATCAGCCGGATATCCTCGATCAGCTGCATCCCGTCGAAGCCGTTGTCGTCGTGCCGGCCGACGAAGGGCGAGATGAAGGTCGCGCCCGCCTTGGCCGCAAGCAGCGCCTGGTTGGCGGAGAAGCACAGCGTCACGTTGACCATCGTGCCGTCGTCGGTGAGCGCGCGGCAGGTCTTCAGCCCGTCGAGCGTCAGCGGCACCTTGATGCAGACATTGTCCGCAATCTTGCGCAGCTTTTCGGCCTCTTTCATCATCGTCTCGTGATCGAGCGCGACGACTTCGGCGCTGACCGGCCCGTCCACGATACCGCAGATTTCCTTCGTCACCTCGATGAAGTCGCGGCCCGACTTGTGGATCAGCGAAGGGTTGGTGGTGACCCCGTCGATCAGCCCGGTTTCGGCCAGTTCGCGAATGTCAGCGATGTCGGCGGTGTCGGCGAAGAATTTCATCTCTGTAACATTCCTGTCATGTTGTGTAGCGGTGCCCGCAAGCGCCAGAGCGCGTATCCACGAATACCGGGAGAGCCCATTGTGAATCGCACACGCCTTGCGAAATCTCTTGTCCCACTTGCCGCCGCGCCCCTGCTTTTGCAACCGAGTGCGGCACTCGCGGACGATAGCGAATTCTGGATCGAGCTGGGCGCGAAGGGCGACATCGCACGCGACACCGCGCTGAAGGTCGAGATCGAGCAACGCCGCAAGGCGGGAGCCGACGAATACATCGTCGGCGCGGTGGTCGATCGCAAGGTTGGCGACGGGTTCACCATCGGCGGCGGCATGGAAGTGCACGACATCGGCGGCTTCACCGAAATCCGCCCCTACCAGCAGGTCGGCTATTCGACCGGCATCCTCTCGTTGCGCACCCGGATCGAGGAGCGCTTCTATGACAATTCGGACCGCATGGCGTTACGTCTGCGCCAGCGCGTGCAACTGAGCGACGACATTGCGCCCAAGCTGAAGGCGGCAGGTTCGATCGAGCTGCTCTACCAGCTGCGCGACCGCAACGATGGCGGGCCGCAGCGGATCGACCAGTGGCGCTTCAACGCCGGGCTGACCTACCGCGCGGCGGACAAGCTGGAGGTGACCGGAGGCTACCTGTTGCAACTGCGCCCGCGACCCGGCGGCGACACCTACACGCATGTGCCGCAGCTGACCGCGACCTACCGCTTCTAGAGGCGCCCTACCCTACAATCTGGCCCCGACCCCGAACGCGCCGATCAACACGGGATCGTTGGTGCTGCGCGGGTCGGCGCGGATCGCCGCCTCCTCGCGCCCGATCTCGCTCCAGATCGTATCGTTGACCTTGGTCGCAACGCGGCCGGCCGCCGCATTCACATCGACGCCGACTGCCGCCGAGATCAGCTGCCCGACAAGCGGATCCTGCGCAACGCGCATCGCCTGGCCCAGTTCGGGCACCATCGCATCGACCACGCGGTTGCCAGCTTCGCCGCGAAGGTAGCTGGTCGCTGCGGTCGGCCCGCCGGTGATCAGGTCGATCGTGTTGCGCACCCCGATCAGCTCGATCGTATCGTAGATGACGGGCGCGGCGCGCTCGCTCGCGTCGATCGCGAAGCCTGCGAACTCGCGCTCCACCCGCGCCTTGATCAGCCCCGAGGTCAGGATGTTGGCGAGCACCGAACCGCGCGCACCCAGCATCGTGTCGAGCCCGATGGCCGCAACCTGCTCGTCCCAGAAGCCGCCGGGCGCGGTCAACCGGGCGAAGGCGCGTTCGCTCGACAGCAGGAGCAACCGCTCGATCACGTTGGTCACACGGTCTTCGTAAGTCATGCAACCGCCGAGCAGCAGTGCGCCCGCGCCGACGCCTAGCGAGCCCAGGAGGCCGCGGCGGTTGAGGCTTGTTTCCAGAATTCCGGTCATCATCTCACCTTCCATGCTTGTGGCGAGGGAGCCCCCGCGCCCATATTGGCAGTCGACCCATGCGCCGTATCCGCCTTCTCGTCCTCAATGCCGCGCTCGGCGTGCTCGACTACCGCGTGCCCGATGGCATCGCGGTCGAGCATGGTAACGTCGTGCTTGCCCCGCTCGGCCCGCGCCAGGTCACCGGCATCGTGTGGGAGGAGGAACGCCTGCCGGGCCAGTCGGTGCCCGAAGAGAAGTTGCGCCCCATCCTCTCGGTGTTGCCGGTGCCGCCGATCCGCGCAGAATTGCGGCGGCTGATCGAGTGGACGGCGGACTACTACTGCGCGCACATGAGCTCGGTCGCGCGGATGGTGCTGGCGAGCGGCGGTGCGCTGAAGGGCGGCGTGACGGTTACCGAATACCGCCTGACGGGCAGGCAGCCCGACCGGATGACTCCGCAACGCAAGGCTGCGCTGGAGAAGCTGGAAGGCCAGCAAGGCACGATCCGCGAGCTGGCAGAAATTGCGGGCGTTTCCGATGGGGTGTTGCGCGGACTTGTCAGCCAAAGCGTGCTAGAACCCGAAGAGGTCGATGCCGACCGACCGTACAGACGAGCGCGACCCGACCATGCCGAGCCGGTGCTTTCGCCGCAGCAGGCCGAAGTGGCGGACGAGCTGGTCAGGGCAGTGGAGGCGGAGGATTTCGCGCCGATCCTGCTCGACGGGGTGACCGGATCGGGCAAGACCGAAACCTATTTCGAACCGGTTGCCGCCGCGATCCGCGCCGGAAAGCAGGTGCTCGTCCTGCTGCCCGAAATCGCACTGACCGAGAATTTCCTGCGCCGGTTCGAAGATCGCTTCGGCACGCAGCCGACGCTGTGGCACTCTTCCTTGAAGTCGTCCGAGCGTCGGCGGGCATGGCGTGCGATCGCCCGCCCCCCGGAAGAAGGCGGTGCGCAGGTCGTGGTCGGGGCGCGCTCGGCGCTATTCCTGCCCTACGCCAAGCTCGGCCTGATCGTCGTCGACGAAGCGCACGAGATAAGCTTCAAGCAGGACGACGGCGTGCGTTATAACGCGCGCGATGTCGCGGTGATGCGCGGCCACTTCGAGCGGATACCGGTGGTACTTGCCAGTGCTACCCCCGCACTCGAAAGCCTGCACATGGCCGAGGTCGGCACCTACCGGAAGCTCGACCTGCCCAGCCGCTTCGGCGGCGCGTCGCTGCCCACGATCCGCCTGCTCGACCTGACCGAGGAGCCGCCCGAGCGGGGCCGCTGGCTCGCGCCCAGCCTTGCGCGCGAGCTGTTTACGCGGATGGAGCGCGGCGAGCAGACGCTGCTGTTCCTCAACCGGCGCGGCTACGCCCCGCTGACGCTGTGCCGGAACTGCGGCTATCGCTTCCAGTGCAAGCAATGCAGCGCCTGGCTCGTGGAGCATCGCTTCACCCACCGGCTCGCCTGCCACCATTGCGGGCACGAGGAGCCCTCCCCCTCGGCCTGCCCCGAATGCGGCGAGAAGGACAGCCTCGTCCCCTGCGGCCCCGGCGTCGAGCGGGTCGCCGACGAAGTGCGCGAGATAGCGCCGGAGGCGCGCATCGCGGTCGCCACCTCGGACACGCTCAACAGCCCGGCCCGCGCCGCAGAGTTCGTCGCGATGGCGGAAGGCGGCGCGATCGACGTGATCGTCGGCACGCAGCTGGTGACCAAGGGCTTCCACTTCCCCGAACTGACGCTGGTGGGGGTGGTCGACGCCGACCTTGGCCTCGAAGGGGGTGACCTGCGTGCGGCCGAACGCGTCTACCAGCAAATCGCGCAGGTCGCGGGCCGTGCCGGCCGCGCCTCCAAACCCGGCGAAGTGCTGATCCAGACCCGCCACCCCGACGCGCCTGTCATCGCCGCGCTGGCGGCGGGCGATCGCGACGCCTTCTACGCCGCTGAGCTGGAGGCGCGCCGCCACGCCAATGCCCCGCCCTTCGGCCGCTGGGCCGCGATCATCGTGTCGAGCGAGGACGACAGGGAAGCGCGCCTGGCCGCTGCGAGGATCGGCGATGCGCGCCCGCGGCTGGACGACATCATGATCCTCGGCCCTGCGCCCGCCCCGCTCGCGCAGCTGCGCGGCCGCTATCGCTATCGCCTGCTGATCAACGCCAAGCGCACCGCCGCCCTGCAGGACGCGATCCGCGACTGGCTCGATCCGCTCGACCTGCCCCGTGGCGTGCGCGTGGGGATCGACATCGATCCGTATAGCTTCGTCTAGCGGTGGCCCTGCCCCAAAGGCCAGCGGTGCTCCCTGGCGCGCTCGTGCATTGAACGGCCATGGCAGAACAGAACACCGGCCCCCTTCTCCTCCCCATCCTCGGCGACCAGCTGACCCGCGATCTCGCCTCGCTGCGAGGCCGGACGAAGGACGACACCGTCATCCTGATGATGGAGGTTTGGGACGAGGCGACCTACGTCAAGCACCACAAGCAGAAGATCGTCCTGATCTTTTCCGCGATGCGACATTTCGCGGCAGAGTTGCGCGATGCCGGGTGGACGGTGGACTATGTCGAGCTGACCGATCCGGACAATGCGGGCAGCTTCACCGGTGAAGTCGCGCGGGCGATCGAGCGGTATGATCCGCGCGCAGTGCATATCGTCGAGGCGGGCGAGTGGCGGGTGCAGCAGCAAATCGAGGAATGGCCCGACAAGTTCGACTGCGAGGTAGAGATCCTGCCCGACGACCGCTTTGTGAGCTCGATCGCCGAGTTCCGCGAATGGGCCGAGGATCGCGAAACGCTGCGGATGGAGTTCTTCTACCGCGAGATGCGCAGGAAGACCGGGCTGCTGATGGATGGCGACAAGCCGGAAGGCGGTGAGTGGAACTACGACGCCGAGAACCGCAAGCCTCCCAAGGAAGGGCTGGAAGCACCGCAACGTCCGCTGTTCGAGCCGGACGAGATTACCCAGGAGTGCATCGATCTGGTTGCGGAGAGATTCGCGGACCATTTCGGCAGTCTCGACAGTTTTCGCTGGCCGGTAACGCGCGATCAGGCCGAAAAGGCCGCCGACGCCTTCTTTGCCGAGCGGCTCGAATGCTTCGGTCCCTATCAGGACGCGATGGTGCACGGGCAGGACGACCTGTTCCACTCGATGCTCTCGACCAGCCTCAATCTGGGCCTACTCGACCCGCTGGAGCTGTGTCAGCGCGCGGAGCAGGCGTACAAGGAGGGCAAGGCGCCGCTCAACAGCGTCGAGGGGTTCATCCGGCAGATCATCGGCTGGCGCGAATATGTCCGCGGGTTCTACTGGCTGCAGATGCCGCATCTCCAACGCGCCAACGCGCTCAACGCGCAGCGCGGGTTGCCCGAATTCTTCTGGACCGGCGACACGGACATGCGCTGCCTTGCCGACTGCATCCGATCGACCCGCGACAACGCGCACGCGCATCATATCCAGCGGCTGATGGTGCTCGGGAATTTCTGCCTGATCGCGGGAATTAGTCCGCGCGAGGTGCAGGACTGGTATCTGGTGGTCTATGCCGACGCCTACGAGTGGGTTGAACTGCCCAATGTGGCAGCGATGGTGCTCTACGCCGATGGAGGCGAACTGGCGAGCAAGCCCTACGCCGCGTCGGGCAACTACATCAACAAGATGAGCAATTACTGCGCCGACTGCGCCTACTCAGTGTCGAAAAAGACCGGCGAAGGCGCGTGCCCGTTCAACGCACTTTACTGGCATTTCATGCATCGGCACCGCGACACGCTGGAGAGCAACCACCGTATCGGACGGATCTACTCGAACTGGGACCGAATGGATGAAGACCGGCGAGAGGATTACCTGAACAGCGCGGAAAGCTTCCTCGAAACGCTGACCCCCGCAGACAAAAGCTGGGCGCGACAGGCTTAGCCGTTGCATCCTTGCCTGGCCAGCCCAGAGTGTCCGATCGGATGGAGGACGGGTCTCGACATCGATCAATATAGCTTTGTATAGACCCACAAATCAGACAGGGGGGAATATACATGATCCGCAAGATTTTGCTGCTGCTTGGCCTGCTATCGCTGCCTACGATGGCGCATGCCGAGTGGCACAAGGCCGTCAGCAGCCACTTCGTTGTCTATGCCGACGAAGACGCGGATGCGCTGAGCGATTATGCGGAAAAGCTCGAACGTTACGACAGCGCTGCCCGCACCCTTCGCAATTTGCCGAAGGATGCCGCCCCTGCATCCCGGCGGGTCACGGTGTTCCTGGTGCCGACCGGCGAATTCTACGCAATCTTCCCCCGCAGGGTCGGCGGCATCACTTACCCCCGTGCGACCGGCACGCTGATTTTCATGCCGAGCGACGGGGACGATTCCACGCTGTTCCACGAGTACACCCACCATCAGCTCGCGCTTGCATGGGCCGGCCTGTCGGTCCCGGGCTGGCTGAACGAGGGGATGGCGCAGGCGCAGGCGACGGCGGAATTCAGGTCCGACGGGTCGGTCGTTTTCGGGCGTGAGCTCGAATATGCAGAATACATGCTGGCCGACATGGACAGCGGCGACATGCGGACGATGCTGAACAAGTCGACCGCCGGAACCGGGGAGACGAACTATTACTCGATCGGCTGGCTTCTGACCCACATGCTGACCTTCGACAACAAGCGGCAGGGACAACTGATCGATTATCTCGTAGCCCTGAACAAGGGGCAGTCGGCCCCTGAGGCGGCCGAAACCGCATTCGGCGATCTGAAGAAGCTCGGCAGCGACCTGCAGCGGTATCGCCGCGCGGCCAGTCTGCCCGGCGTGGTCGTGCCTGCGGACCAGATCACCGTCGGGCCGATCGAAGTCACGAAGCTGTCCGCCGGCGAAGCGGCGACCATTATCGACGCGATCCATTCGCAGGCCGGTGTCGACGAAGAGAAAGCCGCCACGCTCTACACCAAGGCAGTGGCCGATGCCGCGCCCTACCCTAACGATGCCGGTGCGCAGCGGATGCTGGCCGAGGCGGCGTTCGATGCGAAGCAGTTCGATGTCGCGCTCGAAGCGGCGAACCGCGCTATCGCAGCGAACCCGAAGACCGACGGCGCATACTACTACAAGGCCGAGGCCATGAAAGAACTGGGCGAGGATGCCGACGCCCAGCGCGCGGTCATCGACGAAGGCCTGATCGAGCAACCCGATTCCCCGTCCCTGATGCGCCTTTATTACAAGACCTACATGGGCGGTAACGAGCCCGCTCCGCTTCTCGCCAAGACCTACCTGGTGCAGGCTTACAAGCTCGCTCCGCAGGACCCCGGGTTGCGGATGGAGACCGCAAGCATGTTGCTGACCGAAGACAAGGGAGCAGAAGCGCGCGCCTTGCTTCGCCCGGTCGCATATAGCGTCCACCGTTCGAAGGCCGCAGAACATGCGCTGGCAGCCATCGCCGCTATCGACGAAGGCGATTTGGAACGCGCCCAGACCGAGCTGAGCAAGCAGGAAGACGAAGACGAAATGCCGGACGACGGAGCCGAGGGCTAAGAATCGCGCGCCCGAGGCCAGCTGGCCCGCATCGCATCGATCGCCTCGATCTTCCGGGTCCGGAGGATGCCCGCCGCACGCGCGGCGGGTCGCGGCGCGGCTTGTCGCCTCGCGCACATGGCAGTAGCACGCTGATGCAATGTCCGAGCCCGTGTCCAAGGTAAGTTTCTTCAGGCCCATTGGTGGCGCGCGACCGGTCGTCTCTCGGGAGGCGGTGCTGCACGCCGCCTATGCGGTGCTGACCGGGACCGCGTACGCCGATTTCACCTTCGCCCGCGTCGCGCAGGTGGCGGGGGCCGACGAAAGCGAACTGCACCGCTGGTGGGATACGCCCGGCGAGCTGGCAGTGGACACCTTCTTCGCACTGCTCGACCTGCAGGACAGCGAGTGCGCCCAGACCGATTTCCGGATCCAGACGCATGGTCTCGCGAGTCAGTTGCGCGGCCCGATGGGCAAGGCCTTTACCCAGTTGCTGGCGCGGGGTCGGGCGAGCCCTCCGATCGCGATCGCGGTGCGCAAGAGGTGGCTCGATCCACGACGCAACTGGGCAAGAGACCGGATGGCGCGGGCCGCCGAAGACGACCAGTTGCGCGTCGGGGTGGACACGCGAGCCGCGCTGGCGCTGATCTATTCGCCGATCTATTCGCCGCTGCTGTTCGGGAACGACCTGCCGCCGGAAGACGATCTTGCGCGCTGCTTCGATCTCGCTGCGCGGACGATCTTCCGGCGATAGTAGGGTTCCGCGGACGCTCGCCGGGGAAAGCTAGGCAGCCTGCGCTTGCGCATCCTCGCGCTTCACCAGCTTGTGCTCGTCTTCGACCAGCCCGCGCTTCCAGTAGCTGGAGATGTAGAGCGACGGACCGCTCAGGCCCAGTTCGTCGCGAAAGAAGCTGCGCAATTCGCGCATCGAGTTGAATTCGCAAGCGGCCCAGCCAGCGATCCTGCCGGCGGGCACGTCGACATCACGCAGAGCGTCGACCAGCAGATCGGGCCGCGTGCCGGGTTCCGGATTGACGAGCCAGCGAACCTCGACCCCGTCGGGCTTGTCCAGCGGGGCCTTGTCGGCCTCGTTCTGGATTTCGATCACCGCGATTCCGACCGCGTCTTTGGCAAGCGCGGCGAGGTTGACGCCGATCGCGGGCAGCGCGGTCATGTCGCCAGCGACGAGGGAGAAATCGTGACCAGGAGGAAGCGGTTTGGCCGGGCCCGGGCCACCGACAGGGATCGAGCTGCCGGGCTCTACGGAAAGCGACCACGCGGTCGCCGGACCGGCAGCCGCGCCGCCATGGAGTGCGAAGTCTATATCGAGCTCGCCTTCACGCTGGTGGCGGATGGTATAGGTGCGCACGATCGGCTTGGAGTTCGCGTCTTCGCCGAGGAACAATTTGAGGTATCCGCCTTCCTGTTCGGCAGGAAAATCGGAGAGGCCGGGGCCGCCCAGCGTGACGCGCTGCATGGAAGGGGTCAGGCGCTTGCGGGCCAGAACGGTGAGGTTGCGGGGAGAGGGTCTGGAGTTCATGCCTCGCACTTAATGCGACTGCATCGCAAATGCAATATTAGAGGTAGGCCATCGCCCCTGACCTCGGGTGAGATCAGCCAGGTTCCCCCTCGCGCCGCAGCAGTTCTTCCTTGATTTGCGTGCCGTAGGCGTAGCCGCCGATGGCGCCATCGCTGCGGATCACGCGATGGCATGGGATCAGCACAGCGACATTGTTTGCGCCATTGGCGGTGCCCGCCGCGCGCACCGCCCGTGGGTTGCCTGCGGCCGCCGCGATCTCGCTATAGCTGCGCGTCTCGCCCGGCGGGATTTGCCGCAGCGCCTTCCAGCAGGCTTCCTGGAAGGCAGTGCCCGCGACATCCAGCGGAATGTCCTGCCCGGTCCCCGGAGTCTCGACAGCGTCGATCACCTGCCCAAGCAGCGCAGAGAAATCCGCCCCACCCTGCGCCAGTTCGGCCTCGGGAAAGCGCGCACGAAGCTCGGCCTCGCCTTCGTTGAACGAGAGACGACACACGCCCTTGTCGGTCGCCGCGACGAGCATTTCGCCCAGCGTGGTCTCGACCACCGCCCAGCGGATCGTCACTCCGCGCCCGCCGTTCTTCCATGCGCTCGGGCTCATTCCCATCTTCCCTTCCATCGCGGCGTAAAAGCGGCTCGGCGCTTCGTATCCCGCATCGTAGATCGCGTCGGTCACACGCTCCGACCCGCTCAGCGCGTCGCGCACGCGCTCTTCTTTCAATGCGCGCGCGTAGGCCGCTGGCGAGAGACCGGTCGTGCGCTTGAACACGCGGCTGAAATGCGTCGGCGAATAGCCGGTGATGGCACCCAGTTCCTCAAGCGTCGGACTCTCCCCACTCCGAATCGCATCAATCGCCGCGCGCACTGCCGCCTCGTCACGAGCAACATCGTCAGGCAGGCAGCGCCTGCATGCGCGCAAACCCGCCAAGCGGGCCTGTGCCCCGTCGGCAAAGAAGCGCACGTTGGCACGCGCCGGGTGCCGCGCCGCGCACGAGGGACGGCAATAGATGCCGGTGCTGAGCACCCCGGTGACGAACTGCCCGTCGAACGCCCGGTCGCGCCGCATGACCGCCGCCCACGCCTGCTTGTCGTCGATTGCCATCACGCCCTCCGCGCCCGTGCGAGGAAGCACCCGCGGGTGGCGGTGTGCACGTCCACTTCCTGGATTGTGGGATTGTCGAGCAGCTTGCGCAATCCCGCGTCTGCCTCGCCCGGCTGGGCAAGCAGTGCGTCGACCATCATCCCGTCGCCGCCGAACCCGAGCAAGGATAGCACGCGGGCCTTCATCAGCGGCGGAACCTGTGCTTCGTAGACCGCCGCCTCTCGAGCATCCTCGCGCACGAAGATCGCGTGGCTTGCGCGATAGGGCCCGTCGTCGGTGCGCGAGAGGTGGTTCAAAAGCAGAAGCCGCGAACCTTTGGGCGCATCCGCCAGCGTCACCCGGCACGGGAAGCCGATGTTCGAATCGGCAATCATGCGCTGGACCCGCCGCGCATCGAGTGCAGACTCATCCGCACCGAACAGCGGGATGAACGGTGCGGGATCGAGGCCGGTCATGATATAGGGCATCGGGGCATCTCCTCTCGAGTGGTCCCGATCTGTGTACGCATGCGTGACGCGGCGCATCCCGAAGCTTGCGGCCAAACCTCCGGCCCGCCAAAAGGCGGGGGATGACGCGAATCCTGCTCCTTCTCGCTCTCCTGCTGGCTCCGCTCGCGCTGGCCGCGCCCGCGCAGGCCGAGCCTGCCGATATCGACGCTGCCGCGCGCGGTGTGGTGCGGATCGTGATCTTCGAGAAATCTGGCGACGATCTCTACCCGCTCAGCCACGGGACCGGCTTTGCGGTGTCGTCCAAGATGATCGTGACCAATGCCCACGTCGTGGCGGAGGCCCTGAACGGTGGCGAGTTCGAGGGCGACCGGGTGATCGGGATCGTCCCGCCCGAGGGCGATTCGCCCGCGTTCGCGCGCATCGTGAAGATCAATCAGGGGACCGACCTCGCGCTGCTGGCGATCGAGGGCAACCTGCGCCTGCCGCCGCTGACGCTGGCGGGCGACAGCCCGGGCGGGAGCGGCGCCAGCGTTACCTCGGTCGGCTATCCGATGAATGTCGACCGCGCACAGGGCCTCTCGATCCGCGATATCGTGCGCTCGCAGCCACCGGTGAAAAGCCGCGGTTTCATCTCGGGCGAGCGGCCCAGCCGCCAGTTCGACACGATCCTGCACACCGCCCCCATCGCACGCGGCAATTCGGGCGGCCCGCTGCTCGACAATTGCGGGCGTGTGCTCGGCGTCAATTCCTTCGGCGCGGAAAGCGACGGGACCGACGCGGAATTCTACTTCGCGGTGTCGAACAAGGAACTGATCCCCTTCCTGCGATCCAATGGCGTTTCCGCCCAGCTCAACGACATGCCCTGCCGCAGTCTTGCCGAGCTGGACGAGGCCGAGCGCGAACGCCGCGCCGCCGCTGCCGAGGCCGCGCGCGAACAGATGCAGGCGCGCTCCGAAGCGGCGAGCGAGCGGCGTGCGAGGTTGCAGCTGGAGGCCGAGCTGGCGGTGCAGGAAGAGCGCGAGAACCGCATCGCCGGCTCGCTGCTGCTGCTGCTTGCCGGGATCGGTCTCGGCGTGCTCGGCTATATGCTGGCGCAGCGTCGCCAGAAGGAACTGGAAACGGGCGAGGCGCTGACCGAGGCGCAGGTCGAGCAAGATCACGAATGGGACGACGATGCGCGCAAGGCGCTGCCCGAGTGGCTGCCCTATGCGTGCTACGCCCTCGCCGCAGTGCTCGCGGTCGCCGCAGCCGCGCTGTTCCTCACCCGGCCCGGGCTCGATGCGATCGACCGGCGGGTTGCCGCCGCGCTGGGTGAAGAGACGGGGAGCGAGCAGGTTGCCGACGACGCCTCGGCCATGGCTGCGGGCAAATTCGTCTGCACGCTGGAGCCCACCCGAAGCCGGATTACCGGCGATGCCACCCGCAGCATCGATCTGGACTGGTCGGCCGAGGGATGCGTCAACGGGCGCACGCAGTACGGCTTTGCCAACGGGCAATGGGCGCGCGTGTTCGTGCCCAACGAGGAAGACGTGGTCAGCGTGGCCCGTTACGACCCGCAAAGCCGCACCTACCAGGCCGATCGCTACCTGCTTTCCCGCAGCGCGATCGCCGCGGCGCGCAAGGCCCGTGGCAGCTATCAGGCACCAGCGTGCGAGGCGCCCGACGGGGCGGCGGAACTGGGCCGTTCGCAGGAAGCCGTACTCGCCGCGCTGCCGAGGCAGCCGAACGAGCGACTGGTCTATTCCTGCCAGCCGGCGAACTGACGGACTAAGCTGCCAGCGGCTCCCCGGTCAGGGTGATGCGGTGCATTTCGCGCGCGTGGCCCTGATAGTCGTTCATCGCCATGTGCCACGTCGTCCGGTTGTCCCAGATGGCGACCGATCCGGGCCGCCATACCACCCGCGCCTGATTCTCCGGCAGCAGCGCGGCGGCGAAAAGCTTCTGGAGCAGCGGCATGCTCTCTTCGCGCGTTTGCCCGACGATATGCGTGGTGAAGGCGGCATTGACGTAGAGCAGCTTGCGGCCCGTCTGCGGGTGGCGCACCACCACCGGGTGCGTCGCGCCGGTCGTAACTTCCTTGCCGCGCAGCGATTCGCCGATGTCGGTCCGCGCGTAGAAACCTTCGGTGCTGTAGACGTGGTCGGCGGTGTGGAACGCCTCCAGCCCCGCGATCTCTGCTTTCAGATCGTCGGGCAAGGCATCGTAGGCGGCGCCCATGTGCGCGAACAGCGTGTCGCCCCCGGTCGGCGGGAGTTCGCGCGCGACAAGGATCGAGCCCATCGCGGGCACCGGATCGTACGAATGATCGGTGTGCCAGCCACCGCCGATATTGGTGACCTGATCGGGGCGTTTGCCGACCACCGCGATCTCCGGATAGGCATCGGTCAGCGGGAAGTAGCTGTTGAGGTCGATCCCGCCCCACGCCTTCGCGAAGGAGATGTGCTGTTCGGGGCCGAAATCCTGATCGCGGAACAGCGCAACGCCATGCTCCCACACCGCCTGCCGGATAGCCTCGAGCGATTCGCCCCGCGTATCGGCCAGTTGCACACCGCTGATCTCGACTCCGCAATGCGGAGCCAGCCTGGTCGTTTCCATCTGCCTCTCCTGCCCTCTTGCCGGGGCTGTATGGCGCAAGACTACGCTTGCGAGGCGATACGGGCAAACGAATCCCGCCCGCTCGTCTTGCGCTTCGCCAACCCCGATGCTAGGCGCGCGCCAGCCTTGCCTGGGCACACCTTGCATCCCCCGCGATGCGGCCCGATACGGCAGGCGACCCGAATCGTTTTTCCCGGACCCGAAGAGGACCCCTTCGCGTGGAGATTTCCGCCGGTATTCAGGCTAGCCTAGCAGGGCGTTACGCTGTCGCTCTGTTCGAGCTGGCGGCAGAGGATGGCGTGGTGAGCGCGGTCGAATCCGACCTCGACAAGCTTTCCGCCGCTCTCGACCAGTCGCCCGAGCTCGCTTCGCTGACCACCAATCCGCAGCTCGGCCGCAAGGCCAAGATGAGCGCGATCGAGGAAGTTGCGAAGCTTCTCGAACTCAGCACGCTGACGCGCCGCTTCCTCGGCGTGCTGGCGGAAAATCGCCGGCTGGCCGAAACCGGCCGCGTGATCCGCGCCTTCCGCGAAATCGCCGCTGCACAGCGCGGAGAGGTGAGCGCGGAAGTGATCAGCGCACGCCCGCTGACCGAAGATCAACTCTCGTCGCTCAAGCAGAAGCTGACCGCGCGCGAAGGCCGCACGGTCAAGCTGACCAGCAGCGTCGACCCCGATATGCTCGGTGGCCTCATCGTCACCATCGGCTCCAAGCGGATCGACGGATCGATCCGCACCCGTCTCAACGCGCTTACGCAGGCAATGAAAGGCTGACAGCGACCTCTTTACGAGGGCTGTCGATGAAAGGCTCAGGCAATGGATATTCGCGCCGCTGAAATCAGCAAGGTCATCAAGGACCAGATCGCCAACTTCGATTCCTCCGCACAGGAAAGCGAAGTCGGTACCGTGCTCTCCGTCGGTGACGGGATCGCCCGCATCCACGGGCTGGACAAGGTCCAGGCCGGTGAAATGGTCGAGTTCAACGGCGGCGTGAAGGGCATGGCCCTGAACCTCGAAGCCGACAATGTCGGCGTCGTGATCTTCGGTTCCGACACCAACATCAAGGAAGGCGACACCGTTCGCCGGACCGAAACCATCGTGGACGTGCCCGTGGGCAAGGCCCTGCTCGGCCGCGTGGTCGACGCGCTCGGCAACCCGATCGACGGCAAGGGCCCGATCGCCACGACCGAGCGTCGCCTGGTCGAACAGAAGGCCCCGGGCATCATCCCGCGGCAGGGCGTCAGCGAGCCGGTGCAGTCGGGCCTCAAGGCGATCGACGCACTCGTGCCCGTCGGCCGCGGCCAGCGCGAGCTGATCATCGGCGACCGTCAGACCGGCAAGTCCGCCGTCGCGATCGACACCTTCATCAACCAGCGCGACGCGCACAAGGGCGATAACGAGAACGAGAAGCTGTACTGCATCTACGTCGCGGTCGGCCAGAAGCGCTCGACCGTCGCGCAGATCGTCAAGCAGCTCGAAGAAAACGGCGCGATGGAATACTCGATCGTGGTCGCCGCGACCGCGTCCGAGCCTGCGCCGCTGCAGTACCTCGCGCCCTACACCGGTGCCGCGATGGGCGAGTTCTTCCGCGACAACGGCATGCACGCCGTGATCGTGTACGACGACCTTTCCAAGCAGGCCGTTGCCTACCGCCAGATGTCGCTGCTGCTGCGTCGTCCCCCGGGCCGCGAAGCTTACCCGGGCGACGTGTTCTACCTCCACAGCCGCCTGCTCGAACGCGCCGCGAAGATGAGCGATGCGATGGGCGGCGGTTCGCTGACCGCGCTGCCGATCATCGAAACGCAGGCGGGCGACGTCTCGGCTTACATCCCGACCAACGTGATCTCGATCACCGACGGCCAGATCTTCCTCGAAACCGACTTGTTCTACCAAGGCGTCCGCCCGGCGATTAACGTCGGCCTGTCGGTCAGCCGCGTGGGCGGTGCCGCACAGACCAAGGCGATGAAGAAGGTTTCGGGCTCGATTAAGCTCGAACTCGCGCAGTACCGCGAAATGGCGGCCTTCGCGCAGTTCGGTTCGGACCTCGATGCCTCGACGCAGAAGCTGCTCAACCGCGGTGCGCGCCTGACCGAGCTGCTCAAGCAGCCGCAGTTCTCGCCCATGCCGTTCGAAGAGCAGACCGTGTCGATCTTCGCGGGCACCAACGGCTATCTCGACAATGTCGCGACCGACCGGGTGACCGAATACGAAACCCAGATGCTCAGCTTCATGCGTCACGAACATGCGGACATCCTGAAGGACATCCGCGAGAGCAAGAAGTTCGAAGGCGAAACTGCGGACAAGACCAAGGCCGCACTCGACGCTTTCGCCAAGCAGTTCGCGTAAGCCCTAGAAGGACAGGGAGCCAGCATGGCTAGCCTCAAGGAACTCAAGGGCCGGATCAAGTCGGTCAGGTCGACCCAGAAGATCACCAAGGCCAAGCAGATGGTCGCGGCGGCAAAGCTGCGCCGTGCGCAGGAAGCTGCCGAGGCCGCGCGCCCCTATGCGGAGCGGCTGAACGCGGTGATGGCGTCGCTGGCGAGCAAGGTCGGCGGAAGCGATTCCGCGCCCAAGCTGCTGGCAGGCACCGGGAGCAACCAGCGCCACCTGCTGGTGGTGGTCAACACCGACAAGGGCCTGTGCGGCGGTCTGAACGCTAACATCGTCAAAGAAGCGCTGAAGACGGCGAACGACCTGCGCGGCAAGGGCAAGGACGTGCAGTTCTACCTCGTCGGCAAGAAGGGTCGCGCGCCAATCAAGCGCAACAACGCCGAAGCGATCGCCAAGCACTTCGATACATCGGACGTGCGCACCCCCGGCTTCGAAGAGGCCGAGGCGATTGCGAGCGACCTGCTCGAGATGTTCGAAGCAGGCAAGTTCGACGTCGCGCACCTCGTCTACCCGATCTTCAAGTCGGCGCTGGCGCAGGACCCGACGACGCAGCAGCTGATCCCCGTCCCCGCGAGCGAAGGCGACGCGGCGGCGACCAAGGGCGGCGATGCGCTGGTCGAATACGAGCCGGGCGAAGAGGAAATCCTCGAAGTCCTGCTGCCGCGTTACGTGCGTACGCAGCTGTTCGGTGCGCTGCTCGAACGCGAAGCATCCGAACAGGGTGCCTCGATGACCGCGATGGACAACGCGACGCGCAACGCAGGCGACCTGATCAAGGACCTGAACATCGAATATAACCGCAGCCGCCAGGCCGCGATCACGACCGAGCTTATCGAAATCATTGCGGGCGCCGAAGCGCTCTAAGGATACGGACCAAGGAAACGAACATGGCCACCGCCGCAACAACCACCACCAAGCCCAACCTCACGGGCAACGGCACCATCTCCCAGGTGATCGGCGCCGTCGTCGACGTGCATTTCGAAGGCGAACTGCCGCCGATCCTGACCGCGCTCGAAACCAAGAACGGCGATTCCACGCTGGTTCTCGAAGTCGCGCAGCACCTCGGTGAAAGCACCGTCCGCACCATCGCGATGGACGGCACCGACGGCCTCACGCGTGGCAGCGAAGTGATCAACACCGGCGCGCAGATTTCCGTGCCCGTCGGCCCCAAGACGCTCGGCCGGATCATGAACGTGATCGGCGAAGCGATCGACGAACGCGGCCCCATCGGTGCGGAAAAGACCGCCCCGATCCACGCTGCGGCTCCGGAGTTCGTCGACCAGTCGACCGAATCGAGCATTCTCGTCACCGGCATCAAGGTCATCGACCTGCTCGCGCCTTACGCGAAGGGCGGCAAGATCGGCCTGTTCGGTGGCGCGGGCGTCGGCAAGACCGTGCTGATCCAGGAACTGATCAACAACATCGCGAAGGGCCACGGCGGCGTGTCCGTGTTCGCGGGCGTTGGTGAGCGTACCCGTGAAGGTAACGATCTCTACCACGAATTCCTCGACGCGGGCGTCATCGCCAAGGACGCCGACGGCAACGCGACCTCGGAAGGCTCCAAGGTTGCGCTCGTCTTCGGCCAGATGAACGAGCCTCCCGGTGCGCGTGCCCGCGTGGCGCTGTCGGGCCTGACCATGGCGGAATATTTCCGCGATGAAGAAGGCCAGGACGTGCTGTTCTTCGTCGACAACATCTTCCGCTTCACGCAGGCGGGTTCGGAAGTGTCCGCGCTGCTGGGCCGTATTCCCTCGGCCGTGGGCTACCAGCCGACGCTGGCGACCGACATGGGCAACCTGCAGGAACGCATTACCTCGACCAACAAGGGCTCGATCACCTCGGTCCAGGCAATCTACGTGCCCGCCGACGACCTTACCGACCCTGCGCCTGCAACCTCGTTCGCCCACTTGGACGCGACGACCACGCTGAACCGTGCGATTTCGGAGCTGGGCATCTACCCGGCGGTCGACCCGCTCGACTCCACCAGCCGCGTGCTCGAACCGCGCGTCGTCGGTCAGGAGCACTACGAGACCGCTCGTAAGGTCCAGGAAACGCTGCAGAAGTACAAGTCGCTGCAGGACATCATCGCGATTCTGGGCATGGACGAGCTTTCCGAAGAAGATAAGCTGACCGTCGCCCGCGCGCGCAAGATCCAGCGCTTCCTCTCGCAGCCGTTCCACGTCGCCGAGGTGTTCACCAACATCCCCGGCCAGTTCGTGCAGCTCGAAGACACCGTGAAGAGCTTCAAGGCCGTGGTCGATGGCGAATACGATCACCTGCCAGAAGCTGCCTTCTACATGGTCGGCGGCATCGATCAGGCGGTCGAAAAGGCCAAGAAGCTGGCCGAGGACGCGTAATAGCTCCTCCCCCTCCTCTTCAGAGGAGGGGGTCGGGGGGTGGTGCACACGGCTACACCACCCCGCTGCGACTAGGACTTGCTTCGCAAGCCCAAGTCTCACTACCCCTCCTCTGAAGAGGAGGGGGTTAGGGAAGTAGAATGGCACTGCATTTCGAACTCGTAACCCCCGCCCGCCACGTGCGCAGCGATGACGTCCACATGGTCGTGGTACCCGGTGCCGAGGGTGAATTCGGCGTGCTCGAAGGCCACGCCCCCTTCATGTCGACGATCAAGGACGGCGCGGTGCAGGTCTACAAGACCGCCGGTGCCACGCCCGAGACGATCGAAGTGCGCGGCGGCTTTGCCGAGGTGGGCGAGAACGGCCTCACCATCCTCGCCGAACACGTCGAAGGCTGACGCTTCGCGTCACACACCTATGCCGAGAATCCCGATTCCAGCGCTACTCGCGCGCCTTGCGCGGATCGGGCTGGTCGTCGCGGCAGTCCTCGCGTTCGTCTTCGCAATCCTGCCCGCAGTTCCGGGGCCGGAGACCTATAACGACAAGGTCCTGCACGGCGGCACGTTCTTCGTACTGGCGTGCCTCGCCTCGGTCGGCTGGCGCCGCAATTCAGTAATCGCGCTGTTCTTCGCCCTCACTGCGTTCGGCGGATTGATCGAGATCGTCCAGGGGCTCGACCTGTTGGGGCGCGATGCGGACTGGATGGACCTGCTGGCCGACATGGTGGGCGCGGCGCTGGGCCTGATCCTGACACGGGCCATCACCCGCACCGCCTGAGCCGCATACCATTCAGCGGGTGGGCGCGTGGAAATCGGGCGGCTTGTCGGCAATCCACGCAAGAAATTTCGCCACCGCCTCGTTCTCCTTCAGCCGAGCAGGATCATCGCCGATCCGGGCAAGCTGGGCATTGGTGAAATTGGCGTGGATCGTCCTGTGGCAGATCGGGTGTACCGGCACCGTCGCCCTGCCCTTCTTCGCCTTCGGAACCGGATGATGCCATTGCACGCGCGTCTCGATGGCGCGACCGCACAACCAGCAGGTGAGCGGCGCCTCGGATCGATCAGTCCGCGTAATGGAACAGCTCGCTCGTGACGCCGCCGTAATCGTCTCCCGCCATCACATCGACCGATTTCGGTTCGCCCGTGCACTGCCTGTCGCTCAGCACCTTGCCGCCGCGCACGACCATCACCCCGTCGGTAAATGCCGGATCGTTCGGTTCGCCGGGTTCGAAATTGGTGCGGACGGTGCGGCTGTACACGATGTAGCGCGTGGCATCGTTGACGAATTCGATCTGCGATTCGCCCCCGCCCGAATAGGGCACGTTGGCAAAGCGTCCGCCGTTGAGAACCATCTCGGCGGTGTCCGACCCGTAGCGGTACTGCGCCTGCGGCTTACCCGCCTCGTCGGTCACGCCGCACACCGCGATCTGCTTACGACCCGCCTCGCAGAAGAACAGCGGCCGTTCGCCCCGCCCGCAGGCGACCGGCTGCGCCATGTCCCGCATAGCCGCTTCGGCGGAGGTGGCATCGTCCATGGTGGATGTCTCGGGCGCATCCGGAGCGGGTGCATCCGCCGATGCTTCGAGATCCTGCGTATCGAGCTGGTCTGCGCCGTCCCCCGCTGTGTTGTCGCAACCCGCGAGCGCCAGGCTCGCCGCGCCGATCAGGATCATCGCCCGCATCATTTTTTCTCCGCTGCCTTCTTGCGCTTCATCGCATCGTGGAAGCGATCGGCCCAGCCCGGCTTGATCGACTGTTCGGCGCGCTCCATCCGCAGCTCGCCTGCACCGACATCGCGCGTCACCGTGCTGCCCGCCGCGACGATGGCATCCGCACCGATGGAAACGGGCGCGACCAGCGCGCTGTTCGATCCGATGAAGGCGCGTTCGCCGATCACGGTCTTGTATTTGAAATAGCCATCGTAATTGCAGGTGATCGTGCCCGCGCCGATGTTGGCACCCGCGCCCACCTCGGCATCGCCCAGATAGGTCAGGTGGTTGGCCTTGGCGCCTTCGCCCAGCACGGCTTTCTTCATCTCGACGAAATTGCCGACCCTGCTGCCCTTCGCCATCACCGCGCCGGGGCGCAGGCGGGCATAGGGGCCGACTTCGCAGCCCTCGCCCACCGTGGCCCCTTCCAGATGGCTGAACGCCTTGATGTGTGCGCCATCGGCTACGCGCACGCCGGGGCCGAAGACCACGTTGGGGTCGATCGTGACGTCGCGACCGATCTGCGTGTCGTAGCTGAAAAAGACCGTCTCCGGGGCGCGCAGCGTCGCACCGCCCGCCATCGCTTCCTCGCGCTTCAGATCCTGCCACTGCGCTTCGGCGCGGGCGAGTTCGCCGCGGCTGTTGATCCCTGCAACCTCGCCCGGATCGCTCGCGGTCACCGCCGCGCAGGTTTCCCCGTCGGCGATGGCGATATTGACGATGTCGGGCAGGTAATATTCGCCCTGGGCGTTGTCGTTGCCCACCCGGCGCAACAAGTCGAACATGTCCTGCGCGCGCGCCGCCATCAGCCCCGAATTGCACAAGGTGCAGGCGCGCTCTTCCTCGGTCGCGTCCTTGAACTCGACCATCTTTGAAATGCGGCCCTCGTCGTCCGCGATCACGCGGCCATAGGCGAGCGCGTCTTCGGGCTCGAAGCCGAGCACCACCACCTTGGGCGCATCCTCGGCGTGCAGCCGGTCGAGCATGGCCTGCATGGTCTCGCCGCGCACGAAGGGAACGTCGCCGTAGAGCACCAGCACGTCGCCGGTGAAATCGCCCAGCGCATCTTCGGCCTGCTGCACCGCGTGGCCCGTGCCGAGCTGAGGCTCCTGCACGCGCGTCTGCGCTTCCTCGCCGAGCGCCGCCTCCAGCTGTTCGCGACCCGCGCCGACCACCACGACCTTGTGCTTGGGCCCGAGTGTATCGAGCGAGTCGATCAGGTGGTGCAGCATCGGGCGGCCCGCGATGGGGTGCAGAACCTTGTGCAGGTCGGACTTCATGCGGGTGCCTTTGCCCGCGGCGAGGATGATGGCGGCGAAATCTCTCATGCGCGTCGCTGTGCCACCATCGGCTTGCAGAATGAAGAAGCTTTCGCCACGCCGCGCTGCATGACCGATTTTCCATTCGACTCCATCGGCCTCGATCTCGACGGCACGCTCCTCGACACCAAGGCGGATCTCGCTGCGGCAGTGAACGTCGCGCTCGCGGAAGGCGGCTACGCACAGGTGCCCGCCGAACAGGTGGAAGGGATGATCGGCGGGGGCGCGAAGATGATGCTCGCCCGCGCGATAGAGAGCCAGGGCGGGAGCATGGCGGAGGAGGACTTCCGCCCGCTCTACAAGGTGCTGCTGCGCTATTATTCGGAGAACAACGCGGTTCATTCGCGGCCCTTCCCCGGGGTGATCGACACGCTCGACCGGCTGGAGGCGATGGACGTGAAGCTGGCGGTGGTGACGAATAAGTTCGAAAGCTTCGCGAGCGAGATCCTGCGCCAGCTGGGCTTGGCCGACCGCTTCGTGACGCTGATCGGCGGCGATTCGCTGGGGCGCGATGCGGAGGGGAATTTTCGCGCCAAGCCTGCGGCCGACCCGATCCACGCCGCGATCGAAAGGTGCAACGCTACCCGCCTCGCCTTCGTGGGTGACAGCACATACGACGTGATGGCCGCGCGCGCCGCGGGCGTCCCGGTGGTCGCCGCAGGCTACGGCTATTGCGACAAGCCTCCGCACGAGCTGGGCGCGGACGCGGTGATCGACCGATTCGATGCGCTGATTCCCGCGCTGGAAGCGCTTTAGGCGGCGCACGGGCGCGCCCCGCCGCTACGGCAGCCACGCTTCGCCGGGGCGTTGTTGCAAGCCTCCCCGGAACCTGCCAACCCGGCCCCGTATTTCTGAACTGTAGAACACGAGAATGGAGAGACCCTCATGACCATTTCGTTCAAGGATAAAGTCGTCATCGTCACCGGTGCAGGCGGCGGGCTTGGCCGCGCCTATGCGCTCGAACTCGGTCGCCGCGGCGCGAAGGTCGTGGTCAACGATCTCGGCGGTGCGCGCGACGGCACCGGTTCGTCCGACGCGGCAGCCGAAGTGGTCGCCGAGATCGAAAAGGCCGGCGGCGAGGCAATGGCCAACGGCGCATCGGTCACCGAATACGAGCAAATGGAAAAGATGGTCGCCGACGCCAAGCAGAGGTGGGGCGGCGTCCACTGCCTCATCAACAATGCGGGCGTGCTGCGCGACAAGAGCTTCGCCAAGATGGAGCCGGCCGACTTCGAATTCGTGGTCGACGTGCACCTCAACGGTTCGGCCAACGCGACCAAGGCCTGCTGGGACACCTTCCGCGACCAGGCCTATGGCCGCGTGCTGATGACCGCGTCCTCCCCCGGCCTGTTCGGCAATTTCGGCCAGGCGAACTACGGCGCGGCGAAGCTCGGCCTTGCGGGCCTGACCAAGACGCTCCAGCTCGAAGGCGCGAAGTACAACATCAAGGTCAACACGCTGTCGCCCGTCGCGGGCACGCGCATGACCGAAGACCTGTTCCCCAAGGAAGCGTTCGACCTGTTCGCTCCCGAGAATGTGGTTCCGGCAGCGCTCTACCTCATCAGCGAGGATGCCCCGACCAACGCCATCGTCGGCGCGGGCGCGGGTGGCTTCCACTCGGCATGGGTCGTGATGAACGACGCCGTCTGGCTGCCCGAGGGTGAGCGCACGGTCGAAGGCTTCGCCGAGAACTGGGAAAAGATCAGCGAGCAGTCGAACCTCAAGGCCCCGCAGTCGGGTGCCGAACAGTCGGGCGCGATCCTCGCCGCGATGCAGAAGGTCACCGGCACCGGACCCGGCAGCGCGCGCGGTTAAACACACTCTTCACCCGTCGGACGGCGCACATGCTCCGTCCGACTGTGTTGACACTCTAATACACTGGTCGTAGCTTCCCCGGTCGAAACAGGGGAGGTTTCGGCCAGTGTACTCAGAAGAAGATATCAATTCCGCCGTCGAGGCGGGGGCGCTGAGCGAGGATGCTGCCGCATCGTTTCGCGCGCACATGAGCGAGGTGCGCGGCATTTCGCGCGGGGACGAGGAGAACTTCAGGCTCCTCAATTCCTTCAACGACATTTTTGTCGCCATCGGCATCGCCATCATGCTGTTCGCGGCAGGCGCGATCGGGCAGCAACTGGGCAAGATGCTCGTTCCGCCGCCAGACTGGAACTGGGACGCCAACCTGACGAATGCCCAATTCGAAGCTCTGGGCCGCCAGCAAAGCTTCAGCACCGCCGTTTCGGTGGCGATTGCAGCGGGACTGGTTGCGGTAACGTCCTGGCCACTGGCTGAATTCTTCACGCGCGCGCGGCGCATGGCGCTGCCCAGCATCATCCTGCTGCTCGGCTTCGTCGGCGGCACCTTCGTCGGTTCGGCAGCGCTCGGCGTGTCGTTGATCGGGACCGAGCAGAGCGAGCCGCTGGCGGGTTATTTCATCGCCGGCGCAGGCGTCGTTGCAGCACTGGCCGCGTGGCTCCACTGGGCGCGGTTCAAGGTTCCGATCACGGTCGCTGCTGGTGCAGCAGCGCTGTCGGCCACGCTGATCGGTCTGATCCTGTCGGCGGTCGAACCGCTCGACCTGGACGCGCAGGACGTGATGCTGTGGCTCACGCTGGTCGCTGGCCTGCTCATATTCGCCTTCGCGATGCGCTGGGACCTCAGCGATCCGGAGCGCACCACCCGTCGCAGCGATGTCGCCTTCTGGCTGCACCTGCTGGCCGCGCCGATGATTGCGCACCCGATCTTCTACACGCTGGGTGTCGTCGGAGGGTCGGATATCGGCCTGACCAAGGCCATCGCCGTGCTGGCAATCTACGTCGCTTTCGGCATCGTGGCACTGATCGTGGACCGGCGGGCGCTGCTCGTCTCCGCTCTCGTCTACGTGCTGTTCGCGCTCGCCTTCCTGTTCGACCGCTTCGGCGCGGTCGAGCTGACCGTCGCGCTCACCGCACTGGTGATCGGCTCTGCCCTGCTGACACTGTCGGCCTTCTGGGCACCGATCCGGCGCGGCGTGCTGGGGATCGTACCCGAAGACTGGCGCGATGCCCTGCCGAGCAGTGAGCGGGAGCTGATTGCCGCCTGACGAGGTTGCTTGCGGTATCGAGAAAAGCCCGCCGTCCCCATGGATGGCGGGCTTTTTCTGTCGGGTCAGTCGATCGCCTTGACCAGCCGCCGTTCGAGCGGGGCGAGCACACCCGCGAGCTCTTGCCCGCGCTTCAGGATCTGGCCGTGTTCGCCGAACAGCGTCCACATGCCCTGCTTGTTACGCAAGGACGGACGCTTCTCGACGCGGGCCTGCGGGCGCTCGGCGGTCCGGCGGAACGCGGCGAAGCTGGCAGCATCGCGGCCGAAATCCATCGCGTAGTCGCGCCACTCGCCCGCCGCGACCATGCGGCCGTAAAGGTCGAGGATGCGCATCAGTTCGTCGCGGGCGAAACCGACCTGGTTCGGTCGCGCACCCGGAAAAGACAGAACCGTGCCGCCTGCGGGCGTGCTCATCAGCTACCCGTTCCGCTGCGCCGCACCGGGTCGTTATCCGGCTGCTGTTTCTTGAGCGCCTCGATCTCCGCGCGCAGCGACGCCAGTTCTGCCTCGAACGCGTCGGCGCGGCGTTTGCCCGCGGTGCTCTGATCCTCGCAAGGCTCGTCGCACGGGGTGCCGTAGGGGATGAATTCGCGCAGCCATTCCTCTGCGGGAACGAGCGTGGAGCGCGCCTTCATGCCGATCATCGTCGCGCCATCGGGCACGTCGTCGGTCACCACTGCATTGGCCCCGATCCGCGCGCGTTCGCCGACAGTGATCGGCCCGATCCCCTGCGCGCCCGAGCCGATGATGGCGTAGTCGTTGATCGTCGGGTGGCGCTTGCCCGCCTTGCCGTTGGTCGGGTTGGTCCCGCCCAGCGTGACGCACTGGTAGATCGTCACCCAGTCGCCGATCTCGGCAGTCTCTCCGATCACGGTGAAACCGTGGTCGATGAAGAAGTACTTGCCGATGGTCGCGCCGGGATGGATGTCGATCGCGGTCAGAAAGCGCGAGAAGTGGTTCACCAGCCGCGCGAGGAAATAGAGCTTCGCTTCGAACAGCCAGTGCGCGACGCGGTGCAGGCCCAGCGCGAGCACGCCCGGATAGAGCAGCACTTCCCACCGCGATCGTGGCGCGGGGTCCCGCTTTTTCACGGAGTCGAGATAGTCGATCAGACCCACGAACATCGTCTCACAAGTCTTCCACCCTTCCCCCGCTAAATCAAGCGGGCTTGCGCCGGGCCATCGATCGATTCGAGGGCATCGCGACACAGGTTGCGCGTCGGGCGCGATTGTCGTTCCAGAGCGAGACGGTCGACCGCGGCGACGAAGCGTTCCGCCGCCTCGAAACTGCGCGTCATGCGCGGGATGACGTAGGCCAGCGATTCCTCGCCCAGCATCAGTCCGCGCCGCTCCGCATGGCTCAGGATCAGATTCCGCATCATCTGATCATCGGGAGCACCGATTTCAAGCGCCAGCGCCGCTCCCAGCCGCGATCTGAGATCGGGCAGCGCAATCTCCCACGGGGCGGTCCCGGGGATCAGCAGCAGCGCCGTGCCTTCTTCCTGCGCGCGGTTCCAGCGATGGAACAGCGCGGTCTCGTCGATGGCATCGGCCGGGTCGATCGTTTCGCCCAATCCGGCATGTTCGAACCAGCGCCCCAGCAGCGATGTGCCCGAACGCGGCGGCCCGCGCAGGATCGCGGTGCGGAAGGGCCAGCTGGCGGGCGCTCGCAGCGCCTCGACCACGCCGGCGTTCGCGGTTCCGATCACGATATGCTCGGGATCGCCCTCGCGCGCCGGAGGCAGCGGGAGCGCGATTTGCGATGCGGGACGGCCCATCCTCGCGGCCCCCGCCTAGCGACTGATCGTGAGGTTGCTACCGTCGCGCTGCACGTTGTAGCCGCGCTGCGCCAATGCGCCGACGAGCTCGTCCTGCGTGCCCGCATAGGTCACGCTCAGCACCGAACTGCCGCCGATCGCCGTGCTGGAAACCGAAGCCCCGCGAATCCCCGGGGTACCGCGCACGGCGGAGATCGCTGCGTCGAAGGCGGCGGCATCGGGCGACGGGAAGGTGATGAACAGGTTGATGACCTGCGGGGTATCGTCGCCCTCGCCAGTCGCCACCTGCGCCGCGTTCGCATCCGCCACGTTCTCTTCTTCGGTCTGGCGGGTGCGCGCGTTCGCTTCGGCCTGCGCCAGGATCGCGCGACTTTGTTCAATGAGCCTTGCGATGTCGGGATCGATCGATCCGCGCCCACGGTTGAGCGTGGGGTCGGGGCGGATCGTCCCCTTCTCGAGCGCGGTGACGAACATCTCGTCGAACTTTTCCACCGCACGGTTCAGCATCGCGGGCAGCTGCCGCGGCGAATCGGCGCGCATGGTGAAGCTGCCAAGATAGTCGTTATCCGGCCCATGGCGCGCCACGAAGCGCCCTTCGACCGGGCCGCCGGGATAGAGATAGCGCAGCTCTGCAATCGGGACGAGCACATCGGCCGCGCCGAACTGGTCGAGAATGGTCGCCCACCAGTAACGGCTGCGGCGCCCCGTCTGGCCGTAGGTGAGCAGCAGCGATTCGCCCGCCTGGCCCGCCGGTCGCACGTAATCGACCCGGCTCGTGCCCGGCTGGTATTCGGCCCAGGCCCGCTGCCACGGGTTGACCTGTTCGTACATCAGCTCGCTGCCCGCGCTGATCGTCACCGGCAGCAGCAGCATCGGCGCGGAGCGGCGGGTTTCGCCCGACCGCCCCAGATAACCGGCGGAACGCTGCCGGTCGAAGGTGACGCCCAGCGTCGCAATATAACGTTTCGGCCCGGTTTCCTCGTGCTGGATCACGATCGAAGAGACCATGTCCTGTATCTGGCTTTCGGAAAGCTTGGGTCCGCCCAGCTTCTCCCACGCGAGGACCTGCGCCTGCTTCCACGCCTTCTGACGCGCCTCTTCGGCGGTATCGGCGGTCACGTTGACCTCGATCCCGCCGACATTGATGTCGGTGCTGACCATCAGCGGCGCGATCCCGCGGTCGCCCTGGACCTGCGCATTCGCCCAGCCCGCGTACAGCGCGGCCACTGCCCCGGCGAGGGCAAGAATGGCGATGGCGACGCGCGCGAAAGGGGGGACGGAAAGGGTCATCGGGAAAATCGGGTGCCTTTTGCCCAAGTGGCGATGGATTTCCAAGCGCGAATGCGTAAGACGGGCCGCGATGAACGATCCCGAAACAGGCTACACCTACGAAAGCGCAGGCGTCTCGATCGCGGCGGGCAACGCGTTGGTCAAGGCGATCGGCCCGCTGGTGCGCGCAACCGCGCGGCCCGGAGCCGATGCGGAACTGGGCGGCTTCGGCGCTTTCTTCGATCCCAAGGCGGCAGGTTTCAAGGACCCGCTGCTGGTCGCGGCGAACGACGGCGTGGGTACCAAGCTCAAGCTTGCCATCGACCACGACCGGCACGACACGGTCGGCGTTGATCTGGTCGCAATGTGCGTCAACGACCTGATCGTGCAGGGCGCGGAACCGCTGTTCTTCCTCGACTATTTCGCGACCGGCAGGCTGGAGAGCGGCGTCGCGGAGCGGGTGATCGCTGGCATCGCGGATGGCTGCAGGCAGGCGGGCTGCGCGCTGATCGGCGGCGAAACCGCTGAAATGCCGGGCATGTATGCCGAGGGTGATTACGATCTTGCGGGCTTCTGCGTCGGCGCAGTCGAGCGCGGACAGCAGCTGACGGGCGATCGGATCGCGCCGGGTCATGCGCTTATCGGCCTCGCAAGCTCGGGCGTGCATTCCAACGGCTTCTCGCTCGTGCGGCGGCTCGCGGAGGACAAAGGCTGGAAGCTGGACCGCCCCGCGCTGTTCGATGCCGATCGGCTGCTGGTCGACCACCTGATGGAGCCGACGCGCATCTACGTGAGCAGCCTGCTGCCGCTGATCCGCGACGGCCTGATCGACGGGCTGGCGCATATTACCGGTGGCGGCCTGCTCGAAAATATCCCCCGCGCGCTGCCCGATGGCGCCCGCGCGAAGGTTCACGCGCACCGCTGGCCGCTCCCGCGCCTGATGGCTTTCCTGCAGGCGCAGGGGAATATCGAACCGGGCGAACTCGCGCGCACCTTCAACTGCGGCATCGGCATGGTGCTGATGGTGGCCGAAGAGAAGGTCGACGCGGTGACCAAGCGGCTCGAAGAGGCGGGCGAAACCGTCTTCCCGATCGGCGAAGTCGTCGCGGGCACGCGCGGCTGCGATGTCGACGGAACCGCCGGGCTTTGGTCCGCGCAGAGCGACTGGGTCGCTGAGCATGATCACTGAGTTCGGCTTTCCCCGTCCCGTTTACGGGAGGGGCGGCGAGACTTGGCACGCAGTGCCTGGTCGCAGCGTGGTGGGCCGATTGGCCCATGCCCACCCCCAACCCCTCCCGCATGCGGGAGGGGAGGTTTGACGTCTCGCGCAAAAGTCGCAGTCCTGATCTCGGGCGCGGGGTCGAACATGGCCGCGCTGCTCTATGCCAGCCGCGTCGGCGCACCCTACGAGATCGTGCTGGTCGCGAGCAACGATCCGCACGCGGGCGGGCTGTCGCTGGCCGAGGCCGAGGGCATTCCTACCTTCGCGCTGTCTCACAAGGGTATGAAACGCGCCGAACACGACGCGGCGATGGACGACGCGATCCTCAAGTCGGGCGCGGAATATGTCGCGCTGGCGGGCTATATGCGCGTGCTGTCTGACGAGATGGTCGCGCGCTGGGAAGGCCGGATGCTCAACATCCATCCCTCGCTGCTGCCCAAGTACAAGGGGCTCGACCCGCACGCGCGCGCGCTCGAGGCGGGCGACGAAGCAGTCGGCGCGTCGGTGCATCTGGTCACCTCCGAACTCGACGGGGGCGAGGTGCTAGGCCAGGCCGAGGTGATGGTAATGGGCGGCGACACGCCGGAAACGCTCGCGCACCGGGTCAAGCTCGCCGAACACCAGCTCTACCCGCGCGTGCTGGGCGACTATGTGTCGCGCGGCAACGATCCGCAGTGGCTGCTGCGCCGCTTGACCAGGATGGCGCTGGCGCTCCCCGAAGCCGAGGCCGCGACAAGCCATGGCTCGCCCGGTTTCAAGATCGCGGGCAAAAGCGGCAAGTTCTTCGCCCATTTCGCCGATCGCCACCACGGCGCAGAGCAAATCGCGCTGCTCGCCAAGACCAGCGGGCAGGACGAACTGGCCGATCTGGTCGAACGCGACCCCGAGGTGTTCTTCCGCCCCGCCTATTACCACGCGAGCGGATGGGTCGGCATCGCGCTCAACCGCCCGGACTGCGATTGGGACCAGGTGCAGCACTGGCTCGAACGCTCATGGCGTAGCGTCGCGCCCAAGCGGCTGACCAAGCTGATGGATGCTGCAGAAGAGTTTTAGGCTGGGAGATATTCGATTGCCGACCTCCCCAAAGATTGGTTCTTTGGCCGCATGAGACGTGCATCTCTCATCTGGTTTGCTGCGGGAGCGGCCACTGTTTCGATTGCTGCTGTTGCGGCCGAGGTTGCATTTCGCGAGCCTAGTTCAGCTCAAGCTTGGTTCCTTCGGATCGGAGAACCGGTTCAATCCATGTCGGACGGCATAAAAAGCGCACAGTGGGAAGGTGCAGAAATCGCGCGCGATTGCGGCGCGAAGCACTTCGAAATGATACCCGGTATTGCAGCAGACGCTACAGATTCCACTCGGATCCCCTTAGTCCCCGAGAACAACCCTGCCATGGACTGCATAATTGAAAAGGCGACGAAAAGCGGGCTTTGGTTTGGTGTCGGGATGGAGCCGCTTGATCTAAACACCTAGCAAATGGCGCACCACCAAGTCATAGCGCCCAAGCGGCTGACAAGTTTTAGCTAGCCCACCACGTCCACGCCGGGCGGATACCAAGTCAGCTCGATCCGCAGACCGTCCGGATCGGGCAGGAACAGCGCCTGTGCGCCGTCCAGGTCCTGCACCGGTTGCGGGTCCAGCCCCGCAGCGATCAGTGCTTCGCGCAGCGCGTGCACGCTTTGCGCATCGGGCATGCCGAGACCCCAATGGTTGAGGCCCGCGCCATAGCGTTCGTAGGGACGCGTGCCTTCCTTGGCCTTCATGAACTGCAGCCAGAAGCCCTCGCCATCGGTCCAGATGCCCGGCTTGGTCCTGGTGAAGCCGATCAGCGGCAGAAGCGTATCGTAAAACGCCTCGCTCGCGGCGCGATCGGAATAGAGTATCGTCAGATGATCGAGGCGAGGCTTGGTGCTCATCTTCGCGATATGGGAGGACGCCGAAACGAAACAAGCGGCGCTCCCGTCAGGGAACGCCGCTCGTCACTTCCGCAAAAGCGGTAAGTCTTTAGCCGACGATCTCGTCGTCGCTGAAGAAGAACGCGATTTCGGTCGCGGCGTTTTCGTCGCTGTCCGAGCCGTGGACCGAGTTCGCTTCGATCGATTCGGCGTAGGTCTTGCGGATCGTCCCGTCGGCTGCGTCGGCCGGGTTGGTCGCGCCCATCACGTCGCGGTTGCGCTTCACGGCGTCTTCGCCTTCCAGCACCTGCACGACCACGGGGCCGCTGGTCATGAAGTCGACCAGTTCGCCGTAGAACGGACGCTCTGCGTGAACTTCGTAGAACTTCTTCGCCTGGTCTTCGCTCATGTGGATGCGCTTGGACGCGACGACGCGCAGGCCGGCTTCTTCCAGCATCTTGGTGACCGCGCCGGTAAGGTTGCGACGGGTGGCGTCGGGCTTGATGATCGAAAAGGTGCGGGTGACCGCCATGGTGGTATCCTTCGTATTGTCAGGGGGAAACAGATTGCGCGCGCCAGTAGCAGCTTCGGCGCAAGCCGCAAGTGCGAGGGGCTCGCGTGAAGGCTCAGGCGACCTTTACCCAGCGTCCCTCGCGCTGTTCGTAGAATGACCGTTCCAGCCCCTCGCGGGCCGAAACCTCGCGCCACGCGGTGCGCGCAGCGTCGCGTCCGGAATCGTCGAACAGCAGGAAGACCCGCTCGAACGCGCCACCTTCCAAAGTCTCCGCCCGCCACTTGCCATCGGCGAGGATGCAGGCCGACGCCGTGTTCGGCGTAGCGCATGCGTCGGAAATCAGGATCGGCTGACGCGCATCATGCTCGCCGCCCGCGGTACCGTGGGCGAGAAAAGCCTCAGGCTTCCCCTCCCACAGCGCCGCATCGAGCGCTTCGCGCTGCGCAGCGTCATCGCTGACCACCAGCACGCGGCCGCCATCGCCGAGCACGCGCTCGGCGATCATCGCGACCACGCGCTCCGCCGGGTCGCGGCTCAGCAGCCAGAAATCGACTTTCATGAAGATGCCTTAGCGTTGCGTCTGCACCGCTCCGAACAATATTTCACGGCGTCCCAGTCGCGCTCCCACTTCTTGCGCCATGTGAAGGGCAACCCGCAGGCCGCGCAGATCTTGCTCGGCAGGTCGCCCTTCTTGCGCATGCGTCCCATGGGAGCGATCGGCGATCAGCCCTCCAGCACGTCGCGCACGTACTGGTCGAGCAGGCGCACGCCGTATCCGGTTGCGCCCTTGCCGTAGGTCGCGCCGGGCTTGTTCGACCAGGCCATCCCGGCAATGTCGAGGTGTGCCCACGGCGTGCCGTCCTTGATGAAGCGCTTTAGGAACTGCGCAGCGGTAATCGAACCGGCTTCGCGCGGGCCCACGTTCTTCATGTCGGCGATGGGTGAGTCGATCAGCTTGTCGTAGGCCGGGCCGATCGGCATGCGCCACACCTTGTCGCCGCTCGCCTTGCCCGCAGCCGAGAGGTTGTCCGCCAGCGTGTCGTCGTTGGAGAACAGCCCCGCCTGCTCGTGGCCCAGCGCGATCAGCATCGCGCCGGTCAGCGTGGCGAGGTCGATGACCGCAGCGGGCTTGTACTCTTCCTGCGCCCAGTGGAGCGCGTCGCACAGCACCAGCCGCCCTTCGGCGTCGGTATTGATGACCTCGACCGTCTGCCCGCTCATCGTCTTGACCACGTCGCCGGGGCGCTGCGCCTTGCCGTCGGGCATGTTCTCGACCAGCCCGCACACGCCGATCACGTTGGCCTTGGCCTTGCGCTTGGCGAGTGCGACCATGGTTCCGGCCACGGCGCCCGCGCCGCCCATGTCCCACTTCATGTCTTCCATGCCAGCGCCCGGCTTGATCGAGATGCCGCCGCTGTCGAAGGTGACGCCCTTGCCCACGAACAGCGTCGGCTTGTCGCCCTCTGCCCCGCCGTTCCACTTCATCGCGAGGATGCGCGAGGGGCGATCCGAGCCCTGCCCGACGCCGAGCAGCGCCCCCATGCCGAGCTTTTCCATCTCCGCATCGCCCAGCACAATGATCTCGATCCCCGTGCCGTCGAGCGCCTCGCGGCAGCGTTCGACGAAGCTTTCGGGGTAGAGGACGTTGGCCGGTTCGGTGACGAGCGTCTTGGTGAACTCGACGCCTTCCGCGAGCGCGCTCTCGCGCGCCCACGCGTGCTGCGTGCCATCGGGCGCGCCGACCACGGTGACGCTCTTGAGAGAGACCTTTTCCGCCTCCTTCTGCGTGGTGCGATATTCGTCCCACTGCCAAGCGCGCAGCCGCAGGCCGAGGAGGACCGCTGCGGCATCGTCCGCCGACAGACCGCGATCCCCAAGATCGAGGGCGAGGCTGGTTTCGCCCGAGGTGAGATATTTCGCGGCGAGTGCGCCGCCCGCCTTTTCGAGATTCGCGCGCCGTTCCTTGGCGCCCGCATCGCCCGCACCGGCCAGAGCGACGCGCACGACCTTGCCCTCGCGCTCCACGAACCCTTCGGTCACCTGTCCCGGCGATCCCTTGAAACGCCCGCGCTTCGCCGCTTCGGCGAGCGCCGGTTCGATTCCCTCCGGCATCGAATCCTTGTTCGCGATCGAGGCAAGAAGGGCCGCATCGGCGGGGAAGGTGTCGGCGAAGGTGAACTGCATAAGGAAGGAATCCTCCGAAAGAATTTTGTGGGGCCGGCGCACCAATCGACTGGTCGCGTTCGCATGGGCCACCAAGTGCGATTGCGATTAGGAAGGCTCGGTGCAATAGGCAAGCGATGCTCCCGAGCGATCGTTCCTCTCTAGCCTCACCAGCGAACCGCGCATCGCTCCTTGCCGGGGCGGCGCTGGCCGCGCTTGGCGCGATCGGCCTCGGCACCCCGGCGGCGGCGCAGGATGCCACGCAGGACCCGCCCACCGCCGACCAGCCGGACGGCGTCGACGAGGCGGTGCAGGATTATATCGAGGGCGAGGCCCCGCCCCCCGGCACCGAGCGCGAGATCGGGTTCGAAGCGGACACGCTCGAATATGATTCGGATGCAGATACCATTGTCGCGCGCGGCAATGTGGTGCTGCGCGAAGGCGAAAGATCGGTGCGCGCAGACCAGGTCCGGTGGGATCGGCCCGCCGGGCAGATCCAGGCGAGCGGCAATGTCCGCTACGTCGATGGCGACGGCAACCAGCTCTACGCCAGCGAGCTGGAACTGACCGACAAGTTTGAAACCGGCTCGCTCGAAGACCTCCTGCTGGTCCTGCGCGAAGGCGGAAGGCTGGCGGCCGAACGTGGCGAGCGGACCGAGGACGGGCGCGTCGCACTGCAGCGGGCAGTCTATTCGGGCTGTTCGGTGGTCACCTCCGACGGCTGCCCCAAGAACCCGAGCTGGAAGATCACGGCGGAGCGCGTCACCTACGATCCAGAAACCAGCAAGATTCGCTTCCAAAAGGGCTTCTTCTCGCTGTTCGGGCAGCGCCTTGTGCCCCTCCCCACGCTCGAACTACGCACCGACGGTGGGCCTACCTCGGGCTTCCTCGTGCCCAATCTGCGCATATCGCGTTCCAACGGGGTGGAACTGAGCGGCGACTATTACTGGCGGCTCGCCGACAATCGCGACCTGCAGATCGGCGCGTACCTCTATTCGCAGGCGACCCCCATGGTCAGCGCGAAGTACCGCGAGCTGACCGGCAACGGGGCGTATCAGGTTACCGGCTATGCGACGCACAGCCGGCGGATCGACACCGATTCGCTGACCGCGCAGGACCAGCAGGATTTCCGCGGCTACATCGCCGCCAACGGGCGCTTCATCCTCGACGAGAACTGGCAGTTCACCGGATCGACGCGCCTTGCCAGCGACCGCACGTTCCTGCGCCGTTACGACATCAGTCGGGATGATCGGCTGCGGACGATGGCCGAGCTGGAGCGGATCGACAAAGACAGCTATTTCGTGATCGCGGGCTTCGCCACCCAGACGCTGCGGCTCGACCGCGAGCAGGGCGAGATTCCGCTCGCGCTGCCGCTGATCGACTATCGCCGCCGGATCGACGAGCCGCTGCTCGGCGGCACGGTGACGCTGCGCGGCAACAGCCTGGCGATCACCCGCGACGAGGGGCAGGATACCCAGCGCGCGCTGGCGTCCGCGCAGTGGGACCTGCGCCGCGTGACGCCGCTGGGTCAGGTGGTGCAACTGACCGCGCTGGCCCGCGGCGACGTGTACCACACGGCCAATGGTTCGCAGACCACGATCGCGAGCTATCGCGGTACCGAAGGCTGGGAGACGCGCGCGATCGCGCTCGCCGCGGTCGATGTGTCGTGGCCGCTGGTCGGTCCGCTGTTCGGCGGTACGCAGGTGCTGACCCCGCGCGTCCAGATCGTCGCCACCCCGCCGATCGAGAATGCGACCATTCCCAACGAGGATTCGCGCGCGATCGATCTGGAAGACGTAAACCTGTTCTCGCTCAACCGCTTCCCGGGCGACGACCGGTTCGAAGACGGCGCGCGGGTGACCTACGGCGTTGAATGGGAAATGACCAAGCCCGACTGGCGGGTGTCTGCCAATATCGGGCAATCCTACCGCCTCGACGACAAGCAGATCATCTTCCCCGATGGGACCGGCCTGTCGGACCGTTTCTCCGACATCGTCGGGCGGGCGCGGGTGCGGTACAAGGATCTCGTCTCGTTCACCTACCGCTTCCGGCTTGACAAGGACGACCTGACCCCGCGCCGGACGGAAGTCGACGCGACCATCGGCAGCCGCCGGACCTATGCCGAAATCGGCTATCTGCGGCTCGACCGGAACATCCCGCTTGCGAACGAGGAACTGGGCGACCGCGAGGAATTGCGCGCGGCAGGGCGGGTCGCTTTTGCCGATTACTGGTCCGTCTTCGGATCTGCGGTGGTCAACATGACCAACCGCAACGAGGACCCGACGCTGCAATCCGACGGGTTCGAGCCGATCCGGACGCGCCTCGGCATCGCCTACCAGGACGACTGCATCGATCTGGGGCTGACCTGGCGGCGCGATTTCGTCAGCCAGGGCGATGCCTTGCGCGGCAACACGATCGAGCTGACCTTCCGCCTCCTCAACCTCGGCGGGGGCGGCTAGGTACGGGACAGGCCGTGCTGCCGCATTGGCAGGCGCGGCCAGACGCGCTAGGGGCGATGCATTGCGGACTCAGGCAATGTTCAGCCTCGCGGTCCGATGGAACTTCCTCGGGTGAACCCCGAACACCCTGAAATTATGCGGACAACAGGTTTCTTCGTGATCGACAGCATCTTCAGTAAGGTCGCCACCGGCCTCGCAACGCTTGCAATGACCACCCTGCCCGTCGCGGCTCAGGCGCAGCAGGCGCAGGAGCAGATGGACCGGGCGCAAGAGGCGGAAACGTCGGCGGCCAGCCCGTTCGGCATCCCGTCCGACGTGGTCATGTTCGAAAAGCACGATCCCAACATTCGCACTGCAACCGCGAAGGTGAACGGTGCGATCATTACCGGCACCGATATCGACCAGCGTGTCGCGCTGGTGCTGGCCGCATCGCAGAACCAGGACCTTTCCGACGAGGAACTGCAGGCCCTGCGGATGCAGGTTCTGCGCAACCTCATCGACGAAACGCTTCAGATCCAGGCGGCCGCGGCGCAGGAAATGACGGTCAACGCGGACGAGGTGAACGAACGTTACCTCTCTCTCGCGCAGCAGAACTTTCCCGAACGCCCCGAGGCGATGGACGAATACCTGAACAAGATCGGTTCGTCGCCCGCCGCGCTCAAGCGCCAGATCGAAGGCGAAGTGGCGTGGAGCATGCTGATCCAGCGCAATGTCTCCCCCTTCGTCAACGTTTCGGCCGACGAGGTGAACGAGATCATCAAGCAGCTGGAGGAATCGCGCGGGCAGTTCGAATACCGCCTCGCCGAAATCTATCTCTCCGCGACCCCGGAAACCGCCGCTGCGACCAAACGCAACGCGCAGCAGATCATGGAACAGATCAGCAAGGGCGCCAATTTCCAGGCCTTTGCCAAGCAGTACTCCGAATCGAGCACCGCAGCTGTCGGCGGCGATCTCGGCTTCGTGCGGCTCGCCACCCTGCCCAACGAGATGGCGGATGTGGCCAAGGAGCTCGAGGTCGGCCAGGTGGTCGGCCCCGTGCAGATCCCGGGCGGTTTCGTGATCATGCTGCTGCTCGACAAGCGGCAGATCCTGATGGCCGATCCGCGTGACGCGGCCCTCAGCCTCAAGCAGATCTCGATCAGTTTCGAGCCGGACGTGAGCCAGGAAGAGGCCAACGCCAAGGTGCAGAAGTTCGCCGAAGCGGTGAGCTCGATCCGCGGTTGCGGCGACGCGGCCCGCGCTGCCGGCACCGTGGGCGCGAGTGTGGTCGACAACAACTCGATCAGGGTTCGCGATCTTCCCGAACAGCTCCAGTCGGCCATGCTGCAGCTGCAGGTCGGCCAGGCGACCCCGCCCTTCGGTTCGCTGCAGGACGGCGTGCGGGTCCTGCTGCTGTGCGGACGCGACGATCCGGAAGTGGCCGAAAAGCCCGACTTCAAGCAGATCATGGACCAGATCGAAAACGAGCGGATCGGCAAACGCGCGCAGCGTTACCTGCGCGACCTGCGCAACGACGCGATCATCGAATACAACTGATCCGGTGCCCGAGCCGGTAAACGCCCTTCTCCCGCTGGCCGTCACCATCGGTGACCCGGCGGGCGTCGGGCCGGAGATCGTTGCGCATATCAAAGGGCGCGAGGTCGAGCTCGGCTTGCCCGCGTTGCGGTTGGTGGGCCAATCGGCTGCGTCCTTTCGCCCCGGCCGACCCGATCGTTCGTCCGCCCGGTTCGCGCTCGATGCGCTGGAGCAGGCGGTCGCCCTGGTCCGCTCGGGCGAGTGCGGCGCTCTGGTAACCGGTCCGGTCGCCAAATCCGCCATTGCGGAGATCGATCCAACGTTTGTCGGGCAGACCGAATTCCTCGCCGATGCCTGCGGATTGCCGCGGGAGGATGCGGTGATGATGCTCGCCGGGCCATCGCTCAAGACCGTACCGATGACCGTGCATTGCGCGCTGGCCGATGTCCCCGCGCGCCTCTCGCAAGACCTGATCGTGCAACGCAGCCGGATCGTCCACAAGGCGCTGCGATCCGACTACGGGATCGAAAATCCGCGCATCGCCATCGCCGGGCTCAATCCCCACGCGGGCGAGGACGGCCGCATGGGGCGCGAGGAGATCGAGGTGATCGCCCCGGCGATCGCGACACTGCGCGCCGAAGGCATCGACGCGACCGGGCCGCATCCCGCCGACACGCTGTTCGCACCGCACAAGCGCGGGACCTACGACGTCGCGATCGCGATGTACCACGATCAGGCGCTGGTCCCGATCAAGGCGCTCGATTTCGACGAGGGCGTGAACGTGACGCTCGGCCTCCCGATCGTGCGCACCTCGCCCGATCACGGCACCGCATTCGATATTGCCGGACAAGGCATCGCGCGTCCCGACGCGATGATCGCGGCGATCCGCATGGCGGGCGAGATCGCCGCGCGGCGATCTGGCGGAGCCGGACGGCGGTGACCAACCTCCCCCCACTTCGCGAAGTGATCGCCGCGCACGGGCTCAGTGCGTCCAAGGCGCTTGGCCAGAATTTCCTGTTCGACGAGCAATTGCTGGGGCGCATCGCCGCGATTCCCGGCGACCTGTCGGGTAGGAACGTGCTCGAAGTCGGCCCCGGCCCCGGCGGCCTTACCCGCGCGCTGTTGCGCGCAGGCGCGAAGGTCACGGCGATCGAGATGGATCGCCGCTGCCTGCCCGCGCTCGCCGAACTGGGCGAAGCCTTTCCCGGTCGGCTGACCGTGATCGAGGGCGACGCGCTGAAGATCGATCACGATGCCATCTTCGAAGGAGCACCCTACGCGATCCTTTCCAACCTGCCCTACAATATCGGCACCGCGCTGTTCACGCGCTGGATGGGGGGCGAGGACTGGCCACCCAACTGGACTTCGCTGACGTTGATGTTCCAGCAGGAAGTCGCGCAGCGGATCGTCGCAAAGCCGGGGAGCGGTGCCTACGGGCGCCTCGCAGTCCTCGCCCAGTGGCGCGGCACCGCAAAACTGGCGATGAAGGTCCATCGCAGCGCCTTCACACCGCCGCCCAAGGTGATGTCGGCCATCGTCCATGTCGAACCTGCCACGATGCCCGAAGGCGTCTCGGCGGCAAAACTCGAGCAGGTGACCGCCGCCGCCTTCGGCCAGCGCCGCAAGATGCTGCGCCAGAGCCTGAAAGGCGTGCCGGGTGCGCTGGATGCACTCGAGGCGCTGAACATAGAGCCGACGCGCCGCGCCGAAACGCTCGACATCGGCGAGTTCCTCGAGCTTGCGCGCTTCCTCACCGCCGCGAATTGAGCGGACACACCGCGCCCCTTGGGACGAACCGTCGCCGCTCAGACGATCCCGGCCCCGTTGAGCGCTGCTACTCCGCCACTTCGATCCCACACATCAGCCGCAAGGCGTTCCGGCATGCGGACGCGTCCTCGCTGCACACAGCCAGCTGATCGAGCGATTCGTCCAGATCCGTGGTGACGTACCGCATGCTATCGATGCGATTGCGCTCCATGAATTGGTCAAGATCGTCGGTGCTGTCTCCGCCCTCGACCACCTGCCCCACATGCCCGCTCCTGCGCAACGCTACCCGCGTCCGTTCGACCTCTTCTATTTCGGGACTGGCCCGCAGGCCCAACACCTCGACCGCTGCGAACCAGGGGGCCAGTTCGGCAGCGAATTCGCGCGGGGTGAATTCGATGACATGGAAGCGATTCCACGGGCGCTTCCCCGGCTCCAGTCGGATACACGCATTGGGTGTGGTGAGGACCGCCACCCCGCCCGGCGCGAGCACGCGCCGCATCTCGGCAAGCAATCGGTCGCGAGCGACGACATGCTCGATCACCTGCGCGCAGATAATCAGGTCGAATGCGTCGTCGGCAAAAGGCAGATCGGCCCCGTCGGCAACGCGAAAATCTATCGGCCTGGGTGTCACAAGCGCATTCGCTTGGGCAATCAGGCGCTCCGAAACGTCGCACCCCGCCACGCTCGCGGCCACGAACGAGAGCATCTGGCTGCCGTATCCGTTGTTGCACCCCAGATCGAGCACGCGCCGACCACGCGCCAGGGGAAGGGCGCGAACATAGGGCAAGCGGTGGAACAGCGAGAGGACGTATTTCTCGATACTGGCAAACCCGCTCAGGTTGACCGAGCGATGGCCGACTGCGTGACTGGCCACCATCTCGTCATGCGATTTCGGTCTCGGTTCCGCCATGACCCATCATGTCTTGGCGGTATGTCCGACGCAATGGGTATCGCTGCCTTCACCGCTTTGCAGCGAGCAGACGAAGGCTGCCCACACTCTCTCCACCTGACCGGACTTGGCCCGCCGCGCCGCGCAGGCTAGGCCCCCGGGCATGAGCAGACTTTCCGGCCCCCTCCAGCAGGCCATCGAAACCATCGACGGCGCGACAATGCTCGCGCGGGTCGAGCGCTGGGCACGTATCAATTCGGGCACTTCCAATCTCGAAGGGCTCGCCCGCATGGCCGGGGAACTGAGCGAGGCGTTCTCCGCGCTCCCCGGCGCAATCACGCTGGAAGAACCCGCGCCTGTCACTGCGGTCGACGCGAGCGGCAAGGAAACCGTGGTACGGAACGGTAAGCACTTCGTGTTGCGTGTGCGGCCTGACGCGCAGCGGCGCTTCATCCTGACCGGCCACATGGACACCGTCTTTCCCGCCGATCACCCGTTCCAGGACCTGACCTGGCTCGACGACGAGGTGCTCAACGGCCCCGGCACGGCGGATATGAAGGGCGGACTTGCGATCATCCTCGCCTCGCTCACCGCGCTCGAGCAGATCGAGGCGTGGCAGCAGGTCGGCTACGACGTGATGATCAACGCGGACGAGGAAACCGGCTCGCTCTCCTCCGCCCCGCTGATCGAGGAACTGGCGCAGGGCAAATACGCCGCGCTGACTTTCGAGCCTGCAGCGACGCCCGAGGGCACCCTCGCCCACGCGCGCGGCGGCAGCGGGAATTATAGCCTGACCGTGACGGGTAAGTCCGCGCACGCAGGCCGCAACCCGCACGAGGGGCGCAACGCCATCGTCGCCGCCTCCACGCTCGCGGTGCGGCTCAAGGAATTGCAGCGCGACGATATCAGCGTGAACCCGGCCAAGATCGACGGCGGCGCGGCGAACAACGTGGTGCCCGACCATGCGGTGCTCCGGTTCAACATCCGCCCGAAGGAGCCCGCTGCGGCCGAGCGCTTCGAGGCGGAGATGCACGCGTTGATCGGCGAGGTGAAGCAGGCTCAGGAGGTCGATATCGCAATCCACGGCGGCATCTCGCGCCCGCCCAAGCCGGTCGATCGCAAGGCGCAGGCGCTGTTCGACCTCGTGCGCGAATGCGGCGCCGAGCTGGGGCAGGAGATCGACTGGAAATCCACCGGCGGCGTGTGCGACGGCAACAACATCGCCGCGACCGGGGTGCCGGTGGTCGATACGATGGGCGTGCGTGGCGGCAAGATCCACTCGCCCGATGAATTCATGATTGCGCCAAGCCTTGCAGAACGCGCCGCACTGGCGGCGATGGTGCTGCACGGGCTTGCAACGGAGAATGTGCTGTGAGTTTCGTGATCCGCCCGTCGCGCGAAGACGACCTTGAACACCTTTACGAGATGGCGAAACTGACCGGCGGCGGGTTCACCAACCTGCCCGCCGACCGTGACGCGCTGAGCGGCAAGCTCCAGAAGTCCGCCAGGGCCTTCGCCAATACCGGCGACGAGCTGGTCGACGAGACCTTCCTGCTGGTGCTCGAAAATACCGAGACCGGGGCTGTGCGCGGCACCTGCCAGCTGATGACGCAGGTCGGCCAGCAGTGGCCGTTCTATTCCTACCGCCTCAACACGCTGACCCAGTACAGCCAGGAACTCGACCGCACGGTGCGCGCCGAAATGCTGCATTTGGTGACCGATCTGGAAGGCTGCAGCGAGGTTGGCGGGCTGTTCCTCCATCCCAATGAACGCGCCGGCGGGCTCGGTCTGCTGCTCGCGCGCAGCCGTTACCTGTTCATCGCGATGCACCGCCAGCGCTTTGCCGAGCGGGTGCTGGCCGAGCTGCGCGGGATTATCGACGATCGCGGCGGGTCGCCCTTCTGGGACGGAGTCGCCGGGCGCTTCTTCGGAATGACCTTCCAGGAAGCGGACTATTTCAATGCGATCAACGGCAACCAGTTCATCGCCGATCTGATGCCCAAGCACCCGGTCTATGTCGCGATGCTCGATGACGACGCGCGCGAAGTTATCGGCCTGCCCCACCCCACGGGGCGCGCGGCGATGAAGATGCTGGAGAAGGAAGGCTTCCGCTTCGAAGGCTATGTCGACATCTTCGATGGCGGCCCGACCATGCTCGCGCGGACCGACGATGTGGTGAGCGTGGCTGACGCGAAGACATCCCCTGTCCATGGCATTGGCTTGCGCGGAGGCAGCGCATCCTTGATCGCCACCGGTCGACTTAAGGATTTTCGCTGCGGCTATGGCCATGTTGACTATGACGACGCGGGCCAATGCTGGATCGATGGCGAGACATCAAAGAAGCTTCACTTGGACAGAGGCGATACGGTGTGGAGCGTCGCAAGATAAGCTAGGCCCTCGTCATCGCGAGGAGCGAAGCGACGTGGCGATCCATGGCCCGCCCGCTTCGCGATAGGTTCAACCATGGATTGCCGCGCGACCTCCGGTCGCTCGCAATGACGACAGGGGAAAGCGTGCTCAAAGAGATCAATTTCGACGGCATCATCGGCCCCTCGCACAATTACGCAGGGCTGAGCCTCGGCAATATCGCCAGCGCAACGCATCGCGGGCAGGTGAGCTTCCCGCGCGAGGCAGCTTTGCAGGGGCTCGCCAAGATGCGCGGCAATATGGCGCGTGGGCTTCCGCAGGGCTTCCTGCTGCCGCTGCCGCGCCCGAACCGTGATCTGATGCAGGCGCTCGCCCTCGATGGTTCGGAAGACCCCGCGCTGCGCGCTGCGCCGTGGTCCGCTTCGTCGATGTGGACCGCCAATGCAGCGACGGTCAGCCCGGCTCCCGATACCGGGGACGGACGCTGCCACCTGACGCCCGCCAACCTCGTGACGATGGTCCACCGCGCGCAGGAATGGCCCGATACCAAGCGCCAGCTCGATATTGCCTTTGCGGACAGGCAGCATTTCGAAGTCCATAACGCGGTCCCGCCGACCTTTGGCGACGAGGGCGCGGCGAACCACATGCGGCTGTGCGAAAGCCATGGCGCGCCGGGGGTCGAAGTGTTCGTCTACGGCAGGCCGGGCGGCAAATTCCCCGCGCGCCAGCACGAACAGGCGAGCCGCACGGTCGCGAGGCTCCACGGCCTCGATTTCGATCGCTGCGTCTTCATCGAACAGAACCCCGAAGCGATCGAGGCGGGCGCATTCCATAACGACGTCGTCGCGGTGGCGAACGAGCGCGTGCTGTTCTGTCACGCGCGCGCCTTTGCCGACCCGCACGGCGCCTACGCGGCGATCCGCGATGCCTTCCCCGCGCTCGAACTGGTCGAGGTGCCCGAAAGCGCGGTCAGCCTTGAAGAAGCGATCCGCACCTATCTGTTCAACGCGCAGCTCGTCACGCTGCCCGACGGCACGATGGCGCTGGTCGTGCCGAGCGAGTGCCGCGAGTCGACAAGCGTGTGGCGCTTCTGCGAGCAGATGATCGCGGGCAACGGCCCGATCCGGCAGGTGATCCCGGTCGACGTGCGCCAAAGCATGGCCAATGGCGGCGGCCCCGCCTGCCTGCGGCTGCGCGTGGTGGCCGACCCGGCGACGGTCGATCCGCGCTTCCTGCTCGACGACACCAAGGCCGACATGATCGAACGCGTGATCGCATCGAGCTGGCCCGAGCGGATCGAGCCGGGGCAGATCGGCGCTTCGTCCGATCTCGAAGACCACATCGTCACCGCGTGGGCAGGGCTGGTCCATGTGCTCGAACTGGTCGAACTGATCGACTGACAATCCTTCGCTGCGCCCAACAGGGTTAATGCGCTGGCAACTGTGTCGGTTAAGCTTACACTTGGCTTCGGGTTAACCATCGGGCACCGCAGCGATCCTCATCTGGCATGGGATTTGCGGCAGGCTGGGCTCGCGCGCGTTAAGGAAGTCTCTGGAATGTTTCGCAAGATCGGCCGGCTGTTCGTCATCAAGTCCCGCTTCGAAGCGTTCCTGATAATCTACGCACTGGCGCTCGGCGCAACCGCGCGCGGCGCGAACTACCTTCACCAGTATCCCGGCTGGGGCGGCAAGCTGCTGTTCCTGGCGACCACAGGCGCGGTCTTCATGGCAGGGGCGAAAATCCTCGATTGCCTGAAGTTCGAGAGGGGTGAGAAGGAAGCGCTGGCTGGTCGCACGCAGAGACGCGAAGATGCCGCGCACAGCGAGGTTTGATTTTCGTCATCTTCGGTTGAGATCGAGCCGAGAATGGTGACCGGCGAGAACCGGCGCGCAGCGACCATCAAGGTCGTGAGCACCGGAAGCGCAGCCGGTTGCCGTTCGCAGGCCGATATCGATCGAAGAGGGGGAAATCAAAGGTGGGGGATTCTGTTGCTAGGCTCCCCCGGGCCCCCGGTATCCGTTCTGTTGCCCGGTCGGTCCAACCGCGCTTTAGCTTTGTAAATTCAGGCCGTTAGGCCATCAAATTACGCAGCGAGAGCGAGTGCTTCGTTATCGTTGGCACTTGTGAAAAGAGCTTTTTACGGAGTGCTCATTCCGGGCAAAAACGATGCCTTTCAACGCATGTCGATCCTGGTTCGGCCCCGTCAGGAAGCCCGCCCCTCTCGCTTGGGGACCGGGCCTTTTGGTGGAGCCGCCGGGTACTGCCCCCGGGTCCATTGCGTCTATTATACACCGCAGTTTATCACCATAGCCGGCCGAAACCGGCACCGTCCTATATAGGCGTTTGCGGCTTAATGTGAAGTGGATGGGAGCCGGGATTTTCCCAAGCCCGTCACCCCCGCGCAGGCGGGGGCCCAACTCCTGCCGTGGGAATTGCATATGCCTAGGTGATGGGTTCCCGCGTTCGCGGGAATGACGGGAGGGGTGCCCTACTCCCGGTCCGCCTTCAGCTCGGCCAGAATCTTCTTCAGCACGTCGAGCTGCGGGTCGGTCGGCACGTCGTCGCTTTTCGAGCTGTCTTCCACCTCGGCCTGCTTGCGGTGCATTTCCTCGGTCAGGCGATTGACGCCGCGGACCAGCAGGAAGAGCGCGAAGGCGACGATCAGGAAGTTGATGATCGCGGTGATCAGCGCGCCGTAGCCGATCATCGCCACGCCCGCCTCTTTCAGCTGCTCGTAATTGTCGAGCGCACCGTCGTAACCCTCCGGCACCTCGCCCAGCTGGAGGAACCAGTTGGAAAAGTCGATATCGCCGAACAGCCAGCCGATCAGCGGCATCAGCACCGCGTCGGTCAGCTGTTTCACGATCCCGCTGAAGGCCGCGCCGATCACCACGCCGACCGCCAGATCGATCACATTGCCGCGCGCGATGAACTTCTTGAATTCCTTGAACACGAGCCGATGCCCCTCTTTCTTTCAGCCAACGTGGCCAAGCCTTTGCATAGCGCCGCTGGCGAGACAATCTGTCCCACGAATCCTTGCGCGGGGCGGCGCGTGTTGTATATTGGCAATACACCGTTTTCCGGAGGGATTATTCGATGGCGTTCCGCACTCTCTTTCGCTCGATTCTACTCGCGCTGGGGCTCGTTTCCCTGAGCGCTTGCGGCATCAACTCGGTCCCCACGGCAGAGGAAAATGCCAAGGCCCGCTGGGCCGACGTGCAGAGCGCGTACCAGCGCCGCGCAGACCTGATCCCCAACCTTGTGAAGGTGGTGGGAGCCGCCGCTTCGTCCGAGCAGGAGATCCTGACGCAGGTGGTGCAGGCGCGCGCCAGCGCCAGCCAGGTGCAGCTGACCACCGACGATCTGAACGATCCCGCCAAGGTCCAGCAGTTCGACCAGGCGCAGAGCCAGCTCGGCGGCGCGCTCAGCCGTCTGCTGGTGACCGTGGAGAAGTATCCCGAACTCAAGAGTCAGGCGCGCTTCGCGGACCTGATGACCCAGCTCGAAGGCTCGGAGAACCGCATCGAAGTCGCGCGCAATCGCTACAACGAAGCGGTGCAGGAATATAACACCACGATCCGCACCTTCCCCGCCACCATCGCCGCCAATGTGATCTACGGGTCCGAACCGATGCAGGGCTTCGAAGCCAGGGCCGGTGCCGAAAACGCGCCCGATGTGAACTTCGACGATCTGGGCGGCGCGTCCACCAGCGCGGCGCCCGCGAACGACAACACCGCCACGGGCGCCGATCAGACTGGGGCCGCGACCGGCACCGACAATTGATCGGGCAGCGGATGCCTGCTCGCTTTGCTGCTTTCCTGACGCTGCTGCTGGCTGCGCTGCTCGCGCTTCCCGCAGCGGCGCAGGACCTGCCGCCGCGCCCCGATGGGCCGGTGTACGACGGCGCGAACATGATCGATGCGGCGACCAAGTCGCAGCTCGATCAGAAGCTGCGCGCTTATAACAAGGAGACCGGCCGCGCGGTGATCGTCGCGACGGTGCCCAGCCTCGATGGCGAGACGGTCGAAGGCTACGCGGTCAAGCTGTACGAGACCTGGGGCATCGGCGGCGAGAAGACCGACGAGGGCGCGCTGCTGCTGGTCGCCAAGGAAGAGCGCAAGATCCGCATCGAGGTCGGCTATGGATCGACCCCGACGCTGACCGACGCAATGTCGGGCCGGATCATCCGCGACACGATCACCCCTGCGTTCAAGGAGGGCGACTTTTCCGCCGGAATCGCGGCGGGCGTCGACCGGATGATCGAGGCGATGGACATGGACCCGGCCACTGCGAAAGCCATTGCCGAGGCAGAGGCCGCAGCGCGCGCCGACCGCAAGGGCGAGCGTACGGCCGCTACCTTCGGCGGAGCGGCGGTGTGGATTCTCCTGATCTTCGCCTTCATGTTCATCTTCGGGCGCGGCAAGAAAGGCCGCAGGCGGCGGCGCTACGGCGCGGGCAGCGCGGTGGGCGACGTCTTGTTGTGGACCGCGATCAACTCCGCGCTCAACTCGGGCGACCACGGCGGTGGCGGCTGGGGCGGCGGCGGTGGAGGAGGCGGAGGCGGCTTCGGCGGCTTTGGCGGCGGCATGTCCGGCGGCGGCGGCGCGAGCGGAGGATGGTGATGCGCATTACCGAAGCCGACAACGAGATCGTCACCAAGGCGGTGGCCGAGGCCGAGCTTAAAACCTCGGGCGAGATCGTCACGGTCGTCGCGCAATCCTCCGACGGATATACCGACGTCGCGCTGGCGATTGCCGCGTTCCTTGCCTTCACCAAGCTGGTCTCGATGGCGTTCCTGTCGCACATCACGCTTGGCATTGCCGACACGCTGACGGGGGGCTGGAACACCGAATGGACACCCGCCGCCCTGTTCGGCATCGCCAGTGCGGTCGGCATCGCGACCTTCCTGATCGTATTCGCGATCCTGTGCATTCCGGCGGTGCGCTTCGCGCTGATCCCCGGGCGGGTGAAGACCTTGCGCGTGGAAGACGCCGCGATCCGGCATTTCAAGGTCGGGGCTGAACGCCGCACACATGGCCGCACCGGCGTGCTGATCTATGTCTCGCTGAAAGAACACCGCGCGCAGATCGTCGCCGACGAGGCGATTGCGGCGAAAGTCTCGCCCGAGGTGTGGGGCGCGGCGATGGTCGACATGCTTCAAGAGATCAAACAGGGCCAGCTGGGTGCCGGCATTGCTGCGGGCGTGCGCGATGTGGGCGAGATCCTCGCCCCGCACTTCCCGCGCGCGGACGACGACCAGAACGAACTGCCCGACCGCCTGATCCAGGTTTGACGGCGGTAAACTCCCCTCCGCTTGAAGAGGGGCGGGGGGTGGGAGATCGACCTCACGGCCCTGAGTACACCCATCCCCAACCCCTTCCCTCAAGGGAAGGGCTGCGTAGGTGCAATCGAACATGACCTATCCCCCCGATCACGACGCGCCCGAAGCGATCCGCTGGCAGGGCAAATACATCACCATGAAACAGCGCGGCCGCTGGGAATATGCCAGCCGGTCGCGCGGAATTCGCGCCGCCGCGATCATTGCGATCGATGCCTCCGATTCCGGCGCACATGTGCTCCTGGTGGAGCAGTACCGCGTGCCGCTGGGCCGCCGCAGTCTCGAAATCCCCGCCGGGCTGGTGGGCGACGACGACGGCGCAGCTGACGAAAGTGCCGTCACCGCGGCGCATCGCGAGCTGGAAGAGGAAACCGGCTACCGCGCGGCGAAGATCACCGATCTGGGCGAGTTCTTCTCCAGCCCCGGCATGGTCTCCGAGGGATTCTCGCTGCTGCGCGCCGAAGGGCTCACCAAAGTGAGCGAAGGTGGCGGCACCGATGGCGAGGATATCACGGTCCACCGCGTCCCGCTGGCAGGGATCTCCGAATTCGTCGATACGAAACGCGCGGAAGGGGTTGCGGTCGACGTGCGCATCGCCATGCTGCTGATGACACAAAAGATCGGAGAGAACGGATGGCTGGACGGGTAGCGGGCAAGCGCGCGCTGGTAACAGGCGCGGCGCAGGGCCTCGGCGCGCAGGCGGCGACCACGCTGGCGCGCGAGGGCGCGAAGGTGCTGTGCGCCGATATCAATGGCGAAGGCGCGCAGGCGACTGCGGATGCGATCAATGAAGAACTGGGCGCGGGCACGGCCTTCGCGATCACGCACGACGTGACCGATCCCGATCAGTGGGACGCAGCAATCGAAAGGGCTGGTGACAAGCTCGGCGGGCTGAGCATCCTGCTCAACAACGCGGGCATCGGCGTGCGCGGCAATATCGAGACCTGCACTCTGGAGGAATGGCGCCGCGGCTTCGCGGTCAATGTCGATAGCGTATTCCTCGGCTGCCAGAAGGCGCTGCCGCTGATGAAGGACAATCAGCCCGGCTCGATCATCAACATCAGTTCCATCGCGGGTCTGATCGCGAGCGACACCATGCCCGGCTACAATGCCAGCAAGGCGGCGGTGTGGATGCTGTCGAAGTCGGTCGCGCTCTATTGCGCGAAGATGGGCTGGAACATCCGTTGCAACTCGATCCACCCAACCTTCGTCGACACGCCCATTCTGGACGGGATCGGCAAGAACGCCGGGCTCGACAAGGAAGTGGTGATGGGCAAGCTGGCGCGTCAGATCCCGCTCGGGCGGGTCGGGAAGCCGCAGGAAATCGCCGATGGCGTGCTGTTCCTCGCGAGCGACGAGAGCAGCTTCATGACGGCGGCGGAGTTGCGGCTGGATGGCGGTATTTCCGCGATGTGATCGCTTCGCGAGAGGGATGTGCGGCAGGGGCGCGACCTTGCGGTCTTGCTGCGCCCCCCGCAGTCCGATCCGGGTCTGCGATGCCCGTTCGGGAGGGTTCGTCGGCCTAGGGGCCTAGTCTGCGATCGCCCAGATGATCAGGTAGACCAGCAGCAGCGATCCGGCGAGGAAGATCGTCGAGAGGGCCCAGGCGATGCGGACCATCGTCACGTCCCACCCGAAGGTGTTGGCGATCCCGGCGCATACGCCGCCGATCTGGGCGCGCTGCTTGTCGAGGCGGAAGGTCCGTTCGGGCAGCGTGGAGCGGGTGTCGGTGTCGATCTGGCTCATGCGACCATCCTTGCACTGTCGACCATCACGGGGACGATCGCGAAGGCGAAAGCGAAGCCGGTGAAGGTGAGCGCACCTACGGCAGCGAGCAGGTTGCGGGCGAAGGAATGCATGTCGATTAACTCCGGTAATGGGGGCGGCCGATGCCGCGTCGATGGAACAGGATCAGGCGATGACCAGGCCGTTGGGGCTGGCAGGCACGATGGCGGTGGCGAAGAACACGGCCGAGACGGCAACCGCGAAAGCGGCGGCGAGCAGGCGGGTGCGAAGGTCGTTGGTGTTGGTCATTTTCTTGTCTCCAGTAACTCTCCGGGGGACCATCCCGCCGGATACGACATACATTGCAGGAGCCGTGCCAGTTTGAGGAAACGGCGGTTTTCTGGCATTTCCAGCCAGGTGCCTGCCGAACGAGTTGTTCATCAATCCGAAAGCTTGGGAATTTTCACCACTTGTTGGATCGGGCATTTGCGGGGCAACGCACTGGCGGGCCCTTGCCCCTGCCGCTAGTCACCGGGCAAAGGCCTTTTTCGCATGGCGCTCGACCGCATTTCTCTCCAGGATTTCCGCAACCACGCCGCGACCACGCTCGATCGCACGGCGCAGTTCAACCTGCTCGTCGGGGCGAACGGCGCGGGCAAGACCAACGTACTCGAAGCCCTCTCGCTGCTCGCGCCGGGGCGGGGGCTGCGCCGGGCCAGGCTGCCCGAGATGGCGCGCAAGGGTGGCTCGGGCGGCTTTGCCATCGGCGCCGAGGTCCAGCCGCTCGACGCAGCCGAGCCGGTGCGGCTGGGCACCTCGATAGAGCCTGCGCGCCCCACCCGCCGCAGGGTGCGGATCAACGGGGCAGAGGCGAGCGCGCTGGGGCTGTCCGAATGGTTATCGGTGCGTTGGCTGACGCCTGCGATGGACGGCCTGTTCACCGATAGCGCAGGCGCGCGCAGGCGCTTCGTCGATCGGCTGGTGCTCGCGACCACCCCCGGCCACGCCACCATCGCCAACCGCTACGAAGCGGCGCTGCGCGATCGCAACCGCCTGCTGGCCGACGAGGTCGCCCCCGATCCGCGCTGGCTCGACGCTCTGGAAGCACAGCTGGCCGAGCATGGCGCCGCTCTCGCCGCGAACCGGCGCCAGCTGGTCGAGCGGCTCGACGCAGCGCTGCTCGCGCAGGACGACACCCACTTCCCCCGTCCCACGCTGGCGCTCGAACCCGTTGGGCCGGAAGAACGCGACGCGCTGCTAAGGGCGTTGCGCGACAACCGGGGCGCGGACAGGCGCGCCGGGCGCACCCTTATCGGCCCGCACAGGGCGGAGCTGGCGGTGACGCTGGCTAGCAAGGGCGTGGCCGCGGCGCATTCCTCCACGGGCGAGCAGAAGGCCATGCTGATCGCCATCGTGCTGGCGCACGGCAGCCTCGCAGCAAAGGATCGCGCGGGGGTTCTGCTGCTGGATGAAGTGGCCGCGCATCTCGATCCCGATCGGCGGGCGGCACTGTTCGAGCGGATCGAAGCCAATGGAGAGCAGGTGTGGATGACCGGGACCGAGCGCGCGCCGTTCGACGCAATCCTGGCGCGCGCTGCGGTGTGGGACGTGTCGGGCGGAACCCTGCGCCGGATCTAGGCCCCGCCCCCGCCTATCGGCAGGCGGAGCGCCAGGCCGCTAGGCGAAGGTGTCGGCGGTGAAGGTGTCCTTCGGGCTCGGGCCGTACTCGTTCTCTCCCGGCGTGCCGTCGATGAACATGAAGACCAGCAGCACCAGCCCGCCGAAAGGTATGAAGCTGATGAGCAGCCACCAGCCCGACTTGTCCTGATCGTGGAGCCGCCGGATCGTCACGGCGAGATTGGGAATCACCAAGCCAAGCCAGAGGATGGCGAACGGGATCGTCAGGATATTCAGCAGGGCGGTCTGCTCACCGGGATCGGTTGCCGCGCCGACCGCGACGAGCGGCAGCGCAAGAAGGGAGAACAGGATCCACTGGCCCAGCTGGAACAGCCAATATTCCAGCCTGCGCGATCGCCCCTGGAAGTCGGCATAGCGCTTGAGCGGCAAAAACATCCACTGCATCTCTCGAGTCCCCCCGTTTACTTGGCGTCGCATTCGCGCGCCTCGCCCCCCGGACGATTTGCGGAATAGGTCACACTCCCTGTCGCACGGCAAGCATCTTTCTTCGCTGACCGCGCACAAAAAAAGGGGGCCCCGCAGGGCCCCCTTCGTAATTGTAAGTCCGATCCGAAAGATCAGAACTTGAAGCGTGCCATCGCGCCGTAGGTGCGCGGCGCGCTGGGGTAACCCGAGACCGTGCCGGCCTGCGCCACGCCGTCGAACACCGTGATGATGTACTCGTCGTCGAGCAGGTTGCGCGCCCACACGCCGAATTCGAGCCCCATGTCGAGCGACACGGTGGCCGAGGCGTTCACCAGGTTCACTTCACGCATGAAGTTGTTCGGGCCGAAGGTAGGCAGGCCGTTGTTGATCTTGGTGTTGCTCTCGTGGCTGTAGTCGACGCGCGTGAGCAGCTGGTTGCCAGCGCCGAAGTCGAGGATGTGCGTCAGCGACGTGGCGAGTGCCCACTCGGGGATGCCCGCCGGGCGCTGACCGGTCAGGTCGCCGACCGGGCTGTTGACGAAGCTGTCGTACACAGGATCGAGGTAGGTTGCCGCGAAGGTGTAGACCAGCGAGGGAACCGGAGTGACGGTCGAGCTGAATTCGAAGCCCTTGACCGACTGCTGACCGGCATTGGCCAGCGTGAAGCCCGTGCCCGTGAAGGTGAAGCTCTGGAAGCCCTTGATCGTCTGGTTGAACAGCGCGAGGTTGAAGTTCAGCCCCGGCCAGTTGGCCTTCAGACCCAGCTCGTAAACCTCGGCATTTTCCGGGCCCGCAAAGCGCGAACCGGTGGTGAGGTTGACCGTCGCCAGCCCCGCATCGGTGATCGGCGAAGACGGCGCAGCGAAGTTCGAGCGAACCGGACCCGGCGTGTAGTCGGCTGCCAGCGGCTTGGAGTCGCGCGAGAGGTTGACCGAGCTTGCCTTGAAGCCGGTCGCGTAGCTCGCATAGACGTTGATGTTGGGCGAAACTTCGTACGCGACCCGCGCCAGGTAGGTGAACTTGTCGTCGCGCGTCTTGCCGTCTTCGACCGAGTTGGGAACGTCGAGGAAAGGCGGCTGGAACTGGAACGGCGTCAGGCCGAGCAGCGGGTTGGCCGCACTGGTCGCCGCGCCCAGAAGTGCCGCCTGGTTGGCAGCGGGCAGCGCCTGGAACTGAGCCCGCGTGGTCACCGCGCCGGCGGTCGCAAGCGTGATGAACGCATCGACGACGTTGATGTTCGACAGCGGATCGTAGGCCTGGCCGGAGAGCGCGAAGTCCTTCTTGTCGTCGGTGTAGTTGAAGCCACCGGTGAACACGAGGCCGTCGATCGGCTCGAAGTCGAGCGTGCCGAACACGGACAACGCTTCGTTGCTCATCGAATAGTCTTCAGCCGTCAGCGGACCCGCAGCGAAGATGCTGTTCTGCTGCACGCCGAACGGCGCGAGCGCCGCTTCGACCGTGTTGAAGGTGAAGGTCGGGTCGCCGGTCGCCGCGCGCGCCAGCAGGGTGAAGAAGTTGCGCGAGTCCGCACCCGTCGTCAGCCCGCTGATCTGGCTCACGTCTTCGTTGAAGTAGAACCCGCCGAGCAGGAAGTTGAGCGGCCCGTCGAAGTCCGATGCGATCCGCAGTTCCTGCGTGAAGGTGTTGACCTTCTGGTCGCGCGTTTCGCGGACGATGTCGGCGCTGGTGAAGTCGACGTCCTGATCGACGAAGTTCTTCAGCTCGCGATAGGCGGTGATCGAAGTAATGCCGATCGAGCCGCGATCCCAGTCGACCTGGACCGAGCCGCCGTAGTTGTCGACCTTGTTGATCGGTTCCTGGTTCAGGTACGTGTCGTAGCTGAAGAAATCGGTGCTGAGGCCACCGCCCACGCCGACGATGGCCGCAGCCGAAGGCCCGGCGACCAGCGTGCTGACGACGCAGCAGACTTCGTCAATCTTCGAATAGTCGGCGATCGCGCGGATCTTGAGGTCGGCGGTCGGCTCGATCAGCAGCTGGCCGCGTGCGCTCCAGCGGTTGCGATCGGAGATATCTTTGCCGAGGTTGACGATCTCGCCATACCCGTCGCGGCGGTTGTAGCTGCCGTCGAGCGAGAAGGCCATTCCCTCGCCGATCGGGCCGGTAATGTCGCCCTTCACGGTGACGGCGTTGTAGTTGCCGTAGGTCGCTTCGACCGAGCCGCCGAATTCATACTGCGGCTCGCGCGTCACGACCGAGATCACGCCGGCCGATGCGTTCTTGCCGAACAGCGTCGATTGCGGGCCGTTGAGCACTTCGATGCGCTGCACGTTGGCGAGGTCGTTGAGCGACGAGGCCGAGCGCGAACGGAACACGCCGTCGATGAAGACGCCGACCGAAGGCTCGATCCCGAAGTTGTTGTCGCCGTTGCCGAAGCCGCGGATGATGAAGGTCGACGACGACGAGTTCTGCAGCTGGCTGACGCGGAGCGAAGGAGCGACCGTCTGCAGGTCCAGAACGTCGCGGATCTGCGCCTGCTCCAGCGTATCGCCGCTGGTCACGCTCACCGAAACCGGGGTTTCCTGAAGGGTCTGCTCGCGCTTGGTCGCGGTGACGACGATGGTATTGGAGGCTGCCAGCTCGTCCGCAAGGTCTTCCTCGGTCGCCTGCGCGTCCGTTTCGCTCTGGGCATGAGCGACTGCGGGCAGCGCGAGCGCGGCAACCCCGGCAAACAGCGCAGTACGCGAAAACCCGGCAAGGCCGGAGAACTTAGTAGCCATCAGGTGCATCCTCTCTCAGTGATCCCGTGCGCAGTCTTTGCGCTTAACGTGCCGTCAATAAACCGTGGCTGGCAGTCGCTCAACCGCGAAAATGAGGGAAACCGCAGGCTGCGGGCCGATCTGTTGCCAAAACGGCACATTCGTATGCGGCCGAATACGGATGCCGTAGCGGAATGGTACATCTATCGGTCGACTCGTGATGTGTTGCAGCGCAGCAGACTGACCGCTAAGGGCATCGCGAAAGAGTTTGGCGGTCGTTCGCCAGGCACCTCCCTTCTCCTCTCCCCGAAAGCAGTTTAGCCCGTGTCCCTACGCAATATCGCGATCATCGCCCACGTCGACCATGGCAAGACCACGCTGGTCGACCAGCTCTTCCGCCAGTCCGGCACCTTCCGCGAGAACCAGCGCGTCGAAGAGCGCGCCATGGATTCCGGCGACCTCGAAAAGGAACGCGGGATCACCATCCTCGCCAAGTGCACCAGCGTGGAGTGGGAGCATGAGGGCGAAACCACGCGGATCAACATCGTCGACACCCCCGGCCACGCCGACTTCGGCGGCGAGGTGGAGCGTATCCTCTCGATGGTCGACGGCGTCATCCTGCTGGTCGATTCCGCCGAAGGCCCGATGCCGCAGACCAAGTTCGTCACCGGCAAGGCGCTCGCGCTGGGCCTGCGCCCCATCGTGGTGGTCAACAAGATCGACCGCGCCGACGCGCGCCCGCAGGAAGTGCTCGACGAAGTGTTCGACCTGTTCGCCAATCTCGACGCGAACGACGAGCAGCTCGAATTCCCCAGCCTGTGGGCCTCGGGCCGCGACGGCTATGCGAGCGAGGACGAGAACGCGCGCGAAGGCGACCTCCAGCCGCTGTTCAAGCTGATCGTCGACCACGTGCCGCCCCCCGGCCTCGACACCGACGGCCCCTTCGCCTTCCTCGCCACGCTGCTCGACCGCGACAACTTCATGGGCCGCGTGCTCACCGGCCGCGTCCAGCAGGGCAAGATCAAGGTCAACGACCCGATCCATGCGCTCGACCGCGACGGCAAGGTGATCGAAGTCGGCCGCGCGACCAAGCTGATGAGCTTCGACGGGCTCGAGCGCGTCCCGGTCGACAGCGCGCAGGCGGGCGACATCATCGCGATGGCCGGCCTCGAGAAGGCCACCGTCGCCAACACCATCGCCGACCCTGCGGTGAAGGAACCGATCGCCGCGCAGCCGATCGACCCGCCCACGCTCGCGATGCGCTTTGCCGTCAACGACAGCCCGCTCGCGGGCCGCGAGGGCGACAAGGTGACCAGCCGCATGATCCGCGACCGCCTGATGCGCGAAGCGGAAACCAACGTCGCCATCCGCGTGACCGAAGCCGACGACAAGGACAGCTTCGAGGTCGCGGGCCGCGGCGAACTGCAGCTGGGCGTGCTGATCGAGACGATGCGCCGCGAAGGCTTCGAACTCGGCATTTCGCGCCCGCGCGTGCTGTTCAAGGAAGAGAACGGCCAGCGGCAGGAGCCGTACGAAACCGTCCTTATCGACGTGGACGACGAATTCTCCGGCACGGTCGTCGAGAAGATGCAGCGCCGCAAGGCCGAGCTGACCGAGATGCGCCCCTCGGGCCAGGGCAAGACGCGCATCACCTTCTCCGCGCCGAGCCGCGGCCTGATCGGCTACCACGGCGAATTCCTGTCCGACACGCGCGGCACGGGGATCATGAACCGTCTGTTCGAGAAGTACGACGTCTACAAGGGCCCGATCGAAGGCCGCCAGAACGGCGTGCTGATCTCGATGGTGCCGGGCGAGGCGGTGCCCTACGCATTGAACGCGCTGGAGGACCGCGGCGAGCTGTTCATCGGCGGCGGCGCGAAGATCTACGAAGGCATGATCATCGGCGAGAACGCCAAGCCCGACGATCTCGAAGTCAACCCGATGAAGTCGAAGCAGCTGACCAACTTCCGCTCGACCGGCAAGGACGACGCGATCCGCCTCACCCCGCCGCGTGTGATGACGCTGGAACAGGCGATCGCCTATATCGACGACGACGAGATGGTCGAAGTCACCCCCCAGAACATCCGCCTGCGCAAACGCCACCTCGACCCCCACGAGCGCAAGCGCCACAAGCGCAAGATGGATAGCTAAGGGGTTACTCCTCAACCGTTCGTGCTGAGCTTGTCGAAGCACTGCCCTATTTTTGGCAGGTGCTGCACTGGAAGAAAGTGCAACCCTTCGACAGGCTCAGGGCGAACGGGTCTGCCTAGTCGCTGGCAACGTCCAGCGGCAATTCGATCTCGCGCATGATCCGGTCGGTTTCGACCAGGATTTTGACGATGCTCTGGTAGTGGCCGATATCCGCGTAGGAGAGCGCGCGGCCCTTGCGGTCTTTGAGCCATTTCTGCGCGGGCTGGTAACCGCCGATGTAGAAGTCCCACGCGACCTGCGGCACGCCATCGAAATACTGCGTCTTGTTTATATAGACCCGTCCGTCCTTCAGCTTTGGATGGCCGGACGCGACGACGCTGTCTTCCTCGCCCTCTTCGGCATCACCCATGAAGGGATAGTTCGCCTCACCGACGGCGGCGGGTTCCATCAGATGCAGCCGACGCAGCGCTTCGCCCTTCTCGCTGACGTGTTCGAACACTTCGGGGCTTGCCGGGTAGGGAATACGCGGGAAGTCGATCTTGAGGAATTCGGCGAAGGTCTCACGATAGTCCGGCGAGTGCAGCACGCCGTAGATATAGTCGAATACCTTGACCTCGGACGGGCGCGCATCGCCGGTGGGCGCGCGGAAATCGTCGTTTGGCCCAGCGGTATTTTTCGGATCTATACCGGCAGACTTGCAGATTTTCGCGTAGAGCTTGGTGTCGAGGTTCAGCGTGCGCTCGGTGGGGGCGAGCGCGTCGGTTTGTTCGGCATAGTCGTCTGGATAGAGATAGAGAGGGAAGTTGTAGGTTATATCGTAAGCGCTGAACGCTTTGTGAGCTGCAATCGTGTCGGTGACGAGTGCCCCAGGTTGATCTTTAGTTTGCCTCGTGAGCATCAGGTCAAGATTGCTCCTGCCGACCAGATGGCGCATCACCTCCCGTCGCCATCGCCAGAGCAGCTTATTGTCGAAATAGGTCCAGCGATCATCAAATGGACGATAAGCCATTGGCACCATCAGAGATGGATCGACCTTAATGTCGTTTCTGTTTCCGATCACCCATTTCGCGTAGTTTTTACCTAAGCCAAACTTAGATTTCAATTCGCTCTCGGAGCAACCCGACTGGAGCAAGAAGTCGAGGTTTTGCTGTAGGTCAGATTTAGACTGCGCCAAGATAAAGCCGTCGCCCATTGTGACGATGCCAGTCACGTTTGCACGCACAAGGTCAGGCACCCGAAACCCTGCGCCGTAACGGTCAGCCTGCTCAGTATCGCGTGGGACAAAATCGAACTTTGGTGACTCAACTGTAAGTACGTCAGAGATCAAGGTCTCTCGAGTACCGCCACCCAGCGCTTCGCTTTTTCCGGTTCGGCTTCCCCACAAATGGCCATGATGTACATCGGCCAGGGCAGCATTCCCCTGACTTTTTCTCACCGCGATTATGAGTGCCACACCCTGTTGGATGTCAAAGACATTCTGATCTTCTGAACCGTCGGGCGAAACTTCTAACTTGTTCGAATTTCCGTGCAGATCGAGTACCCAAATCTTGTCGAAGGTTTTGAGCAGATGCCAACGCATCCCGCGAAAGGTCGGGTTGTCGAGATAACCGTGGTTGGTGATGAACCCTAGCACACCGCCTGAAGGATTCTTGGCGATCATCTCCTCGGACATTCGGATGAACTTCACGTAGTCGTCGTGGAGCCAATGCTTGCGCTCACCGAAGTGCTCGCCATCGACGTATTTGTAATCCTCGATCAGCTGTGTGATCCATTCTCCGTTGTTCTGAGAAATGCCAGAATAGGGCGGATTCCCGATCACACACATGATTGGCGTCTGCCGCTTCACCTCGCTTGCGCCACGCGCCTCGTCGGCCAGCTGCTGGAAGAACAGGTCCTTCACCTCGCGCTCGGCGGGTTCGAGCGCGTTGGTCAGCCACACGGAGAGGCGCGGCGGGTTCCGCGAAGGCACATAGCCGCTTTCGGTCAGCTGCATGTCCAGCTTCATGTGGCACATGGCATAGCTCGCCATCAGCAGCTCGAAGCCGTGCAGGCGCGGCAGCAGGTCTTCCTCGACATAGGAACTCCACTTGCCCGGCGCGCGCGCCTTCACCCGGTCGGCAATGGTCTGCACGGTCTTGGCGAGGAAGGTGCCCGTGCCCGTCGCCGGGTCGAGGATCTGCACCCGGTGCACGTCCTTGCGGATCGTTACGGGCTTGCCCTTCTTGTCGGTCTGCCCGGTGTCCCAGTCCACGGTCACCTTGCCCGTATCGGCCAGCCCGTCGGCAATGCCGAATTCGGTCTTCAGCACGTCGTCGACCGCGCGGACGATGAAGTCGACCACCGGCTCGGGCGTGTACCAGACGCCGCGCGCCTTGCGCTTCTTCGGATTGTAAGCGGCGAGGAAGGTCTCGTAGAAATGGATAAAGGGATCGTTGCGGGCGGTGAAGTGGCCAAAATCGGCGAATAGCGAATGCGGGTCGCTCGCCCGCAGGACCTCCGACAAATCGTCGACGACATATTTCAGGCGGTCGGGAATGTCGTATCCGGCCACGTACTGGAAGAGGCCGCGCAGGAAGGGGTTGGACTTGGGCAGCTTTTCCAGCGCCTCCTGCCTGCTGAACGTATCCAGCGTATCGTCGTGCAGGCGCGCTGCGAACATGCCGTAGGTGATCGTTTCGGCGTAGATGTCCGCGAACTCACCCGGCGTCAGGTTGGGCAGCAGGTTGTCCTTGAACGTGTTGTACTGCCGCCCGAGGCCGGTGCGAAACTCCGCATCCTCGGCCAGCGCAATCCCGACCTCGTCCTTGATGATCGCCGCCTTGCCCGCCATCATTTCCGCCAGCTTCTGCGCGCTGCGGATGCTGATCGGCTTTTGCTCGACGAACAGCTTCAGCTGCCGCTCCAGCTCGCCGAACTTGTCGGGCAGCGGTTGCAGCCCGCCCAGATCGCCCATGAAGTCCGCGATCGAGGTGTGGTGCACGACCTCCTTGTTGCGGATGAATTCGAAATCGACGCCGTTGGTGTAGAGCAGGTTGGGGTAAGCGTTCTCGTACCGCTTGCGCTGTTCGACGCTGTAGCCCTTCAGCTTGATGACATCCTTGTCGATGTCCTTCGCCTCGGCCCAGCCGAATGCCACCCCGTTCCTCTGGAACAGGAAATCGGGCATCCCGCCCTCGGACCGCTTGGGTTCGTTGATGACCTCGATGTTGGGGTCGATCGACTGGAACAGCGTTTCCAGCGCGGCGCGATAGCTATGCTCGGTCGCGTGGCCCGTTTCGAACTTCAACCTGACCTGATCGAGATACCCGGCAATATCCATAGTGCGCCCCTCCGTTCATTCGGTCTTAGCGCAGCGGAGTCGCCGGACAACCCGATGATTTTCCTACTCCCCCACCCCGCGCTATACCGGCGTCGCGCTTTTGCGCTCCGGCTCTTTCTTCTCGTTCGCGTCTTCGTCCTCGCTCGCGCGGTGATCTAGTGGCTCGATCAGTCGCGCCCTGTTGATCGAGGGGATTTCAACCCTGGACACTGTGTCAGGTGTGTCAGGCCTCGCTCCACCCCACTCGCCCGTCGTGGCGGCGGCGATGGGCGTGCGTGCGGTTTCGCCACAATGCACACCCTATCCGACCGGGGGCGTGCCGGGCGCTTGCCAGAATCGCTCCTGCGCTGACAGTATGCTCCCCGGGTCGTCAAAGCGGAGGGGATTCGCTGCGATGAAGTATGCTCTGTCGGGGTTCGGTGCCGCGCTGGCCGTTGCGCTGATCGTCGCGCTGGTGGCCTCGCCCGGCCTGGCGCAGTGGTTCGCCGAACACGCCGCGCCCGGCGTCGTGCCCGCGACCGCGGACCCCGGCTCGCCCGACGGGTCCGGCGCGCCCGCTTACGTGGCGCTCGATCCGCGCACCTGGGCGGCGGGCAGCGTGTGGCTGATCCTCGCCTTCGTGGGGTTCGCGATGCTCGGCGCGGGGATGATGGCGCTGGCGTGGGCCGTCTCGACGCTCGAGCCGCCGCCGCCGCCCGATCCCAAGGCGAAGCGGCGCAAGAAGGCGCAGACGCTGATCGACGCGGTCGCCCGGCGCGGCGACCTGACCACGGGCGAGAAGGAGAGCTTCGAGAGCAGCGCGATCGCGCTTGCCGAGGCGGACGACCCGACCTCGATCCGCGCGGCGGACCTGGTGGGTGCGGGCGATGCGGTGACGGCGGCGCGCGGGCTGGCGGCGGAGGCGGAGAACGACTTCCTCCAGCTGCTGCGCCACGCGGTGAACGTCGCGCTGCCCTTCTCCGACAAGACCGCGAAGACGATCGACACGCGGCGCGATCGCTTCGCCGGGATCGATACGCTGGTGAAGGATCTGGAGGCCTGCAAGGAGCTGCGCGAGAGCCTGTGCAAATGCTGCAAGTGCGGCGCGAAGCTCGACACGGCATGTACCTGCGCGGGCGAGGAGTGCGAGCATTGCTGCTGCGAGGCGTGCCGTACGGAGGACGCGCCCAAGGCGCATCGCGCGCGGGTCGATATGGCGTGGGACTAGGGCGACTCGGGCGATTTTGGGGCAACGGTGGTCAAACCGGTTAAGAGACGTTAGGCAGCAGCGCCATGCAGACAGGGGTACTCATCTCGCTCGCCGCCTATTTCGTGCTCATGCTCGGAATCGGCCTGTTCGCCTGGAAGAAGTCGACCGACACTTCCGAAGGCTATCTGCTCGCCGGGCGCGGGCTGTCTCCGGGGGTCGCGGCGCTTTCCGCCGGGGCGTCCGACATGTCGGGCTGGCTGCTGCTGGGCCTGCCCGGCGCGCTGTACGCGAGCGGGCTGGTCGAGGCGTGGATCGGGATCGGGCTGTTCGTCGGCGCGGTGCTCAACTGGACGATCGTCGCCCCCCGCCTGCGCGAACAGACCGAGCGGATGGGCAATGCGCTGACTATCCCTGAATTCATGGCCAACCGCTTCCCCAGCCGCGCCGTGGCGCTGCGGGTGGTTTCGGCGATCGTGATCGTGGTGTTCTTCATGGTCTATTCGGCCGCCGGCCTGGTGGGTGGCGGCAAGCTGTTCGAAACCGCCTTCCCCGCGCTGCTGCCCGATATCGGCGTCAGCGACTACATGATGGGCGTGTGGCTGACCGCGCTGGTGGTGCTCGCCTATACGATGATCGGCGGGTTCCTTGCGGTCAGCCTGACCGATTTCGTGCAGGGCGTGATCATGCTGCTGGCGCTCGTCGTCATGCCGCTGGTCGTGATGTTCGGCCCGGGCGGGAGCGCGGGCGACAGCCTGACCGAAGTCCAGCCGGGCTTCCTCAGCCTGACCAACGGGCTGACCGCGGTCGGCTGGCTGAGCGCGGTGACCTGGGGGCTCGGCTATTTCGGGCAGCCGCACATCATCGTGCGCTTCATGGCGATCCGCAGCATTCCCGAGGTCGCGACCGCGCGCAATATCGGGCTGGTGTGGATGTTTGTGTGCCTGATCGGCTCGCTCGGCATCGGGCTCGCCGGTCGTGCCTATGCCGACCGCAACGGCATCGTGGTCGACGATCCGGAGACGATCTTCATCGTGCTGGCCGACCTGCTGTTCCACCCGCTGGTAACGGGCTTCCTGCTCGCCGCGCTGCTGGCCGCGATCATGAGCACCATCTCGTCGCAGCTGCTGGTGTCCTCCAGCTCGCTGACAGAGGATTTCTACCGCCTGTTCCTGCGCCGCGACGCGAGTGAGCGCGAGGCGGTGAATGTCGGGCGGATCAGCGTGCTGGTCGTGGCGCTGGCGGCGATCTTCGTGGCGAGCGATCCGGAGAGCGAAGTGCTGGGCCTCGTGTCCAACGCGTGGGCTGGCTTCGGCGCCGCGTTCGGCCCGCTGATCCTGCTCGGGCTGACCTGGCCGCGGATGACCGGCACCGGTGCGCTGGCCGGACTGATCGTCGGCGCGGCGACCGTCGGCTTCTGGATCGCGCAAGGCTGGAACGGCGCTTTCATGGGCGGGCCCGGCGTGTACGAGATCATTCCCGGCTTCGTCGCCGCGACGATCGCGACCGTGCTGGTCAGCCTCGCCACCCGGACCGAAGATCTCGATCGCTACGCCGTCGCGGCCGACTAACGCTCCGCGAGGACGAAGTCCGCAATCGCCTCGGCAATGCCGGGCGCGAGCGGCAGATCGGGGTTGCCGTAGCTGGCAGTGTTGGCCGCGCGGTCACCCGGTGGCACCTGCTTGAGCACGTGGTTCACCCCGTCGAGCAGGACCAGCGTGGCGTCGGGCCGCGCCGCGGCCAGCGCTTCGGCGTCGGCGGCGGGCGTCTGCAGGTCCTCGCGCCCGTTTACGATCAACACCGGCAGATCGTGCGCGGCGATCAGTTCGGCAGGCTCCTGGCGCAACATGCTGCCGACGAAGCCCTGCACCTGCGGCCCGAACAGCGGGATGAGTCCGGGATGCATCTCGTCCAGCGGCACGCTCCCGCCCGCCTTCAGCTTCGCAATGATCGCGTCCACCTGCGGCATGATCGGCGCATTGGCGGGGTTCGCCGCAAGCTGCGCGCGGATCACATCGCCGGTGTTAACCCCCGGGCTCGCCACCAGAAGCAGCCCGCAATAACGCGAGGCGTCCTTCGCCGTCGCCGCCATCGACATCAGCCCGCCCTCGCTGTGGCCGAGGAGCCAGACGCACTGGCCACCGCTGCGCGCCGAGATAGCTTCCGCCCAGCTCTCGATGTCGGCGACATAGTCGTTCACGGTGACGTCGTTGGGATCGGGCACCGCCTCGGCGCTGCCGAACATGCCACGCTTGTCGATCCGGACCGAGGCGATGCCGCGTTGCGCGAGCGCGTCGGCCAGCAGCTTGTAGCTTTGCGCCGCAATGCCGAGCGGGCTGTTGCCGTCGCGATCGGTCGGGCCAGAACCGGGCACGATCAGGATCGCGGGCGTACCTTCGGCGAGCGTGCCTGCGATGCTCCCTGCAAGATCACCCTGCAGCCCCGCATGGGTCGTCGTGATATCCTCTTGCACGATATTCTCCTGAGCGGCGGCGGGACCTGTCATCGAGGCAGCACAGGCGAGCGCGAGAGCGAATGTCCGGTATGCTCGCATGTCAGGCCTCGCGATCGCGACGATTGCCGCGCTGCCAGAAGCGCCAGCTGTAAAGGATGGGCAGGCCTGCCGCGATAAGGACGCTGGCGAGCACTACCGCCAGCCGTGCGGGGCCGGGCATGGGGATGATCCCGGCTAGGATCATGGCGAGCCCGGCGAGCATGAACAGTTTGCCGCCCAATCGATGCGTCGCGATCCAGTTGTCGGCGTCGGTGATCGTCCACGGCGTGCGGATGCCGACGAAGAAGCCGGGCCGCGATTTGGGCAGCATATTTCCAAGCAGTACGAACAGCAGCCCGACCAGCACGATGACCGCACCTGCGCCCACATCGAACCCGAAGATCGGCGCGGCGATGATCCCTTGCAGCGCTATCATCAACGCCACGGTGCCGAGCCATGTCGCCCGCAAGAGCGGCGCAGAGCCCGCCATCCGGTCCTGCAAAGGCTCGATCGCTGGGATGATCGCGAAGACCAGACCGAGGAACAGCGTGACCCCCACCGGGATCAGCAGCGCCGTGAGCGCGGGCGCGGTGCGGTCGACCTCGCCTTCCATGTTCCAGTGGGTCGGCAGTTCCATGCCGGGAGGTGCCTTGCCCGCCGCCCACAGCGCGAACCCCGCCATCAGCACGACGATCAAGAGGTTGACCGCCAGGATTGACTTTACCTTCATTCGGACAACTCCTTCTTGCCAAGAGCGGGGACATCTCCGTCATCCTCGCGTGCCAGCCCCATGCGCCCCATGAAGCCGTGCAATGCTTCTTCGAGCGTCGACATGTTGAGCGTGTAGACGATCGCCCCCCGGCGATTCTCGCCCTGGATCAGCCCCGCCTCCTTCAGCTTGGCGAAGTGACCCGACATGGTCGGCTTGGACACGGGGAAGTAATCGGCGATTTCGCCCGCAGTCATACCCCCGCCTTTCAGCAGCTCCAGCACCTCGCGCCGGATGGGATGAGACAGAGCATCGAACACCTTGTTCATAGGCATTTAGCTAATTGCCTAAAATGTCCTCGTCAAGCCCTGTCGCACGCCGTATGCACGGAGCGTGATGTTGGGTAGGGTCCGGTTGGCGGCAGATTTGCGGGGAGTTGGACAAATGGCAAAGGTGACCGGACTGGGCGGCGTGTTCTACGTCGCAGAGGACCCCGCGGCGACGCGGCAGTGGTACGAGGATGTGCTGGGCCTGACTGGCGACTACGGCCCGCAAATCGCGTGGTCGGAAGAACCGCACGCTGCCCCCTACTCGCTCATCAGCCATTTCAAGGACGACGAGTACATCCGGCCCGGCAAGGGCGGCTTCATGATCAACCTTCGCGTCGACGATTGCGACGCGATGGTCGCACAGCTGAAAGCGAAAGGCATCGAGATCGTCGGTCAGGTCGATGAAGGCTACGGCAAGTTTGCCTGGCTGCTCGATCCCAACGGGGTGAAGATCGAATTGTGGGAACAGGGTAGCGAGCCCGAAGAGGCCTGATCGCACCGATCCCCCTCTCCCCCCTCGCGCCCGCTGTGGTATAAGCCACCAGGGTCGCACCGTCGGGGGAGTTTTGCCGATGATGTTTGCACGTCTGCTGCCGAGCGCGGCGCTTCTCGCTGCTGCGGGCTTCCTGCTCGCCAGCCCGATCTCGGCGAACGATTCCGAGGCCGAGATCGGCCTTGGCGGGATCGAGCTCAAACCTTCGAGCGCGCTGCGGATGCTCAAGGAAGACCTCTACGTCTCTGCCGATCTGGTGCGGGTCGACTACGTGTTCGAGAATCCGACGGACGAGTACATCACCGCCACAATCGCCTTCCCCATGCCCTCGCAGCCGCGCGGGCTGGCTGCGCGCGACATGTATTACGACAACACCGAAAACTGGTCGGGCTTCGATTTTGCGACCCACGTCGACGGACGCCCCCTGCGCTTGCAACAGCTCGACCGGGCGATGATCGGCGATCGCGACGTGACCGATGCCGTTGCAGAGCGTGGCTGGCCGATGGCGTGGGCGCATTTCGACGAACTCAATCCGTTCGCGCGGCTGTCCGAAACCGAGCAGGAGGCTCTGGTGGCCGAAGGCTGGGCCGTGCGCGATCCGCTGTTCGGCAACGAGGTGGTGCCGGCTTGGGATCAGGTGACCTACTTCGTGCGCGAGCAAACCTTCGAACCGAACAGCACGGTCGCGGTGCGGCATGAATATGTGCCGATGGTCGGAGGCAGCGCGGGCAGCGCCCTCTATCCGCAATATCGTAGCGACGATGCGGACAGCATCCTGGCCGAGTATCGCACGAAATACTGCCTCGACGAAGATATCGTCGCCGGGATCGACCGGCGGGTCGCCAACCCCGGCGGGGCCGAAGAAATGCAGACCTACATGGGCGAGACCTGGCTGAACTACGTCCTTTCCTCGGGCGCGAACTGGGACGGGCCGATCCGCGAATTCCGGCTGGTGGTCGACAAGGGATCGCCCGACGCGCTCGTCGCCTTCTGCATGGACGGGGTGAAGAAGATCGGCCCGACGCAGTTCGAGGTGGTGAAGCAAGACTTCGAGCCGACCCGCGACCTCGAGGTGCTGATCATCAATTTCTTCCGCTACGACTGAAATGCCTGGAAGTTGGGCTGGCCGTTCGACGCGCTGACCCCGCCGTCGACTGGCAGGTTCACGCCGGTGACGTGGCGCGCATCTTCGCTGGCGAGAAAGGCGACAACTGCTGCGACATCATCCGGTTCGCCCGCGCGGCCGAGCGGGATGCGCCGCAGGAAGGCGTCGAACAGCTCGTCGTTATCGCGGATATCCTCGCTCATTTCGGTCTTAGTCAGGGAGGGGCACACCGCGTTTACGCGGATGCCCTGCGCGCCCAGCTGCAGCGCGAGACCGCGGGTGAGGTTGGTCACCGCGCCCTTGCTCGCGTTGTAGATCGGCATGGTCCAGTCGCCGCCGGTGCCAGAGACGCTGGAGGTATTGACGATGCTGCCGCCACCGGGCGCGTCGCTCTTCGCGAGATGCGGGATCGCCGCACGGCACAGGTACATGACGCCTTTGACATTGATATCGATCACCGTGTCGATGTCCTCGTTGCTCGCCTCGGCCAGCGGTCCCGCCGTTGCAGTGCCTGCGTTATTGACGAGGCAATCGAGCCCGCCGAACCGCTCCACCGTGCGCTTGACGAGGTCTTTGGCGAAGGCCACGTCGGATACGTCGCCCTCGACCAGCAGGGTGCGCGCCTCGTCCAGATCGCTGGCGACGCTCTCCAGATCCTCCCGGCTGCGGCTGTTGAGCACGACATTGGCACCCTCCTGCGCAAAGCGATGCGCGATGGCCGAGCCGATCCCCTTGGACGATCCTGTGACGATCACGGTGCGGTCGGTAAAGCGTTGCATAGGTTCCTCTTTTTGAATGCCTCCCCCTCGCAATGGGTGGGCCGGGGGTATGTTTCCCCGCAGGCGGTCTTAGGGCGGTGTTAACCAAGCCCGGTCGATACCGGGGGGCGACATGCACCATCCGCGCCTCCTGTTCCTGACCTGCATCGCACTGGCCCTGTCCGGCTGCCAGCTGCTGCCGGGTGGGGGCGGCGCGGCGCAAGACACGCAACCCCGCCGCATGCCCCCGACGATCGATCGCAGCGGCACCGTCGCCCCCAGCCTGGTCGATCAGCAATGCCTCGCGCATCTTGGCGCAACCGGAGCGCGCTTCTCGCCATTGGTGAACTCGAGCGAGGCGCCCGGCTGCTCGCAGATCAACGCGGTGTCGCTGACGGACCTGCAAGGCGACATGAGCCGCCTTGGCATCTCAAGCCTCGGCGCGGTGACGTGTTCGACGGCGGGGACCTTCGCCGACTGGGCACGCTACGGTGTGGACCGTGCGGCACGGGCCTATCTCGGTAGTGGGATCGCGCGGATCGAAACGATGGGCAGCTACGCCTGCCGCAATGTCGCGGGCAGTTCGAAACGCTCTGCTCATGCGCGGGCGGAGGCAATCGACATCGCGGGCTTCGTGCTGGAAGATGGACGGCGGATCACGGTCAAGGCCGACTGGAACGCCGGGTCGGGCGCGGAGAAAAAGTTCCTGCGCGTGGTGCGGCAAAGCGCCTGCAAACGCTTCGGCACCGTGCTCAGCCCCGACTATAACGCGGCGCACGCGGACCATCTGCATCTGGAATTCGGCGACGGCTCGTTCTGCCGCTGATCGGCGAGGTCAGTCGTCGATCTCTCGCGCAACCGCGCAGATCGCCTCGGGTGAGTAGGAAAAGCCCATGTGGCTGCAGCGGAGCGCGACCGCCCGGTCGCGTTCGCCGGGATAGCCTGCGGCAGAGCGCGGGCTGATAGCCCCGTCGCGCGGGCTCCACAGCGCGACCGTTTCCACCGGCGGTTTGCGCGACAATTGGGCTGCCAGCTTTACGTCCGCGATCCGGTGTCCCGCGACCGCCTGATAAATCCGCCACACGTTGTTGGCGCGCAGGCTGCCCGAGAAGGGAGAGCCCATGGAGATCACCTTGGCCACCGCATCCGGCTGGCGCTTGGCCAGTTCGCGCGCGTAGAGCCCGCCAAGGCTCCAGCCGACCAACACAACCGGCTCGCCGGCGCGCGCCCTGAGATCGAGGAGGCGCTCTTCCAGCTGTTCGAAGAGATCCTCCGAAAAGCCCCAGTTATAGCCGCATCCCCAGCGCTTGACCGTGTGCCCAGCGTCTTCCAGACGCCGCGCGAAATAGCGCATTTTGATGGGGTTCGTGCCGAAACCTGGCAGCACCATGACCATCCGGGGGTGGCTGGCCTTGGCGATCCTGAACGGCTTGAAGAGCGACCGGTAAAGCCGCCGCAGCGGTTCCAGCATGTAACCGAGCTCGGCGAGCAGATACCACAGGCGCGGGCCGCGTGCGCCGTCGGGATCGGGCTCGCGCGCCAGCGCGAAACGCCGCGCCCACTCGCTGTCGGCGAGAGCGGTGAAGCCGGGTACACCGGTGCTGAGGCCTTGCTGGGTCGCCACAAGCGGTGTTTTGAGGACGTCTCTCACACCCTCATAATGCCACAGGCGGCTTAGAGTTTCCTGAACCGCCCAAGACGCAGCGAAAGCGGCGTTACTTACCCTCTTCTGCGCAATCGCCGATACGTTCGCTCTCGACGCGCATGCCGACCGCACCCTCGCCGCTGCCGAGACCCGAATAGGTCATCCGCAGATTGCTGCCGGTGGGCGTGACGGTTCCGGTGATGCTCCCGCGCGTTTCGGGTTGGTAGGCATCTGCCTTGCACACCAGCACCGCGTCGAGCGTCGAGCCTTCGAGATCGTATTTCTCGAACTTGCAGGCATCGCCCTGGAAAGAAAGGAGCATGGCACGGTGGCCATCCTTCACGTCATCCTCGGTCAGGCACTTCTCGTCTTCGCCGTACTGGCTGCCCGCGCCGCCATTGGCCGGCCCTTCAATGGTGATCCGTTCGCGGTAGAGGCCTGCGATCTGGCGGACGTCGCCGTCGATCTTTTCCGCCGTGTCGTTGCCCATCGTCCCACCGGGCGGTTCCCCGCAGCCTGCCAGAGCGAGCGCCAGTACGGGCGCGAGAATGCCCGCCATTTCAATCCGCATGATGGGGATCAGCCTTCCTTTATCGATCCCGCCCGTTCGCAGGCGGGATCGCAACACTACCCGGCGCAGTCGCCGATCCGCTTGCCCGATATCGTGCCCTTCATGGTCACATCGCCGTTTTCGGAACCCGAGACGACGTTGGACATGGTCATCGTGAAGCTGTCCCGCCCGAACTTGCCATCCATCGCGATTTTCGCGGAGCCGCCGGACTCGTCTGTGTCGCAGGTCATCCGCAGCTTCAGCTTACCGCCCGAACGGTCGAATTCGTCGTAGGTGCAATCGTCGTTTTTCTCGCCATTGAAAAAGCCCGCGTCTGGCTTGTCGGCCTCTTCCTGGGTCAGGCACGATTTGGCGGTGATCGATTTGCCCATCTGCCCGGCAATCATATCCTTCATGCCTTCCGGGACACCGGGAATATCGAATTCGGTGAACTCGATGGTGTTTTCCCACTCCCCGGCGCGCATCTTGATCTCGCCGCCCGAGGCAGCTTCGGCGGCCACTTCCTGCTCGGTGATCGTGCCGTCGCCATCCGCGTCGGCACCCCCGTCCGAGCAGCCGCCGAGCAGGGCGAGGCAGGCGGTGGCGGCGATGATGATGCGCATGTCAATTCTCCCACAGCGTTCGACGGGCATGGTCCGCATGGTGTGCAAGGTTCCTATCGTGCGGGGGGGCACCTCACAACCGCCATTGCGGCGAGCGCCCGACGCGCCAATATGAACGACATGGCGGAATTGATCATCAGGCGCGGGCTGGAAGAGCCCGACACCACCGGCGAATTCACCCCGCACAAGCCTGCGCGGCCCGAGAAGTCGATGCCGGGCAAGCGGTTCGAGCTTGTCAGCGAATACCAACCCGCGGGCGACCAGCCGACCGCGATCCGCGAGTTGGTCGACAGCGCGAAGGAAGGCGAACAGACGCAGGTGCTGCTGGGGGTCACCGGTTCGGGCAAGACCTTCACGATGGCCAAGGTGATCGAGGAATTGCAGCGTCCCGCGCTGATCCTTGCGCCAAACAAGATCCTCGCCGCGCAGCTCTATGGCGAGTTCAAGAGCTTCTTCCCCAACAACGCGGTCGAGTATTTCGTCAGCTATTACGACTACTACCAGCCCGAAGCCTACGTGCCGCGGTCCGACACCTACATCGAGAAGGAAAGCTCGGTGAACGAGGCGATCGACCGGATGCGCCACTCGGCCACGCGCGCGCTGCTGGAACGGGACGATGTGATCATCGTCGCCTCGGTTTCCTGTCTCTACGGTATCGGCTCGGTCGAGACTTACTCCGCGATGATTTTCGACATCAAGGAAGGCGAGAGCGTCGACCAGCGCGAACTGATCCGCAAGCTCGTCGCGCTGCAGTACAAGCGCAACGATGTCGCTTTCGCGCGCGGCAATTTCCGCGTGCGCGGCGACAATCTCGAAATCTTTCCTTCGCACTATGAAGACACGGCGTGGCGGATCAGCTTCTTCGGCGACGACATCGAGGAAATCGTCGAATTCGATCCGCTGACCGGCAAGCCCGGCCGCAAGCTCGAAAAGGTGCGCGTCTACGCCAACTCGCACTACGTCACCCCCGGACCGACGATGAAGCAGGCGTCCGAAGCCATCCGGTTCGAGCTGGCCGAAAGGCTCAAGGAGCTGGAGGCAGAGGGCAAGCTGCTCGAACACCAGCGGCTGGAACAGCGCACCAATTTCGACCTCGAAATGATCGCCGCGACCGGCAGCTGCAACGGGATCGAGAACTACTCGCGCTTCCTGACCGGCCGCCTCCCGGGCGAGCCGCCGCCGACCCTGTTCGAATACCTGCCCGAAAACGCGCTGCTGTTCGTCGACGAGTCGCACCAGACCGTGCCGCAGATCGGCGCGATGGCGAAGGGCGACCACCGCCGCAAGATAACGCTGGCCGAATATGGCTTCCGCCTGCCCTCATGCATCGACAACCGGCCTTTGCGCTTCAACGAGTGGGACGCGATGCGCCCGCAGACCTTCTGCGTTTCGGCAACCCCCGGTTCGTGGGAGCTGGAGCAGACAGGCGGCGTCTTTGCCGAGCAGGTGATCCGCCCGACCGGTCTGATCGACCCGCCGGTCGACATCCGCCCGGTCGAGGACCAGGTCCAGGACTGTATCGAGGAGTGCAAGAAGACCGCTGCCAACGGCTACCGCACGCTCGTCACCACGCTGACCAAGCGGATGGCCGAAGACCTGACCGAGTTCATGCACGAAGCGGGCGTCAAGGTCCGCTACATGCACTCCGACGTCGAGACGCTGGAACGTATCGAGCTGATCCGCGACCTGCGGCTGGGCGTGTACGACGTGCTGGTGGGCATCAACCTGCTGCGCGAAGGCCTCGACATTCCCGAATGCGGGCTGGTGTGCATTCTGGATGCGGACAAGGAGGGCTTCCTGCGCTCCGAAACCTCGCTGATCCAGACCATCGGCCGCGCCGCGCGCAACGTCGATGGCCGAGTAATTTTGTATGCGGACCGGATCACGGGCTCGATGGAACGCGCGATGGCGGAGACCGAGCGCCGGCGCGAGAAGCAGCGCGAGTTCAACGAAGAACACGGGATCACCCCGCAGACGATCAAGCGCGCCATCGCCGACATCACCGCCCACGCCACCAAGGGCAAGGACGGCGAACCCGAGGATGAGGCCACGCCGCTCGTCGGCCACAACCTGCGCGCCTACATCGAAGACCTCGAGAAAAAGATGCGCGAAGCCGCCGCGAACCTCGAATTCGAAGAGGCCGGCCGCCTGCGCGACGAAATCCGCGCGCTGGAGGCGGACGAGCTTGGGCTGCCAGAGGGTGAGCAGAAGGCACCGCGCGTGGGGCGGAGCAATGAGGGCAAGCCGGGGACGAGGAAGCTCAGGTACGGGCGGACGCAGAAGAAGATGCGGTGAGGCGAGCGCTGTGCGACGATCAGAGTTGCACTGTGGAAAACCTACCCATGGGATTCAAACACTTAACTGAGCTCGTCGTCTAACGGCTGTGGAAGTCTTGTTGCGTATCTGGGTTCTGTCGGATCAATGGGTAGCTGCATTCAAAACGAGGCAGCCATGACCCCCTTCGAAGTCGTCTCCCTGATCGTAGCCATCATCATGCTCGCGGGTGGCTTCACCTACGCAGGTATCCAGATCGGCAAGTCGCTCGGCGAGAAGAAGTGAGCGCCCTTCCCTTCACCATCATGCTGAACTTGTTTCAGCATCTAGCCCTCCGCCTGATCCGTCCCTTCCAGAAGAAAGCTGGACCCCGGATCAAGTCCGGGGTGACGGATCCTTTTGGTGATCTGAACTATCGCCCAGGCAAAGTCGGCAACCTGAAAAGGTTAAATTGCGCCGCAATTCAAAATGCCTGAGATTGTTGGCAGGAGAACCGCATGACCCGGCCCGACAAGCTTTACGCCAAACTGCTGTCCAACCCGCGCGCAGCAATCAGCTTCCGCGATTTCGAGAAGCTGCTGGCGGCATTCGGCTTCGAGAACGCCCGCACGGTCGGCAGCCATCGACAGTACGTGCACCCCAAGCTTAACCGCCCCTTCCCTGTCCAGCCCACTGGGAAGGACGCGAAGCGCTATCAGGTCCGCGAATTTCTTGAACTGGTGGAGGAACACGGCCTATATATCCAGCCGTGAACGAGCCCCACTATCATATCAACCTTTTCTGGTCCGCCGAGGACGAGTGCTGGATCGCGGACGTTCCCGATCTCAAGCCCTGCTCGGCGCATGGCGAAACGCGCAGCGAAGCGGTCGCCAATATCAACGATGCTATTCAGGGGTGGCTGGAAGTGGCCCGGGAGCGCAACTTTCCCGTGCCCGAACCGCGCTATCGCCCCGCAATCTACGCCGCTGGCTAACAACGACTGGAAGCCCATCCTCCAAGCCGGGGAACTAGTCGCGTCGCACTTTACGGAACCACTAGAAGTCGATGCTTCTGCTCTGGCAGTGGAGTTTAGGTCGATTGATCGGGTCTGAACTTCGTGATCGATGAGAATGAGCGGATCGGCTCCGAACTCAATCTGCGAATCTCGCGCATCACGCCCCGCGCCGCCTAGCCCTCTTCGCGACCGCCACCAAATCCCCCCCACAGCCGCCGCCTAACCCTCTTTGCTTGCGGCTGAAATCGCGCTAGCGGGCCGGTGATGGCGCGTATTTCCATAGCAGCACTTTTGGCGACCTGCGCGATGCTGGCCGCCTGCCAGCCGCCCGCTGCCGACCGTTACGAAGGGCGTACCGATCCGCCCGACACCGCGCGTTTCGCCAGCGAACCGCAGCCTTCGCCCGACGCGACCGGCGCGGTGTGGGCGCCGAGCGCGCAGCCGATGCGGTTGCTGTACGGCATACCGGGCCAACCGCCGCTCGCCGCGATGGCGTGCGCGCTGCCGAGCAAGAATGGCCCGCAGAAACCCGCGATCCGCTTTACCCGCTTCGCGCGCGCCGACGAAGGCGCCCAAGCGCTGATGGCGATCATCGGCAATGGCCACCGCGAACGCTTCCCGGTCGAGGCGGTCGACAATGGCCGCGCCTTCCTGTGGGAGGGGACCGCCCCGCTGGCATCGGAGAAGCTCGACGTGCTGACCGGCAGGCGCGGGGTCGAGATGACCATTCCGGGCGCGGGCACGCTGACACTCAACGCGAGCGAGGCGCCGCGCGACCTTATCGAGAGCTGCCGCCTCGCCGCGCGACAGGCCTTCCCGGATTCGTCAGGGCCCGATCGATCACCGAACGCGGAGTGAGCACCTGCGGCAGCCGCTCGGGCTGGGCGCTGCCGGGGGCATACCACAGGTAGAGCGGCACGCCCGCGACGCCCTGCTGCGTCAGGAACACCGTGATGTCCGGGTCGCGCCGCGTCCAGTCGCCGCGCAGCACCAGCGCGTTCGCCTCCTCCAGCGCCTGTGCGGTCTCCGCGCGTTCGAGCGCGACACCCTCGTTCACCTTGCATGTCAGGCACCAGTCGGCGGTGAAGTAGACGAATACGGGGCGGTTTGCCGCCCGCGCCTCGGCCAGAGCGGCTTCGCTGAACGGCTGGCTGTCGAGCATGTCTGCCGTGGCTTCGGGTGGGCTCGGCTCGGGAATGATGAGCAGCGCGAGCGCGCCGGTTGCCGCGAGCGCGATTCCGTAGAGCAGCGCGGGGCGCGAGGCACGCTGTGCCCGGCCCGCGAGCACCAGCAGGGCGATGGCGGCGACGCCGAAGACGAGGACGATCCCCAGCCAGCTCCAGCCACCCAACCGCCACAGCAGCCAGCCGAGCGCCAGCGCGGTCAGCCCCATGGGCAGCGCCATCCAGTGGCGGAAAGTCTCCATCCATTGACCAGGCCTCGGCAGGCGCTGGCGGATGGCAGGCACGAAACCGACCAGCAGGAACGGCAGGGCAATGCCGAGCCCAAGCGCGGCAAACAGGCCGAGAGCGAGCGGCCATGGCAGGACCAGCGCTGCCCCCAAGGCCGCGGCCATGAAGGGCCCCGTGCATGGTGTTGCCACGAAGGCGGCGAGCAGCCCGGTCGCAAAGCTGCCCCTGCCACTCGCGCCGCCGCCGGTGATAGCCATGCCGGGAATCTCGAACGCACCGAGGAAGTTCGCGGTCAGCGCTGCGGCGAGCAGGAACAGCGCGATGACGACGTCCGGTTGTTGCAACTGGAACGCCCAGCCGACGCTCTCGCCCCCGGCCCGCAGCGCCAGGAGCACTGCGCCCAGACCAATACAGGCGATCACGACACCGGCGGTATAGGCCAGCGTGTCTATACGCGCGGACCGCTCGTCTCCGCCTGCCTTGGCCAGCGACAGCGCCTTGAGGCTGAGGATCGGGAACACGCAGGGCATGATGTTGAGCACCAGCCCGCCCAGCAGCGCCGCGCCGATCAGCGCCCACCATGGCGGGAGGTCGGCACCGGTGCGGATCGGTTTGCCTCCCGCGGGCACAGTGCCAGGCTCGGCTTCGAAGGAGAGGCCGGTGCCATCGCCCAGGCGGATGATTCCGCTGAGTGCATCGGGCCGCATCGCTTCCTCGGCCAGCGGAATCTCCGCCACCAGCAGGTCGCCGTCGCGGCGGAAGGTCTGCGGGGCGGCGTATTGGACCAGCTCGCGGTTGCCCATGAAGACGTGCGGAGCACCGACCTCCAACGTTTCGGGCAGCGGGATGGCGAGACGCAGCGTGTCGTCGGTGTAGGCGAACCGCGCTGCGCGATCGAGCGGCGCGGCCAGAGCACTGGAGTAGTGGACGAAGTCCCTGCTTGCGGCACCCGCCCCCACCGGCACCACCGCGCGCAGGTCCGCGCGCTGGGGAACGCAAATCTTGTCCGTGCAGGCGAGGTAGTTCGCGACCCCGCGCAGTTCGAAAGGCGCGTCGATCGGGGCGTCCTTCGCAACCCTGAGCGGCGCAATCACCGCATAGTCGCCTTCGAACACATGGTTCATCAGCCCGCCGATCAGCAGCGTCTTTGGCGGGGGGTAGCGGAACTCGCCCACGCTGACGCCCTCGGGCAGCTGCCACTCGACTTGCATTCCGAGCCCCGCATCGCCGGGGTTGGACCAGTAGCCGTGCCATTCGTTCGACCGTGGGGTGAAACGGATCGCAATGCGCGTCTCGCCACCGGGAGCAACCGGGCCTTCCACTTGTAGATGCGCGGCGATGTTGATGTCCTGCGCCTGCGCCGCCACGCCTGCGAGCAGCGCGGCGCACAACATGCCGAGCAGGCGGAGAATGATGGGAAGACTTGCGCGGATCATCGTCAGCGGCCTAGGGCTGGCGCTCTGCCGAAACAAGCGATGGAACGGCCAATTATGCCTGCAAAACCCTCCAGCAAGCCGAAAATCACCGAACCGCGCGACCTGCTGATCCTGGGCGGCGGGCTGGTCGGGATGACGTTGGCGCTGGCGGCGGCGAAGAAGGGCATCACCAGCCATGTGGTCGACCGTGCCGATCCTGCAAGCCTGACGGCCGACGGTTTCGACGGGCGCGCCTCGGCGATCTCCACCGCCAGCTGGAACCTGTTCACCAATATCGGGCTCGCAGAGTCGCTCGAACCGCACGGCTGCCCGATCGCGAAGATCGCCGTCGCCGACCAGCTCAAGCCGGGGCGGATCGACTTCCAGCCCGATGAGGGCGACAGCAGCCTTGGCAGGATGTTCGCCAATCGCCAGCTGCGCCTCAGCCTGTTCGAGGCAGCGAAGAACGAACCGCTGATCGCGTGGCACGCGGGCGTCGATGTGATTGAGCGCACGCGCGGCAACCACAAGGTGTCCGCCACGCTCGCCGACGGCACGGTTCTGGAAGCGCGGCTGATGGTCGCCGCCGAAGGTCGCCGCTCGCCGACGCGCGAGGAGGCGGGGCTCAAGATCGCCAACTGGCAGTATAACCACCGCGCGATCATCGCCGGGCTGATCCATTCCAAACCGCACGACAATGTCGCGTGGGAAATTTTCTATCCCGAAGGCCCGTTTGCGCTTCTGCCGATGCTCGACGACGAGCAGGGCCGGCACCGCAGCGCGCTGGTGTGGACGGTCGACGAAGCGGATGGCGACGGCGTGCTTGCAATGGGCGACCGCGCCTTCATCGCCGAGGTCGAGAGGCGGATGGGCGGCATCTTCGGCGATCTGCAGGCCAACGGCCCGCGTTCGTCCTACCCGCTCGGCTTCCATCACACGGCGAAGGTCGTCGACCACCGGCTCGCGCTGGTCGGCGATGCGGCGCACGGCATCCACCCCATCGCCGGGCAGGGCCTCAATCTGGGGCTGAGGGATGCGGGCGCGCTGGTCGAGGTGATCGCGGAGGGCAAGCGGCTGGGCCTCGATCCCGCAGATGCTGAGCTGCTGAAGCGCTACGAGAGCTGGCGCGGGCTCGATTCCTTCATGGTCTCGCTGGCGACCGACGGGCTGACGCGCCTGTTCGGCATATCTGGCCCCGGTGCCTCGGCGATCCGCCGTTTCGGGATGGCGGGCGTGCAGCGGCTGGAGCCGCTGAAGCGCTGGTTCATGGACGAAGCGCGCGGCGTGAGCGGAGACGTGCCCGAACTGATGCAGGGGTAACGCCCCTGAGCCGGTCCCAACCCCAAAGGCCCTAGTTGGACGATCTCTTGGGGCCGGGCGAGACCGCCGGGCTCGGCTGTTCGACCCGCTCGCCCGAGCCGTCGCGCAACCGGTTGGGTTCGACCACGGCAGCGGTCTCGATCAGGTCGAGCGCGCGCTGTGCGGCGGCGTAGCGGCGCACATCGGCGACCCACTGATCCGCAGCAGCGGCACCCGGCATGTTCTGCACTTCCTCGATCGCGGCTTCGTAGCGCCCCGTCTGGAGGAACATCTTGGCGCGTTCGAGCCTGCGGCGTGGCTGTGGCGAAGGCGCGCTCTGGCGGCGGACCACGAACAGGTTGGAAAGCTCGCGCCGTAGGCGTTCGAGACTCGGCGCATCGGAATCGGTGCGCAGCGCAGGCTCGAGCCCTTCTAGACGCGCGAGCAGCTGGTCGACCGTTACCGGGTTGCGGCTCATGTCGGTCAGCGTCTTGACCGCATTGGGCAGTGCATCGCCGAAGCGCAGCCGCAGCTGGTCGGCGAGATAGCCGAGTTCCGCCCCGCGCTCGATCGAGCGGCGGGTGGCGAAGGAGATCAGCAGCCCCTCGGCGCGCGCCGCGTTCCCGGCGGCGGCCTGCGTCTGCAGGTCAAGCCGGGAGAGGCGCTGTTCGGCAGCGGTCAGGCGCTGTTCGATGCCGCCCTGCTGCTCCACCACCTGTTCGACACTGGCATTGTCGCTTGCGGAAGGTCGCGGCGCGGGCGCGCGTGGGCTGGCGGTTGCGCCAGGCGTTCCTGCAGGGGCCTCGCCGGTCGCAACCGGCGTCGCCCCCGCGCTGACCAGCGGTTCGCTGGTATCCTTCGGGCTGGACGTCAGTGCGGCAACGGCACCCTGATAGGCTTCCGGCCGCCAGACGAAGAACAGGGCCCCCGCGGCAACCAGCAATACCACCACCAAAGCGATGCCCAGCAAGGCGCGCGAACGCTGCCCATCCTGCTGGGTTTCTTCAAAATTCATTACATATCCAATTCCGTTTGGCCCCGAGGTCCCGGATCGAAGCTTAGCGGTGAATGGTTAATGGCACATAATATCGGCCAGGGAAAGCAAGGCAGCATCATCGGGCGTGGATGCTGAACGCAGGCTTTTCCAACCGTCAGAAACACTTCGTGCAACCCGTGGCCCGATCGTTGCGAGCGCCAGTTTGCTGCGGTCGATCTCCGTCCTGCGGCACTCGTTCTCGAAATGGCGGGCAGTGCCGCCCGAGTGGAGCAGCACCACCCCGCCTTCGCCGAGCCGGGCGATATCTGACGCACCGAGCGGATGGTGGACGATCGCGTAGACCGTGGCGCTCGCGATGGTGACATGCGGCGGTGCCTCGACCGACAGGTGCTCCGCGCCGGCCAGACGCAGCAGCGACAGCGGGCGGTCGCCGGGCAGCGCGTCGAGCAGACCCTGCAAGCCGCCGCTGCCGATCATCGCGACAGGCAAGCCGCGCGCGCGCGCCTCCTCGGCGGTCGCCTCTCCCACGGCGTAGACCGGCATCTGGCCCAGGTTTGCAAGCCGCTCCCCCGCATGACGCAGCCCATTCGCACTGCCGAGCAGGATGCCGTCGAAGCTGCCCGGGGGAATGTCCCACGCCACCGGCTCCGCCGCACTCAGCGGCATCGCCTCCATCGAGAGGCCCATTGCGCGTCCGCGCTCCATCGTCGCGGAGAGGCCCGGTTCGGGCCGCAGCACGAAGACGCGTGTGCTCATCCGTTTTGAGAAAACAGCGCCGCGATGCCCGGTGTCGCGCGGTTCAGAAGATCGGCGGCGAAGGCACGCAAGCCATCGCCGTCCTGCGCGTCGAGAGTGGTTTCGCCGTCGACCCGCTCGGCCCCGTCGGCGCTGAACAAAGCGGCAGTCAGGGCGACACGGCCCGCGTCGGCAATCGCGAGCATCCCGACCGGGCTGTGGCACGAACCGCCGAGCGCTTCGAGCACGGCGCGTTCCGCCATGATCTCGGTCCGCGTCGGCGCGTGGTCGATTGCGGCCAGCGCTTCGCGGGTTGCGGCATCGTCGGCGCGACACTCGATCCCGATCGCGCCCTGCGAGGGTGCGGGCAGCCAGTCGCCGGTTTCCAGCGGCGTCCCCACGCCTTCCTCGCCCAGCCGCTCCAGCCCGGCGGCGGCGAGAAGGGTTACATCCGCGTCGCCCGCCTGGAGCTTCGCCATGCGGGTCGCGACATTGCCGCGAAACAGCACGACCTCGATATCGGGCCGCAGGTTCTGCATCTGCGCGGCGCGGCGCGGCGCGCTGGTCCCCAGCCGGGCCCCTTGCGGAATGGACGCGATCGAGCTTGCGCCCAGCAACACGTCGCGCCGGTCGGCACGCGGGAGGATCGCGGCGAGCGCGATCCAATCGGGCCGGATCGTCTCCACATCCTTGAGCGAATGCACCGCCGCGTCGATTCGCCCTTCGGCGAGCCAGCCGTCGAGTTCGCGCGTCCACAGCGCCTTGCCGCCCATGTCGGCCAGCGGGCGGTCCTGCACCTTGTCGCCCCCAGCGACCACGGGCACCAGCTCGACCGCGCTCTCGTCCCAGCCGTGGGCCGCACACAGGCGGGCGCGGGTTTCGTGCGCCTGCGCCAGCGCGAGAGGGGAGCGGCGCGTGCCGAGGCGGATGCGCGGAGCGGTCTTGGCGTGTGTCTGCATAGGCTTTGCTTGCCCTACCCTCGCTCTGCTTTAAGGGAAAGCACCATGCCGGTGGTACTTGGGATTGAATCCAGTTGCGACGAAACTGCGGTGGCGCTGGTGGCGTCCGACCGGCGGATCATCGCGCAACGCATCGCCTCGCAGGACGAGGCGCATCGTCCGTATGGCGGGGTGGTGCCCGAGATCGCAGCGCGCGCGCATGCTGAGCGGATCGCGCCGATGATTGCCGAGGTGATGGGCGAAGCAGGCATGGAATTGCACGACCTCTCCGCCATCGCCGCAACCGCAGGGCCGGGGCTGATCGGCGGCGTGATGGTCGGGCTGGTCAGTGCGAAAGCGCTCAGCATGGCGAGCGACGTGCCGCTGATCGCGGTCAACCACCTCGAAGGCCATGCGCTGAGCCCGCGCCTGGTCGATGCGGACCTCGAATTTCCCTACCTGCTGCTGCTGGTATCGGGCGGGCACTGCCAGATCCTGCGCTGCGAAGGCGTGGGGCAATACAAGCGGCTCGCGACGACGATCGACGACGCGGTGGGCGAGGCGTTTGACAAGACGGCCAAGATTCTCGGCCTCGGCTTCCCCGGCGGGCCTGCGATCGAAAGGCTCGCGCGCGAAGGCGATCCTCAGGCCGTGCCGCTGCCCCGCCCGCTGGTGAACAGCGGCGAACCGCATTTCTCCTTTGCCGGGCTCAAGAGCGCGGTTCTGCGCGCCCACGAAAGTGGCGCTTACTCCATGGCAGACATTGCCGCGAGTTTCCAGCAGGCCGCCGTCGACTGCCTGACCGACCGGCTGGAGCGGGCCATTGCGAATGGCGGCCACGCCCCGGCGCTGGTGGTCGCAGGCGGAGTCGCCGCGAATGCCAGCGTGCGCGCGGCTCTCGAGGCCTTGGCCGCGAAGCACGCGATGCGCTTCGTCGCGCCGCCGCCGAAATTGTGCACCGATAATGCCGCGATGATCGCATGGGCGGGCTGCGAACGATTGGGCCAGAACGACCCGCTGGACTATAAGGCACGCCCGCGCTGGCCGCTCGATCCCGAGGCGGCCCCTGCGCGCGGTGCGGGAGTGAAGGCGTAATGGCAGATGTAGCGGTTCTTGGCGGCGGGGCGTGGGGCACCGCGCTCGCGCAGATGCTCGCCAGCGATGGACGGGACGTGACGCTATGGGCGCTGGAGCCCGAGGTGGTGGCTGAGATCAACGCCGATCATCGCAACACCCCCTTCCTGCCCGATGCCGAACTGGCTCCAACGATCCGCGCAACCGGCGATCTGGCCGATGTCGCGGATGCGCAGGTCGTGCTCGCGGTGGTACCAGCGCAGCACCTGCGCAGCGTGCTCAAGGAAATGCCGGATTTCGCAGGCGACCTCGTCATCTGCGCCAAGGGCATCGAGCAATCGACCGGTGCGCTGATGAGCGATGCGGCGCACGATGCTTGCCCGAAGGCAAGCCTCGCCGCGCTTTCCGGGCCGACCTTCGCGCATGAGGTCGCTGCAGGCCTGCCCGCCGCTGTCACGCTGGCGTGCGAAGCGGGCGAGAACCAGTGGGAGCGGCTCTCCGCCGTGATCGCGCGACCTACGTTTCGCCCCTATTATTCGGACGACCTGATCGGTGCGGAAATCGGCGGTGCGGTCAAGAACGTGCTCGCCATCGCGTGCGGCGTGGTCGACGGGCTCGCGCTTGGCCAGAACGCCCGCAACGCGCTGATCACCCGCGGCTTTGCGGAGATGACCCGCTTTGGAACTTCGCGCGGGGCAAGCTTCGACACGATGGCGGGGCTGTGCGGGCTGGGCGATCTGGTGCTGACCTGCTCGTCCACCTCCAGCCGCAATTTCTCGCTCGGCAAGGCGATCGGCGAAGGGCAGAGCGCCGCCGATCTGATGGCCAATCGGCAAACGGTCGCGGAAGGCGCGCACACTGCGCCCGTGTTGCAGCGCCTCGCGCGCGCTGAAGGGATCGACATGCCCATCGTCGATGCGGTGGTCGCGCTGCTCGACGGTGCGCGTGCCGCTGACGTCGCCGATGGCCTGCTGTCTCGCCCGCTGACCACCGAAAGGCGCGATGCTTGACCAAGCCCGGCGACGCCGATCCGGGCGATGCGCCGCGCGGCGCAGTCGGCCCTGCTGACGGCCCGAGTGCCGACATGGCCGCGCTTGCGCGGGGTGGGCGGACCAATTTCTTCGGCTTCCTGATCCGGCTTGCCGCGCGCATCCCGTTCCTGTTCATCGCGGGTCGGCTTTACGGCGACGACATGCTCGGGCGCTTCGCCGCCGCGCTGGTGGTGGTCGAACTGGCCAGCCAGATCGCCGTGCTGGGCCAGAAGCGCGGCCTTGCGCAGCAGCTGAGCGAAAACGACGCGCGCCCGCCTTCGCACATCGTCGCCGACGCGATGGTGCTGTCGCTGATCACCTCGATCGCCTTTAGCGCGCTGCTGCTGATCTTCCCCGAGCCGATGTTCCCCAATGGCAGCAATGGCGACCTGTCGTGGCTGCTGCCGCTGACCATCCTTCCCTATGCGTTGACCGAAGTGGCGCTGGCGGCCTGTGCCTACCGCTACGACATCGGGGCGACGGTGCGCAGCCGCGCGCTGGCGGAACCCTGGACCATCTCCATTGCGGTGGGCACGCTGTACTTCGTGGTTCCCGATAGCGGGCTGGAGCTTGCCTACGTGCTGTCGATCATCGCCGCTGCGGTGGTCGCGTTCATGCCGGTGCTGCGCCATTACGGCATGCCGACCGGTTGGGCGCCGCATCCGGTCCGCATGTTTCGGCTGGCGATGCGCAATCTGCCGCTCGCCGGGGCGGACGCTATTGAATGGGGCACGCGCAAGCTCGACCTCGCCATTCTCGCCCAATTCGCTTCGCCCGCACAGGTTGGGGTCTACTTCGCGGTGCAGCAGGTCGCGACGCTGCCGCAGAAGCTGAAGACCAGCTTCGATCCGATCCTCGGCCCGGTGATCACCGCCGCTCTGAAGGTCGGCGACCGTTCCGCCATCGCCAAACAAGTGTGCCAGGTCGGCTTCTGGATCGTCGCGATGCAGGCTGGCATCGCGCTGGCGCTGGCCTTGCCGGGTGAGGCGGTGATGGGCCTGCTCGGTCCCGATTTCGTAAGTGGCACCGGCGCCTTGTCGATCCTGCTGGTGGCAGAAGTGGTCGCAGCGCTGGCCGTCGTGTCCGAAAGTGCGCTGATTTACATCGCGCGGATGCGCAACCTCATGATCTCGCTCTTCGCGATCGGGTTGCAGGCTGCGCTTACCGTCGGCTTCATGCTGGCCATAAACGCCTACGACCTGCCCGAATTGTGGCGCGCGCCCGCCGCGGCGCTGGCGCTGGCGATTGCGCTGGCGATGTCGAGCATCGCGAAAAGTGTGCTGCTGGGCCGCATCCTGGGTGAGACGGTCAACAATTTCCGCATGGGGCTGTTCTACGCGGCGATCCCCGCCGCAGGGGTCGGCTGGCTGGCGACGCAGCTGCCCGAATGGCTGGAGCTGGTGGTCGGCATCCCCGCGATCCTGCTGACCTATGGGGCGATCATCTGGTTCCTCGGCTTCCGCGAAGACGACCGCGTGCTGTTCCGCCGCAACCTCGCGCCGGAGGAGGACTGAGCGAGAGATAACATATCACTATTCAGAACGCGTTCACGAGGCCGGGGCGAGCCTTGGCAGCGATAGCCGGAGTCCGGCGATGGGGAGATGGTGAAATGGGAATGAAGCGAATAGCGGTCGTCACGATTGCCAGCATCGGACTGGCAGGCTGCGCCACCGCGGATCAGGCAGACAAGATCGTCGTCACCGGATCGAAGGCCGACGGGAACAGTCGGATACCTTCTCCGCCGCCCCCTCCGCCACCGCCACCGCCGCCTCCCCCGCCGCCGGTCATGTCGGCACCTGCCGCCATGGCGATGACTCGCTGGAATGGAGCGGACGAGCAGGCCGCCGCGCCGGGCCAGCCGCAGGCGACCTCGCCCGATCTGCGTTACGTGCCCTCGATCGTCGTGCCGACAGAGCCCGATCGGGAGCGGTATGACGGCAAGGACGTTTCGCCCGTCGCGATCACGATGGAACAGCCGGTCTCGACCTTCTCGGTCGATGTCGACACGGGTGCCTATTCCAACGCCCGCCGGATGCTGACCGATGGGCAAATGCCCCCTCCCGGCGCGGTGCGGACCGAGGAATTCGTCAACTACTTCCGCTACGACTATCCGCGCCCGACCAGCGCGAAGGATGCGCCGTTCACGGTCAACATGGATGTCGCGCGCACGCCGTGGGATGCGGACACGCGGCTGGTGCGCATCGGGCTCGCCGGATATGAGGCTCCCAAGGCTCAGCGGCCCGCCGCCAACCTCGTCTTCCTGCTCGACGTGTCGGGCTCGATGTCGAGCGCGGACAAGCTGCCGCTGGTGAAGACCGCGATGAAGACGCTGGTCAATCAGCTGACGCCCAAGGACCGCGTCTCGATCGTGGTCTATGCGGGCGCGGCGGGTCTCGTCCTCGAACCGACCAGCGACTCGCGCGAGATCATGGCCGCGCTCGACGAATTGCAGGCGGGCGGATCGACCGCCGGCGGCGCGGGGCTGGAACTCGCCTACAAGGTCGCCGAGGCGAGCAAGGTCGACGGGATCAACCGCGTGATCCTCGCCACCGACGGCGATTTCAACGTCGGCTTGTCGGATAACGACAAGCTGCTCGACTATGTCGAGGACAAGCGCAGGAACGGCATCGCGATGAGCGTGCTGGGCTTTGGCACCGGCAATATCAACGAAGCGCTGATGGAGCAGATCGCCGACAAGGGTAACGGCAATTACGGCTACATCGACAGCGCGATCGAGGCGCGGAAAGTTCTGGGCGAACAGCTCGGCGCGACGCTCTTCACCATCGCCAAGGACGTGAAGATCCAGGTCGAGTTCAACCCGGCAGTCATCAGCCAGTACCGCCTGATCGGGTACGAGAACCGCGCGCTGCGCGAACAGGACTTCGATAACGACGCGGTCGATGCGGGCGATATCGGGTCGGGCCATCAGGTGACCGCGATCTACGAAGTCGTGCCAGCCAATGCCGACGGCTGGATCGCGGGCCGCCGTTATCAGGACAAGATACCGCAGGCGGCGAGCGACAAGGCGACCGAAGCCGCCTTCGTGAAGCTTCGCTACAAGCAGCCCGACGGCGACACCTCGACCCTGATCACCGAGGCGCTGGCTGCGCGGATGCTCGCGGCTGCGCCCGCCCCCTCGGGCGACTTCGCCTTCGCCACGGCGGTCGCCGCGTTCGCGCAGAAGCTGCGCGGGGATACGCTGCTCGATGGCTATTCCTACGATGCGATCCAGCGGCTCGCCGGACCGCAGAGCGACTTCTACCGGCAGGAATTCCTGAAGCTGGTGGGGGTGGCCGAAGGGCTCGACCGGGAATAGAGCGCGGCCAGAGCGCTTGTCCTAGGGGGCTGGCTCTGTCTATCGGGGTGGGGTGAGCAAACGCCCTGCCCCCCACCCGGCCTTCGTCATCCTTGCCGGAGCCTTGCTGGTCGCCGCGATGGCGCTATTTTCGGCAAGCCAGACCGCGATGGCGTTTTCCGCCCGGCTGGCGAGCACGGCGCGCACGCTGCCCGCGCAGCAGGGGCCTGAGCCGGCGGTCGACATCCGCTTCGTCACCGCGCGCGGCTGGCCCACCCGCCATCCGATGCTGAGCCCGCGCCGCGACCTGTCCGAACTCGAGCGCGCGCGGATTGCGCAGGCGATCGCGAATATTCCGGGGGTCGGCGGCGTGCACTGGGCAGACGGAACGATGCTGGCGGCAGGCGATGCAGACATCGAATCGCTGCGGTGCGAGAACGAATTGCTCGGCGTGCTGGCCGAACGCACGATCCGGTTCGAAGAATCCTCCGCCGAATTCATCCCGGGCAGCGAGGAAGTGCTCGACGAACTGGCCACCGCGCTGCGCCCCTGCGTCGGTGCGATCGTGGCGATCAGCGGGCATACCGACACCTCGGGCTCGCCGCAGGTCAACCTGGCCCTGTCGCAGGATCGCGCGCAAATGGTGCGGCGCGAACTGGTCGAGCGCGGGATACCTGCGCAGAACCTGCTGGCCAACGGGTTCGGCTCGTCGCGACCGGTGCGCGGGCTCGATCCGGCGGACCCGGCCAACCGAAGGATCGAGTTCCGGGTGGTTTCGATGGAAAGAACCAAGCCGACCCCAATCGACACGCCCGCGGCACGATAAGGGAGCGCATCATGGCAATATCCATCGAACTGATCGTCCTGTCGCTCGCCGCTTACGTCGTGGGCCTGGGGCTGGGCGCGGTGGGGTGGAACCTTTGGTCTTTGCGCGGACCGCGCTTTCACGTTAATGCGGCAGAAAGAAAACGCGCAAAAGAATCCAGTAGAGAGGCCTAGCCACCGATGATTGAACTGATCGAAGCCAACTGGCTGTTGATCCTGCTCGCCGTGCTGGTCGGCTTCGTCGTCGCCTGGTTCCTGCTGTCGGGATCGCGCAAGACCAAGATTACCCGCGAGGAATCGAGCGACGAGCCTACCGGCGCGAAACGCAACCAGGCCCTGATCGACGCGCCGCCCGCCTCGGCGAAGGACCCCGCACCGCCTGCGACACCCGCGCCGGCGCCCGAGCCTGCCGCCAAGGCGGAACCCGTCGCCAAGCCCGCGACGCGTGCAGAGCCCCCGGCGGCGACGCCTCCCGCGCCTCCGAGAGACAAGCCTGCAGCTCCGGCGGACAGCCTCGGCGGAGCAGGCGCAGCTGTCGGCACCGCGGCGACCGAGGAAAGCGCTGCGGCACCGGCCAGCGCTGCCGATGGCGACGACCTGACCAAGCTCAAAGGCGTCGGCCCCAAGCTCGCCCTCCAGCTGAACGAACTCGGTGTGACGTCCTTCGCGCAGATCGCGGCGTGGTCCGAAGCCGATATCGACCGGATCGACGACCAGCTGGGCCGCTTCAAGGGACGCATCCGGCGCGATAACTGGATCGAGCAGGCCCGTCTGCTCAGCAGCGGCGACACCGCCGCTTACGAGGCGCAGTTCGGGAAGCTCTGAGCCTCTGCCGACGCGCCGATGGCTTTGCCGGGCGGGGGGCCGGGAACGTTTCCGTCCGTCGGCCGTTGGGTTTGATTGCGGTCGCAGAGGAGAGCACATGGAACAGCCAGTCATTCTCATCGCGGAAGATGAACACATCGTCGGCCTCGATTTGTCCGATACGATGACGGAGGCTGGCTACGAAGTCGAAGGCCCATACGACGATCTTCCCTCCGCCATGCTAGCCTTCCAGAAGCGCAGGCCCGATCTCGCGATCCTCGACATTCGCCTGCACGATACGGTGGTCTACCCCTTCGCGGAAAAGCTGATCGCCGAAGACGTGCCGGTAATCTTCCATTCGGGTCATCTGCCGCTGGCCGAAGTGTCCGATCGGTTCCCCGACGCACTGGCGCTGGCGAAGCCCTGCCCGCCGGGCGACATCATCACCCATGTGCAGCTAACGCTTAAGCCGGATGGCGCGCAGGATGAAGAAGAGCCGGTACTCGCTGGCCGGGACATCGAAACCGCCTGACGATGCGCGGGCAAACGCCCGGTGCCCTACCCTATTGCAGGGCTTGCCGGATCATACCTGCATTTGCCATGGGCTGCTGCACAACTAGCAGCGAGCCTTCAGCGACATGATCCCCTTCGATCCCACCGACCCTTTTCGCCTCGACGACCAGCTGACCGAAGACGAGCGGATGATCCGCGAGTCCGCGCACGCCTTCGCGCAGAGCGAGCTACAGCCGCGTGTGATCGAGGCCTTTCGCGAAGAAACCAGCGCGCCCGAACTCTTCCCGCTGATGGGCCAGGCGGGCATGCTGGGCGTGACCACGCCGGAGGAATACGGCGGCGTCGGCGCGAGCTACGTCGCCTACGGGCTCGTCGCGCGCGAGATCGAGCGGGTCGATAGCGGCTACCGATCGATGGCGAGCGTGCAGTCGAGCCTGGTGATGTACCCGATCACCGCCTTCGGCACCGAAGAGCAGAAGCGCAAATACCTCCCCGGCCTCGCCAGCGGCGAACTCATCGGCTGCTTCGGGCTGACCGAACCCGATGCAGGCTCCGACCCTGCGGGCATGAAGACCTACGCCAAGAAGGACGGTGACGATTACGTCATCTCGGGCAGCAAGACGTGGATTTCCAACGCGCCCTTCGCCGATGTCTTCGTGGTCTGGGCCAAGAGCGAGGAGCACGGCGGCGGCATTCGCGGCTTCGTGCTCGAAAAGGGGATGGAAGGCCTTTCCGCCCCCAAGATCGAGGGCAAGCTCTCGCTGCGCACCAGCACCCCCGGAATGATCATGATGGACGAGGTGCGCGTGCCCGCCTCGGCCATGTTCCCTGAAGTGCAGGGCCTCAAGGGTCCGTTCTCCTGCCTCAACCGCGCCCGCTACGGCATTTCGTGGGGCAGCATGGGCGCGGCCGAGTTCTGCTTGGCCGCGGCACGCCAATACGGGCTCGACCGGCAGCAGTTCGGCGTCCCGCTCGCCAGTAAGCAGCTCTACCAATTGAAGCTCGCCGACATGATGACCGAGATCGGACTGGGGCTTCAGGCGTCCCTGCGCGTGGGCCGCTTGATGGACGAGGGCGACTGGTCGCCCGAAATGATCTCGATCGTGAAGCGCAACAATGTCGGCAAGGCGCTCAACATCGCCCGCGTCGCGCGCGACATGCATGGCGGCAACGGCATCAGCGAGGAATATCAGGTGATCCGCCACATGGTGAACCTGGAGACGGTCAACACCTACGAGGGCACGCACGATGTCCACGCGCTGATCCTGGGCCGCGCGATCACGGGTATCGCGGCGTTTTAATAGAGATCTCGTCATCGCGAGCGACCGAAGGGAGCGCGGCGATCCATGGTCTGACCTTGCCGACCACACCGGATCATGGATTGCCGCGGAGCCTGTCGGCTCCTCGCAATGACGAAGTACGCTGATCGGAGGCTCCGCTGTCCTACTCGCAGGCTAAGTGTCATAAGCAGGGAATGCAGCCCGCCCCGCCCACGCTGACCGAGACCGCCAAAGGTTCGGAACCCGAGGCCGGTTTTTCGTCTTAGGACACTGTGTCAGGTGTGTCAGGGCCGCGAAGCGAACGGCCCGGCGCAGGAGAGGATGAGATGAAACTCTACGGCTATTTCCGCAGCTCCACGAGCTATCGCCTGCGCCTCGCGCTGCAATTGAAGGGCCTCGAATACGAGAATTGCCCGGTCAATCTGGTAGAAGGCCAGCAGAAGGGCGAAGCCTTTGCGGGCCGCAACCCCTTCGCGACCGTCCCGATGCTGGAAGTGGACGGCAAGGACCGCGTGCAGTCGATGGCGATCATCGAATGGCTCGACGAAGCCTACCCCGAAAAGCCGCTGCTGCCCGCCGATATCGAACAGCGCTACCTCGCGCGCGAACTGGCCTATGCCATCGCGACCGAGCTGCATGCGCCGCTCAACCTGCCGGTGCTGAAATACCTCAAGAGTGAATACGGGCAGGATCAGGAGGGCGTGAACACATGGTACCGCCACTGGCTCGCACGCACATTGCAGCCGATCGAACGGCGGCTCGCACAGCTGAGCAGCGGTGACTTCCTGTTCGACAAGCCCGGCTTCTTCGAAGTGGTGCTGATGCCGCAGATCTACAACGCGCGCCGCTTCGGCTACGATTTCTCGGATGCGCCCCACACAACCCGGATCGAAGCTGCCTGCCTCGCATTGGATGAAGTGCAGCGGGCGCACCCCGACAACCAGAACGACACCCCCGAAGGAGAGACAGTCCAATGAAACTCGCCACGCTCAATGACGGAACGCGCGACGGCAAGCTGGTGGTCGTCTCGAAGGACATCACCCGCTACTGCGCGGCGGACAACATCGCCGCGACGATGCAGGACGCGCTCGACGACTGGGCCAATATCGCGCCCAAACTCGACGCGCTCTACCGCGATGTGAACAACGAAGCCGTGCCGTGCGAACGCTTCCACGAGCGCGAGGCGCATTCGCCGCTGCCGCGTGCGTACCAGTGGGCCGATGGCAGCGCCTACATCAATCACGTCGAACTGGTGCGAAAGGCGCGCGGCGCCGAAGTGCCCGAGAGCTTCTACCACGATCCGCTGATGTATCAGGGCGGCAGCGACGACTTCCTGCCCCCGCGTGCCGACATCCCGCTCAAGGACACCAGCTGGGGCTGCGACATGGAAGGCGAGATCGCTTGCATCACCGACGATGTGCCGATGGGCGTGTCGTCGGACGAAGCGGCGGACCACATCAAGCTGCTGATGCTGGTCAACGACGTGTCCTTGCGCGGTCTGATTCCGGGCGAACTCGCCAAGGGCTTCGGCTTCTTCCAGTCCAAGCCCGCAACCGCCTTCAGCCCGGTATGCGTAACGCCCGACGAGCTGGGCGATGCGTGGAAGGACAGCGTGATCCAGCGCCCGCTGATGGTCGACTACAATGGCGAGGCATTCGGCCGCGCCGATGTGGGCCAAGATGCAACCTTCAGCCTCGCCGATCTGGTCGCCCACGCGGCCAAGACGCGCAATCTGGGCGCGGGCTGCATCATCGGATCGGGCACGATCTCCAATCAGGGCCCCGATGGCGACCCCGGCAAGCCGGTCAGCGAAGGCGGCAAGGGCTATTCCTGCATCGCCGAGATCCGCATGATCGAAACGATCGCCAGCGGCGAAGCCAAGACGCGTTTCATGCACCCGGGCGACACGGTGAAAATCTGGATGGAAGACGAGAAGGGCCATTCGATCTTCGGCGCGATCGAGCAGAAGGTCGTCGAAGCCTAAAGCCCACACCCGTTCGTGCTGAGCCTGTCGAAGTACGTATGCGCCCACGCCCTTCGACGGGCTCAGGGCGAACGGCGAGTTAGGCTGGATAAGGATTGGCGATGTTCTTCGAAGACACCACCTACGACCTGATCGCACGCGGGACGATCCTGACCGCTATCGGGATCGTTTACGTCATCGCGCTGACGCGGATCGTCGGGCTGCGCAGCTTTTCCAAGATGACGAATTTCGACTTCGTCATTACCGTCGCCAGCGGCACCGTGCTGGCCGGGATGGGCCGCGCAGCCGACTGGCAGGGTTTCGTGCAGGCCGCGATCGTCATGTTCGCGCTGTTTGCGGTGCAACTGATCCTCGCGAAAATCCGCAAGACATCCGACGCATTCGAGAAGACGATCCAGAACGAACCGGTGCTGCTCATGATAGACGGCCGGTTCTGCGAGAAGGCGATGGACGAGACCCGCGTCGCCCGGTCGGATATCATCGCGAAGCTGCGCGAATCGAACACGATGCATTTCGACGAGGTGCGCGCGGTGGTCCTCGAGACCACCGGCGACATCTCGGTAATGCACGGCAAGAGCCTCGACCCTACGATCCTCGAAGGTGTGCGCGACCTGCGCGAGCCTGCGACAGACTAAAAGCCGTAGCGCACGCCAACCCACAGCGTACGCGGCGCGCCGAGGTCCAGATCGCCGCCGTCGTTGCGCGTGACGATGGTCTCATCGAACAGGTTCTCCGCCCGCAAGACGAGATCGAGCTGTCCTACCAGCGGCACCTGCGCGTATGCCCCCAGCGTGGTGAACGCAGGCAGCACATCGGTCTCAAGGTCGTCCTCGAACTGCGCGCCGACATGGCGCAGGCTGAGGGAGATGATGGTGCCGTCGGCAGGTGCGTACCCGATGCTCGCCGCCGCCATCCAGCGCGGGCTTTGCGGCGGGCGATTGCCGTCGAGTGCCAGCGAGGCCCCCTCGCCGACGATGCGGGGATCGGAGAAGGAGAGGCTGCTGTCGAAGCGGATCGGGCCACGTTGCACCCGCAGCCCGGCCTCTACTCCGCGCGTCTCGCTGGCGGGCAGGTTGCGCCGCTGGCGCAGGTTCGGGCCGAGAGTGACATTGGCAATCGCGTTCTCCAGCCGGTTGTCGAAGGCGGTCAGCGACAATGCCAATCCTTCGATCGGTCGCCAGTCGAGCCCCGCCTCGACCCCGCGCAGCTCCTCGTTGGCGAGGTCGGCATTGGCCTGCGTCACAACAGGGAAGACCACGAAGGGGCGGTAGAGCTCGTTGAGTGTGGGCAGCCGCAGCCCGCTATAGGCCGCCACCCGCAGGTCGAGCGAAGGCGTGGCGCGCAGCAGCGCGCCGCCGCGCCAGGTCAGCGTCCAGTCGCTGCGGTCGGCAAAGCGATTGTCGATGGTCACCGCGCCGCCCGGCGTGGTCTCGCGGTAGAAGCCGTCGGCGATCACCGTCCGATCGGCGCGCAGCCCGCCGGTCAGGACCAGCTGTCCTACTTCCCAGTCGTCCTCTACGAACAACCCGAGATCGCTGGTCACCCCGCCCGCACGCCGCCGCGCAGTGACCTGCCCGGTGAAGGCGCTGATCGGGTTTTCCTGCAACTCGCCGCTCGCCCTTCGATAGTCGATCCCGAGCCGCAGCGTGTGCGCATCGCCCACCGGCGGGCGCACCTCGATCTTGCCGCCGAGCCCGGTCGAGGGCGTGTTACGCTGGTCGAGCACGGGCACGAAGCGGGTCGAGCTGACGACGAGGTTGGAGAAATTGCGTGCCTGCACATAGCCCAGCGCATCGACCTGCCAGCGCCCCCGGCCAACGATCCGCACGCTCGCGTCCTGCCCGCTCGCCGAGCTGTTCGCTCCGGCAAACCGCAGCGTGCGGGCGTCGTCGAAAGCCGCCACTCGCGCCTGCAGTTCGAGATCGCTCGCCAGCGGCACCACCGCGCGCAGCTGGCCCGCAACGCTGTCGAACTTCGCCGGGGCGCTCGCCGCGACGCGCTGGTCTTCGGGCGTGGTGTAGAAGCCAGGGCCGCGATCCCAGCGGATCGCTCCGGTGGCGTAGCCATTGCCGAGTGCTTGCGAAAACGAACCCATCGCCTCCGTGCCGCCGCGATCGTTCACCAGCGCGCTTGCGGCCAGCGGCACCTTCCGCTCGGGTGCCTCGCTTTCGATCCCGATGGTCCCCGCAAGCGCACCGGCGCCGAACGGACCCGATCCGCCGCCGCGCGTCACTGCGATCCGCCCGATCTGCTCGGGCAGCAGCGCCGCGAACGGCACATAGCCGAAGAACGGATCGGCCACCGGCACACCGTCGAGCGTTACCAGTGCGCGGCTCGTGGCGTTGCCGCCTAGCGCTCGAAGCGTCACGCCCTGTGCAGTCGGATTGGAGGAGCGACTGTCCGACCGCCGAAACTCCTGGAAGCCCGCGACGCTCCCCAGCGCTTCCTCGACGCGGCCCGAAGGGACGGTCTGCAACGTTTCGCGCTCGATCACGACCGTGCCGTAGGCCGGACTCGCCGGCGTATCGGGCAGGCCCCGCCCGGCGACCACAATGACCGTGCCACCACGCTCCACCTCCCCATCCTGGGCCACCGACGGGACTGCCGAACCGAGCGACACTATGGTAACGATGAGGTGAGAGGCGCGGGGCATGTGCGCCGCCCTAGCTGCGATTGACGTTCGCGTCAGCACCCTCTCGTCAAGCGAGCGGCAATAGGATAGGTTGCGAAACAGAACGTAAGTTGGGCCGGGGATTGGACAGTTTGTGATGGATACGAACAACAGCGATTTCGATGTGCTGATCGTCGGCGCGGGCATTTCCGGCATCGGGATGGCCGCCCACCTCGAAGAGCATTGCCGCGGCAAAAGCTACGCCATTATCGAGCGGCGGGAGAACCTGGGCGGGACGTGGGATCTGTTCCGCTATCCCGGCGTGCGTTCCGATAGCGACATGCACACGCTCGGTTTCATCTTCGAACCGTGGAAACACGAGAAGAGTATCGCCGATGGGTCCGCCATCCTCGAATATCTCAACCGCATCGTCGACGAGCGCGGCATCCGTGAAAACATCCGCTTCAGAATGCGGGTCGAAACCGCGGATTTCGACAGCGAGAGGGCACGATGGGTGGTCGGTGTCGTCACGCCGGAAGGGGAGCGCAAGCGGCTGACCGCCAACTGGCTGTACCTGGGATCGGGCTATTACGACTACGACGAACCCTACGATCCCGGCTTCGAACTCGGCGAGTTCGCAGGCGATGTGGTCCATCCGCAATTCTGGCCCGAAGACCTCTCTTACGAGGGCAAAAACGTGGTCGTGATCGGGTCGGGCGCCACCGCCGTCACCATCGTACCTTCGATGGCGAAGCGCGCGGCGAAGGTGACCATGCTCCAGCGCACGCCGACCTGGATGTTCAGTCGCCCTGCGCGCGACGGCATGGCCAACTTCCTGCGCAAGGTCCTGCCCGAAGAGACGGCGTACAAGATCACCCGGTGGAAGAACGTGGTGATGCAGGACATCGGCTTTAAGCGCGCGCAGAGCAAGCCGGAGAAGGTCAAGGAATTCCTGACCAAGAAGATGCAGGGGCACCTCGGCGACAAATACGACGCGACCGCCTTCACCCCGCCCTACGACCCGTGGGATCAAAGGCTGTGCCTGGTGCCCGACGCCGACCTTTTCGAAGCGATCAAGGATGGCAAGGCAGAGGTGGTCACGGGCCGCATCGCTCGTTTCGGCAAGGACAAGGTCGAGCTGGAGGACGGGCGCGAAATCCCCGCCGACATCATCGTCACCGCGACCGGGCTCAAGCTGGCCATCGCGGGCAAGATTGCGGTTTCGGTCGACGGCACGCCGGTCGATTTCGCGCAGCGGTTCTACTACAAGGGCTGCATGTTCTCGAACCTGCCCAACCTTGCGGTGGTGTTCGGCTATCTCAACGCCAGCTGGACCTTGCGCGCCGACCTCAACGCCGCCTACGTGTGCGATGTGCTGAACATGATGGACGAAAAAGGCGCGGATATCGCAGTGCCCGCACTCACCGAGGCAGAGGCCGCCGCGCTGGAGGAAGACGACATCTTCGATTTCTCATCCGGATATATCCAGCGTTCCAAGGCGATCATGCCGAAGAATGCAGTGGGCTTCCCCTGGCGGCTCAACCAGGATTACCGGGTCGATCGCAAGCAGATGAAGAGCGACCCGATCGACGACGGCATCCTCCATTTCAAGGCGCTGCCGCATGCCCCCGCAGACGACGCCGCGCCCGCGCGGACCGGCTCCACGCAAAGCACGATCTAGAGGCCTATGAGCGAACGTATCTGGACTGCCGGGCTCGTCGTTATCGGCGACGAGATCTTGTCGGGCCGCACGCATGACAAGAACATCGCACAGGTGGCCGAATGGCTGCAGGTGCAGGGTATCCGGCTGGACGAGGTGCGCGTCGTTCCCGATGTCGAGGAGCGCATCGTCGAGGCGGTCAACGCACTTCGCGCGCGCAACGACTACCTGTTCACCACCGGCGGGATCGGCCCGACGCATGACGACATCACGGTCGATGCGGTGGCCGCCGCGCTGGGGCTGGGCGTGGTTGTCCATCCCGAAGCGCGCGCCACGCTGGAACGCTATTACGCCGACAAGCCCGGGGGCCTGACCGAAGACCGGCTGCGCATGGCGCGGGTGCCCGAAGGCGCAGAGCTGATCCCAAACCGCATGTCGGGTGCACCGGGGATCAAGATCGGCAATATCCACCTGATGGCGGGCGTCCCGCATATCACCGCAGGGATGCTCGATGCCCTGACCGGTACGCTGGAGGGCGGCGCCCCGCTCATGGCCGAGACGATCGGCTGCTGGACGGCGGAAAGCGAGGTTGCGGGGCTGTTGCGCGAGGTCGTGAAGCAGCACGACCATTGCCAGATCGGCAGCTATCCCTTCTTTCGCGAAGGCAAGGTCGGCGCGAATTTCGTGGTCCGCTCTACCGACGCAGATGCGCTGGCGGCCTGCACGAAGGCGCTGTGCGATGCGCTGACCGAAGCCGGTTATCAGCCAGTGGCAGGGGGCATCTGAGCAGCCCCCCGCGCGGATCGGAACGCGGTTTTAACCCGTTGCAGTTAAGCCACGTTCGTCATGACGAGCGTCTATCTCACCATCGATACCGAGTATTCGGCCGCGCTGGCGAACGGGCCGTGCCGGGTGGACCGGGCAGAGAACTTCATGCGGTCGATCGCCTGCATCACGCCCGACGGGCCGGCGGGGATCACGCACAAGCTCGACCTGCTGGAGCGATACGGCCAACGCGGGGTGTTCTTCGTCGATCCAATGCCCGCACTGCTGTGGGGTGTCGCCGCGATTGAAGACATCGTCGCACCAATCCTCCAGGCAGGGCAGGATATCCAGCTCCACTGCCACACCGAATGGCTCGATCTGGCGCTGCCGGACGGCCCGCTCAAAGGGCTCAGCGGGGGCAATATCAAGGATTTCAGGTTCGAGGATCAATGCCGGATCCTGGAATGGTGCCGCGACACGCTGGTCGCGGCAGGGGCGCCCGATCCGGTCGCCTTCCGCGCGGGCAACTACGGTGCGAACCGCGATACGCTACGCGCGCTTCGCGAACTCGGGCTCAACTACGACAGCAGCCATACGCCCGGTATCCCCGATGGTCATTGCGACCTCGAGCTGAGCGAGACCGATACCCAGCCGCTGCTGTATGAAGGGATGATCGAGGTGCCCGTATCGTGCGTCGGCGATATCGGCGGGCGATTGCGCCATGCGCAGGTCACCGCGCTCTCGCTCAAGGAAATGCGGGCCGGGCTGCTGCACGCGCGCGACGGCCGCATGACGAGCTTCACATTGGTCAGCCACAGCTTCGAGCTGGTCAACCGCCGTAGCCTTGCCGTGAACAAGCTGGTCCGCAACCGGTTCGAGGGATTGTGCAGGCTGCTCGAGAAGACCCCGGGTATTTGGACGAGCGACTATACGAATACTCCGCCGGTCAGGATCTTCCGTCGATCCGAGATGCCCCGCCCGGTGGCAGCGAACACGCTGACGGTGGGCATGCGCTACGCCGAACAGGCAGTCTCCAATTCGCTCTACGGTGCGATCTGATGGCCGTCGAGCCGACGCAGGTTGCATTCACGATCGGCGCGCGTCGACTCTTCGCGGTCGAGCGCGATGTGGCGACGATGGCCTTCACGCTCGAGGATGCGCTTTCCGAGACCCTGCCCGCAAGCGCAGCGCCGTCCCCCGCAGCAGACGGCGTTCGCATCCTTTCGGCCCCGCTTTCGTTGGCCAACGAGATTGCAGCCGGACTGTCCGGCCATGTCGCTGGCGCTCGCGAGGATTATCGCCGACACTACATCGCGATGGACGCAAGCTTCGAGGATTACCTCGCGCGCTTTTCCGGCAAGACGCGCAGCACCCTGCGCCGCAAGACGAAGAAGTTCGCAGCCGCTGGCGGAGGGGCACTGGACGTGCGGACGTACCGCACCCGCGACGAGGTGGAGCGCTTCCTCGACCTCGCGCTGCCGCTTTCCGCCAACACCTACCAGTCGCGGCTGCTCGATGCAGGCTTGCCCGATAGCGACACCGCCCGAGACGCAATGCTGGCACGGGCCGAGGCGGGCACGCTGCGCTGCTTCCTGCTGTTCCTTGGCGCAGAGCCCGTGGCGTACCTCGCCCTGCCGGTAGAGGGTCGGACGCTGGTTTATGCGCATCTCGGCTACGATCCTGCGCACGCCGCACTCTCGCCCGGCACCGTGCTCCAGATGGAGGCGCTGCGGTTGCTGTTTGGCGAGGAACGCTTCCGCTATTTCGATTTCACCGAGGGCGAGGGCGCGCACAAGGCGCTGTTCGGCACCCACAGCGTCGCGTGCTGTTCCTTCCTGCTGCTGCGCCGCACGCCGGCGAACCGGGCGCTGCTCGGCGCTAGGCGCGGGTTCGATGCGGGCGTGGCTCTGGCTAAGTCGTTCACCCAGCAGAGCGGCTCGCTTGCTTCGGCGCGCAGGTTGTTGCGCGCATAAAAAAGGCCGGAGCGTTTCCGCCCCGGCCCCTTGAAATTTCGCGTGAAGTGAAAGGCTTATGCGCCTTCGACTTCGGCCAGGTCGAGCTTGAGGCCCGGACCCATCGAGGAGGTCAGCGTGACCTTGCGCAGGTACTTGCCCTTCGCGCCCGAGGGCTTCGCCTTGACGATCGCGTCGGTGAAGGCCTTGAAGTTGGTCTTCAGGTCTTCGTCCTTGAACGACAGCTTGCCGATGCCGGAGTGGATGATGCCCTGCTTTTCCACGCGGAATTCGACCTGGCCGCCCTTGGCGTCCTTCACGGCCTGTTCCACGTTCGGGGTCACGGTGCCCAGCTTCGGGTTCGGCATCAGGCCCTTGGGGCCCAGCACCTTACCGAGGCGACCGACGACGCCCATCATGTCCGGCGTCGCGATCACGCGGTCGTAATCGAGATTGCCGTTCTGCATGTCTTCCATCAGGTCTTCGGCACCGACCTTGTCGGCACCGGCGGCCAGCGCCTTGTCGGCGTTGTCGCCCTTGGCGAACACGGCGACGCGCACGTCCTTGCCCGTGCCCGAGGGCAGCGAGACCATGCCGCGGACCATCTGGTCGGCGTGGCGCGGATCGACGCCGAGGTTCATCGCGACTTCGACGGTCTCGTCGAACTTCGCCTTGTGCT
>PBYQ01000014.1 GCA_002729695.1 Citromicrobium sp. | reverse complement strand
TCGTACAAGCTGGAAGACGGCTCGATCGCGGTCGACCCGGTCAACGACAGCAAGCCTGCGCGCAGCCACTGGGGCATGCAGCGTACGATGGTGTCGAACCTGGTCGAAGGCGTGACGGACGGCTTTTCCAAGACGCTGCAGATCAGCGGTGTCGGTTACCGTGCGAATGCCCAGGGCAAGACCCTGAAGCTGCAGCTCGGTTACAGCCACGACGTCGATCTCACGGTGCCCGAAGGCCTGAAGGTGGAAACGCCCGATCAGACCACGGTCATCATCAGCGGGATCGACAAGCAGGCCGTTGGCCAGTTCGCCGCTGAAATCCGCCGCTGGCGCAAGCCCGAGCCGTACAAGGGCAAGGGCATCAAGTACCAGGGCGAGTATATCTTCCGCAAGGAAGGGAAGAAGAAGTAAGATGGCAAAGCTTTCTCTCTTTGAACGCCGCCGCCAGCGTGTGCGCACCGCGCTGCGCAAGCACGCCGGTGGCAAGCCGCGCCTGTCGGTGCACCGCACGGGCAAGCACATCTACGCCCAGATCATTGACGATGCGGCGGGCAAGACGCTTGCCAGCGCTTCGACGCTGGGCGTGAAGGGCACGACTGCGAATATCGACGCCGCCAAGACGGTCGGCTCGAACATCGCCGACGCCGCCAAGAAGGCGGGCGTCACCACGGTCGTGTTCGATCGCGGCGGGTTCCTGTTCCATGGCCGCGTCAAGGCGCTGGCCGATGCCGCTCGCGAAGGCGGGCTGGAGTTCTGATGATGGCTGACGACAAGAAGACCGAAGACAACGCGGCTCCCGAAGCCGAGGCGAAGACCGAAGAGGTCAAGGCCGAAGCGCAGACCGAGCATGCGGTGACCAAGGAAGAGCCGGCGATCGCCGATACTCCTTCCGAGGCGGCCGACAACCAGAGCCCCGCGCAGGGTGCCGAGGGGCAGCCCCGCGGTGGCCGTGGTGGCCGTGGCGGCGACAATCGCGGCGGTGGCCGTGACGGTGGCCGCGGTCGTGGTCGCGGTCGTGACGATCGTCGCGGCAAGCGCGAGGAAGAAGACGACGGCATCATCGAGAAGCTGGTTCACATCAACCGCGTCTCGAAGACGGTGAAGGGCGGTAAGCGCTTCGGTTTCGCCGCGCTCGTCGTGGTCGGCGACGGTCAGGGCCGCGTCGGCTTCGGTCATGGCAAGGCGCGCGAAGTGCCGGAAGCGATCAGCAAGGCCTCGGCCGCTGCGCGCAAGCACATGATCCGCGTGGCGCTCAAGGAAGGCCGCACGCTGCACCACGACGGCAAGGGCCGTTTCGGTGCCGGCAAGGTGACCGTTCGCAGCGCACCTCCGGGTACCGGCATCATCGCCGGTGGTCCGATGCGCGCCGTGTTCGAAAGCCTGGGTGTGGCCGACGTCGTGACCAAGTCGGTCGGTACGTCCAACCCGTACAACATGATCCGCGCCACCTTCGATGCGTTGCTGGATCAGAGCTCGCCCAAGTCGGTGGCTCAGCGTCGCGGCAAGAAGGTCGCCGATCTGCTGGCCCGTGGCGGTGCGAGCGCAGCCGAAGCCGAGGCGGATGCCGCGGCGGTAGTGGAGTAATCACCGATGGCTAAGATCAAGCTCAAGCAGATCGGTTCGCCCATCCGGCGGCCGGAGAGCCAGAAGAAAATCCTGATCGGCCTGGGCCTGGGCAAGATGCACCGGGTGGTCGAACTGGAAGATACCCCCGAAGTGCGCGGCGCGATCGCAAAGCTGCCGCACATGGTCGAGGTGGTCGAGGGCTAAACGCCTTCTCGACAGGAATTGACGGCGGCGGCCCGCTCATAGTAGCGGGCCGCTTCCATTTTTATCAGCGCGAAGAAAAGCGAAAGCGAGTGCATCATGGCAATTAATCTCAACGACATCCGCGACAACGAGGGCGCCCGTAAATCCCGCATGCGCGTGGGCCGGGGCATCGGTTCGGGCAAGGGCAAGACCGCAGCACGCGGCCAGAAGGGCCAGAAGGCGCGCGAAGGCGTGGCCATCAAGGGCTTCGAAGGCGGCCAGATGCCGCTGCACATGCGGATCCCGAAGCGCGGCTTCAACAATCCCTTCGGCAAGGACTACGCAGAAGTGAACCTGGGCATGGTCCAGAAGTTCATCGACGCGAAGAAGCTCGATGCGAAGAAGGACATCGATCACGCAGCGCTCAAGGCCGCCGGTCTTGCACGTGGCGGCAAGGACGGTGTCCGCCTGCTCGGCAAGGGCGAGCTGACCACCAAGGCGACCTTCGTCGTTGCCGGCGCCAGCAAGGGCGCGATCGAAGCGGTCGAAAAGGCTGGTGGCAAGGTGGACGTGATCCCCGCTGCGCAGCCCGAGCACGAGAAGAAGGCTGCTCGCACCAAGACGAACAAGGAAGCAGGTTCCAAGGCCTGATCCAGGTAATCGGGCGCGGGGGTTCGACAACCGCGCCCGTGACACCTATCTGTCACTGCGGCAGCCGGGAGTGCCCGGTCGAATTTGCAGGATCATAAATTTCCCATGGCATCACGCGCCGATAATCTCGCCTCCAATCTGAGCCTTGCGAACTTCTCCAAGGCGACGGAACTGCGCCAGCGTATCTGGTTCACGATCGTTGCGCTGGTCGTTTTCCGCTTCTTGAGCTTCGTGCCGCTGCCTGGGGTCAATCCCCAGATCCTCGGTGATCTGTACGATCAGACCCGCGGCGGCGTGCTCGACCTGTTCAATACCTTCTCGGGCGGCAGCCTTGAGCGCATGAGTCTCATCGCGCTCGGCGTGATGCCCTACATCACTGCCTCGATCGTGGTGCAGATGGCTTCGGCCCTGCACCCGACGCTGATGGCGTTGAAGAAGGAAGGCGCCACGGGCCGCCAGAAGCTCAACCAGTATACCCGCTACGGCGCAGTGTTCCTGTGCGTGATCCAGGGCTACTTCCTCGCCACCGGCCTCGAAAGCTACGGCGCGCAGAGCGGTCTGCAGGCGGTCGTGGACCCGGGCTACATGTTCCGCATCGGCGCTGTCATCAGTCTGGTCGGCGGCACCATGCTGCTGCTCTGGATCGGTGAGCAGATCACCGCGCGCGGCATCGGCAATGGCGTCTCGCTCATCATTATGGCGGGCATCGTCGCCCAGTTCCCCAGCTTCGTCAGCAACATGTTCGAAGGTGGGCGCACGGGTGCGATCAGCGCGGTCGTGATCATCGGCTTCATCGCCATGATCGTTGGCCTGATCCTGTTCATCAGCTTCATGGAGCGCGCGCAGCGCCGCCTGCTGATCCAGTATCCCAAGCGTGCGACGCAGCGCGGCATGATGCAGGCGGATCGCAGCCACCTGCCGCTCAAGATCAACACCGCCGGCGTGATCCCGCCGATCTTCGCCAGCTCGCTGCTGCTGCTGCCGCTGACGATCAGCCAGTTCGCGGGCAGCTCGGTCAATCCCAGCAGCACGATGGGCGGCGTGATTACCACGCTGAACTTCTACCTGCAGCACGGGCAGCCGCTCTACATGGCGCTCTATGCGATTCTGATCGTGTTCTTCTGCTTCTTCTACACCGCGGTTGTCTTCAATCCGGAGGAAACTGCGGATAACCTGAAGAAGAATGGCGGGTTCATTCCCGGCATTCGCCCCGGCAAGCGCACTGCCGAATACCTCGATTATGTGCTGACGCGCATCACCGTAGTCGGCGCGGCGTACCTCACGCTGGTGTGCTGCCTGCCCGAATACATGATCGCGCAGACCGGGATTCCGCTGTTCCTCGGCGGCACCAGCCTGCTGATCGTGGTCAACGTTACCGTCGATACGATCAGCCAGATCCAGTCGCACCTGCTGGCACATCAGTACGGCGACCTCATCAAGAAGGCCAAGCTCAAGGGCCGGTTGCGCTAATTTCTCAGCGTGGCAAGGGGATGGCCATGAACATCATTCTTCTCGGCCCACCGGGGGCAGGCAAAGGCACGCAGGCGCACCGTCTGGTCGAAGAGCATGGCATGCGCCAGCTTTCGACCGGAGACATGCTGCGCGCTGCGGTGAAGGCGCAGACGCCCGTGGGGTTGAAGGCCAAGGAAGTCATGGATCGTGGCGAGCTCGTTTCCGACGAGATCGTCTCCGACCTGATCGATGCAGAGCTGGAAGCGATGCCCGCAGAGACCGGCGCAATCTTCGACGGCTACCCGCGCACCCGTGCGCAGGCCGAAGCGCTCGAACAGCTTCTCGCCAAGCATGGCCGCAAGCTCGATCGCGTGGTCGAGCTTCAGGTCGACGAAGATGCCCTGGTCGATCGCATCACCGGACGCTTTACCTGCGCCGTGTGCGGAGCAGGGTATCACGACCGCCACAAGACGCCCGAGAAGGAGGGCGTGTGCGACAAGTGCGGCAGCACCGAATTCAAGCGCCGGCCCGACGATAACGAGGAAACCGTGCGTCACCGGATGCAGGTCTACCGCTCCGAGACCGCGCCGATCCTGCCCTTCTACGAAGAGCGCGGCATCGTCGCGCGGGTCGACGGAATGGCCTCGATCGAGGACGTCACCGACAGCATCGACGCACTCCTCGACGACTGAGGATTTGCGTTCCCCCGCGGGCGTAGAATAGCGTGGCGCGGGCAAGATGAGGAGCCGTCCGATGATCCGCACCGCCATGGCCATTGCCGCTTTGCTGGCGACGCCGCTGCTGATGCCCGCCGCTGCGCAGGCCGAGGTAATCGAGCGGTCCGACACGCATTTCGTGGTCCGCAGCACGCTCGATATCGACGCCCAGCCAAAGGATGTCTGGCTCGCGCTGATCGCGCCCGGCGACTGGTGGAGCGATAAGCATACCTGGTCCGGCGATGCGGCGAACATGACTCTCACCCCGCAGGCGGGCGAGTGCTTCTGCGAGACCATTCCAGCTAAGGATGACGGCGAAAACATGTTCGGGCTGGAAGGCAGCGTCCAGCATATGGTCGTGATACAGGCCGTGCCGCGCAAGGTGCTCCGCATGCGTGGCGGGCTTGGCCCTTTGCAGAGCGAGCCGGTCGATGGTGTGCTGACGATCACCCTGCAGCCGATCGAGGCCCCGGATGAAAAGGGCGAAGTGATCGGCACGCAGGTCGTCTGGGAATACGTGGTCGGCGGGACCATGCGGTTCGAGATCGACACGATTTCCAAGGCGGTCGACGCGGTGATTGGCGAACAGGCGCTGGGGCTGGCGGAGGCCGTCGGCGGAGTCATCGAAGAGGCCGAGCCCGAGGCGGAGAAGTCGAGCAAGTTCGACGAGGTGTTCGGGCCGGAACCCGAGGAAGAGACACCCGTAACGGGTCTCGGCAAAGGGCGCTGAACCGCAGATTCGTCCCGAGATGGAGCGGGCACGGGGAAAAAGCATGCGTGCGCGCTTTGACAGCGGGTATGCTCCGGGGTAGATTCCCCTAGTACGAATGATCGGGCGCGGGCTTTTTAGGAGCCTGTGCGATTATTTGCGCGCAGCTGTTGACGCTGCGGCGTCTGCCGCTTATGTGCGCCGTTCGTCCGATCCAATGCATACCAGAATCATTGGCGCATTTCCGGCGCATCACCGGCCTGGTTTCACCGCCTGCCGGTTTTTGTCCGTCACCAATGAACATGGCGTGTGGGGTCGATGAAACTAGCGATGAGATAGGGGCGCCCACCTGCGAAGGTCGGGTTTTCCCTGTGGAGCATGGAGAAGTAAGTGGCTCGTATTGCCGGGATTAACATCCCTACCAACAAGCGCGTGATCATCGCGCTTACCTATATTCACGGAATTGGACGCACCACCGCGGTTCAGATCGCCGACAAGCTCGGCATCGATCACAAGACCCGCGTGCAGGACCTCACCGACGAGGAAATCCTCCGTATCCGTGAAACGATCGACGAAGAGTATTCGGTTGAGGGCGACCTCCGCCGTCAGACCGCGATGAACATCAAGCGTCTGATGGACCTGCGGTCCTATCGCGGCCTGCGCCATCGCGCCGGTCTGCCCGTTCGCGGCCAGCGCACGCACACCAATGCGCGCACCCGCAAGGGTAAGGCGAAGCCCATCGCGGGCAAGAAGAAGTAAGCGCTCGACAGCGCTTCACTTCGGCTCTTTTGATCTTTTTTCCTTTAAGGGGAACATACAATGGCACGCGAACCAGGCCGCATTCGGCGCCGCGAGCGGAAAAACATCTCCAGCGGCGTCGCGCACGTGAACGCCAGCTTCAACAACACCATGATCACCATCACCGATGCGCAGGGCAATGCGATCAGCTGGTCCAGCGCGGGCATGATGGGTTTCAAGGGTAGCCGCAAGTCGACTCCCTATGCCGCGCAGGTCGCCGCAGACGACGCCGGCAAGAAGGCGGCGGAACATGGCGTCCGCACGCTGGAAGTCGAAGTGAAGGGCCCCGGTTCGGGCCGTGAAAGCGCGCTGCGTGCGCTGCAGGCGGTGGGTTTCACCATCACCAGCATCCGCGACGTTACGCCGATCCCACACAACGGGGTTCGGCCGTCGAAGCGGCGTCGCGTCTGACCCGATCCTGCCCGGCGGTGGGAGCCGTTCCCTCCGCCGACAACTTACGGGCCCGTCGCGCTTCACCTCCGCAGCGCTCCGGGCCCAGCCGATCTTGAATTCCTAGGGGACATCCATGGCCGTCAACACCAAGAACTGGCAGGAACTTAAAAAGCCCACCTCGCTCGAACTGAAGGACACCGGCAGCGACAAGAAGCGCAAGGCCACCTTCGTTGCCGAACCGCTAGAACGCGGTTTCGGCCTGACGCTGGGCAACGCGCTGCGTCGTGTGCTGCTCTCCTCGCTTCAGGGCGCTGCGATCACGTCGATCAAGATCGAGAACGTGCTGCACGAATTCAGCTCGCTTGCCGGCGTGCGCGAAGACGTGACGGACATCGTCCTCAACGTGAAGCAGATCGCGATCAAGATGGAAGGCGAAGGCCCCAAGCGGCTGCAGCTTTCCGCGACCGGTCCTGGCGCCGTGAAGGCTGGCGACATCGCCGTCTCGGGCGATATCGAAATCCTCAACAAGGATCTCGTGATCTGCCAGCTCGACGAAGGCGCGACGCTGAACATGGAACTGACCGCGGATACCGGCAAGGGCTACGTCCCCGCTGTGCAGAACCGCCCGGCCGATGCGCCGATCGGTCTGATCCCGGTCGATTCGCTGTACTCGCCGATCAAGCAGGTGAGCTACAAGGTCGAGAATGCTCGCGTGGGCCAGGAACTGGACTACGACAAGCTGAACCTGACCGTCGAAACCGACGGTACGGTCTCGCCGGAAGACGCGGTGGCCTATGCCGCACGGATCCTGCAGGACCAGCTGACCCTGTTCGTCCACTTCGAAGACGGTATTCCGCAGCCTTCCAGCCCGATGATCGGGATGGCCGCAGAGCCGCAGGAATCGGACGCCAACCAGCTCAACCGCTACCTTCTCAAGAAGGTCGACGAACTGGAACTGTCGGTGCGTTCGGCCAACTGCCTCAAGAACGACAACATCATCTACATCGGCGATCTGGTCCAGAAGACCGAAGCCGAGATGCTGCGCACGCCGAACTTCGGCCGCAAGTCGCTCAACGAGATCAAGGAAGTGCTTTCCAGCATGGGCCTGCGCCTCGGGATGGACATTCCGGGCTGGCCGCCTGAGAACATCGAGGAAATGGCCAAGAAGCTCGAACAGGAGCTGCTGGGCTAATCGACCTCGCAACGGGGATGGGCCGGACCCGCAAATCCGGCCCGTACCGGGCTACCTCGTACGGGCCCCTTACGAACGGAGAATAGAATATGCGTCACGGTATCTCGCAGCGTAAGCTTGGCCGCAAGTCGGGCCACCGCACCGCCATGTTCCGCAACATGTCGGCCGCGCTGATCAAGCACGAGCAGATCCTCACCACGCTCCCCAAGGCGAAGGAACTGCGCCCCTACATCGAAAAGCTGATCACGCTTTCGAAGCGCGGCGGCCTTTCCAACCGTCGTCTGGCGATGAGCCGCCTGCAGGACGAAACGCAGCTGAAGAAGCTGTTCGACGTTCTGGCAGAGCGTTATTCCGACCGTGACGGCGGCTACACCCGCATCATCAAGGCCGGCTACCGCGCCAGCGACAGCGCGCAGCTCGCGATCATCGAATTCGTAGACCGCGACGAAGACGCCAAGGGCCAGGATTCGGGCCCGGTGATGACCGAGGAAGAAGAATACGACGACGCGTAGGCGCGGGGTCTCACAGCAAAATCGGAAGGGCCGCAGGAGCAATCCTGCGGCCCTTTTCGCATGTGCGAGAGCTGCGGGCGCGGGAACCCTAATGATCGCCAGCGGGTTAGTCCGCCCAAGGAGATTAGATATGCGAATTGCAATCGCAGCGACGGGTGCCCTCGCACTCGCGCTATCCATGCCGGTCCTCGCCCAGTCGAATGGTCATGGAAATGGCCAGGGCAAAGGGCACGGGAACGGAGCCGCGGCCAAGGCCAAGCCCGATAAGGGGCCCGGCAAGGAAAAGGGACTGGGCAAGGATAAGGCTGCCCGCCCCGGTAATGGCAACGGCGCTCCGCCCGTCGCCATGCGCGCCAATGCGAATGGCAATGGCAAGCCCGATGCGATGAAGGCGTAGAAGCAGATTCAACGCGAGGTCGAACGACGCGTCGATCGCCGGGACGACTCGCAGGATGTGCGCGTCTTGCGCGATGTCGTCGGTGCGGTCGCCGGGGAAGACGCGCGCCGTGTTCTGGTCCGCTACGATCGGAATGCGCGCCCCGTGGAGAACTGGTGTCCGCCCGGCCTCGCGAAGAAGAACAACGGCTGCATGCCCCCCGGCCAGGCCAAGAAGCTGACGCGCGATCGCTTCGCCGGGTATTTCGGCTCGTCCTATCCGCGCCTGTCAGGCGACGACTGGCGGTATTACGACGGGTATGCCTATCGACCGCAGAACGGCGTCATCGATGCGCTGATCCCGCTGGTGGGCGGCGCCCTGTTCGGCGGAAACCAGTGGCCGAGCGCCTACGACGATTATCGCGCGCCGTCCTACTACGGCAGTTATTTCGGCCAGAACCCGGACAACCGGTATTACTATGCGGACCGGACGCTGTTCTCGGTCGATCCGCAGGATCGCCGGATCCTCGGCATTGCTGCCTTGCTGACCGGTGACGACATCACCGTCGGTCAGCCGCTGCCGCGCGGTTACGATGTGTACAACGTGCCCTATGCCTACCGCAGCCGGTATCCCGATGGGGCCGATGCGATGTATCGCTACAGCGATGGCTACGTCTATCAGGTCGATCCCAAAACGCGCCTGGTCGCAGCCGCCATCGAACTCCTGACGTGAAGGTATCCATGAAGAACACTTTTGCACCGACGCTCGCCACTCTGGCCCTCGCGCTCGCGCTTTCCGCCTGCGGCGACACGGACACGGCGGACGGTTCCGTCGCCAGCACGCAGGAAGCCGGCGATGCCTCGCTCAACGCCACGGTCGCCAAGATCGACGAAGTGTCGACGGCCTACAAACTGGTCGAGAAGGCCGGCCTCAAGGATCCCTTCGACGGAGCGGGGGCCTACACGGTGTTCCTGCCGGACAACGAGGCGTTCGCGAAGCTGCCGAAGGAAGACCTCGAACTGCTGGGGACCGACGAAGGCAGGCCGGAACTGATCGCGATCCTGCGGCGTCACATCGCCGTCGGGGCGATTACGCGCGAAGATCTCGACGAGGCACTCGACGCCAATGGCGGGTCGATCCAGCTCGCCAGCGTGGCTGATCAGCCGATCGACATCAGGAAGGTGGATGGTGAGGTGCGTGTAGGATCGGGAAGTGACGCCCCTAAGCTGACCAAGCTCGCGGTGCCCGCCTCCAATGGCGTGGTCTACGTCATCGACGGGCTGATCCCGCCGGGCGGCTGATGCCAGCCTGATACCTATCGAGGGGCTGCCGCCATGCGAGGCGCGCGGCCCCTTTTTGCGCCGGACGGGGGCGGCAGCGGCGGGCGCCAGTTGCACCTCGCCACTCTTGGGCTAGATAACAGGGACACATTTTCCAGAACATTGCTCAGGACGAGAGGACGCCGCCCATGTTCCGCAACACCCTTCTGACAGGTGCCGCCACCGCGCTGGTCGCCGCCGCCATCCCCGCAGCCGCACAAGGACAGGATTTGACCGCCCCAGACTACCCCGAAACCCGGACCGGCGACGTCGTCGAAACGCCCTTCGGCGAGGAAGTTGCCGATCCGTATCGCTGGCTTGAAAACGACGTCCGCACCGATGAGGAAGTGGCCGCGTGGGTCGCCAGCGAGAATGCGGTGACGGATGCCTTCCTGGCCAAGCTGCCGGGACGCGACACGCTCAAGGCGCGGATTACGGAGCTGACCGATTACGAACGCTTCGGCCTGCCCACCGAAAAGGGCGGCCGGTATTTCTATTCGCGCAACGACGGCTTGCAGAACCAGAGCGTTCTCTACGTCCGCGACGGCCTCGACGGAGAGGCGCGGGTCCTGATCGATCCGAATGATTGGTCGGAAGACGATGCAACCGCGCTGGCGGGCTATACGATCACCGAGGCTGGCGACAAGCTCGCCTACCTGATCCAGGATGGCGGCAGCGACTGGCGCACGGTGAAGGTGCTGGATGTCGCCACGGGCGACGTACTGGACGACACGGTCGAGTGGGTGAAGTTCTCCGGGCTCGACTGGGCGAAGGACGGCAGCGGGTTCTACTACAGCCGCTTTCCGGCAACGGGGGAGGGGGAGACCTTCCAGGCGCTCAACAAGAACCACCGGGTCTATTTCCATACGCTCGGCACCGATCAGAGCGCGGATGAACTGGTCTATTCGACCGACGACCAGCCCGATCTCAATCATGGCGCGCAGGTGAGCGATGACGGGCGTTATCTGGTGGTCACCAGCTCGAGCGGGACCGACGACCGTTACGAAGTCACGCTGATCGATCGCGAGTCCCCCGACGCCGAGCCGATGACGCTGGTGCCCGGCTTCGAGAACAACTTCAGCTACGTCGGCAATGTCGGCAACGAGTTCTACTTCGTCACCAACGACGGGGCACCTCTCAAGAAGGTGGTGAAGACCGACATCACGACGAACGACCCGATGTGGCATACCGTGATCCCCGCAAGCGAGCAGACGCTCGACGGAGTATCGCTGGTCGGGGGCAAGCTGATCGCGAGCTATCTGGTGGACGCCAAAAGCAAGATCGAGGTCTTCGGCCTCGACGGCACGCCGCAGGGCGAGGTCGAATTGCCGGGCATCGGCAGTGCAGGCGGTTTCGGCGGCGAGCCGGACGAGACAGAAACGTTCTACGCGTTCTCCAGCTATAACCGCCCCTCGACCATCTATCGCTACGATGTCGCGACCGGCGAAAGCACTGTGTGGGCGCAGCCCGAAGTGTCGTTCGACCCGGACGATTTCGTGGTCGAACAGAAGTTCTACACCTCGAAGGATGGCACGCGCGTGCCGATGTTCCTGGTGCGCAGCAAGGCGGTCGCCGAAAGCGGCGAGGCGGTGCCGACGCTGCTCTACGGCTACGGCGGGTTCAACATTTCGCTTACGCCGGGCTTCAGCCCGTCGCGCCTCGCATGGATGGAAGCGGGCGGTGCCTACGCGGTCGCCAACATCCGTGGTGGCGGCGAATACGGCAAGGCCTGGCACGATGCCGGTCGCCTGAACAACAAGCAGAACGTGTTCGACGATTTCATCGCTGCGGGCGAGTACCTGATCGACCAGGGGATCACACCCGAGGACGGTCTCGCAATCCAGGGTGGGTCGAACGGCGGCCTGCTGATCGGCGCGGTGACCAACCAGCGGCCCGATCTGTTCGCAGCTGGCAATGCGGCCGTCGGCGTGATGGACATGCTGCGCTTCGACCAGTTCACCGCGGGTCGCTACTGGGTCGACGACTATGGCTACCCCAGCAAGGAAGCCGACTGGAAGGTGCTGCGCGCCTACTCGCCGTACCACAACATCCGCTCGGGCGTGGATTACCCCGCGCTGCTGGTGACGACGGCGGATACCGACGACCGCGTGGTTCCGGGCCACAGCTTCAAATACACAGCTGCGCTGCAGGCGGCGGACCTGGGCGAAAAGCCGCAGCTGATCCGGATCGAAACGCGCGCGGGCCACGGATCGGGCAAGCCGACCGACAAGGCGATCGAGGAAGCGGCGGATGTGCTCGCCTTCCTCGCCGCGTTCACAGGGCTGAAGCTCGAGGAGTAGTCAGGCTACGAAAGAGGGCGGAGCAGCAGGCTCCGCCCTCTTTCGCCGGTCACCACGGGCCTCTCGGACTGGTGATTCGTTTTGCTTAACGCAAATTAACGACAGTTTCCGCGGCGCCCCCACGCGCACCCCTCGCAAAGCAAGTTCTGAGACAAAATCTGCGCGAAGCGGCGCAATTCCCACGATTTTGACGTTCAGGTTTGTGGCGCTTTGTATTAACAATGGCTTTCGCCGCAATTCAGTCACACCTCACCGCGCGGTCTCTAGAACGGTCGGTGTTCGGGCAATGGCGCTCGGCACCACAGTGAGGAGACAACCATGCAAAGCTTCACCAAGGCCGCCCTGTGCACCGCTGCTGCGGGTGCCATGGCCTTCACCACCGCCGCACCTGCCGAAGCGCAGCGCTATCGCGACCGCGACAATGACGGCATCAGCGCGGGCGAGGTTATTGCCGGGGCGCTGATCATCGGCGGTATCGCCGCAATCGCATCGGCATCGAACCGCGATCGTCGCAATGACCGCTATCGGAACGATTACTACCGCAACAACGGCAATCCGCGCGGTGCGATCGACCAGTGCGTCCGCGTGGCAGAGAACCAGGCACGTCGTGCCGGCTATCGCTACGCTAACGTGGTCGACATCAGCAACGTGCGCGATACCCGCCGTGGCTGGAACATTCGTGGCCGGATCGAAGTCGACGGCCAGCGTGGCTATCGCGACCAGCGTCGTGGCTACCGCGGGTACAACAACGGCAGCGATCGCGGCAGCTTCAAGTGCGAAATCCGCCGCGGGCGGGTGGTCGACATCGACTATAACGGCATTCGCGGTCTGAACCGCCTCTGATATCGACAAATCGTCACGCTCGGCCCGGGCAACCGGCAGGGCGACAGGGGTAGGCGGTTCAGTCCTTCGAAAGGGCTGGCCGCCTAATCCCGTTCATGGTCGCGAGAGGGCCTCACCGCTCTCATTTCGGGAAAGAACACCAAGAATGCGTCAGCTATCCAGAATATCGCTCGCTTGCGCGGTCGCCGCGCTGGCCATCTCTCCCGCCCAAGCGGTCGAACTTCCCCGCGCTGCCGCGCCGGTGGCGAAGACCTATGCGGTGCAGACCGTTCTGAACGATGGGGCCGACGAGGCCGAACATGGCCGCCGTTACCGCCGTCACCGTGACGACGGGATCGATGCGGGCGACGTGATTGCCGGGGCACTGATCATCGGAGGGATCTTCGCGGTCGCCTCTGCGGTCGACAGCAGCAACAAGCGCGACGATCGCTACGATCAGGATTACCAGGCCAACGCCGACTTCGATCGCGCGGTGGATGCCTGCGTCAATCGGGTGGGCCGGGATGAGAGGGTCGGCTCGGTCGACAATGTCGGACGGACGCGTAGCGGCTATTCGGTCAGCGGTACACTGGCGAGCGGCAACAGCTTTTCCTGCCAGGTTTCCGCCAGCGGGCGCGTTTCCGATGTCGACTACGGCTATGGCGGCGTCACGTACCAGTCGGGTGGCCAAACCTACGGAGAACCGCAGTACGCCTCCTCCGGATATTCCGACGTCCAGTATTCCGATGAAACCTACGCCCGTGCCCGCGCCGACACCTATTCGCGGCCCGACGCCTATTCGCACTCGGATAGCTACGCGACGCCGGACAGCAATGCCCAGCCAGCCTATCCGGGCGGGCCGGTGCCGGGCCAGCAATACGAGGATTACGACGAAGGTTCAGACGACGGATACGGCATGGCGGAGCCTTACTGATCCGTTCGCTTAAGTGATGAACCCATGGCCCTCGAACCTCAGGTTCGGGGGCCTTCGCTATCGGTTGCCGCCTGTTCTTCTTCGAAGAAGATTCCGTCGCTCTCCGGCGCGATCGCTTCGGCGACCGCCTCCGCGCCGATCTCGGTCTCGCGGTCGCTGGCCATTTCGCGTTCGTGGAAGGCTGGCAGACCGAGGTTGTAGCGGATCGCCGCGCTTCGCAGCACCAGCCCTGCCAGAGCGGCGAACGCCCAGACGGTCCAGTGGTCGACGCCGTAAGGCTGGGCCAGCCACATCCCGAAGCTGCACAGCGTCGCCGACAGGGCGGCGGCCGTCACATAGAGTTCGGGCCGCATGAGGATCGACGGGCGGCCCGCAATCACATCGCGGATCGTCCCGCCGACGGTGCCGGTGATGATGCCCATGATCGTGGCCGAGACGGGCGGCAGGCCGTAGCTCATGGCTTTCGCCGCGCCGAGCACCGAGTAGGCCGCCAGCCCGACGCCGTCGGCGTAATCGAACAGCTTGCCCTGCCACCAGCGGGTCGGTGTATTCCACACGATCGCGGCCATCGCGATGCACACGGCCGCATACCATGGATGCCGCACCCAGAAGACCGGAGCATCGATCAGCAGGTCGCGCACGGTCCCGCCACCGACGCCAGTGACCAGCGCGAAGAAGCCCATCGTCACGAACGTCTGCCGCTCGCGCGCCGCGATCAGCGCGCCCGACAGTGCGAACACGGCGACCCCGACGAGGTCGAGCCAGTCGAGCACGGGGGTCAGGATTACGGCAGCTTCGGCTACAGGCATGGCAGGCTGCTAGCGATCTCGAACCGCGGGCACAATCGCGTGTGGCGTCAGCCCTTGGCGAAGAGGTTGGCGGGGTTGGCCATCGCCTTGATTTCCAGCGCGTTGCCGCTCGGATCGCGGAAAAACATCGTCGCCTGCTCGCCCGGCTGGCCCTTGAAGCGGATGGTCGGTTCGATCACGAATTGCAGGCCTGCATCGGTCAGCCGGTCGGCGAGCGCCTGCCAATCGTCCATCGACAGGACCACCCCGAAATGGGGCACGGGCACCGACTCACCATCCACCGCATTGCGATCTTCGCCGCGCGAGGCAACCGCTGCGGGTGCGACATGCGCGACGATCTGGTGGCCGTAGAAGTCGAAATCGACCCAGTCGCGGTCCGACCTGCCCTCCGGACATCCCAGCAGCGCACCATAGAAATTGCGCGCCATGTCGAGATCGTGGACCGGGAAAGCGAGATGAAAGGGAGGGATGCTCATGCGCGCTCTTGTGCCGCATCGGGCAGGGCGAAGGCAACCGCGTGGGCCAGCGCGTAGCCGATGATCGCAGCCGCGCCATATCCGGCGAGCGGGGTGGGGTAGTTCGATATCAGCGCGGCGAGCCAGAAGCCGAACAGGCTCATGCCCGTGGGATAGCGCGCGATTCGCGGCAGGCCGGTGCCGAACAGCATGATGAGTACCGCCCCCGCGATCGATAGCGCGATCAGGGCTGCCATCAGCGGCGCTGTGGGGAGCGCGTCGATAATGATCCGCTCAACGAACGGCACGGCGGGCAGCTCCCCCTGCAAGGCGGCGGCAATGGCGATGAAGAACCCGCCGATCACCACCAGCCCGAACCGCCAGTCGCTGCGCACTTGGTAGGCGCCGATGGCCCCGCCGATGAGCGCGAAGGCGCTCGCGAAATCGGGTTGGGCGAGGGCTATGAGCAGCGCCGCTGCCAGCGCTGGCGGACCAAGGCGATCATCACGCGCGGCGAGCACCGCCAGCGCGGGGATGGTCAGCATTCCGGCGTGGAGGATGAACGGGCCGATCGGCAGCCAGCGGGCAATCCCGTTCATTGACGGACCGGTCAGCAGGGGCAGCGCGAACAGCGCCAGCAGGCCGGCGACCGCGATAATGCGTGCCCGCCGACCGAGCGGCGGCAGTCCGATCAGCACAATCAGCGCGGAGAGGGCCAGCGCCGCGCCGTTGACGATCAGATAGGCGCTCGGTGCGCCCCCGGTCGCCATGTAGGCGAGGCCGACCAGCACGGGCAGCGCAATAGCGAGGAGCGCCGGAAACCTTTCTCGCCAACGCTCCCCCATGTGCTTGCCCTCAGACGTGGATCGGTTTGCCCTGAACCGCCATCGCCGCTTCCTTCATCGCTTCGGAATGCGTCGGGTGGGCGTGGCAGGTATAGGCGATGTCTTCCGACGTGGCACCGAATTCCATTCCCAGTGCGGCTTCGGCGATCATCGTGCCTGCGGGCACGGCAATCGCCCACACGCCCAGCACGCGGTCGCTTTCCGCCTCGGCGATCACCTTCACGAAGCCGTCGGGCTCGTGATTGGTCTTGGCGCGGCTGTTGCCCAGCATGGGGAACTTGCCGACCTTCACTTGGCTTTTGTCGCCGCCCATCTTTTCGATGGCTTCCTCGGTCGTCAGGCCAACGCCCGCGATCTCGGGCCAGGTGTAGACGACGCTCGGGATGATCGCGTGGTTCACGATGCCGGTCTGGCCCGCGATGTTCTCGGCCACGGCAATGCCTTCATCCTCGGCCTTGTGGGCGAGCATGGGGCCGGGGACGCAATCGCCGATCGCCCACACGCCGTCGACCTTGGTGCGGAAATCGTGATCGGTCTCGATCTGGCCGCGCTTGTTGGTTTCGAGCCCGATCGCATCGAGGCCGAGGCCGTCGGTGTTCGGTTTGCGCCCGATCGAGACGAGCACGCAATCGGCTTCCATCGTCTCCGCGTCGCCGCCCGCAGCGGGTTCGAGCGTCAGCGTGGCGGTCTTGCCCTTCACGGTCACGCCCGTGACCTTGGTCGAGAGCTTGAACTCGATCCCCTGCTTCTTGAAGATCTTGCGCGCTTCCTTGCGGATGTCGCCGTCCATGCCGGGCAGGATCTCGTCGAGGAATTCGACGCAGGTGACTTCGGCACCCAGACGCCGCCAGACCGAGCCGAGCTCCAGCCCGATCACGCCGCCACCGATGACGACCATCTTCTTGGGCACCTTGGGCAGTTCGAGCGCACCGGTGGAATCGACCACGATATGCTTGTCGTTGTCGATCTCGACACCGGGCAGCGGGGTGACCGAGGAGCCGGTCGCGATGACGACGTCCTTCGCAGTGACCGTCTCGTCACCCACCTTGACCGTGTGTGCATCCTGGAAGGTGGCGTATCCCTTCTTCCAGTCGACCTTGTTCTTCTTGAACAGGAATTCGATCCCGCCGGTCAGGCCCTTCACCGCGTCGCGGCGCTGGGCGTGCATCTGGTCGAGGTTGAGCTTGGGCTCCACGTCGATGCCGAGTTCCTTCATCGCGCCGTTCTTGGCCGCGTCGAAATACTCGGATGCATGCAGCATCGCCTTGGAGGGGATACAGCCGACGTTGAGGCACGTGCCGCCCAGCGTCTCGCGCCCTTCGGCGCACGCGGTCTTCAGCCCCAGCTGCGCGGCGCGGATCGCGGCGACATAGCCGCCGGGTCCGGCACCGATGACAAGGACGTCGTAATCGTAGTTGTGGTCAGCCATTTTCCTACCTTCGTCATCCCCGCGAAGGCGGGGATCCATCTTCTACCGTCCGAAGCTGGGTTCCCGCCTTCGCAGGAATGACGAACGGCAGCTTGGTGCAAACTTACAAATCGATCAGCATCCGGGTCGGATCCTCGATCGCTTCCTTGATGATCTTCAGCGCGGTCACGGCCTCGCGCCCGTCGATCAGGCGGTGGTCGTAGCTGAGCGCGATATACATCATCGGGCGGATTTCGACCTTGCCGTCGATCGCGACCGGGCGATCCTCGATCCGGTGGAGGCCCAGCACCGCGCTCTGCGGGGGGTTGATGATCGGGGTCGACATCAGCGATCCGAAGACGCCGCCATTGGAGATGGTGAAGGTGCCGCCCTTCATGTCTTCCATCGTCAGCGTGCCGTCGCGGGCGCGCGAGCCGAAGTCGGCAATATCCTTCTCGATCCGTGCGAAGCCCTTCTTGTCGGCATCGCGGATGACCGGGACTACCAAGCCATTGGGCGCGCTCACGGCGACCGAGATATCGACGTAATCGTGGTACACGATCTCGTCGCCTTCGATGTAGGCGTTGGCAGCAGGCACGTCCTTCAGCGCGAGACACGCGGCCTTGGCGAAGAAGCCCATGAAGCCGAGCTTGATGTCGTGCTTCTTGGCGAAGAGGTCCTTGTACTTCTCGCGTGCTTCCATCACCGCGCTCATGTCCACGTCGTTGAACGTGGTCAGCAGCGCGGCATTGTCCTGCGCACCCTTCAGACGCTTGGCGATGGTCTGGCGCATCCGCGTCATCTTGACGCGTTCCTCGCGGCGCTCGCCGGAGGATACGGTTGCAGGCGCAGCAGAGGGCGTCGGCGCAGACGATGCGCTATCGTCCTTGTTCTTCGCTGCCGCGATCACGTCTTCCTTGGTCAGGCGACCGTCCTTGCCGCTGCCCTTGATGCTGCTTGGGTCGACGCCGTATTCCAGCACCGCGCGGCGCACGGCGGGGGAGAGGGTCTGGCTGCCTTCTCCGGTGCCTTCGTCGTGGTTGCCGTAGGCGGCCTGGCCGGCGTCGGCATCCTTGGCCTTGGCAGGCTCTGCACCCTTCTTGCCGCCTTCACCCTGATCGCGATTGGCTTCCTTGCCCTTCGCGGCAGGGGCAGCGCCCTCGGCGACGGTGGCGAGCACGGCGCCCACTTCCACCGTATCGCCGACGTCGGCGCGCAGTTCCTCGATCACGCCGGCGACGGGCGAGGGGACCTCGACTGCAACCTTGTCGGTTTCGAGGCTGACGATCGGTTCGTCCACAGCCACGGCATCGCCGGGTTGCTTGAGCCATTCGGCGATGGTGCCTTCGGTGACCGATTCACCGAGTTGGGGGACCGTGATCTCGGTAGCCATGTTTCGTCAGACCTTCTTTTCGGCGATTTCGGTTTTCTTGAGCGCACGCTTGGCCGCGCCGCCATCGGCGAGACCCAGTGCGATGGTGACCAGCGCATCCTGCTGCGCCTGGTGGCGCTTGGCGAGCCCGGTGGCGGGCGAGGCGGCTTCCTCGCGGCCCGCGTAGCACGGAGCCATGCCGTCCTTGCCTGCAGCGGCCAGCGCGGCTTCCAGCTTTTCGCGGACGAAGAACCAGCTGCCGTTGTTGCGCGGCTCTTCCTGGCACCAGACGATGCTTTCGAGGTTCGTCATCCGTTCGATCCGGGCGGCCAGCGGTTCACCCGGGAAGGGGTAAAGCTGTTCGATCCGCACGATCGAGACATCGTCCAGCTCTTCCTCATCGCGGCGTTCGATCAGGTCGAAGGCGACCTTGCCCGAACACAGGACGAGACGCTTCACCTTCTCGTCGGCGATATCCTTCGTGTCCGAAAGGATGCGCTTGAACTGCGAATCGCCCATGAACAGGTTCGCCGGGCTCTTCGCCATCGGGTGACGCAGCAGGCTCTTGGGCGTCATGATGATCAGCGGCTTGCGGAACGGACGCAGCATCTGCCGGCGCAGCACGTGGAAGTAGTTGTGCGGCATGGTGATGTTGCACACTTGGATATTGTCGTTCGCGCACAACTGCAGGAAGCGTTCGAGTCGGGCGGAGCTGTGCTCCGGCCCCTGGCCTTCGTACCCGTGCGGCAGCAGCATCACGAGGCCGTTGGCGCGTAGCCACTTGACCTCGCCGCTGGCGATGAACTGGTCGATCATGATTTGCGCGCCGTTGGCGAAATCGCCGAACTGCGCTTCCCACAAAACAAGCGTCTTGGGGTCTGCGAGCGCAAAGCCGTATTCGAAGCCGAGCACGCCGTATTCGGACAGCGGGCTATCGTAGACCTCGAACTTGCCGTGCGGCAGCGTGGTGAGGGGGATGTAGGTCTCTCCCTCGACCTTCTGGTCGTGCCACACGGCATGACGCTGGCTGAACGTGCCACGGCCCGAATCCTGGCCCGACAGGCGCACGCCGTAACCTTCGGACACGAGGCTGCCGAAGGCGAGCGCCTCTGCGGTGGCCCAGTCGAAGCCTTCTCCCTTGTCGAACATCTCACGCTTCGCATCGAGCACGCGGCCGAGTGTGCGGTGGATGCTGACATCCTCCGGCACGGTGGTCAGCGTGCGACCCAGGCTCTCGAACAGCTTTTTCGGAATCGCGGTTTCGACGTTGCGGCGTGCGGTTTCCGGATCGACCGGCTTGTTCATCCCGGCCCAGCGCCCGCCGAACCAGTCGGCTTCGTTGGCCTTGTAATCCTTGCCGGCGTCGAATTCTTCCTGCAGGTGCTCGGTGAATTCGTCGCGCTGAGCTTCCACGAAGCCGTCGTCGATCACACCTTCTTCCAGCAGCCGATCCGAGTAGATCACGCTGATCTTCGGGTGCTTCTTGATCGCAGCGTACATCTGCGGCTGGGTGAAGCTGGGCTCGTCGCCCTCGTTGTGGCCGAAGCGGCGATAGCACCACATGTCGATCACGATATCGCGGCCGAAGTGCTGGCGGTACTCGATCGCCAGCTTGCAGGCGAAGGTCACCGCTTCGGGATCGTCGCCGTTCACGTGCAGGATCGGCGCCTGGACGCCCTTCGCCACGTCGCTGGGGTAGGGCGAACTACGCGCGAACTTGGGGCTGGTGGTGAAGCCGATCTGGTTGTTGATGATGAAGTGGATCACGCCGCCGGTGTTGTAACCGGGGATCCCGGAGAAACTGAGCGTCTCCCACACGATGCCTTGCCCTGCGAAGGCCGCATCGCCGTGGATCAGCACGGGCAGCACCTGCTCGTGCTGCTTCAGATCGTCGCGGAACGCCTGCTGCGCGCGGGCCTTGCCGAGAACCACAGGGTCGACCGCTTCGAGGTGGCTGGGGTTGGGCACCAGGCTCATGTGCACCTTGATGCCGTCGAACTCACGGTCGGTGCTGGTGCCGAGGTGGTATTTCACATCGCCCGAGCCGCCGACGTCCTCCGGGTTGGCGCTGCCGCCCTGGAATTCGTGGAAGATTACGCGGTACGGCTTTGCCATCACGTTGGCGAGCACGTTCAGCCGCCCACGGTGCGCCATGCCGTAGATGATCTCGCGCACGCCCATCGCGCCGCCATACTTGATGACCGCTTCGAGCGCGGGGATCATCCCCTCACCGCCATCGAGGCCGAAACGCTTCGTCCCGACGTATTTCTTGCCGAGGAAGTTCTCGAACTCCTCACCGCGGATGACGGCGGAGAGGATCGCGCGCTTGCCTTCCTTGGTGAACTGGATAACCTCTTCGGGGCCCTCGATCCGTTCCTGCAGGAAACGGCGTTCCTCCACGTCGGAAATGTGCATGTATTCGAGGCCGACCTTGCCGCAGTAATTGGCCTTGAGCACCTCGTAGAGTTCGCGCGGGGTCGTCCACTCCATCCCCAGGTTGCCGCCGACGTAGATCTCGTGATCCATCGCGTCGGCCGGGAAATGCCATTCCAGCTTCAGGTCTTCGGGCAGCTCGCGCTTGGACAGGCCAAGCGGGTCGAGATCGGACGCAAGATGGCCGCGCACGCGGAAGGTGCGGATCAGCAGCATCGCGCGAATTGCGTCTTCCGCCGCCTGCGTGATGCTCGCCTGATCGGTGGGCTTGCCAGCCTTTTCGGACGCCTGCTTGACCGCCAGCTTCATCGCTGTCGGGTCCATTGCCTGCGTCAGGTCGCTCTCGCTATCCAGACCGGTCAACGGCCAGCGCGGATTGGCCCAACTGGGGCCCTTTTGCGGGCCCTCCTGGTCGCCGAGTTCCGGCAGGAAAGACTGGTTTTCGTTACCCATCGAACTTCACTCATGCATTCCGGGGAAATGGCGGCTTCCCTGTAAGAAGCCCTGACCCGGCGGATAGGTCCCCCGCGGGGGGGTGGCGGCCCCGGTCTTTGCCGGGGCTCACACATCGTCGTTACGCGTCTTCCTTCAGCAGCGCGGCAAGCGTAGTGCCCAGCTCGCTGGGCGATTGCGCCACGCGGATGCCCGCAGCTTCCATCGCCGCGATCTTGTCGTCCGCGCCGCCCTGGCCGCCCGAGACGATCGCACCCGCGTGGCCCATGCGGCGGCCCGGAGGTGCCGTGCGGCCCGCGATGAAGCCGACGGTCGGCTTCCAGCGACCCTTCTTCTTCTGCTCGGCGAGGAACTGGGCGGCTTCTTCCTCGGCACTGCCGCCGATTTCGCCGATCATGATCATGCTCTCGGTTTCCGGATCGTCGAGGAACAGGTCGAGCACGTCGATGAAGTTGGTGCCGTTGACCGGGTCGCCGCCGATGCCGACCGCGGTGGTCTGGCCGAGGCCCGCATTGGTCGTCTGGTGCACGGCTTCATAGGTCAGCGTGCCCGAGCGGCTGACGACGCCGACGCTGCCCTTCTTGAAGATCGAGCCGGGCATGATGCCGATCTTGCACTCGCCCGGCGTCAGCACGCCGGGGCAGTTCGGGCCGATCAGGCGCGAGTTGCTGCCTTCGAGCGCGGCCTTGGCGCGCACCATGTCGAGCACGGGGATGCCTTCGGTGATCGTCACGATCAGTTCGACGCCCGCGTCGATCGCTTCGCAGATCGCGTCGGCGGCGAAGGGCGGCGGGACGTAGATCACGCTCGCAGTCGCGCCGGTTTCGGCCACGGCTTCGCGCACGGTGTTGAAGTTGGGCAGGCCGAGGTGGGTGGTGCCGCCTTTGCCGGGGGTCACGCCGCCAACCATCTGCGTCCCGTAATCGAGCGCCTGCTGCGTGTGGAAAGTGCCGGTTTCGCCGGTCATCCCTTGGGTGATGACCTTGGTATTCTTGTCTACGAGGATGCTCATGTCGGGTCCTTTTCGTCATCCCAACGCTAGCCGGGATCGCTCTCGGTTTGCCGCACCTGCTGGTGCGCGACCCCGGACCGAGCCGGGGTGACGGTGATTACTTCAGGCTCTCGTCGAGCCCCTTGCACGCTTCGAGCAGTTCCTCGACCGCGTCGGTGCTGACCTTGAGGTTCTTCTTTTCCTCTTCCGACAGCTCGATCTCGATCACGTCCTCGGTGCCGCCCGCGCCGATCACGGTGGGGACGCCCACGTAAAGACCATCGAGGCCGTACTTGCCTTCGACGTAGCTGGCGCAGGGCAGAATGCGCTTCTGGTCGCCCAAATAGGCTTCCGCCATCGCGATCGCGCTGGTGGCGGGGGCGTAATAGGCCGAACCATTACCGAGCAGTCCGACGATTTCGCCGCCGCCCTTGCGGGTACGGTCGACGATTTCATCAATGCGGCCCTGGTCGACGCCCTTGATCTTGGCGAAGTCGTTGACCGGGATGCCATTGATCGTGGTGTAGCTGGTGACGGGCACCATCGTGTCGCCATGGCCGCCGAGGACGAAGGCGTTCACGTCCTTCACCGACACGTCGAATTCCCACGCGAGGAAGGTCGCGAAGCGCGCGCTGTCGAGCACGCCCGCCATGCCGACGACCTTGTTGTGCGGCAGGCCGGAGAATTCGCGCAGCGCCCACACCATCGCGTCGAGCGGGTTGGTGATGCAGATCACGAATGCGTCGGGTGCGTTGTTCTTGATGCCTTCGCCGACCGCCTTCATCACCTTGAGGTTGATGCCGAGCAGGTCGTCGCGGCTCATGCCGGGCTT
>PBYQ01000013.1 GCA_002729695.1 Citromicrobium sp. | reverse complement strand
GCTCATGCTGGTCGCGATGGTGTTCGTTACGGCGGCGGATGCTGCTGCTTGCGGCGCCGAAGTGGCGCCCGGAAGCACGCCCGTTCTGGCTTCGCTCGATAGCGCGTCTGCGTCATCCGCAGCCGCCGACGAAGTTCCGGGTGATCCGGACGCGCCGGCCGAGCAACACGGCGTGTGTGGACATGGCCATTGTCATCACGGGGCGAGCTTTGCCGGCACCGTGCAGAAGGATTCGGTCCCTCATTTGGTGGTGGTTCCCGATGCGCCTCCCGCCGAAGCGCTCGCTTCCGACATTACCGACCGACTGAAACGCCCCCCTCGCGCCTAACGACCGTCACCGCGCTGCATGCCGCAGCGCAGTTCGGATCGTCAGCAGAGGAATTTTCGAAAAATGTCAGCCATTCATTGGCGAGGAGTCCTCCTTGGAGGGCTGCTCTTCGCCGCTACTGCCACGTCGGTGGCCGCGCAGGAGCAAGATCTCCTGACGTTGGAGGGCGCGCTGGTCCGTGCGGGGGCTTCGGAGGACTTGGATCAGCAGAGACAAGGACCGGAACTCAATCCGCGTATAATTGGACCGCGCGCCGATAAGGAAGCGGCCGAAGCCTTGGTCGGGCAAGCGCGACTACGCCCGAACCCCGAAGTATCATTCGAGGCTGAAAATATAGCCGGAACCGGTGCGTTTTCGGGTCTCCGGGCGACAGAATACACGTTAGCCGTCGGCCAGCGCATTGAGCTGGGAGGGAAGCGGAGTGCGCGCGTTCGGGCCGCGGAAGCCGAAGCGCGTGTCACCTCGCTCAGAGGCGATCTATCGTTAGCGGAACTGGGCTTTTCTGTGCGGGAGCGCTACGTCAGTGCCGCCGCCGCCGCCGCGAGGGTCGAGCTGGCCCAGGATATCGTTGGTCGCAATCGCGAACTAACCCGCATAGCCGATTTGCTAGTCGAGACAGGGCGCGAGCCGCCTTTGCGGGCCCTTCGCGCGAAGGCGGCGCTAGCGGAGGCCGAAGCCGAACTGCAGGCCGCCGAAGCCGCGAGTATTGCGGCGCGCGCGGCTCTCGGATCGCTGTGGAGCGCGTCCGAAACACTTCCTTCCGTTCCTCCCGACATTCCGCACATCGAACCACCCGCGGGGCTTGTCGCAAGCGAGGACACCCTGCGGCTACAAGTCGCGCGGGCGGAGTCCGCAGCCGCAGAAGCAGCGATTGCTCGCGAGCAGTCGCTGCGCGTGCCGGACCCGGTCATATCGGCCGGCGTCCGCCGGTTCTCCGAAAGCAAGGACAACGCCTTCCTCGTCGGCGTGGCCATCCCGCTCCCGTTCCGGGACCGTAACCAGGGGAACATAGCCGCGGCCCAAGCGCGGCTGCGAGCGGCTACTGCGCGCGAAGCTATCGTTCGAGCCGATTTCCGGCAGGAAGTCGCGCAGGCGCGCGCCGAGTTCCTGGCCGCTGAAGCACGCGTCGACACTTTGTCGAACACATCGCTTCCGCAGGCTGAAGAGGCCTTGCGCCTGGTTCGCATCGGATACCGGGCAGGTCGGTTTCCGCTTATCGAAGTTCTTAGCGCCGCCGAAGCGCGCGATGCCATCCGTAACGCGCTGATCGATGCGCAGGAGACCCGCGGACAGGCTGCGGCGCGTCTCATCCGTCTTTCAGCGCTCTAGGAGTCTTCAAAAAATGAACCGCAGAAATCTGATCGTAGCGCTGGTGGGAGCCGTGCTTATTCTAATCGCAGTTCTCTGGTTGTGGGGGGGAGGCGACGGGACCGAGAGCTCGGACGCAGTAGCGACCGAAGGGTCGGAAGAAAATCATGCAGCCGAAGGGATTGTTGAGCTTACCGATGAGCAGATCAAGGCTTCCCAGCTTGACATAGTAGCCGCAAGCGCGAGTTCGCTCGGTGCCGAAATCATCGCTCAAGGTAGCGTCGCCACATCGCCGCAAGGCCAAGCCGTGCTCAGCGCGGGCGCGGAGGGGCGGGTCGCACGTATTGCGAAAAGGCTGGGCGACCCTGTTCGCCGCGGCGAGACCGTAGCCACGATCGACAGCCGGGAAGCGGCGGCGATAACTGCCGATGTTACCTCGGCGCAGGCTCGCGCCGAACTCGCGCGGACGAGGCTCGAACGTGAACAGAAGCTCTTTGATGAGCAGGTAACGGCGCGTGCGGATCTCGAAACAGTTCGGGCAGAATACCAGCAAGCCCTCGCCGAGGTATCACGGGCAAGGCAGGCCGCGGCGGCAGCAAATGCGTCGGGCCGCACCATTGCCGTACGCTCTCCGATTGCGGGCAGGGTGACGGGCGCGCCGGTGGTCCTCGGTTCGTACGTGACGGCTCAAGACGAACTCTACCGCATAGCCAACGCCAACAGCGTGCAGATCGAGGCCGCGGTTCCGGCGGAAGATGCCCGGCGCATCGCCGCAGGCGCAGCGGCACGCGTGGAAGCGCCTGGCGGGGAAATTACCGCCAGGGTGCTCAGCGTGACACCCACGGCCGATGTCGAGAACCGCTCGGCAACCGTCGTCCTTGCCCCGGCCTCGGGCGCCGGCCTCCTGCCCGGCGAATATGTGCGAGTGCGGATCGAAAGTCGCACACCGGAAGGAACAGGCGGTGCCTTGGTGGTGCCGGCCGAGGCCGTGCAATCGGTGGACGGCCGGGATGTCGTGTTCGTCCGGACCGCCAACGGCTTCAAGGTCCAACCCGTGCAGGTCGGCGCGCGCACTTCGGAAAGGGTGGAGATCCTTGGTGGGCTTGCCGCTGGCACGCGCATCGCGGGCCGCAAGGCGTTCCTGCTCAAGGCAGAGCTCGGACGCGGCGAAGCAGAACATTGATCCAGATTGAGCCGGAGTTGCCAAGATGATTTCCAGTCTAGTCGAGATGTCGGTCCGCAACCGCATCCTCGTCCTGTTCCTAACGGCGGCGGTCGCGATCTGGGGAACCATCAACCTCCTCAATCTGCCGATCGACGCGGTGCCGGACATCACGAACAACCAAGTCCAGATCAACACAGTCGATCCGACGCTCTCTCCGCTCGATGTCGAACGCCTGGTTACCTACCCAGTCGAGGTCTCACTTGCCGGCATTCCGGGGCTGGAATCGACCCGCTCAATCTCGCGCAACGGCTTCTCGCAGGTTACCGCGATCTTCAGCGACAGCACCGACGTCTACTTCGCCCGCCAGCAGGTCGCCGAGCGGCTCACCACAGTGCGCAACAACCTGCCCGCAACGGCCGAGCCCTCGATGGGCCCGGTCTCGACCGGTCTGGGCGAGGTGTTGATGTGGACGGTGAGCTACGCGGACCGAACGCGGGAAACGGGACGCACCGGACCGGGCTGGCAGGCCGACGGCTCCTATCTCACGCCCGAGGGCGAGCGTCTGACCGACGACGTCTCGCGCGCGGCCTATCTGCGCACTTTGCAGGACTGGGTCATCGCCCCGCAGATTCGCAACGTGGACGGCATGGCAGGCGTCGATTCCATCGGGGGGTATGCGCGCCAGTTCGTGGTGACGCCGTCATCGACGCGTATGGCGTCCTTCGGCATTGGTTTCGACGAACTCGCGAGCGCGCTGGAAAGCATCAACCTGTCGGTCGGCGCCAACTACGTCCAGCGGGGCGGCGAAGCGTTTCTGGTGCGCTCCGACGCGCGCTTCCGCACGATTGAGGAAATCGAGGACGCTATCATCGCGCGTCGCGAAGGGATCCCGGTACACGTGCGCGACGTCGCCAGCGTGCAGAACGGAGGCGATCTGCGTACTGGCGCCGCCTCCAAGGATGGCGAGGAAGCGGTCGTAGGAACGGCCCTGATGCTTCTGGGCGAGAACAGCCGGTCCGTGGCTGCTGCTGCGGGCGATCGCCTCGCCGAACTTGCGCCGACCATGCCGCCCGACATCGAACTCGATGTCGTGCTCGACCGGTCCAAGCTCGTCAACGCGACGATCGCCACGGTCGAGAAAAATCTGACCGAGGGTGCGCTCCTGGTGATCGCGTCGCTATTTTTGCTGCTCGGAAATTTCCGCGCTGCTGTGATCACCGCGCTCGTCATTCCCCTGTCCTTCCTGATGATGGCGATCGGCATGAACCGGGTCGGTGTCTCGGGCAACCTGATGAGTTTGGGCGCCCTCGACTTCGGCCTGATCGTCGATGGCAGTGTGATCATCGTCGAGAACTTCCTGCGCCGGGTCAGCGAACGCCAGCATGAGGAAGGACGCCTGCTCGCACTCGGTGAGCGGCTCGAGGAGGTCATCGCGTCGACCAGAGAGATGATCCGACCGTCTTTATTCGGACAAGCGATTATCCTGCTCGTGTTTGTCCCGCTGCTCACCTTCCAGGGCGTGGAAGGCAAGACCTTCTCGCCGATGGCCATCACGGTGATGCTCGCACTCCTCTCAGCGTTCGTCATCTCGCTGACGTTGGTCCCGGCCCTCCTCGCACTCCTGATCCGCGGCAAGGTTGCCGAAAAGGAAGTACGCCTGGTCGCGTGGCTTAAGGCCAAGTACGAGCCGGCGCTGCGCAAGGCGCTGGCCTGGCCCAAACGAGCGGCGCTAGCGGGGTTCGGCGTGTTTGCGTTCTCGCTGGTCGTCTTTGGTTTCATTGGCAGCGAGTTCATGCCGCAGCTCGACGAGCAGGATCTGTCGATCCAGTCGATCCGGATTCCCTCGACCTCGCTCGATCAGTCGCTCGAAATGCAGCTTGGTATCGAGAAGACGGTCACGGCATTTCCCCAGGTCGATTACATCTATTCGAAGACAGGAACGGCCGAGGTCGCCAGCGATCCCATGCCGCCCAACATCTCGGATGCGTTCGTCATCCTCAAGCCGCGCGACGAATGGCCGGATCCCGACCTGTCGAAGCCGGAATTGATCGAACAGATGGAGCAGGCGATCTCGAAGCGCATCGGCAGCGACTTCCAATTCAGTCAGCCGATCGAGATGCGCTTCAACGAGTTGATCGCCGGCGTGCGCGGCGACATCGCGGTCAAGATCTTCGGCGACGACCTGGAGCAGCTAACCGCTGCTGCCAACCAGCTGGCAGCGATCTTTTCGGGGATCGATGGTGCGACCGAAGTCTCAGTAGAACAGACCGAAGGGTTTCCAACGCTCGACATCGAATTCAACAGGGCAGCCATCGCCGCGCATGGCCTGACCGTCGATGAAGTGGCGGCGACCGTTTCCTCCGCCTTGGGGGGAGCCGAAAGCGGTCTCGTCTTCCAGGGCGACCGGCGGTTCGACATCGTGGTTCGCCTGCCGGACGAGGTGCGCAACGATCTCGATGCGATCGGGGCGCTTCCGGTGATGCTCCCAGAAGAGGGGGTAGGCGAACGCCGGTCGGTTCCCTTGCGCTCGCTCGCAAGCCTCAAGGAGGTTGAGGGGCTGAACCAGATCAGCCGCGAAAACGGCAAGCGGCGAGTCGTGGTGCAGCTGAACGTCCGCGGGCGCGACGTCAGCTCGGTCGTGGCCGAGGCGAAGCAGAAGATCGCGCAACAGGTTCAGCTGCCCTCGGGTGCCTATCTCGAGTGGGGCGGGCAGTACGAGAACCTCCAGGCCGCGCAGGCGCGGATCGGCGTGGTCGTTCCCATCGTGGGCCTGGTTATCTTTGGCCTTCTCGTCATGGCGCTCGGCAATCTGCGCATGGCGACGGCCGTTTTCGTCACGGTCCCGCTCGGGATCGCCGGGGGGATATTCTCGCTGGCGCTGACCGGACTCCCGTTCTCGATCTCGGTCGCGGTAGGCTTCATCGTTCTTGCCGGTGTGGCGGTGCTCAATGGACTCGTGATGATGACGAGCATGCAGGGCCGATTGCGCGAAGGGATGTCGCTCGATGACTCCATCTATGGCGGTGCCGTCGAGCGATTCCGGGCAGTGCTGATGACCGCGATCGTGCCCTCGCTCGGCTTCGTGCCGATGGCGCTTGCGACCGGAACCGGCGCTGAAGTGCAGAAGCCGCTCGCGATCGTTGTGATCGGCGGTCTCATCACGGCCACAATCCTTACCCTGTTCGTCCTGCCGGCGGTGACACGCCTAATCCTGGCACGGCAGGGCGACGGGGGAGCGCGATGGGATCTTCGCAAATGGATGCCCACGCTGCCGACTTTCGGCCCTCTCGCGCGCTGGCGGCGACGGGGCGCAGTGTGATCGTCTTTTGCCGAGTGAAGATTGAAGGAGAGCATCGATGACGCAGACCAAATCCATGCTGATGCGGATTTATACCGATGAGGCAGCGATGCACGGCGACGAAGAAGCCGTGCACGTCGTAGTCGGCAGGGCGCGACAGGCGGGCCTGGCCGGGGCGACCGTGCTGCGCGGTCGGCTCGGCTTCGCTTCGGGTTCGGCGGTGCATCGGCACTACTCGCTGGGAATCGGCGATAATCCGCCGATGGTCATCGAGCTCGTCGACCGCGAAGACCGGCTGCGCGATTTCGTCCCGCAACTCGCGGATATGCACGGCATCGGGCTCATCACTCTCGAGGCGGTGGAAATCCTTTTCGCCGCCGACCATCCCCGCAAACGCGAGGCCTGAATGAGCCAACGCCAGATAGCAAGCGAACTCGTGGCCGCCTTCTGCGCCGACTCCACGTCCATCCAGTTTGGGAGCGGGGGACAGCTGGATGCGGCGCGTTCGCCCCGGACACAATTGTGCTCGGCTCCACTCAAGACGCGGCCTTCGCGGCTGTTCTTGCGCGAAGCTCCTAAGGTTCAAGAATGACACCGCCACAGACCTTCGAACAATCTCCCGCGCCCGAATGCGGCACCCCCGGCGCGCCGCCGCCCGATCAGGGCCACGACGAGCACGAGCACGATCACGATCACGATCACGCACATGGCGGCCCGCTCGGCGCGAACTCGGAACTGATATTTGCGCTCATTTGCGGCGGCCTGCTCGCTATCGGCTTCGCCATCGACAAGCTCGTGGCTGATGCGCCCGGGTGGTCACCCACCGCGCTTTACCTCGCAGCCTATTTCTTCGGCGGCTTCTTCACCGTGCGCGAGGCGGTCGACAATCTGAAGCAGCGCAAGTTCGAGATCGACACGCTGATGCTCGTTGCGGCCGCGGGGGCCGCTGCGCTCGGCGCGTTCGCCGAAGGTGCGCTTCTGCTGTTCCTGTTCAGCCTTGGCCACGCGCTCGAACACTACGCCATGGGCCGCGCGAAGCGCGCGATCGAGGCGCTTGCCGAACTCGCTCCGAAAACCGCCACCGTGCGCGGTGACGATGGCGAACTTCGCGAAGTTCCTGTCGAGGAGCTGACGGTTGGCGCGATTGTCGTGGTCAGGCCCGACGAGCGGGTTCCCTCGGACGGGTTCATCGTCAAGGGCATCACCGCGATCAACCAGGCCCCGGTGACCGGGGAAAGCATGCCGGTCGACAAGCGCTTCGTGATGAACGACGAGGCCGCGCGCGCCGACCCGGACGGGCTCGATGCCGCCTATCGGGTCTTCGCCGGGACCATCAACGGCAGCGGCATGATCGAGATCGAAGTGACCCGCCTTTCGAGCGAGACGACGCTCGCCAAGGTGGTGAAGATGGTGAGCGAGGCCGACACGCGGAAATCTCCGACGCAGCGCTTCACCGATCGCTTCGAGCGGATCTTCGTGCCTGCCGTGCTGGCGCTCGCGGTGCTGCTCCTGTTTGCCTGGGTGGTCGTCGACGAGCCGTTTCGCGACAGCTTTTACCGGGCCATGGCGGTGCTCGTCGCGGCCAGTCCCTGCGCGCTCGCGATTGCCACGCCCAGCGCGGTCCTTTCGGGAATTGCGCGCGCCGCGCGGGGCGGTGTGCTGATCAAAGGCGGAGCCCCACTCGAACTGTTGGGATCGCTCGACGTGATCGCGTTCGACAAGACAGGCACGCTGACCATGGGTGAGCCACGCATCCAGGAGATCGTGCCCGCAGCGGGCGTGACTAAAGAAGAGTTGATGGGGGTTGCGGTCGCCGTCGAAAGCCTGAGCGATCACCCGCTTGCGCGAGCAATCGCGGAACACGGCCGCGAGCACGTGGGCGATAGTCCCATCCCCCGCGCCACGGGACTTGAAAGCCTGACCGGCCGGGGTGTTTCGGCGAAGATCGACGGCGAGAATGTCATCATCGGCAAGGCCGAGATGTTCGGCGTCGAGGGGCTCGCCCCATTGTCCGCGGACATGGAGGCGGCAATCGATCGGCTGCGCCGGGCCGGTCAGACAAGCGTGGCCGTGCGCATGGGCGGGCGCGATCTCGGCGCGATCGGTCTGATGGACACCCCGCGGGGACCCGCCAGGGATGCTCTGATGCGATTGCGTGCGCTCGGCATCAAGCGCATGATCATGATCTCGGGCGATCATCAGCGGGTCGCTGATGCGGTCGCCGCCGAGGTCGGCATCGATGAGGCGCGCGGCGATCTTCTCCCCGAAGACAAGGTCGAAGTCATCAAGGCCATCCGCGACACCACGAGGGTCGCGATGGTCGGCGACGGCGTGAACGACGCCCCGGCGATGGCGAACGCCACCGTCGGCATCGCCATGGGTGCGGCCGGATCGGATGTTGCGCTGGAAACGGCCGATGTCGCACTGATGGCCGACGACCTGGCGCATCTCCCCTTTGCGGTCGGCCTCAGCAGGCGCACGAAATCCATCATTCGACAGAACGTCTATGTAAGCCTCGGCGTCGTCGCCGTGCTGGTGCCGGCGACAATTCTCGGCCTCGGGATCGGTCCCGCGGTCGCGATGCACGAAGGTTCGACCCTGGTCGTGGTGTTCAACGCGCTCCGACTGCTTGCCTATCGTGATGGGCCGCGACACCGCCCACCCGGTGTCTGAAAAGGAAAAGTCAAACAGCCTGCGAGGTTTGAATATGTTGGAACTAACCGAAGAAGACCGCATCCTTGTCATCAGAGCGGGCGGCAAACTCACCCTGGCGGATTATGATCGCTTCGTGCCCGCCTTCGAAGAAGCAGCCGCGCGCGGGGCGGGGCGCCTTCCGATGCTGATTGAATTGGATGACGACTTTGCCGGTTGGGATCTGGGCGGGCTCTGGCGCGATCTGAAGTTCGACGTGAAACACAAGGACAGCTTTGGGCGGATCGCTGTCGTTGGCGACAAGAGATGGGAGGAGTGGGGAACCAAGCTGTCGAATCCCCTCTTCCCTTCTGCAAAGATGCGCTTTTTCGAACGCGAGGAGCGAGCACAGGCGAAGCGGTGGCTGGAGACTTGAAAGGGGCAATGCGATGACCGATGATGCGGAATTCGACTTGGCTTCGGCGGACAAGCGCCGGACATTGTGGATCGTTCTGTGGCTCAACGTCGCGATCGCGGTCGGCTTCTTCGTTGGTGGCTATTTTGCGGACTCGAACGCACTTCTCGCCAATGGTCTCGATAACTCCTCGGATGCCATCGTCTACGGCCTCAGCCTCCTTGCGTTGTCGCGGTCGGGAAGCTGGAAGCGCGGCGCCGCGCGTTTTTCAGGGATCATGCTCCTGATATTCGCCGGCGGCGTCATTGCCGACGCCGTCCGACGTTACCTGGAGGGATCCGATCCCGGCGGCATCCTGATGATTGCGATGGCAGCTATAGCGGGGATCGTGAACCTCTATTGCCTCCGCCTGCTGCAGAAAATGCAGCACAAGGATGTCAACCTGCGCGCGGCGACCACATTCAGCTTCAACGATTTCATCTCCAACGGCGGCATCATCATTGCCGGTATCATTGTGATGATCACGGGCGCGAACTGGCCCGATCTCTTGGTGGGCGTCGCGGTCGCCGGCATCGCGTTATACGGCGGGATCGATATCCTCCGGGATGCGCACTCCGACAAACATGACGAGGAAAGAGCGAACCGCCAGAGCGACGGGCGGTGATTGGAAGGTTTTCACCCAGGCCCGTCGCGACGTTAAGCCATCCGAATTGTATCCAGGCCGTTGCGACATGCCGACATGAAGCTTCGACGCGGCGTCGCTGCGAAACGGCGTTCTCTGCATGACCTTGGTCGATCTTATTATCGCTTCCGAAGGACTTTCGCACGTCCTGACCGTAGGCATCCTCATGGCAGTGATTGCAGGGGCGACCGTTCTGTGCGTCCGCGGCCTTCTGTTGTCGCAGCCTGCCGGGGATCTGGCCGCCTTCCTGTCGGCGGGGTTTGCCCTGGGTCTCGCTCTTATTCTTCTTTTCGAACTCGCCAGCGAGAAGGCCCTCGGACCGCCGGAAACCCTGGCCATGTTGGCGGGAGGCCTGAGCTTCGCCGCGTGTCTTGGTTTGGATCCATCAAAATGGCTCACTCGGAACCGTATGGCGAACGAGGGGCCGACGGATCGGCAATATGGCTGGCGCAAGAACTTTCGAACCGCGGCGCTGGCACTCGCCGGTGGGCTCATTTTTGGAACCGCCGCCATCGCGTCGCGCGACGTCGAACTAAAAATTGCAATCGGCCTTGCCATGGCCTGGGCAGTTTTGTGGCCAAAGATTCCAGACATATCCGTAACCCCAAACGGTGCCAAAAGGAAGCTTGGCCTCAACTTCGCGATTGCTTCAATTCTGTTTCTCGGCGGGGCACTCGGAACATATTCCTTGCTCAAATTGCTAACCCCCGAGGTGGTGACGGCGTTGCTCGCATTCGAGGCGGGATCCCTCATGGTCGGGGCTTTCGGTCTTGTTGATCAAACGAAATCCGCCGCTCCCAGACTTGGGCGTGGTCTTTCAGTCCTGATTGCCAGCCTTGCTGCCCTGATGCTGCTCGCCGAGGGGATCGAGGCCGTTTTGCCGCCTCAAGCCTCCGGTTCGTTTGGTCATCCGTCTCCATCGGCGGCCGTCGAAGTCACCTCCTTTTTTTGTATGGAAACCATCTGCTGGCCGAACCCCATCGTCATTTCGTTCATGGCCGTCAGAGTCATTCCCTCCGACGTGCAACGTCTGAGCGAGAGGCACATCCGTTCTCGCGGTCGGGATCAGCGTCCTATAGACCGTTCGTTCGCGGTATCCTTTCGGGTGGGGCGTTCCGCGAGATCGCCGATTCAGCGAGGAAGATAACCCATGAAAGCCTCTGACCTCTTTGTCGCCGCGCTCGAGGCCGAGGGGGTCGAGTACATCTTCGCCGTTCCGGGCGAGGAGAATCTCGATTTGCTCGAATCCCTGCGTACGTCCTCGATTCAACTGGTGGTCACTCGCCACGAACAAGGCGCGGGCTTCATGGCTGCGACATATGGGCGGCTGACCGGCAAGGCGGGCGTTTGCCTGGCGACCCTCGGGCCTGGTGCGACAAACCTTACCACACCTGCCGCTTATGCGGCGCTCGGGGCTTTCCCCCTCATCATCATCACCGGGCAGAAACCAATCAAGACGTCGAAGCAGGCACAATTCCAGATCGTGGATGTGGTTTCGCTGTTTAGGCCTTTGTGCAAGGCATCAACGCAGATCGTGAACGGGAACCGTATTCCTTCGCTGGTCCGCGAGGGGTTTCGCCTGGCCCAAGAGGAGCGACCTGGCGCCGTTCTGCTAGAGTTGCCGGAGGACATTGCTGAGGAAGATACGATCGAGCCGATCATACCACCGCACGATCGGCGTTATGCTGTCGCCGGAGACGCGGTGCTTGATGAAGCGGCAAAGCGCATTCTAGCCGCCGAACGGCCTCTGCTATTGATCGGCGCGGGCGCGAACCGCTGGCGCGCTTCGAAGGCGCTGCGGCGATTTGTGGCACAAACTGGATTTCCATTCTTTGATACCCAGATGGGCAAAGGCGTCGTGGATGAGAACAGCGAGCTTTATCTCGGGACAGCCGCCCTGTCATCGGGTGATTATGTCCACTGCGCGATCGAGAAGGCCGATCTGATCGTCAACATCGGGCACGATGTGGTGGAGAAACCGCCCTTCTTCATGGAGCCCGACGGTCAGACTGTCATTCACATCAATTACAAGGCAGCTGAGGTCGACCAGGTCTATTTTCCCCAACTCGAGGTCATCGGCGACATCGCCGGATCGGTCGAGCGATTGGGGAAACGCCTCGATGGCAAGCTGAATTGCGACCGGAGCTATTACACGGCCCTCCACAAGGAAATCGCATCTCACCTTCGGGAGACGAGTGATGACGATCGGTTCCCCATGGTGCCTCAGCGTGTGGTGGCCGACGTTCGCAGTGTGATGGCGCGCCACGATATCGTCGCGCTGGACAACGGCATCTACAAGATCTGGTTCGCACGCAACTACATCGCGCACGAGCCGGGGACCATTCTCCTCGACAACGCTCTGGCGACGATGGGCGCGGGACTGCCGTCAGCGATGATGGCAGCCATGCTGTCGCCCGGACGGCGAGTCCTGGCAGTGTGCGGAGACGGCGGATTCATGATGAACTCGCAGGAACTCGAAACCGCCGTCCGGCTCGCGCTCGATCTCGTCGTTCTGGTTCTGAATGATGCGGCCTACGGCATGATACGCTGGAAGCAGGACCAGCTCGGTTTTCCTGATTATGGTCTGACTTTCGCCAACCCCGATTTCGTAACTTATGCAAAGAGCTATGGGGCGACCGGCCACCGGATCGAACAAAGCTCGCAGCTCATCCCCGTGTTGGATGCCGCGTTCAAGGCAGGCGGCGTCCATCTGGTCGATCTCCCGGTCGATTATTCCGAAAACAATAAGGTTCTCATCGACGAACTGGGCGCGAAGGTCTGCGACCTATGAAAAAAACGACCGTACACAACCCGTTCGACCGCGAACCCATCGCCGAAGTGCCACTCGCCCAATGGCCTGAAATCGATGGCTGGCTGAACGATGCGACATCGCTCCACAGCGACCGCAGCGCATGGCTTCCGGTGTATGATCGTATCGCCATCCTTCGGCGGGCAGGCGGAATCATGGCCGAACGCGCCGAAGAGCTTGCGCTTCAGATTGTCCGCGAGGGCGGCAAGCCTCTGGCCGATGCCCGTGTGGAAACCGAGCGCGCGGTCAACAGACGTCTAACTGTGGGTTCAGGTGCAGTTCGATGGGGGCAGCTGCGAGATCCCCATGGATCTTACCCCGGCCGGTGCGGGGCGGACGGCGTACACGTTCTGCGAGCCGATCGGTCCTGTCGTTGCAATCTCGGCTTTCAATCACCCTCTCAACCTGATCGTCCAGTTTGGACCCGCGGTCGCCGCAGGTTGTCCTGTCCTCATCAAGCCCGCGTTGGAAACGCCCTTGTCATGTCGAAGCTTCGTAAACATTCTTCATGAAGCAGGTTTGCCCGATGGTGGCGCGCTCTTTCCGTGGCTGGGCAATCGTCGCACAAGCGAAACGAAAAGGCCGGCGGTCCGCGACTGAAAATTTCGGGCGAGGGCGAACGCGGCGGTGGCGTGTCAGGCGACACAGCCTGGAAAGACGGGTCTTAGCGAATGCAGGCGCTCCTCTACACCCTTGTGCCGCTCGTCGCCGTGATTGCCGGGGCTGCCTACGCGAGTTGGCGCCGGCCCGGTCCGGCCTTCACCGCAGGCGTTCAACACCTGGCGGCAGGGGTCGTCTTTGCGGCGGCGGCGGGCGAAATTCTCCCGGCCCTCAAGCATACCGTCTCGCCCGTCGCAGTCCTGATCGGCGGCGCCCTCGGCGTCGTGCTCATGCTGGCGATCAAGCGCATTGGCGAGAAGTTCGAAGGGCCGCTGGCGCTGACGACGCTCATCGGGGTCGATCTCTTCATCGACGGACTGGTGCTGGGAATCGGCTTTACTGCCGCGCTGCAAACTGGTCTGCTTCTCACAATTGCGTTATCCCTCGAGGTCCTGTTCATCGGTGTCGCGCTTGCTCTCGGCCTTGCTGGCCGGGGCTGGCGCACCGGCAAACTGCTGCTGACAGTGACTGCCGTCGGACTGCTTCTGCCGCTGGGAACCCTCGCTGGGACGGCCGCCGCTGTTCTGCCCACGGCCGTTCTGACGGGCCTGTTCGCCTTCGGACTCATTGCGCTGCTCTATCTGGTGACCGAGGAATTGCTGGTTGACGCGCACGAGTCACCCGAAGGGCCTTTGGTCGCGTCGATGTTCTTCGTCGGATTTCTTCTCTTGCTGATGTTGGAAGAGGCGATGACGGTCTAGTCGAATTTCCGCTTGCCCTCTCGCGCGCCGCCTGCGCGCTCGCTTCGCCAATCACCGCATGAAGCGCTAGGGCGCTCTTGACGGAGAAGTGAGCGTCGCAACCGGAGCGCAATCCGAAGCGCCTACGCAGTACCCGACGGGCTGGAGTTCGACCGGATCGTTGCCGTTCTCGAAAATCAGAAAGGTATCGAAAGCGTCCACCACGTTCATGTCTGGAACCTTGGCGAGCATCATCGTGCGCTTGAGACGCACGTCGTCCTATCGTCAACCTCGCTAGATGCTTTCGAGGACCTCAAGGTTCAACTGCGAAGCCTTCTTGCCGAACGGTTCGCAATTGGACATGCGTCTTTCGAGGCGTGCCGAGCGCCAGGTTGCGATAATGCGCTTGTCCCCGAGCACCGCGTTCCCTGGATGGCAAATGAAAATGAAATCCGCAGGCGCTGACTGTCGCAGGTTCCCCTGATCGTCAGGGGCCATGCGAAGCGGCAAGATTATCGATTATCCTGCAATCGCTGATGGTATACTGTTCACAGCTTGCGATCATGCGCGAGAGTTCATCGCGCATGACCTGCAGGGCGGCAATCTTTCGTTCTACCTGATCAAGATGCGCACGCGCCAATGAATCGACCTCAGCGCAAGATCGATCGTCCTCGTTCGATAACTCGAGCAGTTCGCGGACATCCGGCATCGAAAAGCCGAGATCGCGCGCCCGGCGAATGAAGGTCAATGTCGCCGCCTCGTCAGGTCCGTAATCGCGATAGTTGGATCGGGTGCGGGGCGGGGCAGTTAAAATGCCTTCGCGCTCATAGAAGCGGATCGTCTCCGCCTTGACGCCGGTTTTGCGCGCGACCTCACCAATTCTCATACCATCATCCCCAATCGCTTGACCTTGTAGTGGCTACAAGGTGCATAGGCGGTCTTGAAACCAGGAGTCGAGTGGATGGCGAAGAATTGTTGCGATGCCGCCGATGTCGGCGATGCCCATAACGATCCGCAATGGCGCCGGATCCTGTGGGTGGCCCTCGCTCTCAACGCCATCATGTTCGCTGTTGAGATCGTGGCCGGGATAGCAGCTGATTCGCGCGCACTGCAGGCCGATGCCCTCGATTTTCTCGGCGATTCGGCCAATTACGCCATCAGTCTCGGAGTTGCCGGAATGGCTATTGCATGGCGCGCACGCGCGGCCCTTGCGAAAGCAGCGACCATGCTGGCTTTCGGCGTGTGGGTGCTCGGCTCGGCCATCTGGGGTTTCTTTGTCGGGGCGTCGCCCGAGCCTGGAACGATGGGCGCCATCGGTTCTCTTGCTCTGGCGGTAAATCTCGCCGTCGCCGCGATGCTGTTCCGGTATCGCTCGGGCGATGCGAACATGCGCTCGGTGTGGATCTGTTCGCGCAACGACGCGATCGGTAATATCGCCGTGCTGGCGGCAGCGATTGGCGTTTTCGGCACCGGCCGTGCGTGGCCCGATCTGGTTGTGGCGAGCATCATGGCAGGACTGGCGGTGTGGGGAAGTGCCGAAGTCTCCAAACAGGCCCGTGGCGAACTGCGCTCTACCTAAACTCCAGAATATCCCCGCGATCGGGGGTTGGAGGAAATACATTTCCGTCTACACCCTGCTATTGCG
>PBYQ01000012.1 GCA_002729695.1 Citromicrobium sp. | reverse complement strand
GCGGCAACCCGATGAAGACGTCGAGCATCTACGCGCTGATCCACAAGCTGGAGATGGATGGCGGCGTGTGGTGGACCAAGGGCGGCACCAACCGCCTGATCGCCGGAATGGTCCGCCATTTCGAACGGCTGGGCGGCACAATGCGTGTGGGCGACCCGGTGGTCGGCATCGACGTCGATGGTAAACGCGCCAAGAGCGTGATGACCCAGAGCGGCCACGTACAGGGCTTCGATGCGGTCGCCAGCAATGCCGACATCATGCATTCCTACCGCGATTTGCTGGGCAAGTCTCAGCGCGGCTGGAGCATGGGGCGGCGGCTGAAACGCAAGAGCTACAGCCCCGGGCTGTTCGTGGTCCATTTCGGGCTCGAAGGGACATGGCCGGGCATCGCGCACCACATGATCCTGTTCGGCCCGCGCTACAAAGGGCTGCTCGATGACATCTATACCAACGGCGTGCTGCCCGAAGATTTCTCGATCTACCTCCACCACCCGAGCAAGAGCGATCCGAGCATGGCCCCGCCGGGGATGAGCACGTTCTACGCGCTGGTGCCCGTGGCTCACCAGGGCAAGCTGCCGGTCGACTGGGACGAGGTCGGCCCGCTGCTCGAAAAGCGCATCCTCGACGAGGTCGGCAAGCGGCTGGTGCCCGACATTCACAAGCGGATCGTGACCAAGTTCCACTACGCTCCGAGCGACTTCGCGACCGATCTCAACGCGCATCTGGGCAGCGCCTTCAGCCTCGAGCCGGTGCTGACGCAGAGCGCCTATTTCCGCGGCCACAACCGTGACGATGTGATCAAGAACTTCTACCTCGTCGGCGCAGGCACCCACCCGGGCGCAGGCATTCCCGGCGTGGTCGGCAGCGCCAAGGCGACCGCCGGGCTGATGATAGAGGATTTGCTGAAATGATTCTTGCCTCACTGCTGCTGCTTGCTGCGGCGACCATCCCTGGCCCGGCCAACTCGCCGCTGGCCGAAAACGGCCATGCGCCCGAGTGGGTCGAAGTCTTCACTGACGAGGAGGGGACCCTGTGGATCGACACTGCATGGACGGCATCGCGCGATGTCGATGGCGTCGATTTGCCACTCTTCCTCATGCGCACCGAAATGATCTTGGATGACGAGCCGCCGATCGTCGCCGATCTCGCGATGGCCGTCGATTGCAAAAGCAATCAGATGGGAATCGCCGGAGCCTGGACCGAAGCCGAGAGTGCAAACATCGAGGGCGCCGAATGGTTCGACGACATCGAGATGGACTTCGTGGAGGGGCCGCTCGGCGAAGACGACATCGCCCTCTTCCGCGTCGCCTGCGGTCCGAACTGGCAGCCGTGAACCGCCCCCTTCGTAAGCTCGCCATCTATTGCGGAGCAGCCACGCCGCCCGACTCGCGCTATATCGAGCTGGCGCGCGAGGTCGGCGCGCTGCTGGCCCAGCGCGGCATCGGCGTCGTCTATGGCGGCGGTCGGCTCGGGTTGATGGGCGCGCTGGCACAAGGCGCGCTGGCCGAAGGCGGTGAGGTGATCGGGGTGATCCCGCACGCGATGGTCGAGCGTGAATTCGCCAACCACGACTGCACGCAGCTGATCACGGTCGATACGATGCACCAGCGCAAGCAGCACTTTACCGACCTTGCCGACGGCTTCATCACCCTGCCCGGCGGCATGGGCACGATGGACGAACTGTTCGAAGCATTGAGCTGGGCGCAGATCGGCTATCATGAAAATCCGGTCGGTTTGCTCAACGCTTTCGGCTTTTACGATGATCTTGTGCGATTCATAAACCGGATGGCGGATACGGGTTTCGTGCGTGCAACACATCGCGAGATCTTGCAGGTTGCGGACAATTTGCCGGAACTGCTCGACAAGCTTGCGTCTTATACGCCTAATACCCCGATCTATCGCATGAGCGCAGACCAGCTTTGAACCAGGCCCGCCCCCTCGTCCCTTCCCGCTTCGTGCGCCCCTCGATCCCCCGCCCAGGCGGCGGGCGCGACCGGGCTGCGCTGGTGAACGAATCCTACGAGGCCATTGCCGAGGGTTCGCGCAGCTTCGCCTTCGCCTCCAAACTGTTCGACAAGGCTACGCGCGAGCGGGTGTGGATGCTCTACGCCTGGTGCCGCCGCTGCGACGATCTGGCCGATGCGCAGGACAGGGGCGGCGAGCTAGGCGATCAGGCGGGGATCGAGGATCGGCTGCAGGCGATCAAGGTGCTCACCCGCCGCGCGCTGGAAGGCGGCGCAACCGCCGATGTCGCGTTCGACGCGCTGGGGCAGGTCGCAGGCGAGGCGGGCATCACTCTCGACATGGCGAACGAGGTGATCGCGGGCTTCGCGATGGACGCCAACGGGTTCAGTCCGCACAGCGAGAAGGAGCTGATGCGCTATTGCTACCACGTCGCGGGCGCGGTCGGCGTGCTGATGGCGCGGGTGATGTTCGCCCCCAACGACAGCTTCATCTACGACCGCGCGTGCGACCTCGGCCTTGCCTTCCAGCTGGCCAACGTGGCGCGCGACGTGATCGAGGATGCGGCTGCCGGGCGCTGCTACCTGCCCGACGACTGGCTGGAAGACGCCGGACTCACACGGGAAAACTACGCCGACGAGGACAACCGCTTCGCGCTCGCGGCGGTCTCCGCACGTCTGGTCGACCGGATGGAAATGTACGAGGCGGCATCGCGGCTGGGCGCGAAGCACTTGCGTTTCCGCCAGCGCTGGGCGGTGCTCTCCGCCGCGCGCATCTACGGCGCGATCGGGCGCAAGGTCCGCAATCGCGGCCAGCTGGCGTGGGACACCCGCACCTATGTGCCGTGGTACGAAAAGCTCAGCCATGTCGTCGCCGCCTTCGGCGAGGCCGTGACAAAACACGCACCCGAGCCCGAGCAGTGGCCGCCCTACCAGCGCGACGACCTGCGCCCCGTCGCCGGGTGGTAGACCTGCGGCGCGCTTGGCGTTAGCGCTGCGGGCATGATCAAACGCATTGCTTTCGCCGCGCTGCTGCTCGCCACACCGGGCATGGCCCAGGAAACACCGACGCTGCCCTCGCCCGAACAACAGGTGCTACTCGGGGTCGACCGATTCTTCGCCGCACTCAAGAGCAGCGACCGCACGCGACTGGCGCGCGAGATGATCCCCGAAGGCACGATCTTCGTCCACAACCGGATGAACCCCGACAATCCGCGCACCGACGTTGTGAAGGTATCCGATCACTTGGCCCGCTGGGCCCAGGGCACGGGCGAGGTTTCCGAACACATGGAAGTCGAAACCGTGCTGGTCGACGGCGACATGGCGCAGGCGTGGGGGCCGTATACCTTTTTCGCGAACGGCAAGATCAGCCATTGCGGGATCAATTCGCTCAGCATGGTGCGCACGGATGACGGCTGGAAGGTTGCCAACACCAGCTTCTCGATGGTGCCACCGGAGGAATGCGAGAGCATCGGCGCGCCGATTACGCTGAAGGATATCGTCGAATGATCGAGAAGCTCCTTATCGCCAATCGCGGCGAAATCGCCTGCCGCATCATCCGCACCGCGCGCGAAATGGGGATCGCGACCGTCGCGGTCTATTCCGATGCCGACGCGAAGGCGCTGCACGCGCGCAGCGCCGACGAGGCGGTGCACATCGGGCCTTCGCCTGCTGCCGAAAGCTATCTGGTCGGCGAAAAGATCATCGCCGCCGCCAAGCAAACCGGGGCGCAGGCGATCCACCCGGGCTACGGTTTTCTCTCCGAGAATGCCGATTTCGCACAGGCCGTGAAGGACGCCGGGCTGATCTGGGTCGGCGCGCCGCCCTCCTCGATCCGCGCGATGGGGCTGAAGGATGCCGCCAAGAAGCTGATGCGCGAGGCGGGCGTGCCCGTGACGCCGGGCTATGACGGCGATGACCAGGCGCCCGAGCGCCTCAAGCAGGAAGCCGACGCGATCGGATATCCCGTGCTGATCAAGGCGGTCGCGGGCGGCGGCGGCAAGGGGATGCGCAAAGTCGACGCGGAGGGCGATTTCCTCTCCTCGCTCGAATCCTGCCGCCGCGAGGCCAAGGCGAGCTTCGGCAATGACGACGTGATCCTCGAAAAATGGATCACTTCGCCCCGCCATATCGAAGTGCAGGTGTTCGGCGACAGCCACGGCAACCACGTCCACCTGTTCGAACGCGACTGCTCGCTCCAGCGCCGCCACCAGAAGGTGATCGAGGAAGCGCCCGCCCCGGGCATGGACGAGGCCACGCGCGAGGAAATCTGCGCCGCCGCCGTGCGCGCCGCCAAGGCGGTCGATTACGAGGGCGCGGGCACGATCGAATTCATCGCCGATGCCAGCGAAGGCCTGCGCGCTACCCACATCTTCTTCATGGAGATGAACACGCGGCTTCAGGTCGAGCATCCGGTGACCGAGGAAATCACCGGCGTCGATCTGGTCGAGTGGCAGCTGCGGGTGGCCGCGGGCGAGCCGATTCCGCTGAAGCAGGACGAGCTGTTTATCGACGGTCATGCGATCGAAGCCCGACTTTATGCGGAGGACCCGTCCAGTGGCTTCCTCCCCAGCACCGGCCCCCTCCACCACTTCGATATCGGCTTGCAGGGCCGTATCGAGACGGGCGTCGAGGAAGGCGACCAGATATCGCCCTTCTACGATCCCATGGTCGCCAAGCTCGTGACCTGGGGAGAGACTCGGGAGGATGCGATCGAGCAGCTGGCAGAGATCGCCGACGGAGTCGAAATCTGGCCCGTGCGCACGAACGCGGCCTTCATCGCGAACTGCCTGCGCGACGAAGATTTCGAGGACGCCAACCTCGATACCGGCTTCATCGAACGCAAGATCGACGATCTGGTAGAGTCGGATGAGCCTTACGAGGCGATCTGGCAGACCGCGGCGGACTTCGTGGTGCTCGCCGAGATCGAAGCACACGAGGACCAGCCTGCCGGCTTCCGCCTCAATGCACCGGGCCGCCTGACCACCAGCCTCTCCTTCAAGGGCGATTCGCGCGTCGTCGCGGCGGCGGAGGGTCCGGCTTTCGAGGCTGCGACCGGCTTCGTCGATCCGCACCGCGTGGTCGTTTTCGCCGACGGCATGTCCTTCTCCTTCGACCGGGGGTCGCGCGGTTCGGGCGCGGCTGCGGCAGGCGACGGCGCAATCCTCGCGCCGATGCCGGGCAAGGTTATCGCGCTCGACGTGGCCGAGGGCGACAGCGTGACCGCGGGCCAGCGGCTAATGGTGCTCGAGGCGATGAAGATGGAGCATTCGCTCACCGCGCCGTTCGACGGCACGGTGACGCAGCTTTCCGCCAGCGAAGGCGGCCAGGTGCAGGTCGAAGCGGTGCTGTGCGTGGTGGAGCCGGACGCCGACTAGTCGGGCGCGCTCTCTTCGCAGCCGACCCCGTTGCCCACGGCGAGGCTCGGATCGTCCGGGTCGAGGAAGTGGACGACGCTGCGCATCAGGCTTTCGGTTTCGAGCGCGTGCCCGCCTTCATGGCCGTAAAAGACCACGCGATTGCCGAGGCTGCGTAGCCGGGGTGCCATCGCGCAGGCCGTCCGGCGAAAGGGCTGGACGCGATCTTCACGCCCATGGGCGAGGAAGATCGCCTGTCCGCCCGCCTGCTGCGCCGGGATCACCAGTATGCCCGGAGATATCGCGGCGATGCTGCTGAACAGCTGCGGGTTCGCCGTGCCGAGCATCAGCGCGTAGCTGCCACCGTGCGAATAGCCGAGCAGGCCGATGTGTCCTTGCTCGATCGGGACGCGGCGAAAGACCTCCGCCAGCGTCTCGTCGATCCGTTCGCGATCCTTTCCGAAGCGCGGCTCGGGCCATGCGACCCGTGCGCGCGTCCTTCGTGCGTCGAGATCGTCGAAGAAACGCTCGACCGCGTCGAAATTCTCGCGCCGGGGGTCGAGGCCGAGCAACACGATCCCTGCGCTGTCCGCGACCGGGACCAACGCCTCCACGAGGTCGCGGCCCGAACCGCCGGTGCCGTTGAGCAGGACCAGCAGCGGGCGCGGCCCCTGCCCTGTCCCTTCGCCGATATAGATTTGACCCGCGGGCCCGATTGCCGCGATCCTGCCGATCAGCGAGGTGTCGGGATCGACCGTCGACAGCGGCTTGACGGACAGCCTGCCGCTGACCTCGACCTCGACCTCGACCGAGGCCGTTTCGTGCTCCTGCGCGAGGGCGCCCGCAGGCGGTACAGCCAGCAGGGCCGCAATCAGGAGGGCGGTATGCTTCATTCTCGCAAGACTAGCCGATCCCGCCAGTCTTGCACGCCGGATTTCAGGGCAATGGTCGCTAGTCCTCGTCCACCGGCGGGCCGAACAGCTTGCCGCGCTCGGCGAACAGCACCAGGCCGATGCAGATCAGCGCGCCGCAGAACAATGCGGTCGCCAGCGGGATCGCGGTGCCGTTGTAGGCATAGCCGATGCCTGCGCCGATCAGCGCAGCGGTGACCATCCGCACGAAGGTTTGCGCGCTCGCCGCCGCGCCCGCGGTTTCGCGGAACGGCTGCATCGCGATCGACCCGAAATTGGCGCCGATGAAGCCCAGCAGCATCATGTTCGCCGCCATCAGCGGAACGAAGGTCCACAGCGTTTCCTCGGTCATCGTCGCTACGATCAGTTGCAAGGCTGCGACGCCCAGGAACAGGAACAGCCCGGTATGGCTGACCCGGCGTGCACCGAAGCGCTCGACGATCCGCGAGTTGGTCCAGCTCGCGACTGCCATCGCGCCCGCGCAGCACGCGAAGATCAGCGGGAACCACGGCCCCGCGCCGAACGCCTCGCCCACCAGCTGCTGCGCCGAATTGATGAAGCCGAACAGTGCCCCGAAGATCACCGCGCTGCCCAGCGTGTAGCCGAGCGCCTGCCGCATGGTCAGCGTGGCGCGCATGTTGCGCGCGATCACACGCGGCTGGATCGGCTGCTTGTCTTCGGGATGCAGCGTCTCGGGCAGGTTGCGCCACGCCCACAGGCCCATGCAGCAACCCGCGAGAGCGGTGAACACGAAGATCCAGCGCCAGTCGCCCATCACCATCAGCACGCCCTGGCCGATGCTGGGCGCGACAGCGGGCACCATCAGGAAGATGACGAAGATCAGGCTCATCATCCGGGCCATCTTGTCGCCGCCCACCCGGTCGCGGATGATCGCGGGCGGAAGCGCCACGATGCCGGCCGCGCCGAACCCTTGCAGGAAGCGCAGCGTAAGGAGCGATTCGAAATTCCACGCGAGCGCGCACAGGATCGAAAAGGCGATGTAGAGGCCAAGGCTGGTGAACAGCACCGGTCGCCGCCCGAACCTGTCCGCAAGCGATCCGGGCACCAGCGCGCCGAGCCCTGCGGCGAGAAGGTAGGCCCCAACCACGAACTGGCGGCTGTTGCCCGCCACGCCCAGATCGGAAGCGAGGTTGTCGAGCGCGGGCAGCACCGCATCGATGCCCAGTGCGTTGAGCGCCATCAGCAGCGCCATCATCCCGATCAGCTGGCGTTCGCCGATCCGCTTGCCCGAAGGCGGCAGCGCGGCAGGCGCGCGCACGCCAGCATGCGGCTCTTCCCGGTCGATCGTCTCGCCGGGCGCATATTGTTCATTTCGCATCTGCACAAAACCGCAGATGGCGTCGTCGGTTCCGATTGGCAACCAGTATGCTATTTGCATGTCCAGCCATGAACATTGCCGAGCCCCTCGACGAGGCACCGACCGAACCACCGCGCCAGCGCAAGATCATCCATGTCGATATGGATGCCTTCTTCGCCAGCGTGGAACAGCGCGACAACCCGGAACTGCGCGGCAAACCGGTCGCGGTCGGCGGGTCGAGCGGGCGCGGAGTGGTCGCCGCCGCGAGTTACGAGGCGCGGCGGTTCGGGGTGAAATCCGCGATGCCATCGGTCACGGCCAAGCGGCTGTGCCCCGACCTGATCTTCGTGAAGAGCCGCTTCGATGCCTATCGCGAGGCGTCCGAGCAGATCCGCGCGATCTTCCGCCACCATACCGACCTCGTCGAACCGCTGAGCCTCGACGAGGCCTATCTGGACGTGACCGAGAACAAGCTCGGCATCCCCTCGGCCACGCAGGTCGCGCAGATGATCCGGCAGGAAATTCGCGCCAAGACGCGCCTGACCGCGAGCGCGGGGGTCAGCTACAACAAGTTCCTCGCCAAGCTGGCGAGCGACCAGAACAAGCCCGACGGGATCTGCGTGATCCGCCCCGGCGAGGGCGCGACCTTCGTCCAGACGCTCCCCATCCGTCGCTTTCACGGGGTGGGCCCGCGAGGGGAGGAGAAGATGGCGCGGCTCGGCATAGCCACCGGCGCGGACCTTGCCGCGAAGGACGCCGCGTGGCTGGCGCAGCATTTCGGCAGCTTCGGCGAGTATCTCTACCGCGCGGCGAGGGGCATGGACGACCGCCCCGTCCGCTCGAACCGCATCCGCAAATCGGTCGGTGGGGAACGAACCTTCTCGGTCGACCGGCACGAGGCGGAAGAGCTGCGCACCACGCTCGACGAGATCGTCGAGATCGTGTGGGAGCGGATCGAGCGAGCGCAGGCGCGCGGGCGCACCGTGACGCTCAAGCTCAAATACAACGACTTCCAGCTGATGACCCGCGCGCGTTCGCTGCCCCGCAATGTCGAGGGCAAGGAGCAATTCGCCGCGATCGGGCACGCGATCCTCGACGACCTGCTGCCGCTGCCGCGCCCGATCCGGCTGATGGGGCTGACGCTGTCCAACCTCGAACGCGATGATGTAAGCGACGAGGGCACGCAACGTCGCGATACCGGCGGCGGCCAGCTCGCGCTGTTCTAGCTCCTGAGCAGGAAGGCGATCCTGCGTTGCGCGAGGCGGCTGACCGGCTGCGGTGGATCGGTTGGCATGGCGAAGCGCAGCTCGACGATCTCGCGCCCGTCGGGCACGGGTGCCTGGTCGATCTCGGCCAGAAACAGGTAGGCGGAATGCGGCGAGGCAGAAATCGTCTCGTCGATAGTGCCAAGCGCTGTCACGGCCCCAAGCGTCAGGCCCAGTTCCTCCTTCATCTCGCGCCGCGCGGCCTGTTCGGGCGCTTCGCGGCGTCCGATGCCGCCGCCGGGCAGGCTCCAGTTGGGCGGGCCATAGGCGTGACGCACGAACAGCACCCGGCCTTGCGGATCGCGCAGGATCACGCTCACCCCGCGCAGCTGCGGCTTCGCGACCTTGCGCCAGACATGCCGCACGCGGTGCGCGATGCGCAGCGCAAGGCGGTGGAGCGAACGGGGCAGTAGCGGGGGCATGATGGGTGCGGGATAAAGCAAAGGGCCGACCCGGCATAGCACCGGATCGGCCCTTCCTGTCGCTTGGCTAACGGGGGCTTAGCCGAGCGTCGACTTGAGGAACCATGCGCGTTCCTCTGCCATGTCGGTCCAGTCGTCGAGCAGGCCGTCGGTAGCATTGTCGCCCGCCTCTTCGGCCAGCGGTTTCATGCCCTTGAGGCGCTTGATCATCGCGACGTTGTCGTCGTGCAGTTCCTTGACCATCGCGTCGCCGTCGAGATCGGTCGAATCCTGGTCCTTCACCTGCGTCGCGCGGGCGACCGAACCGATCGAGGTCAGCGTTACCTCGCCCAGCTTGCGCACGCGTTCGCCGATCGCATCGATCTGGTCGCGCAGCTCGATCGCCTGTTCGTCGAACAGCAGGTGCAGGTCGCGGAAGCGCGGGCCCTTTACGTGCCAGTGGAAGTTCTTGGTCTTGAAATAGAGCGCGAGGTGATCGGCGAGCAGGCCGTTAAGTTCCTGTACGAGTGCGGTTTTCGAATTGTCGCCGGCTTGGGCCATGTTTGGTCTCCTTATCTGGGGTTGCGGCTTGGCTGTTCGGTTACCGGATCAACGCCGCAAAGCCGGCGGGTTTCCCGCCAAAGCTTCGATCACAGTGATTGAGGGTGCCCCACTCGCAGGATCAGATGATCCCGCGCGCACCCAGCCCGATTGCCAGCCCTGCGATCAGCACCACACCGCCCATCACCAGCCGGAACATGCGTAGCGGCAATGCCTCGATATCGTCGCCCAGCGCCCAGCCACCTGCCAGCGCAGCCCCCGCCCCCGCCGCCCCGCCGAGCGCGACGAAGGTGGGCAGCGCGGTCGCAGCGGCGAGCGCGAAGAGCAGGAAGCGCGCGGCATCGCCCCACTGTCGGGCGAGCAGCACGACGAACGCCGCAAAGGCGGATCGTGTCGGTTCCTTCGGGCGCTTTTCGCGGGCAGGCCAAAACAGCTCGAAAGAGGCGACCACCAGCGCGATCGCGACCAGCATCTGGCGCGCTGTTTCGGGCAGCAGCGCCGCGACCGCATCGCCCGCAAGCGCCATCAGCCCGGCGGTGAAAATCGCGGACACGAGCGCGGCAAGCAGGATGAGCGCGCCCAGCGGCCTCGCCAGCCGCGCGACCAGCAATTGATCGCGCGCGCCGATCGTCAGCAGCAGCGCAGCGGCAAACCCGAAGAGGAAGGACGACACGCGCTGCGCTGCGGCGTCAGGCCGCGTCCGCCACGCGTCCGCTCTCCGGCGCGATCAGAACCTTGTTGCGACCCGACTTTTTCGCTTCGTACAGCGCGTTGTCCGCGCGGCAGAGAGTTTCGTCGCTGGTGTCCACATTGACCGCCACCCCCGCGGAGAAGGTGATAGCACCCATCGGTTCGTCGGTTTCGCGCAGTTTCAGATTGCGGTCGGCGAGCGCATTTTTCGCGATCGTCACCTTTTCGGCGAGCCGACCGGCGTCGGGCGTCTCGGCAATGACGAGGAATTCTTCCCCTCCCCAGCGCGACACCGGCCAGGGCGCCAGCGCCTCGGTCAGCGCGTTGGCGACCAGTTTGAGCGCGCGATCGCCCACCGCATGGCCGTAGGTGTCGTTGATGACCTTGAAATGGTCGATGTCGATGATTGCGGTGCAGTAGCGAACCTTGCGAATCTCCAGGTCCTGGATCATCGCGCGCGTCGCCCGGCGGTTGGGGATGCCGGTCAGTTCGTCGACCAGCGCCTTGTTGCGCGCTTCCTCGAGATCGCGCTGAAGCCGGTCGATCCGGCTCGACGCCGTCGACAGCTCCCGCTCTGCCGTGGCCGCGCGGTCGATGATCCGGCGGATCGCGCCCTTCAGGTCCTCGCCCTGCGCGCCCTCACGGATCGCCTGGCTTTCCTCTGCGATATCGCGCCCAACGCCATCGGCCTGCCGCTTGGTTTCGCGCGCCAGATCGCCCGCCGCGTTGAGGAACATCTCGACCGCTTCGTCGCGCGCCGCGATCCGCTCTTCCGGATCGTCGGACGCGGAGGCGTGCTTGCCCATGATCTCGACGATGGTTTCCTGCTTCATCCGCATGCCATTGTCGATGTAGGTGTCGGTTTCCTCGCAGATCACCTTGCTGGACCGGGTGAGGTAGAGATAGCCGAAGCGATAGTTGGTCGGTGTCGCGTCGAGCAGGTTCCCCGCCAGGAAAGCCAGCACCTCATTGCCGATATTGTCCTTTGTCATACCAATCCCACTCACGCGTGCGTGATTGTCCCGACGCCCCCCGCCGGTCCCGCACCTTGCGCTTCTATACGACCCTCAGATGAATTTTTACCGAAAGACTGGCGCGGTGAGCAAACCAGGCGTCTGAAAAGAGGTGGATATCCGGCTACCCTATCGCGCCGTCAGGCAGGCTGACCGACCTCCCCGACGCCGGAATCCGTGTGACACCCGATTGTCACTCGAGGATTTCAAGCATCCTGTTGTACGCCGGACGCCAGTCCCCGCCCCATTCCGCCAGCCATTCCTCGCTGTAATAGGTCGATGCGTATCGCGCGCCGTCGTCGCACAGCAGGCTCACGATGCTGCCCGACTGGCCGGCGGAGGCCATTTCCTCGATGAGCTGGAGGCAGGCGAACAGGTTGGTGCCGGTCGATCCGCCGACCTTGCGCCCGAGCGTCTTCGACAGCGCGAACATCGCGCCCAGCGAGTCGGCATCGTGAACCGCGATCATCCGGTCGATCACCCCGGGCTCGAAGCTCGGTTCGACGCGCGCGCGCCCGATGCCTTCGATCCGGCTCTGGCAGCCACCCTCCACCGTCTCGACCGCGCGGTCTGCGTAGTAGCGGTGGAAGACCGAGCCTGCCGGGTCGGCCACGCACAGCCGCGTCGGGCGCCGCTGGTAACGGATGTAGCGCCCCAGCGTGGCAGATGTCCCGCCGGTGCCCGCGCCGCACACGATCCATGCCGGGTCCGGATGATCCTCCTCGCTCATCTGCGAAAAGATGCTCTGCGCGATATTGTTGTTGCCGCGCCAGTCGGTCGCCCGCTCGGCATAGGTGAACTGGTCGAGGTAGTGGCCGCCGGTTTCCGCCGCGAGCCGCTCCGATTCGGCGTAGACCATGCCCGGATCCTCGACCGGGTGGATCTGCCCGCCGTAGAACCGGATCTGTTCCAGCTTCGCTTCCGCGGTGCTCGCGGGCACTACCGCGATGAACGGCAGGTCGAGCAGCTTGGCGAAGTAGGCTTCGGATACGGCGGTCGAGCCCGAGGACGCCTCGATCAGCGTGGTGCCCTCCCCGATCCAGCCGTTGCACAACCCGTAGAGAAACAGCGACCGGGCGAGCCGGTGCTTGAGGCTGCCCGTGGGATGCGAGCTTTCATCCTTGAGATAAAGCTCGATCCCCCGGCAATGCGGCAACGGCACTCGGATGAGGTGCGTGTCGGAGGAACGGTTGTAGTCCGCCTCGATCAGGCGGATCGCGCGGTTGAGCCATGTTTCCTTGGTCATGCCCGCGCCCCTGCGGCATGCAGGTGCCCAGCGCAAGACATCCCCTGCTGGGTGATGGTTTTCCGGCGTTTCTGGGAGATTTTTGTGGAAGCGGCGATGGAGCGGGTGAAGGGAATCGAACCCTCGTCGTCAGCTTGGGAAGCTGCTGCTCTACCATTGAGCTACACCCGCCTGTCGATGGCACCGTCGCGGGCCTCGGCGCGTGCGCTTAGCGTTGCGCGAAACAAAATGCCAGCACAAGCGCTGATTGCGTGCAAGCCGCGCGCGCAAGCCTTGGCAAGTCGCTTACCGCAGGTCTAAGCCGCGCCGCAACAAGACAATCACGGAGAGTTCCCCCATGCGCCAGATCGACCACCACCTCGCCACCGGAGTCGCCGCCGGTGAAGCCGCCCGCACGCACAAGGTGTGGAACCCCTCGACCGGAGAAGTGCAGGCCGAGGTTGCGCTGGGCGATGCCGCGCTGCTCGAACGGGCTGTCGCCAAGGCGAAGGAAGTCCAGCCCGAATGGGCCGCGACCAACCCGCAGCGCCGGGCGCGCGTGATGTTCGAGTTCAAGCGGCTTGTCGAAGCGAACAAGCAGGAGCTGGCCGAGTTGCTCTCGAGCGAGCACGGCAAGGTGGTCGACGATGCGCATGGCGACGTGCAGCGCGGGCTCGAAGTGATCGAATATGCCTGCGGCATCCCGCAGGCGCTGAAGGGCGAGTACACACAGGGCGCGGGGCCCGGCATCGACGTCTACTCGATGCGCCAGCCGCTCGGCATCGGGGCGGGCATCACCCCGTTCAACTTCCCCGCGATGATCCCGATGTGGATGTTCGGCATGGCGATCGCGGCGGGCAATGCCTTCATCCTCAAGCCGTCCGAGCGCGATCCCAGCGTGCCCATCCGCCTCGCCGAGCTGTTCGTTGAAGCGGGCGCACCCGAGGGGCTGCTGCAGGTCGTCAACGGCGACAAGGAAATGGTCGACGCGATCCTCGACCACGACGACATCGCCGCGATCAGCTTCGTCGGTTCGTCCGACATCGCGCAGTATATCTATTCGCGCGGCACCGCGAACGGGAAGCGCGTGCAGGCCTTCGGCGGGGCGAAGAACCACGGCATCGTGATGCCCGACGCCGATCTCGACCAGGTGGTGAACGATCTGGCGGGTGCGGCCTTCGGCTCGGCGGGCGAACGCTGCATGGCGCTGCCCGTGGTGGTGCCGGTGGGCGAAGATACCGCGAACCGCCTGCGTGAAAAGCTGATCCCCGCAATCAACGCGCTGCGCGTCGGCGTCTCGACCGACAAGGATGCGCAGTACGGCCCGGTCGTCACCCCGGAGCACAAGGCGCGGATCGAACAGTGGATCGACACCGCCGAGAAGGAAGGTGCCGAGGTCGTGATCGACGGGCGCGGCTTCTCGCTGCAAGGCCACGAGAAGGGCTTCTTCGTCGGCCCGACCCTGCTCGACCGCGTCACCACCGACATGGAAAGCTACAAGGAAGAGATCTTCGGCCCCGTGCTCCAGATCGTGCGCGCGAAGGATTTCGAGGACGCGGTGCGTCTGCCGAGCGAGCACCAGTACGGCAACGGCGTCGCCATCTTCACCCGCAACGGCCACGCCGCGCGCGAATTCGCGCACCGGGTGAACGTCGGCATGGTCGGCATCAACGTGCCGATCCCCGTGCCCGTCAGCTACCACAGCTTCGGCGGCTGGAAGCGTTCGGGCTTCGGGGACATCGACCAGTACGGCCAGGAAGGGCTGCGCTTCTGGACCAAGACGAAGAAGGTCACCCAGCGCTGGCCCGATGGCGGCGGCGACGGTTCCAACGCCTTCGTCATCCCCACCATGGGTTGAACCCCTCGCGAAAAATCTGCCACACTCCCGATCGGGTCGCATCACGATGGGGAGATGCCGGATGAGGATTGCGGAATACGCCCTGCCAGTTGCGGCTTTGGTCGCGCTGGCAGCGTGCAGCGGAGAGACTGGCGAAAAGAACGATGTCGATTCCGTGGCGACGGAGCCGAACTCGCAAGATGTCGTAGCGGACGAGGTCGTCGATGCGGAGCCTGTCCAGACCACGCTGGAAATCATTCCGACGCGCTTCCAGGGCCTGTGGGATCTGGCAGAAGGCGGTGGCGACTACACCTGCACCACCGTCAGCGACGGGGTGATGGCGATCGAAGAAGAAGCGATCGAATTCTACGAAGCGAGGTTCGAGCCGTCCTCGATCAAGCAGATTTCGGCCGACGAGATCACCAGCGATGGCGAGTTCTTCGAACCCGGCGAGAGTTCGAAGGAGAGCTACCGGCTCAAGTTGAGCAAGGATGGCAAGAGACTCAGCCTTTCGGGGAATGGCTTCGAGCCCTTCGAGTATCGCTATTGCGGCAAACAGCTAAAGCCGGTCACCGAAGCTTTCGTACCACAGGCATTTCACGGCAAATGGGCCTTCTCGCAGGTCGAAAACTGCAAGATCACGCCGTTCCGCGACCTCATCGTGAAAGATCGCAAAGTCACCATCGGCGGAATCGAGGGAACGGTCCAGACGATGGATATTGTCGGTACCGATGCGATAAAGGTCGGCTACAAAACGACCGACGGCAGGGATGCCACGATGCGGCTGCAATTGACGCCAGATCGCAAGAAAATCGGCCTTCTCGAACCCGGAGCTACAGGAGTCACCTTCGTAAAATGTCCTTGAAACCCCAGCATCTCGCCCTTCTCCCGCTCTTTGCATGCGGCCTTGTCGCATGCAGCGCGGGGGAGGACGCGACTTCGCCCGCTCCCGACGCAGCCGCCACCGAAACGCCGATCCCGGTCGAACCCGATGGCGGAATCGGTGACGGGGCTGGCCCGCCCGAAGGTCTGCCTGCATCGGACGACGGGAGCGAGGCGGAGGAACCAAGTGCGTTCGCCAAGACCTTCCCGGTCGCGATCCGGGGCAAGTGGCGCGAAACCGATGGTGCGGCGGTGACCAGAGCGCAGTGCGATGGCTACCAGCAGGAAAATATGGGCAAGGTGCTGACCGTGCGCGAGGACGGCTATTCCTACTTCGAGACCGGCGGGCGGTTCATCTCCGTGAGCGAACGCGAACCGGGCAGCCTCCGTGCGGTGTTCGACACGACCTACGCCGACGAGCCGACCCGCGACGAGCTGGAATTTTCTGTCGATCCGGTCGCGAAAACTCTGACCGTCCGCAATTTCGACACGGGTGAGCGCTCGACCACAACCTATCGCCGCTGCCCGAGCTAATGCCCGGGACCATGCGCTGGCTCCTTCCCCTCCTCCTCGGCCTGCTTGCCGCTTGCGGTCACGTCGAGGAGGTACCCGCTCCGCCATCCCAACCTGGAAAGCGCGTCGCGCTGACCTTCGACGATGTGCCCCGTGCCCCGGGCGCGTTCCTCACTGAGGACGACCGCGCAGGCATGCTGGTCGCCAGCCTGAAGGCAGCAGGCGTCGAACAGGCGGCGTTCTTCGTCAATCCCGGTCATATCGAGGGGCCGGAGGACGAGCGGCGGATCGCAGCCTATGTCGCAGCGGGCCACGTGATCGCAAATCACAGCGCTACGCACCCGCAGCTCTCCGATACCGACACCGCCGATTATCTCGCTGATATCGACGCGGGCGAGGAATGGTTGCGCGGGCGCAAGGGCCATCGTGCGTGGTTCCGCTATCCCTACCTCGACGAAGGGCGCAGCGACAAAGCCAAGCGCGACGCGATCCGCGCGGGGCTGGCCGAGCGTGGCCTGACGGACGGCTACGTCACCATCGACGCGAGCGACTGGTTCTACGAAGCGGCGGCCAAGGATGCGGTTGCGCAAGGCCACGAAATCGACCGCGACGCGTTGCGCGATCTTTACGTGCAGGCGCATGTCGATGCCGCCGAGTTCTACGATGCGCTCGCGCGCGACGTCACCGGCAGGTCGCCCGCGCATGTCATGCTGCTCCACGAAACCGATCTCGCCGCGCTGTGGATCGGCGATCTGGTTGCGGCGCTGCGCGCGAAAGGCTGGACCATAATCTCTGCGGACGAGGCATACGCCGATCCTTTCGGGGACTATGCGAAGACCTACGACACACCCTCGGCCCAGGGCACGCTGACCGAGATGGTGGCGTGGCAGAAGGGCGTGCCCGCACCGCGCTGGTATCGTGGAAACGACACGCGGCTCGCGCAGCAATGGTTCGACACGCGCGTGCTGCACCTCCCTTCAGCGGAAGCCGACTGACGCTTTGCCCCCCGCAACAGGTCCGCGCCGAGGCACTTTTGCGCGGCGCACCCTGCTGCTAACCTCCACCGGATCGACGACGAGGGGGAATGGCGGTGAAGAGGATTGCGCTTGGTACACTGACAGTTCTGGCCTTGCTGGTCGCCGGCTGCGGCTCGGCTCAAGACAGCGAGAGTGCAGTGGTCGAACAGGACGCGAGCCCAGCTGCCGACGCCAGCGAAACTCCCGATCCGGAGCCAGACGTTGCCGACTCCCCAGCCGCGGAACAGCCGCTCATCCCCGCGGCCTTCCAGGGCCGGTGGGGTGAGACCGAGGAGTACTCCGCGTGCGCTGCCGGAGGATCGGGCGGGTTGACGATCACCGAAAGCGAACTGCGATACGAAGGTCTGGGCACCACCAGCATCTCCGATGTCCGGCGGATCGACGCGAACACTGTCGCCATCGAAGGTCGCTACGCCGAGACAGGGCAGGCGCCAACGAAAGACGTCGAACAGCAGCTCAAGCTTTCCGGAGACGGAGCGCATTTGAGCGAAGTCTTTGCTGGCACGGCACCTTTCGACTATATTCGCTGCTGATGGCGCCTGTGCGTCGGATGCGAAGGGGGCAACGCGGATGACCAAGCCAGCGACGATGGCCGCGGTGATGGCCGGTTTCGCCCTGCTGGCGGGCTGCAACAACCGCACCCCTGCGTCGACGCCCGATGAGACCACCATTGCCGTCGATGGCAAGGAAATGACCGTCGAAGCGAGCCCTACCGCAGACGGCAACACTTCGACCGTCTCGCTCGACCCGCAGGGGGACGACGCCCCCCCGGCACCCGAGCCGACACTGATCAACCCGCACCGCGTGCCCGCGAACGACGTGGCCGACGACAGCGCCCCGCTGACCGCCATCCCTGCGCGCTTCCTCGGCCAGTGGGACGCGATCGACGGTCCATGCACGCCCGACTCGGATATGTTCCTGACGATCCGGCCCGGCACGATCACTTTCTACGAATCGCAGGGCGAGGTTTCGGGGGTTCGGCGCGGAAAGCCGGGTATCGTCGTCAGCCTGGCGATGCAGGGCGAAGGCGAGAGCTGGACCGCCGAATACGCGATGAGCCTCGCCAAAGGGGGCGAACAGCTGGCCACGCGCGAGCTGAGCCAATCGGGCACCGCGACCTCGCGCCGACGCTGCGCACCGACGGCGGAGACCGCCACGCCCTGAGCCTTGGCAGCTGCCCCCTTTTATTGGCACCCCGGTGGCGCTAGGTCGCCTCGCATGACCGGACAATTTCAGCTCTCAGACGACCAGCTTGCGATCCAGGACATGGCGCAGCGGTTCACCGCCGACAACATCACGCCGCACGCGGGCAAGTGGGACGAGGAACACCACTTCCCCGTCGACACGATCAAGCAGACCGCCGAACTCGGCTTCGGCGCGATCTATGTCAGCGAGGAGAGCGGCGGGATCGGCCTCGGCCGGCTCGAAGCCGCGCTGGTCATGGAGGCGATGGCCTATGGCTGCCCCACCACCAGCGCCTTCATCTCGATCCACAACATGGCGAGCTGGATGATCGACCGCTTCGGCGGCGAAGGCGTGAAGGAGAAATACCTTCCCCAGCTGGTGACGATGGAGAAGCTCGCCTCCTACTGCCTCACCGAACCGGGCAGCGGATCGGACGCGGCGGGGCTGAAGACGCAGGCCGTGCTCGACGGTGACCACTACGTGCTGAACGGCACCAAGCAGTTCATCTCCGGCGGCGGCGTGAACGACGTCTACGTCACCATGGTCCGCACGGGCGAGCACAAGACCAAGGGCATCACCTGCCTGGTGGTCGACAAGGATACGCCCGGCGTCAGCTTCGGCGCGCCGGAAAAGAAGCTCGGCTGGAATGCCAGCCCGACCGCGCAGGTCATCTTCGAGGATGCGCGCGTGCCGGTCGAGAACCGTGTCGGCGACGAGGGCGAAGGCTTCCGCTTCGCGATGATGGGTCTCGACGGCGGGCGGCTGAACATCGGCGCGTGCTCGCTGGGCGGGGCGCAGCGCTGCCTCGACGAGGCGGTAAAGTACACCAAGGAACGCCAGCAGTTCGACCAGCAGATTGCCGACTTCCAGAACACGCAGTTCATGCTCGCCGACATGGCGACCGATCTGGAGGCGGCGCGTGCGCTGCTCTACCTGGCGGCCGCCAAAGTCACCGACAACGCGCCCGACAAGTCGCGCTTCTCCGCGATGGCGAAGCGGCTGGCGACCGACAATGGCAGCAAGGTCGTCAACGACGCGCTGCAGCTGTTCGGCGGCTACGGCTACCTCAAGGACTACCCGATCGAACGCTATTGGCGCGACCTGCGCGTGCACTCGATCCTCGAAGGCACCAACCAGGTGATGCGGATGATCGTGGGCCGGGATCTGCTGCGGCAGTGATTTTCGCGCACCACACCTCCCTCCCCTTGAGGGGAGGGATAGCGAGACTTGCAAGCTTGCTTGCTAGTCGCAGCAGGGAGGGGCTTGCCAACCTGCCGGCCCTGCTCTGCCATTCCCCCCACCCCTCGATCCCCTCCCCTGAAGGGGAGGGGAGGAAGTTCCTATGACCGACCATCTCAACATCCACGCCCACCAGAACGTGGGGCACATCTCATTGAACCGCCCCAAGGCGATCCATGCGCTGACGACCGAGATGTGCGTCGCGATGGCCGATGCGCTGACCGAGTGGGCCGACCATGCCGGGATCGCGGCGGTGATGATCGACCATGCCGAAGGGCGCGGGTTCTGTGCGGGTGGCGACATCGCGATGCTGCGCAATTCGGCGCTGAACGACAAAGGCAAGACGGGCCGCGAGTTCTTCCACGCCGAGTACCGGCTCAACCACCAGCTGTTCACCTACACCAAGCCGGTGGTCGCCTTCATGGACGGGATCACGATGGGCGGCGGGGTCGGCATCAGCCAGCCTGCGGCGTTCCGCGTCGCCACGGAGAACACCAAGTTCGCCATGCCCGAGACCGGGATCGGCCTGTTTCCGGACGTTGGCGGTGGCTGGTACCTTTCGCGCCTGCCAGGCCGCATCGGCCAGTTTCTCGCGCTGACCGGCGCGCGGCTCGACGGGGCGGAGTGCCACGCGGTCGGTCTCGCCACGCACTACATCGCGAGCGAGAATCTCGCCCGCGTTAAGGCCGCGATTATCGACGATCCGGCCTATATTCAGACGATCCTCGACGAGGCATCGCAAACCCCGCCCGAGGCGCGCATCCTCGCCAATCGCGAGAATATCGACCGGCTGTTCTCCGGTGCCACGCTGGAGGACATCCTCGCCGCGCTCGAAGCCGACGATTCCGAGTGGGCCGCGAAGGAACTCAAGACGCTGCGCGCCAAGAGCCCGCAGAGCTGCAAGGTCGCGCTGCGCCAGCTGGCGGACAGCCTGACTCTGGGCAGCTTCGCCGACGAGATGCGGATGGAATACCGCATCGGCAGCCGCGTGCTCGTGAGCCACGATTTCGCCGAGGGTGTGCGCGCAGTGATCGTCGACAAGACCGGCGACCCGCACTGGAACCCCGCCACGCCCGAGGGCGTAACCGATGAACAGATCGAGGCGATCTTCACCGCCCTGCCCGAGGGCGAGGAGTGGACGCCGCTGAATTGACGAGCGCAGGATTGCCTGCTTGCTCGTCATTGCGAGCGAGGCGAAGCAATCCATGGACCAGCACCTTGGATTGCCGCGTCGCCTGCGGCTCCTCGCAATGACGAATTTGGAGTAGACATGCCCTACGAAACCATCACCACCGAGATCGACGGTGCCGTCACCACCATCACGCTCAACCGTCCGCAGGCGCTGAACGCGCTCTCCAGCGTGGTGCTCGACGAGCTGATCGACGCCTTCACCGCCTACCAGAACGACGACAGCCAGCTGTGCGCGATCCTGACCGGGTCGGGCGACAAGGCCTTTGCTGCCGGCGCGGACATCAAGGAGATGAGCGAGAAGGACGCGGCGGATTTCTATCTGCAGGACTTCTTCGCCAAGTGGACCAGCCACATCGTCGAGGCGGTGCGGAAACCCTGGATCGCCGCGGTCAACGGCTTCGCGCTGGGCGGCGGGTGCGAGCTGGCGATGATGGCCGACTTCATCATTGCGAGCGAAAAGGCCAAGTTCGGCCAGCCCGAGATCAAGCTGGGCGTCGCGCCGGGCATGGGCGGATCGCAGCGGCTCACCCGCGCGGTGGGCAAGGCCAAGGCGATGGAAATGTGCCTGACCGGCCGGATGATGGACGCCGAGGAAGCCGAACGCAGCGGGCTCGTCGCGCGTGTCGTGCCGCATGACACGCTGATGGAAGAGGCGCGCACCACCGCCGCAACCATCGCCGGAATGCCGCCGATGGCCGCAATGGTGAACAAGGAAATGGTCAACGCGGCCTACGAGACCTTCCTCGGCCAGGGCGTCCTCCACGAACGCCGCCTGTTCCAGATCCTCACCGCAACCGAGGACAAGGCCGAGGGCATGAAAGCCTTCATCGAGAAGCGCGACGGGCAGTGGAAGGGG
>PBYQ01000011.1 GCA_002729695.1 Citromicrobium sp. | reverse complement strand
GCATCGTGCCGCCCAGCCGCTCGAAATGGCGGACCATCCCCGCGATCAGGCGGTTGGTGCCCCCTTTGGTCCACCACACGCCGCCATCCATCTCCAGCTTGTGGATCAGCGCGTAGATGCTCGACGTCTTCATCGGGTTGCCGCCGACCAGCAGCGTGTGGAAACTGAGCGCCTCGCGCAGCTTCTCGTTCTCGACGAAGCTGGAGACCATCGAATATACGCTGCGATAGGCCTGCTTCTTGGCGAGCGCCGGTGCGGCTTTCAGCATCGACTTGAAATCGAGGAAGGGCACCGTGCCCAGCTTCACATAGCCTTCCTCGTACACGCCCGCCGAATAATCGAGGAAGCGCTGGTAGCCTTCGACATCCTTGGGATTGAGCTTGGCGATCTCCGCGAACAGCTCCTCGTGGTCGTTCGAATAGTCGAAATTCGCGCCATCGGGCCAGTTGAGGCGGTAGAACGGCTTGACCGGGACCAGCTCGACATCCTTTGCAATGTCGTGGCCCGACAGCGCCCACAATTCCTTCAGGCAGTCGGGATCGGTGACGACGGTCGGCCCGCCGTCGAAGGTGAAGCCGTCACGCTCCCAGAAATAGGCGCGGCCGCCGGGCTTGTCGCGCCCCTCGATCACGGTGGTACCGATTCCGGCGCTCTGGAGACGGATGGCGAGCGCCATTCCGCCGAACCCGGCCCCGATCACGCATGCATTGCGGCCTTCAGCCATTGGTCGAGGTTCCTTCCTGTGGGGCGAGCGGCGGGCGGTGCGATGCCAGCGCGCGCAGGGCATGGGGGATCGGGACCGGCGGCTTGCCGGTCAAGACCCTGAGCTTGTCTCTGGTGGTGGAGCGGGCGGCATAGAACCGCTCGATCAGCCCCGGCGACAGGTGATAGAAGCGCGAGAAGATGCGATATCGTTCCTCAGGTTTCGCCGCGCCGAACAGCATCGAGCCCAGCATCCGGTAAAAGCCGGTCCGTTGCCACACGCGGCGTGCGTGCGCTTCGAGCAGTGCGGCCATCTGTTCGCCGGGCAGTTGGCTGTTCTCTGCCACCAGCAGCGCGGTTTCGACCGCAAAGGGGAGGGTGTAGCTGGTCAGCGGGTGCCCGATCATCGCCCTCGCGCCCGCCATCGCCACGCCGGGCACGCGGACCTCGCGCTGGTAGCGGGCCAGATCGCCGCCGGTGATGACCGGAAGCACGCCGGTTTCGAACGCGATCGGCTCGCCGTGCCAGCCCATCGCATCGCAATAGCGTTCGATCCGGCTGGAAAGCGCTGCGCGGTCGAGCACGGGGCTGTCCTGGTAGTAGGTATCCTCGACGAACAGCTCGTCGGCGGCGAGCGGCAGGGTGTAGACGAAGCGGAAGGCGTCGTGCTGGGCGACTTTGGCGTCCATCACGATCGGGCGGTCGACATCGTGCGGGGCATGTGTGCGCAGGTGGCGGCCCATGAACACCTGCCAGCCACCCTCGAACGCGTCGGAGGGGATGTAACCGCGCGCGTCGATCACGCAGCGCGCCTCGATCCGCTTGCCGCCTTCCAGCGTCGCCCCGCGCGCATCGACCGAGGCGACCTTGCGCCCCGTATGGATGGTCGACTGCGCCAGCTCGCGGCGCAATGCCGCATCGAAATCGGTCGACGAGAGCGAGACGTAAGTGCTCTCCAGCCGCCGCGAATGTTCGGGAAAATGCACGTCGTAGCCGACCGGCCAGTGGATCTTGCGAATCGGTGCGAGCAGTGCCTGCCCGTCGTTGTTCAGATCGCTTTCGAACCAGCTCCAGCGGTGGTTGCCGCCCAGCATCTCGCCCGCCTCGACCAGCACCACCGACAGCGATGGATCGGCCCGGCGCACCGCGAGCGCGATCAGCCCGCCAGCGAGGCCTCCGCCAAGGATTGCAATATCGGCGCGTGCCCCTGTCATAACCGGTCGTTAGGGGCGTAGATCACAAGAGGCAAATGGACTTGAGGGCATCCTCGATATCGCCTGAGGGTCGAGGAACGTTGCTGAAGAAAACTCGTTTGAGAAGCGTAACAGGAGGATTTCCAGCATGCGTCGTATTGCCCCGGCTCTGGCCGCAATCGCCTTGTGCGCGACCGCCAGCCCTGCCTACGCGCAGAGCGAGACCGATACCGACGTCGAGGCGGAAGCCCCCGCGCGCCCCATGACCGAGGGCACGGTGTTCGATGGCGACTGGGTGATGATCGGCGTCGGGGCGGGCTATGTCCCCGAATACGACGGGTCGGACGATTACAAGCTGTTCCCGCTTCCGCTGATCCGTGGCAGCGTGAGCGGTATCGGGATCGAGCCGCGCGCGGCCGGCGCCGCGCTCGATCTGGTGCCCGACGGCGATGGCAGGGTGTCTTTCGCCTTCGGGCCGACGGTGCGATTGCGCACCAGCCGTACCGGGGATATCAAGGACCCGGTCGTCGCTGCGGCGGGCAAGCTCGACACTGCGGTGGAAGTGGGTGGCAGTGCCGGGATCAGCGTATCCGGCGTGCTCAACCCCTACGACAGTCTGGGTGCCACGGTCGATGTGCGCTGGGATGTCGCCGGCGCGCACGAGGGGCGCACGATTTCGCCCAGCATATCCTACTTCACACCCGTCAGCAGGGCCGCGGCAGTCAGCCTGTCGGTCTCTGCCGAGCATGCGGACGAGAACTTCAACAGCTATTACTTCTCGGTTACGCCCGCGCAGGCGCTCGCCAGCGGGCTGCCCGTGTATGATGCCGATGCGGGTTTCAACAAGTGGGGCGTGAACCTTCTTGGCGGATACGATCTGGATGGCGACCTGACCAACGGCGGGCTCGGCCTGTTCGCGATCGGCGGATATTCGCGGATGATCGGTGACGCGGCGGATTCGCCCTTCGTGGCCGACCGGGGCAGCGCCGACCAGTGGATGATCGGCGCGGGGATCGGCTACACCTTCTAGGTCGCATCAGCGGACGGTCTGTCGCCGGTCGAGCGCCTCGGGTCGCTGGTCGAAGGCGTTTGGCAGCGCCTGTGGCGGCGGGTAACATCTCCCCCGATCGATTTTCAGGGGGAACTACCAGCATGACCATCGCCCGTACCGCCACCCGGCACCTGCTCGCCGGGGCCGCCGCGCTTGCCTTCCTCACCGCGCCCGGCGTCGCCTTTGCGCAGGATGCGGGGGCATTGGCCACCGCCAGCGTGCAGCAGTCCGAACATGACAAGCTGTTCGCGCTGTTTGCCGATTCCGACAAGCGCGGTCTGGAACTCAACCCGCTCGGTCGCCTGTTCCGGGGCGACGACACCGATGCGGACCGGCTGGGCGACTACCTGACCGACGCGTCCTATTATGCCGATCTGCGCGACACCCAGCTCAACGCCGCGCTGTTGCAGCAGATCGACCGCGCGAAGCTCTCGCCGACCGACCAGCTCGCCTACGACGTGTTCAAGTACAATATCGAGCAGTCGCTGAAGGGCAGCACGCCCGAAATCCGCGCGCTCACCGAGGTCCGGCCCGTGAACCACTTCAGCGGCTTCCACACCTTCTATCCCGATTTCGCGAGCGGCAGCGGCGCGGCCCCGTTCAAGACGATGGCCAATTACGAGGACAACCTCAGCCGCCACGACGACTATATTGCCATCACCGACCGTTCGATCGCGAAGTTCCGCGAAGGGATGGAGAGCGGCGTGGTCGAAACCAAGCTGACCATCGGCAACGTGATTTCGCAGCTCGACACGCAGCTGGCGATCCCGATCGAGCAATCGCAGTTCATGGGCCCGACGACTATGTTCCCCGAGGATTTCTCGGACGCTGACAAGGCCCGATTGACCGCCGCCTACGAAGCCAAGACCAGGGAAATCTACGCCGCGCACGAGCGGCTGCGCGATTTCCTGCGCGACGAATACCTCCCCGTAGCGCGCGAACAGGTGGGGCTGAGCGCGATGAAGGGCGGCGACAAGCTGTACGAACAGCTGATCGAGAGCACCACGACGCTGCCGCTGAAGGCCGACGAGATTCACAAGCTGGGCTTGTCCGAAGTCGATCGGATCAAGGGCGAGCTGGAAAAGCTGAAGGAAGAGGTCGGCTTCGACGGCACCCTCACCGAATTCTTCGATTACGTGCGCACCGATCCCAAGTTCAAGCCGAAGAGCCGCGAGGCGCTGACGCAGAGCTATTACGATATCGGCAAGCGGGTGGACGAGAAGATCGGCGACTATTTCTCGCTGACGCCCAAGGCCGATCTGGTGATCAAGCCCTACGATCCCTCTATCGAGCAGTTCCAGGCAGGCGGTTCGTACCAGTCGGGCACCCCCGACGGATCGCGCCCGGGCACGTTCAACTTCAACGCCTACGACCTGCCCAGCAGGCTCACCACCGGCAACGTCACGCTCTACCTCCACGAAGGCGAGCCGGGGCACCACTTCCAGATCAGCCTCGCGCAGGAGAACGAGGATCTGCCCGCCTTCATGCGCTTCGGCGGGACGACCTCCTTCGTCGAAGGCTGGGCGCTCTATTCGGAGACGCTGGGCTACGACATGGGCTTCTACGACGATCCCTGGGCCCGCTACGGCACGTTGCAGGACGAGCAGCTGCGCGCGATGCGGCTGGTGGTCGATACCGGGCTTCATTCGAAGGGCTGGACGCGCGATCAGGCGATCGACTTCATGCTCGAAAATTCGGGCATGACCCGCACCGAAGTGGTCGCCGAGGTCGAACGCTACATCGCCATCCCCAGCCAGGCGCTCGCCTACAAGATCGGCGCGCTCAAGATCCAGGAACTGCGCGACCGCGCGCGGGCGAAGCTGGGCGACGCATTCGATATCAAGGATTTCCACGCGCAGGTGCTGAACACCGGCGGACTGCCGCTGCCCGTGCTGGAAGAAAAGATCGACCGGTGGATCGCCAATGGCGGCGGTTAGGTTCGTCCGCGCGGGGCTGATCGCGGCCTCGTCTTGCGCGCTCGCCGCGTGCGCCACTGTGCCCTCGACAGATGATCGGCTGCCGCCCGATCCGGTGGCGGCCGAACTTGCCGTGCCCGACGGCGGCGATGTCGAACTTCGCTACCGGCTGGCGGAGCCGACTTCCGCGCTGCATTTCGCCGACCGGACGGGCGACTACCGCGAGACCGCGTGGCATCCGCTCGACCCGACATTCCGCTGGGTCGCAGAAGGCGATGGCGAGCGGCTGGAGCGCGCCGACGGGCGGGCTTTCGATAGCGTCGCACTCACGGTGACGCCGCGTTACCGCTCGCTGGTCAAGGCCTACGGGCCGTTCTCCCCGTTCAGCGATGGCAGCCTGCTCGTCTACTCGGGCCAGTTCCATGCCTGCGCCGATCTGCCGTGCGACGGCGACGAGCCGCTGCCGCTCACCATCGACGCGCCCGGCCGCGGCATCGCGACGCCGGGAGAGAGGTCGCACGACCATGCCCGCTTCGTCAGCGAGGGGTCGGGAAGCAATGTCTTCGTCGGCAACCTTGCTCCCGTGGCGGCGGACGGCTTCAATGCGATCGTCGATCCAGGATTGCCCGAAGCGATGCGCGCCCGCCTCGCCACCGGCCTGCCCGATGCGATGCGGCGGCTGGCCGATGCCTATGGCCCGCTGAGCACCGCGCCCGAGCTCTACGTCTCGATCGACCGGCGCGCGCAGCCCGATGGCAATGTCTCGATCCAGGGCGGCACCTTGCCCAACCAGATCTTCATGCATTTCGATGGCGAGGGGATCGACCAGAAACTGGCGGGGCCGACCGACTGGATCGACTGGTTCTTCGCGCACGAGGCGGGGCACCTCTACCAGCAGGAACTGGCCGGAAGCCTGCTGGGTGACGACCGGATCGCGTGGATCCACGAGGGCGGGGCCGATGCGCTGGCCGCGCTGGTCTTCACCGCAGAAGGGCGCGACGCCTATGTGCGGCAGCGCACTACCGAGGCGCGCGATGCCTGCAGGCAGGGCCTTGAACAAAGGCCGCTGACGCAGGCCGCGGCAAGCGGCGCGTTCGACATGCACTATGCCTGCGGAATGATCCTGGCGCTCGCGCTCGATCGCGAATTGCGCGCGCAGGGATCGGACCTGCACGCTTTTGACCGGCGCCTTTTCGGATCGGTCAAGGCGGGCGCGTCGTGGACCGCCGACCACTGGTTTGCGACCGCCAGAGAACTTGGTGCGAGCGGAGCCTTCGTGGCGCAGGCGCGGGCGCTGGTCGGGGCGGACAGTACGGCGGCGCTCGCCGCGCTGGCGCAGCTTGCTCCGCAGAACTCCACCTCCGAGAGGTAGCGATTGAGCGCCCGTCTGTAGCAATTCGGGGCGGGCCCGATTCACCATCGCGGGGCGCGCTTGCACGCGCCCCGTCGATCCTTCATGAAAACAATTGTTAACTCCGATTCCGGCTGCTGGTCACACGCACATCATCTGGCGGTGACACGGGCGGGATGGCGGCCCCGATGCCGGCCTCGTCCGGCTGAGCGGGTGCCTTCTTCCCGTATCGCGTCTCGCCCACGCGGTCGGCACGATCGGGACGCAATCGAGCTTAAGGATCATTTGCCGCGCCATGGCCACTGCCGACACCATCCCCGCCTGGATCACCCTGTTCCTGGGCATCTATTCCTTCGCCGCCGCAATGGGCGAGCTGCGGATGCCGGGTACCTGGAAAGGCATGATGCACGACCTGGAACAGTCGCCGGGCATGCGCTTCATCGCCGGGCTCTTCACCCTGTCGCTGGGCGCAGTCATCTATCTCGTCACACCTTGGCGGCCCGACGACTGGCTGTTCATCGCGGTCGCCGCGCTTGGCGGCCTGCTGACGGTCGAAGGCATCCTGTTCCTTGCTGCCGGCGAGCGCTTCGTGACCACCGGCAAGTGGCTGATCGGCAGCGCGAGCGAGGTGTGGGCTGGCGTTTCGGCAGTGCTGGGCGCGGGCTTCATCTTCGTCGCACTCTCGCGGCTGGATACGTTCTAGCGAACCGGGAGGGCAGGGCAGACGCCTAGGCCCCTTCCAGGAACATGTTGATCGTCAGGCGGCCCTTCACGGGATCGACGGAGAGCTTGTCCGGCTCGGGGATCACGCCCGAGTGGAGCAGCCGCCCGCGATAGAGGATCAGCCGGTCGGGCTTCGCCTCGATCTCCCCGATCATCTCGTACCGGTCGCTGTCGCCATAATGATACCCTGCCGGCGGCGCGCCGTATGCGCGGTCGTCTGCCGCCAGCGCCGCGTGATAGGCGGGGCTGCGATCAAGAGTGACCGTTTCGAACCCGGTGCGCCGATGGCGATAAAAGGCGGTTCCCCCGCTGCCGGGCCCGAGCAGGTAGTGCATCACCGCGATGATCCCCGGCCCGGTGTCGTCGTAATGCGGCAGGCGCTGCGATGGGGAGAGGCCCTCCGGGGCCAGCGTCACGAGCGAGAACGCTGCCGCCTCGCATCTGAGCGACTGGCCGAAGCCGAACACCCGCCGCATCACCTCTGCCAGCAGCGGGTTGCGCGGGACGAGGTAGTCGGGCGTCGCGGGCGCGCGCAGGCCCGGATAATGCGCGCCTGCCGGGGCATAGTCGGCCGCGCGCCCCCTTTCGAGCAGCGCATCTACCTGCCCGCTGAACCCGTCGATCTGCACCACCGGCTCGCGCTCTTGCCCGAAGCGGTGGAGCGTGATCTGCGCTTCGGGGAGTTGGGTGGCTTGCGTCATTTCCGATCAAGGGTGCGGGTGTGAGCGGCGTCCGTCAATCGCTGTGGCGGGCGGCGACCATGTTAGGGCGCGTTGGCAGTCGCGCCGAATCATGGTAGCGCTATCACCCAAGGGATGAGGAAAAACGATATGTGGCGCAAGTCCGCAGGTAAACGTTCGTTCGCGATGCTTCTTGGCACCGCGATGGCACTGTCGCTGGCGGCATGCGGTGGCGACAGTTCGGGCAGCTCGCCCGCACCGGTGGCGACCGGAGCCCCGGCCCCCGCGCCAACACCGCCCCCGTCACCGACCCCGTCGCCCACGCCTTCCGCGCTCACGCAGGCCGACGCGGAGCTGGGCGCGTGCGTCAACCTCGCCAACTATCTCGAAGCCCCGAACGAGGGAGAGTGGGGGCCCGCGCTGCGCGACAGCGACATCGTCGACATCGCCGCCAAGGGCTTCACGACCGTGCGCTTTCCCGCGCGCTTCGCGGGGCACCAGCAGCTGACCGCGCCGTACACGATCGACCCAGCCTTCCTCGACCGGGCCGAGCATATCGTCGACCTCGCCCGCGCCGAGGGGCTGCGGGTGATCCTCGACAACCACAATTACGACGAGCTAATGGCAAATCCCGCCGCCGAGCACGACCGCTTCGTGGCGCTGTGGAAGCAGGTGGCCGAGCGGTTCGAGGACAAGGACGCAGACGTCTGGTTCGAACTGATGAACGAGCCCTACGGCAACCTGACCAATGCGCAGCTGACCGGCCTCTATGCCGACGCGCTGGCGGAAATCCGTCTGACCAACCCGACGCGGGCCGTGGTGGTCGGCGGGCAATCCTACAGCGGGATCAACTCGCTCGCGACCTTCGAGGTGCCCGACGATCCCAACCTGATCGCGACCTTCCACTATTACGACCCGTTCAACTTCACCCACCAGGGCGCGCCGTGGATCGACCCGGTGATGCCCACCGGCGTCACCTACGGCAGCGCCGCCGACGCGAGCCAGCTCGCCGCCGATGTACAGAAGGCGCGCGACTACATGGCGCGCACGGGCCGTCCGCTCTTCCTCGGCGAATACGGCGTGTACGAAGGCGTCCCGCTCGCCCAGCGCGCGGCCTATTACGAGGCGGTAACCGACGCCTTCCACGCCGCCGATATCGACGGCTGTGTATGGGGCTACCAGAACACGATGCCGTTCCGCGATTACGCGACGGGCGACTGGTACGAGACGCTGCTGGACGCGATCGGGTTGTGAGGGGCTGGGCTAGTCGAACCAGCCCTTCTTCTTCTTGTTGCCGAACCAGTCGGTTTCTTCCTTCGGGGCAAGCCAGCTGCTGGCTGCCTTCTCGTCCTTGCCCTTCGATGAAATGCGGAATCCGGCGACTTCGGTGCTGATCTGGCCATCGCTGCGGACGTCGATGCCACCCATGCTGACCGTGTGCTTGCCGTCCGAGTGAACCGTCACCCCATCGGCCACGCGCACGTTCCAGTTCTTCTTGTTGTCGAAGGAAACGCCGTCCATCAGCTGGGTGGTCGTGGTGCCGTCGCTCGCCACGTTGAAGCCACCGGCGTTCACCGACATGCCACCGCCATGGTTGGGCGCGACCGGGCTTCGCGGATCGGCAAAGCGGGTAAGCCCGGTGGTGTCCGCATGCCCGTACTGGACTGCGGCGGCGAATGCCTTCTCGCGCGCGGTGCGCTGTGCGAATGGAATATCCAGGATCATTTCGGGGAAGAACATCTTGGCAAGCGCATCCGTCGAGATACGCTTCGTATCGTTCGGGTCGATCGCGGATTGCGCATCCTGCGCCTCGCGCTCGAGTCTTTTCCGGCGGACGGAACCGAGCTGTGTCCAGAAGAACCCTATCGCGCCCGCCACCGCGCCGAACGCGGCCTCGTACAGGAAAGCCGACGCGTCGAGGTCCATGGCGAAGTACGAGATCAGCGCCCACCCGATGAAGAGCGCCCCCAGGACGTCGATCCACCTTTTCTCCGGCTTGACCGGCAGGACGCGCATGACTCCGGAGCCGATCGTCGCCGCCAGCATCGCCCAGCACAGCAAGCCCCAGAGCACGCTGCCGCCATACCTTTCGTAGAAGAACAGCGGGATGAACAGCCCAAGCCCGAAAGCGGCTGCGCGGAGCTTGGGGTCGAGGGCAGAGAGTTTCCGATCGATCCGGCTCAGGATGCCCGGCTTGTCCGAAGCAGCCTCCGCTTCGGCCTTCTCGGCATGGTGTTCCGCATCGCTCTGCTGGTACGCCGCGATCTTCGCGACGGAATGCAATGTCGCTTCCCGTCCGGGAGTGCGAAATTCATCGCTCTTCAGCAAGTCCGCGAACCAGGCGCGCTTCATTGCCTGTTCGTAATAGAGGCCGTCCTCGACCTTCAGGCGCGGGGATTGCTGGGCCGCAGGATTGTCTGCCACCCACAGCTCGGCGAGCAGGGCGAGCTTTTCCTTCGCCGCAAGTATCAACTTCGCTTTCTCGAACTGCTCCGGGTCGTGGTCCGCCGACTTTGCCGCCGCGCGCGCCAGCACCACTTCCACGTTGCGGTCGCCAGAGAGGAAGGGATCGACCGCATCGCCCGGCGCCTTCCAGAAGGAGCGGTAGAGCAGCGTCTCACCATGCGCGAGTGCGGCATCGTGATACTCGCGCCGCCATGCCGCATCGATAGCGGCCCATCTCTCGTTGCCGCCGGACACACGTTCATCGGTGAGCACGTTCCAGCGGTACAGCTTGGCTGCGAAGCGCACCAGTTCCGTTGTCGCGACGACGTAATCGTCCTTCAGCAATTGCGGCAGGTATTCGTCGAGGAACTCGGGCTGAACCGGCAAGCCCTCGATCACCGGAGTCCAAGCGGGCGCGTAGCGCAGCGCGAACTCGAAGAAGGCGCGCTCAGGGTCGTTCTCCTCCAGCAGCTTGTCGAGAGCGATGCGGGCATCGTATTCGCGCAACTCGTCCTCGAGCCACTTCTGGATGTACCCGCGCTCGATATGTTCGGCTGCGGTCTCGTTGTTCTCGGCCATGGCTGCGGCAAGGTCCGCAAGGCATGCGCATTCGCGCTCGCCAAGCTTGTAGGGCCGGATCGTGTCGGTCATTTTTCCCCCCGGAATTGTCGAGGGGAACCTAACCTGACCTTTGTTAGCATTTCAAGGCGGGGGGTCCCGGCAGCAGTCGGTGCGCCTTTCGGCTCCCGGAAACCGCCTCTGTCTGGGCGCGCGGCAAGCTGGTACGCACAGTGCCCCGATCAGGCAGCCGATCGGGAACATTCGCTTCCGCTCCCGGTTCGATTTGCATGATCAAACTGGCTCTCATCTGTCTCGTCGTCGCCGCTGTTGCCGCGATCCTTGGGTTTGGCGGGGTTGCCGGTGCCTTCGTCGATATCGCGATCTGGCTGGCCATTATCGCCGCGGTTCTGTTCGTCGTCTTCCTGGTGCTCGGCATTTTCGCAGGCAAGAAGGCGAGCGACGCGCTCGACTAGTGAGGGCGACTGACCCGCGTTGCTTTACGCGGGCCATTGCCTCGCCTACAGTCGCGCCATCCCCGGGGAGCCTGCCGCGCAAACGCAGGTTGAGAGCGGAATACACCGCGACCCGTCGAACCTGATCCCGGTAATACGGGCGGAGGGAGGGAGCGGTTTTCGGAAAAAAACTCCCCGGTCACCGCCCTCGCTCCGATTTTTACGGAGCGTATTTTCATGGCCGACATCAATTCACCCGTCGAAATCGGCGTCACCACCGGGCCCATTCGCGGCAGCCGCAAGGTCCATGTCGCCGCGCGCACCGGTTCCGGCGTGCGGGTCGCGATGCGCGAGATCGACCTCGAAGGCGGCGAGCCTTCGGTGCGCGTTTACGACACCTCAGGCCCCTACACCGATCCGAACGCCGCCATCGACATCAACGCAGGCCTCCCGCAGCTGCGCCGCGAGTGGATCATGGCGCGCGGCGATGTCGAGGAATACGACGCGCGCGAAGTGAAGCCGGAGGATAACGGCCAGCTCGGCCCCGATCGCAGCGGCGGCGTGCCGCAGTTCCCGAGCGCGGTGAAGCGGCCTCTCCGGGCCAAGGCGGGCCACAACGTCAGCCAGATGCACTACGCGCGCAAGGGCATCATCACGCCCGAGATGGAATATGTCGCCGAGCGCGAGAACCTTGGCCGCGAACTGCTCGCCGAGCGCGCGGAAGGCCAAAGCTGGGGCGCGGAGATCCCCCAATTCGTAACGCCCGAATTCGTCCGTGACGAGGTGGCGCGCGGCCGCGCGATCATCCCCAACAACATCAACCACCCCGAGTCCGAACCGATGGCGATCGGGCGCAACTTCCTGGTCAAGATCAACGCCAATATCGGCAACAGCGCGGTGGCATCCGATGTCGCCAACGAGGTCGACAAGATGGTCTGGTCGATCCGCTGGGGCGCGGACACCGTCATGGACCTCAGCACCGGTCGCAACATCCACGACACGCGCGAATGGATCATTCGCAACTCGCCCGTGCCCATCGGCACCGTGCCGATCTACCAGGCGCTCGAAAAGGTCGGCGGCATTGCCGAGGATCTGACGTGGGAGATTTTCCGCGACACGCTGATCGAGCAAGCCGAGCAGGGCGTCGACTACTTCACCATCCACGCGGGCGTGCGCCTGCCCTACGTGCCGATGACCGCCAAACGCGTCACCGGCATCGTCAGCCGCGGCGGCTCGATCATGGCGAAATGGTGCCTCGCGCATCACAAGGAAAGCTTCCTCTACGAGCGCTTCGACGAGATCACCGAGATCATGAAGGCCTACGACATCGCCTACAGCCTCGGCGACGGCCTGCGCCCCGGCTCCATCGCCGACGCCAACGACGAAGCCCAATTCGCCGAGCTCTACACGCTGGGCGAACTCACCAAGCGCGCCTGGGAGCAGGACGTGCAGGTGATGATCGAAGGCCCCGGCCACGTGCCGATGCACAAGATCAAGGAGAACATGGACAAG
>PBYQ01000010.1 GCA_002729695.1 Citromicrobium sp. | reverse complement strand
TTCACGCAGGTCAGCGCATTCTTGTTCTCGTGTGTCCGCCAACGGCAGCTCCCCCGCGGAAATCTGTTGCAACCCGGCCGACTGAGATATTTTCTAGACCGACCCCATGCGCGAAAATCGTTGGCCAGCCCAATAGTTCCGGCGCGATGCGATTTCCCAAAGGACTGTGGCAAATTTGAAGTTTGCGAAGCGTGATTGTGGTCCCTATGGAACCCGGCGGAGACGAAGATATCGGGAGCATTCGGGTCGATCATGGCGACCGAAGACGACATCGAACAATTCATCTGCGACAGTTTTTCGTCGATTTGGGATCTGGAATTGCTTGCGGCGGCGCTTGGTATGCCGGACGAGGGTCTGACAGCCCGCGAACTGGTTGATCGTATGCGTGCGAGCGAACTTGTGGTCGAACAGGGTATCGCATCGCTGGTTGCAGCCGGGATCGGCGGCATGGATCGTGAGGGCCGATTTCAATTCCGCCCTGTGAACGAGGACGTTGAGAAGAATGCGCGGCGGGCCCACGAGTTTTATCAAAGGTTTCCCGGTCGGGCACGAAGGCTTATGATCGCTCGCCAGTCGCCGGGGCTCAATGCCTTCGCCGACGCGTTTCGGCTAGGAAAGGACTAAAGATGGTCGGGGCGGTTTCGAATCTCGTCTATTTGCTTTGTTTCCTTGCGAGCGCACTTTGTGCGGGCCTGCTATTGCGTCAGTACCGCACTATCGCTTCGCCGATCCTATTGTGGAGTTGCGCCTGCTTCACCCTGCTTGCGGTAAGTAATTTGCTGGTTGTCATCGACAAGGTTCTCTTGCCCGAACTCGACCTCAAGCTCGCCCGTCTGCTGATGACGCTGATTGCCGTTACGGTGCTGCTATTCGGGTTTATCTGGGAAGCGGAGCAGGATTGATGTTCGAACAGTTCATATCCGGCGCCATCGTCATGGGTTTCGCGATTGCGTGTCTTTTGTTCGTCAAATACTACCGGCGTACCCGGCAAAAACTGTTTCTAACCTTCGCGGCGAGCTTTTTCCTTTTGGCGTTGAACTACGCATGGCTCGCGAACACACAGATCCCGGTCGAAGAGCGCAGCCCCCTTTTCTTGATTCGCCTTCTTGCCTTTGCTCTGATCCCGTTGGCGATATTCCAGTCCAGCCGTCAGGAAAAGGAGTAGCCTCATAGCAGCTACTCTGCGGTCTCGTGGGGAAGACTTCTCGCGAGCTGTGGAAGGTAAAGCTGGTCATCCTAGGGGATAGACCATCCGGTGTTATGATAAGTCGGTCGACAATCCTGAAATGGTTTAACGTCCGCTTTTGTAGATTGTTAAATCAGTATCCCGTGTCCGAAACGATGGCGAGTTGCCGACCGACCGCTATGGGGCCGATTTCGGACTGACCGGTTTTGGCAGCGGAGTGGACTTAGCGGACGTTCATTTGCGGCATCGCGCTGAATGTGATCGCCCTTATGTCCGTGATTGCAGTGACCTCCGCGCCGGTTCTAAGCGCAGTGCGGGTTGCCGACACTGAACCCCCGTTTTCAAAAATGCATGGTCGGCGCGCGGGCCCCTTTCGACCTACTTGTTCGTTATAGCGTTGGCCGACTTACCCGGCCGCCCCATCTAGGAGGTGATCATGCCCAAACTAGCTCTTTACGTGCCTTTGAAGGCCAAACCCGGCAGGGAGAGTGACATCGCTGCTTTCCTCAAGTCGGCACTCCCGCTCGTGCAAGACGAGCCCGGCACGCTGACATGGTATGCGATCGAAGAAGGCCCCGGCGCTTACGCCATCTTCGATACCTTTGACACTGAGGAGGATCGACAGGCTCATCTCGACGGTAAAGTGGCTGCTGCACTAATGGAAAAGGCGGAAGATTTGTTCGCCGAGCCGCCTCAGATCCATAAGCTCACGCTTCTAGCCGCGAAATAGGGCGCGCCCGCCGGTCCTGTCATTTCGATTTGATGTCGAAGCAACGGCCGCTTGTGGGTTTAACCGCTTCTGCCGAGTGTAACTGCTGTAAAGGCACGTTGATGGCCAGCCATTTTTGGGCCGTAAGCGGTCGGTCCGCGAATGGCGCTTAGAACGGTAAGTCGGCCATCGGACTTCGCGCGTTAGCCTCCTGCAGATTAATTCTTGGACTTATTTTCCTTTGCTACTTCAGTTTCAGCCGCAGAAGGGGTGTCCAAGTCGTGATCCAGTTCTTCTGCTTTGTCCGTGATTTGCTCTTGCGCAGCTTCGTAGCGCTCGTCGAAAGTCGGCTCGCTTTTGCACGCGCAGACAGCGAAGAGTGCGAGCAGGCCTACTAAATTACGCATCAATAGTTCTTCCGGAAGCGGATGTTCACATTCGTGGCTCCTGAGCCGCCGGCTTGGCTGAGTATCGAAAGGAATGGCGTCAGGCTCACTTCGAGCTGCGTGGCGGTGAATCCGCGCGCATCGGTGATGAATTCGACATAGATGTCATCGGTCAAATACTGTCCCGCAGCGAGGGCGGTTCCGCGGCCGCTTGTATCGTCGGGACCGAGAATGCGCAGGCGGTCAACTCCGGTTGCGGAACGCAGTTTGACGAGCGGATTGAGACCGCCGCCGCTGCCGCGCAGCGAGTTGAGCGACGCGGCGAGCTGCACTGCCTGGATCGTCGAGAGGTTGCCGATCGAGCTGCCGAACAGGATGCGCGACAGGATTTCGTCCTGCGGCAGGCCGGGTACGCTCGAAAACGCAATCTGCGGATCGTAGGCCCGGCCGGTGATGTTCACGTTGACCGTGACGTCCTCGATATCCTCGGTGGCCGTCAGGCGGATGACCGGATCGATCGAGGTGCCGCCGGTGAAGTCCACGCGCCCGTCGCTCAGTTCGAACGAGCGACCGGCGAAACCAAGCGTCCCGCGAACCAGTTCGACGTCGCCCGAGATGCGCGGTGCGTTACTGGTGCCGCCAAGGCGCATATCGGCCCGCCATTCGGATTCGAGCCCCATACCCGAAACATAGAGCCTTTCCGGAGCATTGAGCGCGATATCGAGCCGCAGCTGGTCGAACAGGCCGGGTTGCGGTTCGGCTGGCTCGTCGCCCGTTATCCGCTTCGGTCCGCGCGGGGGCTTGAAGCGCACGCCGGTGAGTTCGGGCACCTGCGCCGAACCCTGGCGGATGATTTCGTAGCGCGTTTCGGGCAAGGTGATTTCGCCCGACAGCAGCGCAGTCTGTCCGGCCGCCTTGGCCAGCCGCAGATTACCGGTCGCCGTGGCGGACAGCGCGTCGCTCCGCGCTAGCCGCGCATCGTCCAGTGCGACCTCGACATTCATCGGATAGCCGCTCGCTTCCGCCAGGCTGACATAGCCCTGCGCACTGACGGTGCCGTCGCCTGCGGTCGCGGTCAGCCGTTCGATCTCGAACCGATCGCCGCTGAAGCGCCCGGCAATGGCCATGTTCGACAGCCGCGTGCCATAGGTCTGATTTTCGTAGGTGAGATTGCTGGCACGCACGATGCCGGCCAGTTGCGGACTCTGCACCCGTCCCGAGAAATCCGCCGCCACACCGATCGGACCCGACAGCCGTTGGTCGGGCTGGCCGGCAAAGGAGAACAGCGTATCCGCCGGCCCGTTGTAGCGGATCCCGCCGTCGAGCGGCGCCGCCAGCAGGCGCGTGGTCCAGCTGCCCGAGCCGGGCGGCAGCGGAGTGAGAGAGGCAGTCATTCGCCCGATCACGCTGCCGCGCCGGCGCATAACTGCGCGTGCCTCGCCGCCGTTGGGAAGCAGCTTGCCAACGAAGTTGATATCGACCGGCTGGCTGACCGACACTGCCGTGGTGCGACTGAAATTCGCGATCCGCAAGCGTGCGTCCGCGCGCGGGAAAGCGGAAGAATTGGCTTGGCTGAAATCGAGACTGCCGGTGGCGCGCCCGTTGACGCCGAGCCCAGGCACGAAGGCGTCGATCATCGTCAGATCAAGCGAATCGAGGCGGCTCTGGAGTTCGATCCCCGCGCCGTAAGTGCCCGCCAGCCGTATATTGCCACGGCCGAAATCGATCCGCGTGGGCAGCAATTCGTATTCGCCCGAGCGCGGGATGATACGCGCCGGACTGGTGGTCGCAAAGTCGATCCCGCGCACCCGCCCCTTGAGCGCGGCGCGCCACAGGTCGGGCCGGAGTTCGGCATTCGCGGCGACGCGGAACGGCACTCCGCTGACACCTTCCGCCAGCACTTTCGCAGTGCCGCTGCCGTCGCGATAGTCAATCTTGGCGCGCGCGGCGTTGAGGTTGAGACTGCCGAAGACCGTCTGTGCAAGTTGCGCATCGGCCACGATGTAAGGCTGGTCGTAGAGTATTATCCTCGCATCCACGATTGCCGAACCGATCGCGAGGTTGGCGGGGCCGGGCAGCACCGTGTCGCGTGCGCGCAGATTGACCAGCGCTTGCTGATATTGCCCGACCGCGTCGAGACGCACTATCCCCGCCACGCCCCGCCCATTGGCATCGAGCCGGCCAGCGAATGGCCCCGCCGGAGTCTGCGACAGCGAGCCGGAGAAATCTATTCCGGCCAGGTTCGCGCTATTGATATCGAGCGTCAGCTGATTGCCCGTCCCGAGCACGACATCTGCGGTTAGCGGGCCATAATCGGTATCGGCGGTGGCATCGAGCCGGTAGCCGTTCCGTGTACCGGTGATCTCCGCGCGCAAATTGGCGAGGCCGATGCCGAAATCTGGCCGCTCGGCGGTGACCACGGCTTGGGGATCGGTGAGCGTCCCCGCCACCCGCACCCCGACCCGGCCATAGGCATCTGTGATGCCGTCGGCATTGAGCGCGAGCCGTCCGTCTGGCGCGTAGAAGCCATTGCCGCCAGCTATGCGCACGGCGGGAGCACGCAGCGAAAGGTTCGAGAAGCGAATGATTCCGTCCGGTCCATAGCGCACATCGCTTGCGGCAACGGCATTGCCGCCGAGGAAATTGCGCACGCTCTCATTGAACAGGCTGGTCGAGCGAGCGCGGACCCGGCCCGCCAGCGCGAAACCGCCGTCCTGCGATTCGAGATCGACGTTGGTCTCGATGTTGAAGATGCCGACGCTTTCCACCCTGTAATTGTCGATCCTGCCGTCGATCGCGCCGGTGTAGAGACCGGTGGAGGTATCGGCGAGCAGGATCAGCCCGGCATCGATCCGGTCCGAACGGATCCGCATGTTGTCCGACAGGATGCGCGAGCCGTCGATTGCGAGGTCGCCCGCGAGGCGGACATCGCGCAATGTTCCGCCCGCGACGGTGTCGAGACCCTCGATCCGAGAGACGCTGGCTTCGACCGGTATCATGATCCGGTCGGCGTCGACCGTCGCTTCGCCGCTCGCGCGAAGGTTTTCCAGCCCCATGTCGTTCATGACGAGGCGATTTGCGTTGATCGCATACTGCACTCGCGGAGTGGCGAATTCGCCGTTAAGTGTCAGCATGGCGCGCAGTCCGCTGCCGCGCAGGTTTTCCGCCATTGCCGAGGGTTTAAGCAGCACGAACGCGAGCTTGAGATCTTCGAAGCTGTTGTCCGAAAGATCGACCAGCCCATTGGTGTTGAGGCGGAAGGCGTCGCTGCCGAGATTGCCCGCGAGCGTTGCGCGGCGCTCGTCGAGCGTGGCGGTCATGTCGATATTCATCACCGGGCCGAGCAGGGCGGCGGTAGGCCCTTCGAACATCCGCGCAATGCGGGTCGGACCGCGTACGGCGAAAGTTCCCTCGCGCGCGGAGAGCTTCAGTCGGGCGAACTCGCTACCGGCGAGGTTGGCGTCGAGCCGCCCGTTCCACGCGTCCCAGCTGCCATTGCCATTGAGGCGGATGCGGACCGGCTCGGTCAGGCCTGCCATTGCCGCGAGCACGCCGTTACCGGGTGCATTCAGGTCGAGGTCGAGATCGAGCTTGTTTTCCTCGGGCACGGCGTCGAGCAGCAGCGCGATGCGGTCGCCTCCCGCACGGCCTCGGCCCGCTATAGTCGCGGCATCGAATCTGGCCTGCGCGCGACCGTCGGCGATATGCGCCTCGCCCGCGAGCGACGCCACCCGGCGCTCGCCGCTGACCGGCGCTTCGGCGACGAAGCTGTCGATCCGGAGCGTGCCGATATCGATGTCGTAATCGGGCAGCAGCGGATCTTCGGATGGCGGCGTCTCGTTGAATTCGGGCAGGCGCTGCAGCGTTACCAGCCGCGATGTCAGCGAACGAATATCGATATGGCTATTGATGAAGGCGAACGGGCGCCAGTCCATCCGCATCTCGGGCGAGGTCAGGAAGGTGCCTTTGGGATCGGATAGCGACACGTCGTGCAGGATCATTTCGCCGTAGAGCGAACCCTCGATCCGCCCGACATCGATTCCCATCCCGTTCTCGAACTCCAGCGCGCCGATCTGGTCCGCGACGAACCGTTTGCCCGGACCCGTGTTGAGGCCGATCAGAAGCGCCGCCACCAGGAGCACCAAGCCGCCGATCACGATCGCGCCCCATTTGGCTACGGTCGGCGCGCGGTTGCGGCAGGGTGGTTCGATCAGCGTGTCTTCGGCCATCAGAATGCTTGTCCGATCGAGACGTAGACTGCGAACTTGCTCTCGCCCTCGCGCCGGTCGAGCGGCATCGCGACATCGAGCCGTAGTGGACCGAAATTGGTATAGTAGCGCCCGCCAACGCCCGCACCGAAACGCAAATCGCTGAAATCGGGGACCGTGCTTTCGTAGACCTGCCCGACATCGACGAACCCGACGACGCCGAAATTGCCGAAGCGGTAACGGACTTCGGCAGCCGCTTCGTTGAGGCTGCGCCCGCCGAGAGGCCGGTAGATGAGTGGCGCTTCCTCATCCGGTTCGTCCGGATCGGGCTCGAAATCCGGATCGGGATAAACGACGCGCGGACCCAATTGCTGGTAGCCGAAGCCGCGCACCGATCCGCCACCACCCGAATAGAAGCGGCGCGACGGCGCCAGGTCGAACCGGTCAATGCCCTGGATTGTGCCGACGCGCACCCGGCCTGCCAGCGTGATCGCGTCGGTCGGCGAGAAATAGGCCGATCCGTCCACCCGCGCGCGCACATAGGGCGTGAAGCCGTCTTCCAGCGAGCCTTCCGGTTCGACCAGCGCGGTAATGCGGAATCCCTCGCGCGCAT
>PBYQ01000009.1 GCA_002729695.1 Citromicrobium sp. | reverse complement strand
GATCGCAGCTCGATCTACGGCGGCGTGCACCTTTACGAGCTGACGTGATGGCCGACGCGGGGGGCAATCACGATCACGCCGCGCTGATGGATTCGATCTATCGCGGGCAGAAGTACATCTACGACGTCACGCGCAAGTACTACCTGTTCGGGCGCGACGATCTGATCCGTGGGTTGAATTGCGCGTCCGGCGACGGCGTGCTGGAAATCGCCTGCGGCACGGGGCGCAACCTTGCCAAGGTGCAGCACGCCTACCCCGGCACGAGGCTGTTCGGGATCGATATTTCGGCGGAAATGCTCAGCAGTGCGCAGGCCAAGCTGGGTACCAGCGCGATCCTCGCGCCGGCCGATGCGCGCCAGTTCGATGCCCGCGCGATGCTGGGCCGCCCGACATTCGAGCGGGTGATCTTGTCCTATTCGATCTCGATGATCCCCGACTGGGAGCGCGCGATGCGCCATGCCGCGACGCTGGTCGCGCCGGGCGGATCGCTGCACGTGGTCGATTTCGGCAGCTACAGCGCGCGCGAGACGCTGGGCGCGCGGGTCCTGAAGTGGTGGCTTAAGCAGTTTCACGTCGCCCCCCGGCTCGACCTACCCGATGTCGCTGCCGAAGTGGCTGCACAGCCCGGCTGGCGGCGCGAGGGGCGCGACGGGATGGGCGGCTATTACCGGCTGGAGCGGCTCTATCGCGACGAGGGCAACGCAGATTGACGCGACAGGCCTGCAAATGTAGGTTTTGATCGAAAACTGATTAAAGGGAGGGGAAAAATGCAGGCCCAAATGCTCGCACCGGCAGCGGTGCTCGTCGCATGGTCACTGGTCATGATGCTCTGGATGGCACTGACCCGCCTGCCCGCCATGGCGAAAGTCGGCGGCGGACTGAAGAACGCGCCGCGCGGTGGGCGCGGACAAAACCTCGAAGGCGTCCTCCCCGACAAGATCAACTGGAAAGCGCACAACTACGCGCACCTGATGGAACAGCCCACGCTGTTCTACGCCACAGTCGTCATCCTCGCGATCCTCGCTCCCAGCCCGCTCGCGGTGCTGCTGGCGTGGATCTATGTGGGCTTGCGGATCGTCCATTCGGTCTGGCAGGCGATGGTCAACATCGTTTCGGTTCGTTTCCTGCTGTTCCTCGCCTACAGCCTCGCCCTGATCGCGCTCGCAATCTTGGCGCTCATCGCAACTCTGGGAGGCCCCGCATGATCGGAATGGATATCCTGCAACCCCTCGTCGTCCTGATGATCTGGACCATGATCGTCTGGGTATGGATGTATGCGACACGCATTCCGGCGATGCAGGCGCACAAGGATATCGACACAGCCAAGCTGGTCGGCGGGACCGGGAAGGACCTCGACTCGCTGCTGCCCGCACGGGTGCAGTGGAAGGCGCACAACTACAACCACCTGCACGAACAGCCGACGGTGTTCTACGCCGTGGGCATCGTGTTAGCGATCGTGGGCGCTGGAGACGGCATTCCGGCGCTGCTCGCGTGGATCTACACCGGCCTGCGGATCATCCACACGATCGTGCAGGTGACCGCGAACCGCGTGATGGTGCGCTTCGTGCTATTTGCGATTTCCAGTGTCGTGTTGATGGGCCTGATCGGGATCGCCACGGCGCGGGTGTTTGCGGGGTAGGCCGACAACGTTGTGCGCCCATCGTCTCCCCTCCCCACGGGGAGGGGCCGGGGGTGGGGGTTCGACGCCAATGGCAGGGCAAGCCCGAGCCATATTCGCCGTACACCCCCACCCAGCCTCCCCCTCAAGGGAGAGGAGTTCTGGGCTACTCCGCCGCTTCGACTTCCTCGACGTGGCCGTCCAGCTCGATCTCGAGGCCCGACAGGAAACGCTCGGCGTCGAGCGCGGCCATGCAGCCCGTGCCCGCCGCCGTCACCGCCTGGCGATAGGTGTGGTCCATCACGTCGCCGCACGCGAACACGCCGGGGATCTCGGTGCGGGGCGTGCCCGGCTCGACCATCAGGTAACCGCCATCGTCGGTCGGCAGCTGGCCGGTGAAGAGCTCGGTCGCAGGCGCATGGCCGATCGCGACGAAGGCCCCATCGACCTCAAGCGTGCTCTCCTCGCCGGTCTGCGTGTCCTTGAGGACGAGGTGATGCAGCGCCCCGTTCTCGCCCGCCACGAACCGCTCGACCGCCTTGTTCCACAGCGGCGTGATCTTGTCGGACTTGAACAGACGCTCCTGCAGGATCTTCTCGCTGCGTAGTTCGTCGCGCCGGTGGATCAGCGTCACGTCGTCCGAATGGTTGGTGAGGTATAGCGCCTCTTCAACGGCGGTATTGCCTCCGCCGATCACCGCGACCTTCTTGCCGCGGAAGAAGAACCCGTCGCAGGTCGCGCAGGCCGACACGCCCTTGCCGCCCAGTTCCTGCTCACCCGGCACGCCCAGCCACTTGGCCGAAGCACCGGTCGCGATCACCACGGTGTCGCCGATATACTCATCGCCGCTGTCGCCCACCGCGCGGAACGGAGAGCCGTTCTTGAGGTCGATCTCGACGATCGTGTCCCAATGCATCCGCGTACCGACATGCTCCGCCTGCGCGCGCATCTGCTCCATCAGCCACGGGCCCTGGATCACGTCGGCAAAGCCGGGGTAGTTCTCGACATCGGTGGTGATGGTCAGCTGCCCGCCGGGTTGCAGGCCCTGAACCATGATTGGCTCCAGCATCGCGCGCGCGCCGTAAATGGCCGCGCTGTAGCCTGCCGGGCCGGAACCGATGATGAGCATCTTGGTGCGGTGCGTCGCCATGTGCGAAGCTCTCCTGTCCGTCTAAAGTCTTGTTGCGAATATGGGGATGATGGCGTCCGGAGTCACGCCACGAAGCGGTCGTTCAACCGCTCCCGTAGCGGGTCATCCACACCAATCGCTTGTTCGAGAAACGCGTCGAGCGAACCCCAGCGATCATCCACGGTCCCGAAGAAGCGGTCGAAGTAACTCTCGCGCACCTGCATCAGCGCGTCGATCGTCGGCCGGTCGAGCGGGCCGAGGCGTGCTTCGATCCCCGGCAGCGACTGCCTTTCGAGGATGTCGTAGGTCGGCGCATCATTGGTCCGCAGAAATTCGGTGACCATGTCCGTACGCGACACGCCGAGGATATGGTGCAGCAGCGCAGCGGCGATCCCGGTGCGGTCCTTGCCCGCGAAGCAATGCACCAGGCTCGCCCCGTCGCGTTCCGCCAGAGCGCGCAGGTACTGGCCGAAGATCACCTGCATCGCCGGGTTCTCGGGCATCCGGGTGTAGAGGCTCAGCATCCGCTCCTGCGCGGTCTCCGGCGTAAGCTCGCGCTTCTCCTGCGGCACGTGCGGCGGGCTGGAGCTGGTCTCGCCATCGTAGAACACGACCTCGCCATCCCACAGTTCGGGGCGGCGGCACGGATGGCGTTCGCGCTCCCCATTCCCGCGCAGGTCGATCACCGTGCGGATGCCAAGATCGGCGAAGGTCTGAAGGTCGGAATCGCTCGCCTCGACATGCTGGCCCGAGCGGTAGAGCAGACCGGTGCGAACACGCGCCCCACCCTGCGTCGGATAGCCGCCGTAGTCGCGGAAATTGTGGATGCCTTCGGTGGCGAGGAAGGTGGGGCCGGAATCGTTCATGCCCGCGCAGGTGGCAGCCGCCCCGCCCCGGCGCAACTGCGAAAGGTCGATTGCAAAGAGCAACCCTTGCCAAAATCGACTCCATGCCCGAACCAAGCGCCAAACGAATTGGGAAAGAGGACCCGCACGCCATGGCCGATTACAACACCATCCGCGTCGACCAGACCGGCAGCGTCGTGACCCTGACGCTGAACAAGCCCGACAAGATGAACGCGATGGGGCCCGAAATGGTGGGCGAGATGCTCAAGGCGTTCGACACGCTGCCCGGCATGGGCGCACGCGCGCTCCTCATCACGGGCGAAGGGCGCGGGTTCAGCTCGGGCGCGGACCTGAGCGCGCGCCAGTTCGACGGCGGCAAGCCGGGCGACGCCTCGCGCCGGAGCCTGCAAACCTCCTTCAACCCGCTGATGCTGGCGCTCGCCGGGCTCGACATTCCGGTGGTCACCGCCGTCAACGGCGCGGCGGCGGGGATCGGCTGCACGCTGGCGCTGTCGGGCGACCTGATCGTCGCGGCAAAGTCCTCCTACTTCCTGCAAGCCTTCGTCAATATCGGACTGGTCCCCGATGGCGGCGCGACCTGGGTGCTGCCCAAGGCGGCGGGCATTCCGGCGGCGATGGAAGCGATGCTGCTGGGCGAGCGTATCTTGGCCGAACGCGCCTACGAACTCGGCATGGTCAACCGCTGCGTCGAAGACGAGGCGCTGATGGACGAGGCACGCGCGCTCGCCGAGCGGCTGGCGAACGGCCCGACCGTGGCGATGGGGCAGATCCGCCGCCTCGTCCGCAACGCGCAATCGCAGAGCCTCTCCGACGCGATGAACGCCGAAGCCGAAGCGCAGCGGATCGCGGGCAACAGCGAGGATTTCGTCGAAGGCGTGCAAGCCTTCCTCGGCAAGCGTGAGGCGGCGTTCAAGGGGCGGTAGTGCACGGCGGTCCCAACCATGTACCGCTCGCCCTGAGCCTGTCGAAGGGCTGCACTTTCTTCGGCCACGGACTTGCAAAAGGAAATGCAGTGCTTCGACAAGCTCAGCACGAACGGGACGCTTGCGGGGGATGTGGAAGGTTTTCCTACTCTGCCCTCATCCGCTAGCTTCCAAGCGGCTCTTTCTCTCCATCCGCCCTCTCCGAGATTCGCGCCGCAATCCAGCGGTCGACGCGCCCACTCTCGCACCCGTTACCGCCCGTAGCTTTTTGCCCCCAGGACACTGTGTCAGGTGTGTCAGAGCCCTACACGCGCGCCTGTGCGAGCAGACCGCGCGCCTGCTTGAGGTGCGGGATGTCGACCATCTCGCCGTCGAGTTGCAGCGCGCCCGAATCGGGGTTCGCTTCGAACAGCGCGACGATCCGGCGCGCGCGTTCCAGTTCGTCTTCCGAAGGGGTGAAGGCGCGGTTGATCGGTTCCACCTGCGCCGGATGGATCGCCATCATTCCCCGGAAGCCCAAGGTCCGGGCATCGGCGGGCACCTTGGCCATCCGCTCTTCGTCGCGGAAATTGGGGTCGATCGTCTCGATCGGCGCGACTCCGGCCGCGTTGGCCCCTGCAAGGCACAGCGTTCGCGCGAGCGCAAACGGAGCGAGCAGGTTGCCGTCCGCATCGCGGTTGGCCGACGAGCCGAACGCTGCGGCAAGGTCTTCCGCGCCCCATGTCAGCGCGTCGAGCCGGGGCACGCCCGCATAGTCGCCCAGCCGGAACAGCGCGGGCGCAGTCTCGGTCGCGACCACGATCAGGCGGATACTCTCCGCCTCCAGCCCGGCCGCCGCCTCCAGCGCAGTCAGGTAATGGCCCAGCAGCCGCGCCTCGTCGGGCGTCGCCTTGGGCAGCATGATCCCGTCGGGCCGGTGCTGCACCACCGCAACAAGGTCCTGCATGGCATCGGGCGTGTCGAGCGGGTTGATCCGCACCCACAGCGGCTTCGAGCGAGCGCCCTGCCCCAGCGCCTGCGCCACGTGTTCGCGCGCACCCGGCTTGGCGCTCGGCGCGACCGAGTCCTCCAGGTCGAGGATGATGAGGTCCGCCTCGCCCGTCAGCGCCTTCTCAAGCTTGCGCGGGCTATCCCCCGGCACGAACAGGAGCGAGCGCGCGGTCCACGGCCTGATGTCGGTGGCGGCGTTGGAAACGGAGTTGCTCGTCGCTGTCATACCGCGGGTCTAGCGCCCGTGCCGCGATCCCGCCAGCCGTCTTGCCCTGTTGGCCTCAGTTGCTCGCGCAACGCACGCTGATGTCACGCGCGATGGCCTTGCGCTGTCGCGGATGCGCGCGGTCGGCGCTTTCCCAGTCGACCTGATAGTCGATCGATTCGTAGATCGTGGGGCGCGGCGTCCATGAATCGGCGCAGGCCATCCGTGCGGCCATCTCGACCTTCGCAGCCAGCTCTCGCCGGGCGTCGCCGGTATCGTCGAAGAAACCGCTCTCCACGCCCCGCTCGACCCTGACGAGGATCGCACCCGCGCGTTCCTGGGCCATGACCGGTCCCGCAGCCAGCGCGAGACATACAATTGTCGGCAAAATTCGCGTCATCATCCCTGGTCCCCCAAGCGCGGCGGGATGAGCCGCGCGGCGGAAATGTCGCAATTTCATCACAGAGCGTCAAGTCGATCGCGAAAGCTGCCCATCTGCGGGACCGCTATTGTGCGATCGCGAAGAAAAACCCCTCCCTCATCCGAAAAAGCACCGGTGTTGCATCCTGGGCACGAGCCTACCGAGGCCGGCACGACGGCCCGCTAACCGATTGAACCAACGCGCAAAGCCCCGCCGACCCACGCGCCACCGATGGCCCGACCCGCGACCGCTGCGACGAGAGTCTCCGAAATGCCATCAATCCGTCTCTTTCTCGCAACCAAGCGCGGATAGCCGCCCGCCGCATCGGGATTGAACACAGGGAAACTATCACATGACCAGCATGCGTTTCGCCACTCGGGTCGGCCTTATTGCGCTGTCCACCGCCCTCGCCGCTCCGGCGCTTGCGGGCGAAGTCGTCGGTACGGTGACGGGAGATAACGATACCGTGACCCTGCGCTCCGCCGAAGTGCGGATCGTCGAGCTCAACCGCGTCGCAACGACCGGTCGGGATGGCTCGTTCGTTTTCGGCGATGTGCCCGCTGGCGAATATACTATCGAGGCCAGCTATGTCGGCGCGGAGACCGCTAGCCAGACGATCAGCGTCCCCGAAACGGGCGAGGTCAATGTGACGCTGGCCCTCCTGTCCAATCAGGGCGAAACGATCGTCGTCATCGGCCAGCGCGCGAACCTTGCCAGCTCGCTCAACCGCAAGCGCGCGGCTGACGGCATCAGCGATGTGCTGACCCGTGACGCGATCGGCCAGTTCCCCGATCAGAACGTGGCGGAAAGCCTGCGTCGCCTCCCCGGCGTCAACGTGCTGAACGATCAGGGCGAGGGCCGCTTCGTCAGCGTTCGCGGCCTAGACCCCGAGCTCAATTCGAGCTCGCTCAACGGGGTGCGCCTGCCCTCGCCCGAAAGCGACGTGCGTTCGGTCGCGCTCGACGTGATTTCGAGCGACATCATCGAATCGATCGAGGTCAAGAAATCGCTGACCCCCGATATGGACGCCGACACGATCGGTGCTTCGGTAGAGATCAACACGACCAGCGCATTCGACCGCAAGAAAGACCTGCTCTCGGTCAAGCTGGAAGGCAGCTACAACGACTATGTCGGCAAGGTGACGCCCAAGGGCAGCATCGACTTCGCCACCCGCATCGGCGACGACTTCGGCATCTCGGGCGGCATTTCGTATTACAAGCGCGAATTCGAAACCGACAATATCGAAGCGGCTGACTGGAACGAGGCAGGCGGCGTCGCCTTCGCCGAAGAGGTCGAATATCGCGATTACGACGTGACGCGCGAACGCATCAGCGGCACGCTCAACGCCGATGGCCGTCTGTCGGATTTCACCAAGATTTTCGTGCGCGGCACCTTCAGTCAGTTCGACGATCACGAATATCGCCGTCGCACCACGCTGATCTTCGACGAAGATCCCGCGAGCGGCACTGCCGACAGCGCGTTCTTCACCGACGCCGACGGCCGCATCGAGGTGCGCCGCGACCTGAAGGACCGGTTCGAACGCCAGCAGATCGCATCGCAGCAGATCGGGATCGAACACGATGATGGCGTGTGGAAAGCCCACCTGTCGGGCAGCTGGGCGAAGTCGAGCGAGCGCGAGAACTTCTCGGTCGATCCGATCCGCTTCCGCTCGCGCTTCGACGGCGATGGCGTCGATGTGACGATGGATTACAGCGATGATCGCGTCCCGCTCTACAGCGTGTCCGGCAACACGGCCGATTTCTTCGATCCGACCAATTACAAGTTCAACCGGCTCGAGCTGACCACGCTTTCGGACAGCGTCGACGAAGAATACGCGGTCAAGGGTGACCTGGGCCGGTCCTTCGCCATGGCCGGCGGCGAGTTCGCTCTTCAGGGCGGCTTCAAGGGCCGCTGGCGCGACAAGAGCTACAACTTCACCGGGGTCTATTACGGCGACTACAACGGCACGCTGAACGCAGGTACGCTGCTGGGTGAGCAGACCTATCGCCTGACCGATATCGGGCCTGTGCTCGACAAGTACTCGGCGGCAGAGTTCTTCCTCGCCAATCGCGCCAATTTCGAGGTCGATCAGTACGAAACCGACCTGCTTTCGCTGCCGAGCGACTACAGCGCAGAGGAAGACATCCTCGCCGGTTACGGCCTCGCGCGTTACGACAGCGATACGCTGCGGGTGATCGGCGGGGTACGCGTCGAGGACACGCAGACCACGCTCAACGGTCAGCTTGTCGTCGACGATGGTAACGACGTGACCGACGTGATCCCGGTGTCGTTCGATCGCGACTACACCGACTGGCTCCCCAGCCTGACGATCCGCTTCGAACCGAAGGACAATCTCGTGGTCCGCGCGGCAGGCTACAAGAGCCTGGTCCGTCCGAAGCTGTCGAAGCTCGCGCCGATCTACACGATCAACGAAGACCTCGAGGCCGAGTTCGGCAACCCCGATCTTCTGCCCTACCGCGCGTGGAACGCCGATGCCTCCGTCGAATACTACTTCGACAGCAAGGGCGCGGTGACGCTGGGCGCGTTCTACAAGTCGATCGACAATTTCATCGTCGACCAGACCCTGGCCACACCGGGCACGTTCCAGGGCGTCGACTACGACGAGCTGACCCGCGCCATCAATGGTGACACGGCGACCGTTTTCGGCATCGAAGCCAGCTACAGCCAGGTGATGACCTTCCTGCCCGGACCGCTGAGCGGCCTCCTGCTGCAGCTCAACTACACCTACACCGATGCAACCGGCACGGTGCTGAACGACGGCGACATCGACGACCCGCGCGAGATCACGCTTCCGGCTGCGTCCAAGCACACCGGCAACATCGTGATCGGATACGAAAAGGGCCCGATCGATCTGCGCGCCGCGGGCACCTATCGCAGCAAGTATCTCGACGAGCTGGGCGGCGATCCCACCGAAGATCGCTACGTAGACAACCACTTCCAGATCGACCTGTCGGCCAAGTACAAGCTGACCGACGGGATCCGGCTGTTCGCGGAGTGGATCAACGTCAACAACGCCAAGTACTTCGCCTACCAGAACTTCGATAGCCGCAAGCGCCTGCTCCAGTACGAAGAGTACGGCCCGACGGTGAAGTTCGGCGCGAAGGTCAACTTCTGATGGACAAGCGCATTACCATGCTCGCCACCGCCAGCCTCGCGCTGGCGGTGGGGGGCTGCGCCACCGTCCCTGCGATGGGCGATCCGGCGGTTTCGGTTTACGCGACCGCCGAGACTTCTCCGGTGGGGACGGCGAACGAGGACGCTGCTGACGACCCGGCGATCTGGCGCAATCCGGCGGATCCGTCGAAAAGCCTGATCGTCAGCACGGACAAGAAGGGCGGCCTCTACGTCTACAACCTGAAGGGCGAACAGCTGGCGTTCATGCCGGCACCCGGCCTCAACAATGTCGACCTGGTCGAGATGTCGGGCGGTGGGATACTAGTCCTTGCCAGTGACCGCCAGGATCTTGCCACTGCCCACATCCAGCTGGCGATGCTCGATCCGAGCACAGGCAAGCTCACTGCCGGGAACCGCGTCAATGTCGGTCCCGGAGAAGGATACGGCATCTGCGCCGGTCCGATGTCCGATGCGGGGACGCTGGATGTGTACTCCGCACCAAAAGAGGGCGCGATCTATCGCACCAGACTAACTGTCAGGCCCGATGGTGTGTCTTCCAAGACCGTTACCCTTGCCACGGTGCCCTCCCAACCCGAAGGCTGCGTCGTCGATCCGCGGACGGGCACGCTTTACGTCGGCGAGGAAGCTGCAGGCATCTGGGCGATCGACACGGTCAGCGGAACCAAGAAGCTGGTCGCGCCGACCAATACGGGGATGCTTGTGCCCGATCTCGAAGGTCTGGCACTGGCCCCCGAAGGCGAGGACGGCGGCTATCTGGTTGCCTCCAGCCAGGGCGACAACGCCTACGCCGTCTACCATCTCCCCGGGATCGAACCCGTCGGCCGCTTTCGGATAGCGAAGGGCACATTCGGCTCGACCGAGGAAACCGACGGTATCGAGCTGGACAATCGCAGCTTCGGGCCGGACTATCCGCATGGCCTGTTCATCGCGCAGGACGGCATCAATTCTCCGCACGCGCAGAACTTCAAACTCGTGTCCTGGGGCGCGATCCTGAAGGCGCTCGGCGCCGAGTAAGAGCATCTTACCTTGGGGGCGATCGAGCAAAACTGCCCGATGGCTCCCCAGCCAACCCAAAAAAATCTTTCTCCCAAACCACGGATACTTGGACGCCCACCTCGCCCAACTGTTGACGTTTGGCCGGGTCTGACCGAGACGCCCTTCCGCGCGTCGGTCGGCGCGTTCCACCCGGGGGCGATCACGGCACCTTCAGGCTTGCGGCCCTGTCAAAATCTGACAGGGTTCGGCCCATCGCCCGATCCCAGGCACCAGCAGTCCGCGAGTTTGTCCGCAATGAGTTCATCGCTTACCCACCTCCAGCGCCTCGAGGCAGAGGCGATCCACATCATGCGCGAGGTCGTGTCCGAAGCCGAAAAGCCGGTGATGCTCTATTCCATCGGCAAGGACAGCGCGGTGATGCTGCACGTGGCGAAAAAGGCGTTCTACCCTTCGCCCCCGCCCTTCCCGCTGCTGCACGTCGACACGACCTGGAAGTTCAAGGCGATGTACGACCTGCGCGAAAAGAGCGCGGCGGACGCCGGGATGGAGCTGCTGGTCTACCAGAACCCCGAAGCCAAGGAGATGGGGATCAACCCCTTCGACCACGGCCCGCTCCACACCGACATGTGGAAGACGCAAGGTCTCAAGCAGGCGCTCGACAAGTACGGCTTCGATGCAGCCTTCGGCGGCGCGCGGCGCGACGAGGAAAAGAGCCGCGCGAAGGAACGTATCTTCTCGTTCCGCACCGCCACCCACGGGTGGGACCCGAAGAGCCAGCGACCCGAACTGTGGAACCTCTACAATGCTCGCAAGAAGAAGGGCGAGAGCATCCGCGTCTTTCCCCTCTCCAATTGGACCGAGCTCGACATCTGGCAGTACATTCATCTTGAGAATATCGAGATCGTGCCGCTCTACTATTCCGCGAAGCGCCCGACCTTCGAATACGAAGGAGGCCTGTTCATGGCGGACGATATCGAACGGCTAGAAAAGGTGATGGGCAAGCGGCCCGAGATCGTCGAACGCTCGATCCGCTTCCGCACGCTGGGCTGCTTCCCGCTGACCGGCGCGGTCGAGAGCGAAGCGGCGACGCTCCCTGAAATCATCCAGGAAATGCTGCTGACCACCACATCGGAGCGCCAGGGCCGCGTGATCGACCGGGATTCGGGCGACGCATCGATGGAGAAGAAGAAGCAGGAGGGCTACTTCTGATGTCGGATGACGTGATCTACCGGACCGACGCGCTGATCGCCGAGGATATCGACGCCTATCTGGAAAAGCACCAGCACAAGACGATGCTGCGCTTCATCACCTGCGGCAGCGTGGACGATGGGAAGAGCACGCTGATCGGGCGCCTGCTCTACGACAGCAAGATGATCTTCGAGGATCAGCTCGCCGCTCTCGAAAGCGACAGCAAGCGGGTCGGCACGCAAGGGCAGGAGATCGACTTCGCGCTGCTGGTTGATGGCCTAGCCGCGGAGCGCGAACAGGGCATCACCATCGATGTCGCCTACCGCTTCTTTTCGACCGAGAACCGCAAGTTCATCGTCGCCGACTGCCCGGGCCACGAGCAGTACACGCGCAACATGGTGACGGGCGCCTCCACCGCCGATCTGGCGGTGATCCTGATCGACGCGCGCAAGGGCGTGCTGGTACAGACCCGCCGCCACAGCTTCCTGTGCCACCAGCTCGGCATCAAGAACCTGGTGCTGGCGGTCAACAAGATGGACCTGATCGGTTACGATCAGGCCCAGTACGACGCGATCATCGAAGCCTATCGCGCGTTTGCCGACAGCATCGGGATCGAGAACTTCACTGCTATTCCGATCTCGGGCCTTGCGGGCGACAACATCACCACCCGGTCCGAAAATATGGACTGGTACGATGGCCCCACGCTGATGGAACATCTGGAAACGGTCGAGGTGCGGAGCGACGCCAACCTTGCCGAGCCGTTTCGCATGCCCGTACAGTGGGTCAACCGCCCCAATCTGGATTTTCGCGGCTTCTCGGGTCTGGTCGCGAGCGGTTCGCTGAAGGTCGGCAATCCGGTGCGCGTCCTGCCCTCGGGCAAGACGAGCACGGTCAGCAAAATCGTGCTGTTCGATCAGGAAATGGAAGAGGCGCAGGCGGGCCAGTCGGTCACCATCTGCCTCGCCGACGAGATCGACTGTTCGCGCGGCAGCGTACTCGCCGAAGCGGACAGCTCGCCCGAAGTCTCCGACCAGTTCGAAGCGACCATCGTGTGGCTGGACGACGATCCGATGCTGGCGGGTCGCGCCTACGCGATGAAACTGGCCAGCCAGACCGTCTCCGCCACAGTCGCCGAGCCCAAGTACGAGATCAACATCAACGATCCGGGCAGCGTCGGTTCGCAGCTTGCTGCGAAAACGCTAAAGCTCAATGCCATCGGCGTCGCGGAGGTCACCACCGACAAGCCGATCGTGTTTGAAGCCTACACGCAGAACCGGGCGCTGGGCGGCTTTATCCTGATCGACAAGATCACCAACCGCACCGTTGGCGCAGGCATGCTCAACTTCAGCCTGCGGCGTGCGCAGAACGTCCACTGGCAGGCGACCACGATCGACCGCGACGAGCACGCGAACCTCAAGAACCAGAAGCCACTGGTGCTGTGGTTCACCGGGCTTTCGGGATCGGGCAAGTCGACGATCGCCAACGAGGTCGAAAAAGCGCTCAACCGGATGAACCGCCACACCTTCCTGCTCGACGGGGATAATGTCCGCCACGGGCTGAACAAGGATCTTGGATTCACCGACGCCGATCGGATCGAGAATATCCGCCGGATCGGCGAGGTGGCGAAGCTGATGGCGGATGCCGGGCTAATCGTGCTGACCGCCTTCATCAGCCCGTTCCGTGCCGAAAGGCAGATGGTGCGCGAGATGCTGCCCGAGGGCGAATTCGTCGAAATCTTCGTCGATACCCCGCTAGAAGTGGCCGAGAAGCGCGACGTGAAGGGCCTCTACAAGAAGGCGCGCGAGGGCAAGCTCAAGAACTTCACGGGGATCGACAGCCCATATGAGGAGCCCGAAGGCCCCGACATCACGGTCAATACCGTCGAAATGTCCCCCGTCGAAGCGGCCGAGCATATCGTCCGCGCGCTGGGCGCGCTCAAATGACAAACTACGCGCGCGATCTCGACGATGCCCAGCTCGCTGCATGCCTGGCCGAGGCTGCCGGCCGCATCCTGCTGGACGTCCGCGGATCGGGACTGATCGAGGGCAAGGCGCTGGGCAAGGCAGGAGACGAAACCGCCAACCAGTTCCTGTGCCACGCAATCCGGCACCTTCGCCCCGACGATGGCCTGTTGTCGGAAGAATGCAAGGATACCGAAGAACGCCTTTCGAAAGAGCGTGTGTGGATCATAGACCCGGTCGACGGCACCCGCGAATATGGCGAGGCACGGACCGATTGGGCGGTGCATGTTGCGCTTGCCATTGATGGTGTGCCGAAGATTGGTGCTGTCGCGCTACCCGGCTGCGACCTTGTGCTGCGGAGCGACGATCCTCAGCCAATGCCAGAACCCGCACCTACCCCCCGGTTGGTCGTCAGCCGCACTCGCCCGGCGAAGGAAGCCGTCGAAGTCGCCAAACGGCTCGGCGGAGAACTGGTCGAGATGGGCAGCGCGGGTGCCAAAGCGATGGCCGTGGTGCGCGGCGATGCGGAGATCTATCTGCATTCGGGCGGACAGTACGAGTGGGACAGCTGCGCCCCAGTTGCAGTCGCAGCGGCGCATGGACTGCACTGTTCGCGGATCGACGGATCACCCTTGGTCTACAACCAGGCGGACACGTATATGCCCGACCTGCTGATCTGCCGCCTCGATCTGGCCGAGCGCGTGCTTGCCGAGGTGGCCGACATTTCGGCCTGACGAAGGAGCGCTCGATGAGCGAATTCGACGACTGGATCGGCCGCAGCATCACCGCGAGCGACACGCTCGATCCCGCGCGGTGCAACGCGCTCGACATCGCGCTCGGTGGAGCCGGCGGATTGCAGATCGGCGATCCGATGCCGCTGCTCGATCACTGGCTGCACTTTTGGGACATGAAACCTCCCTCCGAACTCGGCACCGACGGCCACCCTGCCAAAGGCGGTTTTCTGCCCCCCGTTCGCCTGCCGCGCCGAATGTGGGCAGGTGGACGCCTGAGCTTCGCCAAGCCCCTGATGCTCGGGCAAGAGGTACGCAAGACCTCGACCATCGCCTCGATCGCCGAGAAGGAAGGCAGAAGCGGTAAGCTGGTCTTCGTAACCATTCGCCACGATTTCGAGGCTGGCGAAGGCGTCGCGGTGAGCGAGGAACAGGATCTGGTCTACCGCGAACCGGCAACCAGGCGGCTCGCCATGTCCGAGCCAGAGGATGCTCCCGGCGCGGCCTGGTGCGCGACGATCAATCCCGATCCTGTCCTGCTGTTCCGCTATTCCGCGCTGACGATGAACGGCCACCGCATCCATTACGACCGCCCGTACGCGATCGAAGAAGAGTACTATCCCGGCCTCGTCGTCCACGGCCCCTTGCAGGCCAAGCTTATGATCCGCCTCGCAGTCGCGCACTTGGGCGACACGATCACTGAGTTCGATTTTCGCGGCCAGCAACCCGCGTTCGACGGATTGCCGCTCCACATCTGCGGGAACCCGGGCGATCGCGATGCCGAACTCTGGACGCAGCAGGGTGAAGCGAAAAACATGGTCGCATCCGTCCGCACGGATCGATAGCGATATCGCATGTTCACCAGGTTCGGCAGTCGATAGGATAGCCGACATGAACCGGGTGCTCGTTTTTCCGATACTCATCGTTGCCGGATCGACCGCAGCATGTCAGCAGACGCCCGAAGCCGCGACGGATGCTCCGACACCGCCAGCGATGCACTGCCCGGAGATCGATGATGATCCGGTCCGGATCAACGGTGGCACCTTCTCGATGGGGCAGTCGGGAATCTATGCCGAAGAGGGTCTCGTCCGCCAGACGCAGGTCGGCGGTTTCTGGATAGACCCGCACGAGGTGACCAACCGACAGTTCGCCGACTTCGTCTCCGCAACCGGCTATGTCACCGTGGCGGAACTTCCCGTCGACCCGGATCAGTTCGGCGCTTCGGCAGCGGAAATTCCGCCCGATATGCTCAAACCGGGCTCGGCCGTATTTACCCCGCCCGATCGGCCATCGACCGATTATGCTGACTGGTGGCGGTACGTGCCTGGAGCAAACTGGAAGAAACCCTATGGTGCCGGTGGGCCCGATGCGGCGGCCAACAAGCCGGTCGTCCATCTCGCATGGGACGATATGGTGGCTTACGCGAGATGGAAGGGGGGCCGCCTCCCGAGCGAGGCGGAATGGGAGTTCGCCGCGAGCGCCGGTGAGGACAACTCCCGAGAGCAACCGGGCCCTGACGAAGCGAACAGTTGGCAGGGAGTCTTTCCGGTAGTCAACGAGGAGACCGATGGTTTCGAGGGGATCGCCCCGGTCGGCTGTTATGCGCCTAATGCCCACGGCCTGTTCGACATGATCGGGAATGTCTGGGAGGTTACGGCGGATTACTATCGGCCGGGTCACGATCCCGCAGACACCAACGACCCGCAAGGCCCGGACGCGGACGCCGCTTTCGACCCGCAGAATCCGACCCTGCCGAGCCGGGTGATGAAGGGTGGCTCTTACCTGTGCGCTCCAAATTATTGCCAGCGCTACCGACCATCTGCACGCCAGGCGCGCGATCCGGGGTTGGGCGCAAGCAATGTGGGCTTCCGGCTGGTATACGACAGCAACAGAGACTGAAGCTACCGGTCGTCCCCGAAGCGCGATGTCTCTTGCCCATGTAGGCAGCCTAAGCCCATTCCCTCCGGATCGCCATCAAAGCGTTTGGAAAATTTCAGAAGCCAAGCTGGCAATAATAGTCTAAGAGCGCGCCGACATCGTTGAGCGGAAATCGTTCGACCCACCCTCTTCCACATACCTGATGGTCAATATGTGGCCGCGCGGCATCCGTGCGCGTCCCTGTACCCGAGAGTTTTACGTGAATTTTCCCAACCTCCCCGCCCCCCTGCAGTCCGCCCTCGCCGAACACGGCTATGCCGCCCCGACCGACGTGCAGGCTGCCGTTCTCGAAACCGAAGCGAACGACCGCGATCTGCTCGTTTCCGCGCAGACCGGCTCCGGCAAGACGGTCGCCTTCGGGCTGGCCTTTGCGCGCAACGTGCTCGACCAGGACGGCAAAGCCCCCAACCCAGGTGCACCGCGCGCCCTGGTGATCGCTCCCACGCGCGAGCTTGCCTTGCAGGTGAGCCGCGAACTCGGCTGGCTATATGGCAAGGCGGGTGGCCGTATTGCGACCTGTGTGGGCGGGATGAACCCCTCGCACGAGCGCAACGTCCTGCGATCGGGTGCCACGATCGTCGTCGGCACACCCGGGCGCCTGCGCGATCATCTCGAACGCGGCGCACTGAACCTGTCCGACATTGCTGCCGTGGTCCTCGATGAGGCCGACGAGATGCTCGACATGGGTTTCCGCGAGGAAATCGAGGCCATTCTGGACGCGACGCCCGATAACCGCCGCACGCTGCTGTTCTCGGCCACGATCCCCAAGCCGATCGAAGCGCTCGCCCGCCGCTATCAGAGCGACGCCCTGCGTATCACCACGGTCGGCAAGGATCGTGGGCATGGCGACATCTCGTATCAGGCCGTCGTCGTCTCGCCGCCCGAAGTAGAGAACGCCGTGGTCAACCTGCTGCGCTATCACGAGGCGGAGACCGCGATCCTGTTCTGCGGGACTCGCGAGAAAGTCCGCCACCTCCACGCAACCTTGCAGGAACGCGGCTTCGCTGTCGTGGCGCTGTCTGGTGAGAACTCACAGTCGGAGCGAAACCAGGCGCTGCAGGCACTGCGCGATCGCCGCGCACGCGTCTGCGTAGCCACCGATGTTGCCGCGCGCGGTATCGACCTTCCCACGCTGAGCCTCGTCATCCATGTCGAGATCCCGCGCGATGCGGAAGCCTTGCAGCACCGCTCCGGTCGTACCGGACGCGCCGGGCGGAAGGGTACCGCCGTTCTGGTCGTGCCCTTCTCGCGTCGCCGACGGGTCGAAGGAATGCTGCGCAACGCGAAGATCGACGCCAAGTGGACCGACGCACCCGACCGCGATGCCATTCGCGCCAAGGATCGCGAGCGCCTGCTGAAGGCCTTGCTCGAGCCGGTCGAAACCGACGAGGCCGACAGCGATCTGGTCGACAGCCTGCTGGAACAGCGTAGCGCAAGGGAACTCGCGGCCATGCTGGTGAGCGCACATCGCGCCAAGCTGCCGGAGCCTGAGGACCTGATCGCCAACACGCCGGAGGCACACCGCGCTGCGAAGGCAGAGCGTCATCGTCCCGGTTTCGAGGAAACCGCATGGTTCCGGATGGACATCGGCCGCCGCCGCAATGCGGACCCGCGCTGGATCCTGCCCCTGCTGTGCCGCCGCGGCCATATCACCCGCAACGAGGTTGGCGCGATCCGCATCGGCCCCAACGAAACCTATTTCCAGATCCCGCGTGCGATTGCCGACAAATTCGCCGACGCCGTCAACCGCACTGCTGGCGATGGTGAGGACGGGGAAGATATCCGGATCGAAGCTTCTGCCACCGGGCCAAGGGATGCCGCGCGCACCAATCGCAAGGCGCATCCCGGCGCGCACCGCGATGGCAAGCCGAAGCCGCACCGCAAGAATTTCGGCGGAAAGCCGAAGGGCGACTTCAAGGGCAATCGGCCCAACAAGCCACCCAAAGGTGCCAAGAAGAAAGATCGCTGATCGGTAGCGGGGGGACTAGAAGCCCCCTCCGCCTGGCAATGGCCTGATCCGGATTTACTCCGCGGGTAAAGGCGATTCCTCTGCGCGGCCGCGCCGGTTTGGCATTGCCCGGAACAGCCAGATTGCAACCGCGCCGAGGCAGACGATCCAGAAAATCGGCACGAATGGCGCCGCGTTCCCGATCGCGATCCGGGCGATCAGCGTGGCCACCATTCCCGCCGGGACGCCAACCACCAGCCCCCACCACGCCGCGCGTAGGCGGGTCGAAGCCTTCCCACGCCGCTCGCGCTTGTCGAGCCAGATGAAGGTGCCCGTCGCCACCACGATGGTGAGCGCGAGGCCGAACACGATATAAGCGATCTTCACTGGCAGGCCGCCGAAATTACCGAAGTGAAGGTTGTACGTGGAAGCGGATAGCTGTTGGCCGACGGTCCCATCGGCCAGGCCCACGGTACCGCGAAAAGCGCCGTCGGCAGAGAACGCGTAGTACTCGCCGAAGATCAGCCGACGGGGATGCTCACCAACGATCTGGATATGTTGCCCCGCCGTCCCCGGATCATGCAGGATCACGTAATAGGGCTCTATATCGGGATACTCGCGCTCCATGAACGCCAGCGCAGGAACGATGTCGGGCGTCGACGCAGGAGCCGTGTCTTCTTCGGGTTCGTCCCCAAAGACCGGCGCCAGTGCAGCGGCGCTGTCGCCACCATAGGCAGCCGCCGCAAGCGCCGATCCCGAAACGTAAAACAGGCCGATCATCGCTCCGGTAAGCGAAATGGCGAGCGCGAAGGGCAGCGTCCACACCGCCAGCCGGTTGTGCCAGTCGAGCGTTGCGACATCGTCCGCGCGGCGTGCGCGCAGGCGAAAGGCATCGCGAAAGATGCGCGGATGCGCGACGAGGCCGGAAACGGTCAATGCGACGATCATCGCCCCGAACAGGCCGACCAGCGTCATGCCGAACACGGCCGGTAGATTGAGGCGGTAGTGGAGCGCCAGCAGGAACTCGGCCCAGGCGTTTTCCTCGGGCACGACGATGTCGCCCTGCCGGTCGATATGGACCGCCTGCGTGTCGGTGGTGATGGTCGTCCGGGGCAGGTCCTTGGTCGGCAGGTGGACGTAGAGGTGGGTCGTGTTCGGTCCACCCTGCTCGCTCGCCAGCACGTTCTCGATCCCGCGCTGGACGCTCGCGGGGTCGATTTCGTTCATTTCGGGCGCGTCGAGCTGCTCGAAACGCTGCCATTCCTCGTACAGCACGATCGCCGTGCCGGTTGCACAGATCAGGTAGAGCAGCGCGCAGCAGATGAGGCCGACAGCGGAGTGCGCGGAAATGGCCTTGCGCACCGTATCTTTCGAGAACGCGAACGTCATACGGCACCTCCTTGCAGGAAGACAAACGGGGCCGAAAGAACTGCGAGCCCCATGACCCATCCCAGTTGCGCCTTGCGAGCCGACATCATCAGAACGGCGAATGCCAGAACCGGCCACACGATCGGCACCGTGGCGAGTACGGCGACATTGCCATCGGCCTCGGCGCCCCCTGCCCCCACGATCAGCGCCCGTACGGCGAGGGCGACCAGCACGCTGGCGGCCAGCGCGAGAGGTCCGGTGATCGCGAAGGTCACAAGACCCGAGCGGGAACGGGATTGCGCTTCGTCGGCGCCCTGATGACTGGTCCTGACCAACCTTGCACGCGCCTGGCGCACCGGCTTGGTGGCAGCGACGGTCAGCGCGACGAAAGCCGCACCGGTCGCGGCGAGGACGGCGATCGTGATGCCCCACTCGCCGGCTGCCCGGTCAGCCACCACCAGCGCAGCAAGCAGTCCCGCCCAGCCCGCGAGGTTCAGAGGGGTGGAGCGCTTCGGCTTCCCCCAGGACACCCGCAGGACGACCACGCCCGCAATGGCGAGCGCGATCGAGAGCCAGATCAGCGCATCGGCCGCCATCAGAATTTAACGGTCAGCGAGCCGTTGATGCTGCGCTTCTCACCCGGGAAGCAGTCCCCGCGCACCAGGCATACGGCGTAATATTCCTCGTTGGTCACATTGCGCGCGGTTACGCGCAGCTGGAACCTGTCGAAATCGTAGCCGAGCGAGAGATCGCCGACAGTCCGGCCATCGACCCTGTAGGTCAGCAGCGTGTTGTCGACGGCGGATATGCCATTGCTCTCGTTCCCGCCGACATAGCGAATGCCGCCGCCGAAGCTCAGGCCCCGAAGCGGACCCCGGAAGTTGTAGAGAGCAAACAGCGATGCCTGCCAGTCGGATATCGAGGTGAGCGGTAAGCCGTTGGGATCTTTGGCATCGAGATAGCTCACATTCCCATCCAGCCGCAGTCCGCCGATCAACGCGTTCGCCTCAAGCTCAACACCCCGAACCTTCGATTTGCCTTCCTGCTGGCTATTGCCACCCACCAGCGCAGCGGGATTGGGCAGGTTGGAAACCTCGATATCGAAGGCCGATACGGTGACCAGCGCGTTGACGCCGGTCGGCTGCCACTTGATACCCGCCTCGTACTGCCGGCCTTCCTGCGGCAAGAGCTGTTCGTTGGTGATGGTATCGATCCCGACCACCGGCTCGAAGCTCTCCGCATAGCTGACATAGGGCGAAATTCCCGCCGGGCCCCGCCACAACAACCCGAAGCTGAGGCTCGTCGCTTCGTCTTTCTGGGTTGTGCCGTTCTGAACCCTGTTGGTGACATTGTCGAAGCGAATGCCCGCATTGGCCACCAGCGCGCCCCAACTCATCTGGTCGGAGATGTAGTAGCCGGTTGTATCGACGTAGTTGCGCGGGCCGTTGGTCTGCAACTGGCGTATCTGCTCCACGCTCGGCACGTTCTGATACTGCGGATCGAAGACGTTCAGCGTGCCACCGTTGAAGACGTAGGCCGTATCGGAGTCGGTGAAGACGTCCTGCGCCTGCACACCCGCCAGCAGTTCGTGCGTAATCGGGCCGGTGTTGAACTCCCCGCGAATACGCGCATCGACCGCCAGCTGCTCGCTCCGGTTGTCTGCGAGGTAGTAGGTCCAGATGCCGTTCCCATCCGCGCCGACGCGGGGCACGCCATTGCCCTGGAAGGCGATCCAGGCCTGCCGGTAGTCGGCCTGCGAGTCGACATACCGGCCAACCGCCTCGAAGGAGATCGCATCGCTCAGTTGCTGTTCGAGGATCAGCGTGAGGGCGAAGCTCTGCGTATCGTAGGCGTTGAAGCCCGGTGCGCCCATGTATTCGTACGGATCGATCTTCTGACCGCTCGCCGACGGCAGCAGCGTGCCCGTGACCGGCAGGAACTGGTGCGCGGTGTCCGAATCCTGGTCCGAGTAATTGGCGAGGATGGTCACTTCGGTGCCGTCGGCAGGGCGAAGAGTGAGCGCGGGGGCCAGTACGAACTTGTTGTCGCTGACCTCGTCGATCTGCGTATCGCCATCGCGATAGAGCCCGACGAAGCGGAACTGCGCCTCATCTTCGGCACCGGGGATCGCAATGTTGATGTCGGTGGCAATCTGCTTGCGGTCGAAGCTGCCGTAATCGAAGCGCACTTCGCCCTCGGTCACGCCATAGGGTCGCTTGGTCACGACATTGATGATGCCGCCCGGGGAACCTGCGCCGTAGAGCACCGAAGCCGGCCCTTTCAGGACCTCGACCTGCTCCAGCGTATAAATGTCCTGCCGGGTCGTGTTGTAGTAGCCGAAAAGGTACTGCAGGTTGTCGCGATATTCCGGCGCGTCGAGGCCCCGGACCTGCGCGAAATCGCCGCGCGTCGAGAAGCCGAAAGGCTCTGCCGTGACGCCCGCCGAATAGGTCAGCGCGTCGTCTAGCGACTGCGCGCCCTTCTCTTCGAAATCCTCTTCGGTCTCGATCGAGATGGACCGCGCCGTATCCACGATCGGCGTGTCGGACTTGGTCGCGCCGAAATCGGTCAGTTGGCCCGTCACCACGATGGTCGGCGAAGAATCCTTGCGTGCTTTGGATTGATCGGCCTGCGGGTTAGGCGCGGCATTGGGCTGCTCGGCCAGTGCCGGTGTCGCAAGCATCAGGGTGAAAAGCGCCGTGGACGTGCTGAGAATCGGTTTCAAAATGTGACCCCTCGTTGTCGATGACGGGCCCGATAATGCGACTGCTTTGCAATTGCAAGGGAAGTGTCGCAGCCACGAGGGCGGAGAAACCTCGATCCGGTTGGCTTGATCTCACGCAATGACCCAGGGGTCGCTTTGCGCCAGAAACGCACTTTGAAAGGTTAGCGGCGTACAGATGAGAGACCCGAAAAACCGCACTTCCAGCGTGTTGGCATTGTTGCTCCGGCACCACGAAACGCGCCGCGCGCTGGACACACTCGGCCTTTATGGTGGCACCGACCTACCCGAACGCCTATATGGTTCGCGGAGCTCGCGCGCGTATGTTGCACGGCAGGCCGCACAGGGGGCGGCAGCTCGCAACACCCCGTCAACTCCGCCATTACCCGATTGCTGTTATGCCACTCATCACGGCAAATGTTCATTTCACCATGCAAAAGAGCGAAGACCGATGCTTCTAGCCCCAGCCCCCGGATCAGAGGACAAGGAGATGCTGCGTCAGGCGGCGATGCTAACTCGCGACCTGCACCGGCCTGACCCGCTGGTGTACTGGGGCGATTGCTTCGGTTCGGCAGCTATCGGCTATGCCGCGCTGCTGGGGGCGATTGCGAGTGGCAGCGCGCTCCTGACCGGCGCACTCGTCCTTGTCTCGATTCTCACGCTGTATCGGGCGGTGCTCTTCATTCATGAGATCACCCACCTCGATCACCGCAAGCTGCCCGGTTTTCGGCTGGCTTGGAATATCGGCGTCGGCGCACCGCTGATGCTGCCTTCCTTCCTCTATGAAGGTATCCACGCGGTCCACCATTCGCGGGTGCATTACGGAACGGAGCGCGATCCGGAATATATTCCCTTGGCGCATATGCGCCCCTGGTCTCTCCCGCTGTTCACGCTCGGCGCGCTCGTCATGCCGGCGCTACTGCTGCTTCGCTTCGGCATTCTGGGGCCGCTGTCGTGGGTCATTCCTCCACTGAGGAAGGTGATTGTGGAGCGATTTTCAGCGCTCGAGGTCAACCCCGCCTATCATCGTCCCGCGCCTGAGGGAGACTTCGCGCGCCGCTGGAAGGCGCAGGAGGCTGCGGCCAGCATTGTTGCGGTCGCCATCATCGCAACCACTGCGCTAGGCATTCTGCCGCTGCGCGCTTTTGCGATCTACTGCCTTGTCGTCGCGGGCGTCGCGCTGCTCAACCAGACGCGCACGCTGGTCGCGCACCTGTGGGAGAATGACGGCGAGGAACTGTCTCTGACCGACCAGTATCGTGACAGCACCAACGTGCCCGCCGCCTTCCCCGGCGTGCTGTGGGCGCCGGTGGGCCTGCGCTTCCATGCGCTGCATCACCTGCTGCCCCGCCTGCCCTATCACTCGCTGCCCGAAGCACACCGCCGCCTGGCCGCTGCGCTGCCCGAGCCTTCTGCCTATCCGCAGGCCAGCTATTCGTCGCTCGGTGTGCTGCTAAAGCGCCTTGGCCGCGCGACGCTCCAGCGTCACTAATGCCCGGAGCTGGACCTGCAGACGAGTAGGTGGACCTTCAGCGGACTCGTGGCTGTCGCTGTCGATCGCGCAGTGCAGATGCACGCTTGGCAGCGGTTAAAACTGCGTCGCGCACCGGTGGGATGAACTCGGCTGACCACTGTAAAAATGGTAGCGGAGGAGGGACTCGAACCCCCGACACGCGGATTATGATTCCGCTGCTCTAACCACCTGAGCTACTCCGCCCCATGATCGCCATACCGGGTAAGGCATGAGGCCTGCCGGAGCGGTTAGCTCGACGGCAGGCGGCGCTCTTAGGGTGCACGCGCGTGGCGGTCAAGGCGCGTTTGTGGGTTCGTTCAAGCCTTCTCTTTTCCGCGGAAGGCGACTTCCTGGATCAGTTCCCACGGACCACCAAGATAGCGATGAAGCGCAAGCCCGCGGAAGCGGAATGGACGCGGCGCAATAACGCCATCGAGCTTTGCCTGCAGGTCTTGCGCTTCGCGTTTCGAAACCTTGTTCTGCACCGTGGCATGCAGCCGCTTTCCACCCTGATCCTGATTGGTCAGAAGCCCATGAAAATGCTCTGCAAGCAGCATCCGCAATCGCAGCATTCCTGCGCTTTCAAGCTGAAGCGCTGTGCCGCCTCCGAGCGACATCACGCCAACGAGCCGCGCCTCGACTGGCGCGAATTCCCCGGCCAATGTGCGCATATGTCTGATGGCCTCGCCCTCGCAAAAGCCAGGCAGGGCGTGGAACAGCGTGACATGGGCGGCGAGGAAATTCCGCTCGGCCGGGAAATGCTCGGTTCGCAGCGCAGTCGCCCAGCTTTGCAGATCGGGAGGCAGCTGCGCGGTCAATATCAGCGGAGCGTCCGACATCGCGGCCAGCTACATTTCCCCTCGTTCGCGGCGCAGCTTGTACCACTCGGCAACATTGGCGTTGTGTTCCTCCAGCGTCGACGCGAAGACATGGCCGCCGGATCCGTCGGCAACCATGAACAGCGCGTCCGTTTTGGCCGGATTCAGCACGGCGGCAATCGATTCGCGGCCCGGATTGGTAATCGGCCCGGTCGGGAGGCCGACCCGCGTGTAGGTGTTGTAGTCATTGACCGCCGCGATCTCCGACTGGCGGATACGGCGCCCGAGCGGCTTGCCCTTGGTAATCGGATAGATAATCGTCGGATCTGCCTGAAGCAGCATCCCGTCCTTGACCCGGTTCGAGTAAAGGCTGGCGACCATGCGCCGTTCCTTCGGCACACCGGTCTCCTTCTCGACGATTGAGGCCAACGTAACCGCGTCATCGATGTTATCGACCGCGATATCCTTCGCACGCTTCGGCCATGCCTCGGCAAGGTAATTGCGCATCGCTGCCTGCATTCGGGCAAGCACCGCAGCACGGTCCTCGCCACGCTCGAAATCGTAGGTGTCGGGCAGGACGCTCCCCTCCTTGGGAACGGGGATTTCGCCCGTCAGGAGGTCTTCCGCCATCAGCGTCTCATACACCAGGATCGAGGGCATGCCTTCCGGAATGGTGACAAAGCGACGGATCACTTCGCCATGTTGCAGCGTGTCGAGGATGGTGGACGAACTTGCTCCGCCAGGCAGGAGGAACTCACCCGCCTTGATCGGATCGCTGCTGCCCAGCACCTTGGCGCGTAGCAGAAACGCATCCTGGCTGGCGATGAGGCCGTCCTCTTGGAGCTGCTCTGCCACCGAGGTGAGCGTCGATCCCGAGCGGACGATGAACGAGGCGTCGTCGCGATCCGGGCCGGGCCCGTACCAGCCCCACGCGAACCAGCCGCCCGCCAGCGCGATGGCGATCAGAATGAGGGCAGCCAGCGCGCGGATCATCAGTCGATCTTGCTCATCACGAGGCTGGCATTGGTGCCGCCAAAGCCGAAACTGTTGTTCAGCACGGCTTTCACCTCACGCTTTTTCGCCGTGTGCGGCACCAGGTCGACCCCTTCGGTACCATCGTCCGGGTCATCGAGGTTGAGCGTGGGTGGAACGATCTGGTCGCGGATGGCGAGGATACAGAAGATGCTCTCGACCGCGCCAGCGCCGCCGAGCAGGTGCCCGATGGCGGACTTGGTGCTCGACATCGAGGCACCGCCCAGATCGTCTCCGAACACGCGCTTGGCCGCGGCCAGTTCGATCGTGTCCGCCATGGTCGAGGTGCCGTGGGCGTTGATGTAGTCGATGTCGCCCGGTTCGAGCCCCGCCTTGCGCAGCGCCATCCGCATGGAGAGTTCGGCACCCTTGCCTTCCGGGTGCGGCGCGGTGACGTGATAGGCATCGCCCGACAGGCCGTAGCCGACGACTTCGGCATAGATCTTCGCACCGCGTGCCTTGGCGTGCTCGTATTCCTCCAGCACCACCACGCCCGCGCCCTCGCCCAGCACGAAGCCTTCGCGATTGCGGTCGTAGGGACGGCTCGCCTGTTCGGGCCGGTCGTTGAAGCCGGTGTTGAGCGCGCGCGCCTGCGCGAAGCCCGCAATCCCGAGCGGGTTGATGGTCGATTCCGAACCGCCCGCGAGCATGATGTCGGCATCGTCGTCGCGGATCATGCGTGCGGCATCGCCGATCGAGTGCGCGCCGGTGGAGCAGGCGGTTACGACGGCATGGTTCGGCCCCATGAGGCCGTAGCGGATCGAAACCTGCCCGCTGATCAGGTTGATGATGCGTCCGTGAACGAAGTGCGGGCTGACCCGACCCGGTCCACGCTCGTGCAGGTTGACCGACTCGTATTCGATCCCCGGCAGACCGCCGATGCCCGCGCCGATCGATACGCCGGTGCGTTCCTTCGTCGCCTGGTCCATTTCGGTAAGGCCTGCGTCTTCGATCGCCTGGCCCGCGGCATCGAGGCCATAGACGATGAAGGGATCGACCTGGCGCTGGATTTTGGTGTCGACGCGCTTGTCGGGATCGAATCCCCACTCGTGGTCCTTGCCCTTCACCTCGCAGGCAATGGTCGCCTTCTGGTTGGAAGCATCGAAGCGGGTGATCGGCCCCGCCCCGCTCTTGCCTTCGATGAGGTTCTTCCACGAGGTTTCGACGTCGCCGCCCAGCGGGGTGACAAGGCCAAGACCGGTTACAACGACGCGGCGCATACTTATCTCCAAAAACAGCACAGGCCCGGCCCGCTTACCGGGTCGGGCCTGCAAATGGCGGCGGCAGAGCGCCGCCGCAAGAACATTGCGGACTTAGCCCCTAGGGACTTAGCCCTTGTGCTCTTCGATGTACTTGGTGGCATCGCCGACCGTGCTGATCTTCTCAGCCGCATCGTCGGGGATTTCCACACCGAATTCTTCTTCGAAGGCCATCACCAGCTCGACGATGTCGAGGCTGTCCGCGCCCAGATCGTCGATGAAGCTGGCTTCCTGCGTTACCTTGTCGGCTTCCACGCCCAGGTGCTCGACGACAATCTTCTGTACGCGGTCGGCGGTATCGCTCATTACTTTGCCTCTCAGGTGTTCGTGAATTGAATTGGCGTTTGCCCTAATCAACGCCGCGCAAGCTGGCAAGTGCCCGTGCTTGTCGATTAATTGCCGGTGCGGCGAGCATCGGCATCAATCGAGCAGCGCCTCAGGCGTCTCCTGCCCGATCGACGCGGGTCGCTTCGGGTGCATCGGGTTTCGGTTGCTCGACAGTGCGGATGCTCAGTTCGCGCAGCTGCTTGGGGCTGACGATGCTCGGCGCGCCCATCATCAGATCCTGCGCGCGCTGGTTCATCGGGAAAGCGATGACTTCGCGGATGTTGGGCTCGTCCGCCAGCAGCATCACGATCCGGTCGATCCCCGGCGCCGAGCCACCGTGCGGCGGCGCGCCCAGCTTGAACGCCTCGATCATGCCGCTGAAGTTCGCGTCGACGTCTTCCTTGGAATAGCCAGCCAGCTCGAACGCCTTGTACATGATGTCCGGACGGTGGTTCCGGATCGCGCCCGAGCTCAGCTCGTAGCCGTTGCACACGATGTCGTACTGCCACGCCTTGATTTCGAGCGGGTCCTGGTTCTCCAGCGCGTCCATCTCGCCCTGCGGCATCGAGAAGGGGTTGTGGCTGAAATCGATGCGCTTCAGCTCCTCGTCGTATTCGAACATCGGGAAATCGACGATCCAGCAGAACTTGAAGCAGCCCTGTTCGATCAGTTCGAGCTGCTCGCCCACGCGCGTGCGCGCGGCACCGGCCAGCTTGACCACATCCCTGGCCTTGCCGGCGGCGAAGAACAGGCCGTCGTTCAAACCCAGGCCCAGCTCGTCGTAGAGCTTGGCCATTTCTTCGGGCCCGTGGTTCTTGGCAATCGGCCCACCGAACTCGCCGCCCTTGCGGGTGACGTAGCCGAGGCCAGAATAGCCTTCGCGCCGAGCCCAGTCGTTCATTTCGTCGAAGAACTTGCGGCTCTTCTCGTTGGTGCTGGGCGCAGGGATCGCACGCACGATTCCGCCACCGCCGACGATCTTCTCGAAAATGCCGAAGCCCGACTTCTCGAAATGATGCGTCACGTCGGTGATGATGATCGGATTGCGCAGGTCGGGCTTGTCGCTGCCGTACTTGAGCATCGCCTCGGCATAGGGAATGCGCGGGAATTCGCCTGCGGGCGTCACGGTCTTGCCGCCCGAGAATTCCTCGAACACGCCCGCCAGCACCGGCTCGATCGCCTGGAAGACGTCTTCCTGCGTGACGAAGCTCATTTCGAAGTCGAGCTGGTAGAATTCGGGGCTGCGATCGGCGCGCAGGTCTTCGTCGCGGAAGCACGGCGCGATCTGGAAATAGCGGTCGAACCCGGCGACCATCAGCAGCTGCTTGAACATCTGCGGGGCCTGCGGGAGCGCGTAGAAGCGGCCCGGGTGCAGCCGGCTGGGCACCAGATAGTCGCGCGCGCCTTCGGGCGACGATGCGCCGAGGATCGGGGTCTGGAATTCGGAGAAGCCCTGATCGATCATCCGGCGGCGCAGGCTCGTGATGACCTTGTTGCGCAGCATGATGTTGTTGTGAACCCGCTCGCGCCGCAGATCGACGAAGCGGTACTTGAGGCGGATGTCCTCGGGATATTCCTGCTCGCCCGCGACCGGCAGCGGCAGTTCTTCCGCCATCGACTGGACCGTGGCGGACTTCGCGAACACCTCGATATCGCCGGTCGGCAGGTTCGCGTTCCGAGTTTCCTGCGAGCGCGCCTTCACCACGCCGTCGATCGTGATGACGCTTTCGGACTTGAGCGAATCGAGCAGGCCCAGAGCCTCGCTATCCTCGTCCGCGACGATCTGGGTGATGCCGTAGTGATCGCGCAGGTCGATGAACAGGACACCGCCATGGTCGCGCTTGCGATGGACCCAGCCCGACAGACGAACGGACTCGCCAACGTTGCTTTCGCGAAGCTGTGCGCAAGTATGGGTGCGATAGGCGTGCATTGTGGAACTTTCCGGTTCGGGGATTAGACGCTAGGGGCGTGCCGAAGCTTGATGGCAGAAGCCCTTGAAGCTTGCGCGCGCTAACACGCGATAGGTCCGGTTTTGTCAAGCCGGGCGCGGTAGGAATGGGGCCAATCAGGGCCCGAGGGCGGCACTCCGCCCGGCAGAGAAAGTCAGATATGAAAATCCACGACCTGATTACCACCACCGACCGGCTCGCAGACCTGTGCGAAAGGCTCAGCAAGGGCGATTTCGTGTGCGTCGACACCGAGTTCATGCGTGAGAACACCTATTGGCCCGAACTCTGCCTGGTTCAGATCGGCGATGAGAACGAGGCAGCGGCGATCGATCCGCTGGCCGACGGGATCGACCTCAAGCCGCTGCTCGATCTGCTGACCGAGAACGAGGATGTCCTCAAGGTCTTCCACGCAGGCGGACAGGACGTCGAGATCTTCTTCAACCTGACGGGCAAGACGCCGCACCCGATATTCGACACGCAGATCGCGATGATGGCAATAAGCCAGTCGGAACAGATCGGCTATGCAAACCTGGTCGAAGCCTGGCTCGACAAGACGATCGATAAGGGTGCGCGCTTCACCGACTGGAGCCGCCGCCCGCTGACCGACCGCCAGCTGGAATACGCGGTTGGCGATGTGACCTACCTGGCCACAATCTTCCCGAAGATCCTTAAGAAGCTGATGAAGACCGGCCGCGGCGAATGGCTCAATGCGGAGATGGAAAAGCTCGCCGACCCGGAAAACTACGCCATCGAACCGGACAAGGCGTGGAAGCGCGTTCGGGCGCAGGGCCGCAACCCACAGGTCCTCGGGCGACTGAAGGCCCTTGCCGCGTGGCGCGAGGGCGAGGCGCAGCACAAGAATATCCCGCGCGGTCGGATCATGCGCGACGAAACGCTCGCCGATATCGCCTCGCATCCGCCCAAGAAGCAAGCCGATCTGGCCAAGGTCCGCGGCCTGTCGAACGCGTGGAAGGATAACGAGATCGGCAATCGGCTGATGGAGGTGATCGAAAGCGCCAAGCCATTGCCGGAAGACGAATTGCCGCCGCGCAACAACCGGGGCGCACCGCTGGGCAAGGAAGGCGCACTGGTCGCAGACCTGCTCAAGCTGCTGCTGAAAATCCGCGCGAGGGAGATCGACGTCGCTCCCCGCCTGCTCACCCGCTCCGGCGAGCTCGAGCAATTGGCCGCCGGGGTACGCGACCTACCGATCCTGGAAGGCTGGCGGCGCGAGGCATTCGGCAGCGATGCACTCGATCTGGTTGAAGGCAAACTGGCTTTCGCGGTCGAGAAGGGCAAACTCAAGATGACGCATGTGGAGGAGGTTGCGAATGGGTCAACGCAATGATCGCCGGACATCGCTGACAAGCGGTATCCGTCGTTTTGTCGCACCGCTTGCAATCGTCACGCTTCTGCTGACGGTGTCGGCACATGCGCAGGCGTATGACGGCGAGGCAATCGACTTCGATGCGGTCGCCGCAGCACCTGACAGCCATAAGGTACTGTTCGAGACCGATGCCGTCCGCGTGCTGAGAGTGGAAATCGCCCCTGGTGCGACCGAGCCGGTGCACGAGCACGCCTATCCCAGCATCATGATTATCGAAAAGCCGCAGCCGCTCGTTTATGTCGTTTATGAACTGGTCGGAGGGCACCCAGTGGAGAGGCAGCGAATCGACGTGCCGCTTATGCCCGCTGATGCGACCGAGGAGATGGGCCCGGAAGGCCTGCACGCTGTTCGAAATCTCGGAACCGAGCCCTTCGTCGCCATTCGCGTCGAATTCAAAGAATAGCCGCTCCCCTAATCCCGCCCTGCTACCCTTCGACAAAGCCACGACCAGGCGATAGCGCGAAATCCATGTCCACCTACCTGCCCACAATTCGCCAGTTGCAATATCTCGTGGCGCTGCACGAGCATGGCCATTTCGGTCGCGCGGCAGAAGCGAGCTTCGTTTCGCAATCCACGCTCTCCGCCGGCATCCGCGAGTTGGAGACACTGCTCGACGTAACGCTGGTTGAGCGCAGCCGCCGGGTGGTCCGCTTCACTCCGCTGGGTCAGCAAGTGGTCGAAAAGGCGCACGCGCTGCTGCGTCAGGCGGAAGACCTTTCCGACCTCGTGCGCGCCGCCGGCCAGCCGCTGACCGGGACGCTGCGGATGAGCGTGATCCCCACGATTGCGCCGTTCCTGCTGCCGCGCATCCTCCCGCGCCTGCGCAAGGAGCGCCCCGAACTGGAACTGTTCCTGCGCGAGGAGACCAGCAGCGACGCCGTCGAATCGCTTCACCACGGCAGGGTCGACTGCGTGCTGCTTGCCCTGCCCTTTCCCACCGGCGAGGCAGAGCAGGCGATCATCGCCGAAGACCGCTTTTTCGTCGCCTATCCAGGGGACGAGCCGCGCGAATTGCCCGAGGAAATCCGCCCCGAAACGATCGAAGACGGGCGCTTGCTGCTGCTCGAAGACGGGCACTGCCTGAAAGAGCACGCGCTCGCCGCCTGCAACCGGCCGGAATTGCGCGCGGCGACCAGCATGATCGGCACCAGCCTGCACACGCTCGTCCAGATGGTCGACAACGGTCTGGGGGTGACGATGCTGCCCGAGATGGCGCTGGAAGCGGGCATCCTGAACGGAACCAGCGTGATTGCGCGGCCGCTGGATTCGCCGGCCGCCACCCGCGACATCGCCCTGATTTGGCGTAAAAATTCACCCCGCCAGAGCGATTTCGAACTCCTTGCCGAAGAGCTGCGCGCAGGTTGAAAATTGCGCCCAAGTCAACGGGCGACCCAAAAAATTCTATTGAAAAGTCGAGACTCCGGGCCTGCCCTTATGGCACACACCCGCTCCGTACCTGGCGTTTCCCCGACTCCGTTATTGGTGTGAACGGGGCGCGCCACTGTATCATGACCTTGGACTTGCGGTCCCGGTCGATTGAACGCGTGCGGGGGAATGGCGGCGATGGGGACGTATTCGGCAACTGGCATCTCGGTCCCGCGTGAGGCCAACGCGCGGATCAATCCACGCGTGGGCGAGGACGAGATTCCTCACAACGTGATCGCCGATCTGGCCAAGCGCCCTGCTCTGCACCCCCACATCGTCACCTTCGCCAACGAAAAAGGCGGCGTCGGCAAGTCGACGCTGGCCTTCCATGTTTCGGTTGCCCTTGCCCATGCGGGAGCGCGGGTGGTCGCGATCGACCTCGATCGGCGCCAGCGGACGCTGGAGCGGGGCCTATCCTATCGCAATGGTACTGCCGGGAATCTGGGCGTCGCGCTGCCGATGCCCCAGTTCGGGGTGGTCGACCAGCCAAGCACAGCCTGCCTGTATCAAACGATTGCAAGACTGGGCGCGGATGCCGATTTCGTCATCCTGGATGCCGCCGGGGCCGATTCTCCGATATTCCGCCGCGTGGTCGCTCTGGCCGACACGCTCGTGACGCCGGTCAACGCCTCGTTCCTCGATCTGGAATTACTCGGCCGTGTAAATCCGGTGGGCGGCATGCCCGATCGCGCCGGCTGCTTCGGACAGACCGTTGCTGCCCTTCGCGAAGAGAAGCTTGCGCAGCAGATGGGGCGGATCGAATGGGTGGTGGTAAAGAACCGCGTCCGCTCTGCCGAGAAACGCCATATGAGCCGGATCGACGACGCTCTGGAGCGGCTGGCGACCGCGCAAGATTTCCGGGTGGGCAAGGGGCTGAGCGAAAGATTGGCGTTTCGCGAGCTGTTTCAGTTCGGCCTTACCCATCTCGATCTTGGGCTCATACCCGACATGATCCGACCGCAGGCCTCGACTTGCGAGGAGGTTTCGACGCTGGTCGCCGATCTTGGGCTGTCATTTCACCAGAACGACAGCGCGCAGGCCCCTGCGCTACCCGCACGCCGTGTACTCAGACGCACGCGGCATATCTTTCGCGAAGCCTTGAGCGCAGCGGTCTAGATTTATCGCTCAGGCGTCCGCCAACCTGATCTGGTTGCGACCGCCCTCCTTGGATCGGTAGAGCGCCTCGTCTGCCGCGGCGAGGGCTTCTCTCGGATCGGCGTAGCTCACAACATTGGCTACGCCGCCGGAAAAAGTCACCTGCCCGAACGGTTTGTCGGTTCGCCGGTTGATCATGCGCCGGGCAGCAAGTTCCGCGCGTGCGCCGTCCAGCAATTCCAGCGCCTCCTCGGGCGCGATACCGCGGAACAGGAGGGCAAACTCCTCGCCGCCATGGCGCGCGATGTAACAATCCTTGCCGCAAAGGGCGGACAGATTGTCGGCAACCTGACGGATAATCCGGTCGCCCGCCTCGTGACCATGGGTATCGTTGATCGCCTTGAAGTGGTCGATATCGCAATAGGCCACGCTCAAGGGATGGCGGTTGCGCGTCGCCTGGGCATATTCAACCCGCAGCGCTTCTTCGAATGCGCGCCTGTTCGGCAGACCGGTCAGGTAATCGACCTCCGCATCCTTGCGCGCACGGTCTAGGTTCTTGCGCAGGCGAGCTGTTTCCTGCTCGCTGGCACGCAGATTTTCCTCTGCCTGGCGGGATCGGGCAAGCATCTCCTTCGCGAAATCCGAAAGACTCGCGATCAGACCCGTTGTGTCGAGCGACGAATTGAGATGATCGACCCTGCGTTCCAGCTCGTCGCCATATTCGGACGTGGCTTCGCGCGCGGTCTTGGTCGCCCGTGAAAGATCTTCGATCCCGCGTTCCAGCTTCGTCGCAAGATTTTCGAGCGACCGATTCTCCGAGGATGGATCTGTCGCCGAAACCTCTTCCAGCCAGCTCTGGGTGACGGGCTCCCCTGCTTCGTCCTGCTGTTTGACGCTGCGCGCAAAGGCCGGGTTCAAACCCGAGCAGGCTTCGTGTGCTGCGGCAAGCGTGACGGGGTTCACATCCAGATCGTGGTCGATCAGGAAGCTGCTGATATCATTCAGAAGTCGGCGTCGCGCCTTCGGATCGACCTTCGGTAAACTGGCGGAAAACGGCGCTTCGTTATCGTCGGCGTCGAATATCCGTGCCCGGAACAGGCCGATGCGCTGGAGAATGCCAGCGGAAGTTTCGTCGAACCCGGATGCAGGAAGTGTCGCCATGCCCCCATGTACATCGGCAACCATTATTCACTGATAAACGCGGGCGAGTTTTTTTGCTCAGGTGTCCATGTGCCGAAGACCCACCCTGAGGTAGCCGTATCCCGTGACGCAGGTCAGAACCGCGGCAATCCAGAGCGAAGCGAGACCGAACCAGCGGATCGGCTCTATTTCGGGCAGCACACCGGCGAAGATCAGCAGCCCAAGGGCGATCATCTGCAGCGTAGTTTTCCACTTGGCGAGCCGGGTCACCGGCACGGAGACCTGAATGCCGCCGAGAAACTCGCGCAGGCCCGATACGATGATCTCGCGCATCAGGATGATCAGCCCGGCAACGACATGTGCGTCGCCCACGATCGGACCGGTAAGGCCGCCCTTGGCGGTCAATATCAGGATGACGGCGGCAACCATGATCTTGTCCGCGATCGGATCGAGGAACTGGCCGAGCTTCGAGACGGTCCCCTGCGAACGCGCCAGCATTCCGTCGAAATAATCGGTGATCGCCGCTGCGCAGTACAGCAAAAAGCCGATCGCATAGCCAAGCTGCCAGTCCGGCCACCACAGGAACAGCACGAGGAGCGGAACCGCGAAGATTCGCGACAGGGTGAGGATGTTGGGAAGAGTCAGCATTGGGTCATCAATGCACCTAGACGATGCACGCTCCCAGAAAAAGCAGGATGTGCCCTTTGCGTGGCGCCTCGCGCTGCTCTAACGGGGTCGGCTTGAAGCGCCGACGGCGCACCGGAGTGATTTATGACGACGTTGAGACTGCTGAGGCGGCGGCGCTTCCTGCCGTTGTTCTGCACCCAGTTGCTCAACGCTTTCAACGACAATCTCTACAAGACCGCGATGGTGCTTTTCGTGGTTTACGCGGTCTACAACGACCCGGAAGCCGAGACCCAGTTCAGCGCAATCGCGTCTGCGCTGTTCATCGCACCTTTCATCTTCGCCTCGGCAATTTCGGGCCAACTCGCGGACATGCGAGACAAGGCGAAGATCATCCGCACGGTGAAGCTGTGCGAGATCATGCTGATGAGCCTTGGTGCGGCAGGGCTTTTCCTGGCGTGGCAGGGCATCCTTATCCACGCTTTCGCGATCCCGCTGATGCTGTTCGCGCTGTTCCTGGCAGGCGTGCAATCGACCTTTCTCGGGCCGATCAAGTATTCGATCCTGCCGCAGCACCTGCACAAGCAGGAGGTGCTGGCGGGGACCGGCCTGATCGAAGCGGGCACCTATCTTGCCATCCTTTGCGGCACGATCCTGGCAGGCTGGATCCCGGTCGAGGTCGCCATGGTGCTGATTCTGGTTACCGCGCTGGTCGGTTACCGGGTGAGTCGCAGCATTCCCCCAGCCCCGGCGATGGGTACGATAGAGCCCATCGACTGGAACATCTTCCGGTCGTCTGCAGCACTCGTCCAGTTCGTGTTGAAGGATCGCGTGATCTACCTCGCCACGATCGCGATCAGCGTTTTCTGGACCGTGGGCGCGATCCTGTTCATCCAGTTTCCGCCTTTGGCGAAGAACGTGATTTACGCGAGCAAGGAGGTTGCGACGCTGTTCATCGTGATGTTCTCCATCGGGATCGCGATCGGGTCGGTGATCATCAACCACCTGCTCAAAGGTGAAGTCTCCGCGCGATACGCCCCCGTTTCGGTCATCGCGATGGGTTTCTTCATCCTCCTGTTCTACCTCTTCGTGCGCCAGTGGCCGACCGGGTTCGAAGGCGAATTGCTGACCATTCCGGAATTTCTCGCGTTTCCCTTGGCGTGGGTGCTGCTCGTCAACCTGCTCCTGATCGCGATAGCCGGCGGATCTTTCGTCGTTCCGCTTTACGCGTTTCTTACGACTCGAGTGGCGCGCGACAGGGCATCGCGCACGATCGCGGCGACCAATATGATCAGTTCGGTGTTCATGGTCGGCGGAGCGCTGCTGGCAATCCTGATGTCGATCGTGGGGATCGGGATCGAGGAACAGCTTCTGGCGGGGGTGATACTCTGCCTGATGACGAGCTGGGCGGCACGCAAGCTATACGCCGAGGAGCACCTGCCGAGCCTGCATCTGGATCAGGATTGATCGTTCAGAAGATGAAGACCAGCGCGCCGACCAGACAGGCGACGTAGGCACCCAGAAAACCGACCCAGTCGTTCTGCGACAGCGACCAGCGCGTGGCGCGCGTCATTCGGTCGCGTTGCAGATCTGGCCGCACCATCAGGGATGCGCGAAACGGGTGCCGCGCGGATTCGTTTGTCAGGACAAGTGAGCGTCTCATGCGGATCGTGATTAACTTTTCGGTAAGGATTGGCGAGCGCACAGTCGCCTGCGTCCGCGGTTGGGACACAGCAGGCCACTGATCCTTAACGCACGCACTGGATTGCCCCGCTCAACCTCGCGTTCTAGGGGCATCGCATGGCTGACAGCACTACTCCGCAGGCCGCACGCCTGCTCGTCGATTGCCTTGCAGAACAGGGCTGCGATCGCATCTTCACCGTCCCGGGCGAGAGTTTCCTCCCGGTTCTCGACGCTCTCGTCGACCGTCTGCAGATCGATGTGATGACCTGCCGGCAGGAGGGCGGTGTCGCCTTCATGGCGTGCGCGGACGGAGCGATGACAGGGCGCCCCGGTATCGCTTTCGTAACGCGCGGCCCCGGTGCGACAAATGCCAGCATCGGCGTGCATGTCGCGCATCAGGACAGCCAGCCGATGATCCTGTTCATCGGCGATGTCGCGCGCGGCATGCGCGACCGCGAGGGCTTTCAGGAAATCGACTTCCCGGCGTTCTTCGATCCGATCTGCAAGTGGGCTGCGCGGATCGACAGTGCCGACCGCATCCCGGAATATATCGCACGCGCCTATTCGACCGCGATCTCCGGTCGTCCGGGACCAGTGGTCCTCGCCCTGCCCGAGGACATGCTCTACGACGCGACCAGCGCTCTCCCGCGCGGGCAGGTGGCGCGCCCCGCGCAGGCACCATGCCCCGACGCCATGCAGACGATGATGTCGCTCATCGAGGACGCGGCCGCCCCGCTGGCCATTATCGGAGGGGCCGGCTGGAACGCGAAGGCCCGGGAGTACTTCCAGCTCTTTGCCGAAAAGCTTGGACTTCCCGTGGCAACGGCTTTCCGCAGGCAGGATGCCATCTCCCCGTCATCGCCGGTCTACGCCGGTAACATGGGTTATGGTCCCAATCCGAAGCTGGTCGAACGCGTGAAGACAGCCGATCTGCTTCTGGTCGTCGGGGCGCGGTTGGGAGAAGCTACCACCGACGGCTACACGGTGCCGCCGCTGGTCGACAAAGACCGCAAGCTCATCCACGTCTATCCCGATCCTGAGGAACTGGGACGAGTCTATCCGGCCGATCTGGCGATCTGCGCGAGCATGGATGAATTTGCCGAGAGTGCAGCGCTCTGGGCGGGCGAGGACCCGCTAACCTTCGACGCGGGGGCGCAGGCCAACCGCGAGTGGCAGGATTGGGCGACCGCCCATCCAAGCGACACCTATCCGCTCGATCTTGCTGCATGCGTCCAGTTCATGCGCGATACGTATCCAGCGGATACGATCATCTGCAACGGAGCGGGCAACTACGCGGGCTGGTGGCACCGCTACTGGCGCTACGCAGGGTACCCGAGCCAGCTTGCCCCGACGTGCGGTGCAATGGGCTACGGGGTGCCGGCTGCGGTTGCGGCGGCGAAGCGTCTTCCCGAACGCACCGTCGTGGCCATCGCCGGAGACGGTGATTTCCTGATGAATGGCCAGGAACTGGCGAGCGCGGCGCAGGCCGGGTGCAATCTGATCGTGATCGTCGTCGATAACAGCGGCTATGGAACGATCAGGATGCATCAGGAACGCGAGTTTCCCGAGCGCGTCTCGGCTACTCTCCTCGCCAATCCAGACTTTGCTGCGTTCGCGGCAAGCTTCGGCGCCTGGAGCGCGGCGGCGGAAACCACACAGGCCTTTAAAGACGCACTTGTGGAGGCTCAGGGGCGGTCGGGGATACGGCTGATCCACGCGAAGATCGACATCGAGCAGCTCGCCGCCAGTGGCGCGACCGTATCAGGTCTTCGGGCCAAGGGGTGAGGCGCATAGAAAAAGGGCGGCACCTGTAAGGTACCGCCCCTTTTTTGTCGTTTTGCGCGTGATGATCAGATATCGTCGCCGAGGGCACCCTGCACTTCGCCCTTGGCCTGCTGGGCCTTGCCCTTGACTTCCTGGCCCTTGCCGTCGGCGCGGGTTTCCGGATCGTTCGACTGCTGCTTGGCCTTGCCAATAGCTTCGTTGACGTTGCCTTCGACCTTGCTCTTGAGTTCACCCATTTCAGCTCTCCATTTTCAGTGCGTCGGTGTGATTACCGATGTGCAAAAGAAACGGAGAAACAGTCCCTTACGTTCCTGTTCGAGGGGGCAGTTGCGCCAGAGCGACCTCCGCTTGCGACAAGAAATCAGACGCCCGCCATTTCGAGGATCAGCGACCATTCGTCGGGCATCACTTCGCACACGGAAAGGCGAGAGAGCTTTACGAGCTGCATGTCGGCGAGCCGCGGCTCGGCCTTCACCTGCTTCAACGTAACGACGCTCGGCAGCTTGGTCTTCGGCTTCACCTTTACCGCCGCCCACTTGCCGGTCTCGTCCGTCGGATCGGTCAGCCCGGCTTTGCTGATTTCGACGATTCTGACGATCTCGCGACCGATGTTCGAGTGATAGAAGAATGCCTGATCGCCTACTTCCATAGCGACCAGATTGTTCTTCGCCTGATGGCTGCGCACACCATCCCAGATGCCTTCGCCTTCCCGTTCCAGATCGTCCCAACCGTAAACGTCGGGTTCCGATTTCATAAGCCAGTAGCGCAAGGCGTCATTCTCCCATCGGGGTTAAATCTGTCGATTCGGCGATCCCGATCATGCGATTCAGCGATTGGGTTCGCGGCGGATGAAGTGGCGGGAATCGCTCGGGATTGTAGATCGACGCGACCGGCGCGGTCAAAATCGTCGCGATTCATTTACCCGATTTTCAGGCCCTCCTGACAATAATGTTCCTGACAGACGAACATCGTTGAGCACGGGATCGAGATAGACACCGCGAGATGGGCGAGAAGAACGACCAACGGCCTGGCCTGGAGAAGGCCCAGCGCGACATCGTGATGCTTGGCATCGCGACCGCCGCGATTTTGCTGTTTGTCGGGATCGGTGGCACGGTGATGCCCCAAGTCGTACGGCACCTCGTCAGTGGCAACGTCGCTCCTCCAGACACCGCCCTGACAAACGCGCTGCTCCTGAACATCGCGCTGATCATCTTTGGATGGCGCCGCTATTCGGATTTGCGTCAGGAAATCGAGCAGCGCCGCGAAGCCGAGGAAAAGGCAAACCGGCTCTCGCAACTCGATTCGCTGACGGGTTGCTATAATCGGCGATCCGCGATCGAAAAGTTGATGGGTGCGATCGCGTCGCTCGGCCAGCCGAACGATTACGCCGGGTTCGTGATGATCGATCTCGACGGCTTCAAGGAAATCAACGATTCGAATGGCCACCAGGCTGGCGACGCCGTGCTGCTCGCGGTCGCCGAGCGCCTCAAGCGACTGGCGCCGGAAGGGGCCAGCGTCGCACGATTGGGCGGTGACGAGTTCGCAGTGATCCTGCCCATCGTTGGGCACGACCTCTCCCCGGTCGAAGAATGGGTCAAAACGCTGGTGGCCGAGGTAGCAAAACCGATCGAGGTCGAGATCGGCGCTATCGAAGTGACAATCTCTGCAGGTGTCGCGGTACAGGCTCCGCCCAGGCCTGCCGACAATCTCGAAGGCGCCGCGCGCAAGCTGATGCACCGCGCCGACCTGGCGATGTACCACTCCAAGAAAGAAGGCCGTAACCGCTATTGCTGGTTCGACTCCGCGATGGAAGTGGAAGCGCGCCTGCGCCGCGAGATGGAATCGGCGATCCGCAAGGGTCTGGAGAACGGCGAGTTCAGCCCCCACTACGAACAGCAGATCGATCTGGAGACGGGCAAGCTTGTTGGGTTCGAGATGCTCGCTCGCTGGAATTCGCCCGAGATGGGCACCGTCAGCCCGGAAATCTTCATTCCCGTGGCCGAAAGCTGCGGCCTCATCGGGCCGCTGTCCCAATCACTTATCGCCAGCGCTCTGCGTGATGCGAAAAGCTGGGACCCGAGCCTGACGCTGTCGGTCAACATCTCGTCGATGCAGTTGCGCGATCCGTGGTTCCCGCAAAAGCTGCTGAAGCTGTTGCTGAGCAGCGATTTTCCGGCGGCCCGCCTCGATGTCGAGATCTCGGAAAGCTGCCTGCACGAGAATCTGACCGCGGTTCAGACGATGATCGTCAGCCTCAAGAATATCGGTGTGCGGGTCAGCCTCGACGATTTCGGGACCGGATTTGCCAGCCTGACGCAGTTGCGTACTTTGCCGTTCGACCGAGTGAAGATCGATCGGAGCTTCGTGGGTGAGTTGCGCCGCGTGGCAGAGGCCGCGCAAGACGGCACCGGCGGTGACGATCAGCACGAGCACATCGTCAATACTCTCGTGTCACTGGGCCGAGGTTTGCAGATTCCGGTCACCGCAGAAGGCATCGAGGACACATCGATCCTCAACACGCTGCGGACGATGGGTGAGATGAAGGGGCAAGGCTATCTCTACGGCAAGCCCGAAGATGCAGCAGCGGTGCTGAAGCGGCTCACCGAGCTCGACATGCTCGCCGAACGGACGGCACCGATCAACGACGACGAGCAACGTCGCAGCGCCTGACCTTTACGTAGCCCCGCCCCCACCATAAGTGCGGGGAGACATGCGGATTCCTTTCGTCAAAATGCACGGTCTGGGCAACGACTTCGCGATCCTCGACGGGCGCGATGGCGCTCTGCCACCGCTAAGCGCAGCGCAAATCCGCGCGCTGGCCGATCGTAATCGCGGGATCGGCTTCGACCAGCTGATCGTGCTTGGACCATCGGAAGCGGCGGACTTCTCCATGCGCATCCACAATGCCGATGGCGGCGAGGTTGAGGCGTGCGGAAATGCCACCCGCGCCGTGGGCGTGCTGCACGGTGCCGAGGCCGGCATAGAGACCACTGGCGGGATGCTCCGGGTCCGTCCCGGAACGAACATGGCCGAGGCTGCGATGGGCGCCGGACGGTTCGACTGGCAGGACATCCCCCTCGCTTACGCGATGGACACGCGCGAGATGCCGCTGGGCTGGGACATGCTCGAACGACCGAGCGCAGTGAACGTCGGCAATCCGCATATCGTCTTCTTCGTCGACGATCTGCGCGCGGTACCGCTCGAGACGCTCGGCCCGGAGATCGAGACCGACCCTCTGTTTCCGGAAAGAATCAACGTCAACGTCGCGCAGGTCCTTTCGCGCGATTCGATCAGGCTGAGGGTATGGGAACGGGGTGCCGGGCTCACACTCGCCTGCGGGACGGGAGCATGTGCGACGGCGACCATCGCCTATCGGCAAGGCCTCGTCGATGCCGTGGTGCAGGTCACGCTGCCGGGTGGCACTCTGACGATCCGTCACGACGATGAAGGCGGCATCCACATGGCTGGCCCTGCGTCCGAAAGCTATCGCGGGTCTTTCGAGCTGGACGATTTCGGGTGAACGACAGCCGTGTCATCTCGCTCGGCTGCCGCCTGAACCATGCCGAGAGCGAGCGGATCGCCGCCCTGATCGAGGCGGATCGCGATACCGTGGTCATCAATTCCTGTTCGGTGACGCGCGAAGCGGTGCGCCACACGCGGCAGGCGATACGCCGGGCGCGCCAAAGCCACCCCGATGCACGGCTGCTGGTGACAGGATGCGCAGCCGAGACGGAGCGCGAGGCGCTTGGCCGGATGGCGGAAGTCGATGGCTTCGTCGCTAATGCAGCGAAGCTCGACGCGCGCAGCTGGAACGTGCCCGAACCGAAGGTGGCGCTGCGCCAGCAGGGGACCCGGGCGTTTATCGGCGTTCAGAACGGCTGCGACCACGCCTGCACCTTCTGCAGCATACCGAGCGGGCGCGGCGCAAGCCGGTCGGACAGCATCGCGACCGTGTTAGGCGCTGTCGAGGCGAGGTTGACCGAAGGCACGAAGGAGGTCGTACTGACCGGGGTCGATCTTACCTCCTGGGGTCATGACTTGCCTAGCGAACCGCGGCTCGGTGCGCTGGTTACGGCGATCCTCGACACCTTCCCGCAATTGCCGCGCCTGCGGCTGTCCTCCGTCGACGGCATCGAGATCGACGAGGCTTTGTTCGAACTGATTGCGGGCGAGCCGCGCGTGATGCCGCACCTGCACCTGTCGCTGCAGCACGGCAGCGACCTGATCCTTAAGCGCATGAAACGCAGGCACAACCGCACACAAGCGATCGATCTGGTCGCACAGCTCAAGAACCGCCGTCCCGAAATCGCCATAGGGGCAGACCTGATCGCTGGGTTCCCCACCGAAACCGATGCCCACCATGCGGACAATCTTTCGATCATCGCCGAATGCGGGATCGTGCATGGCCACATCTTCCCCTACTCGCCGCGCGATGGCACTCCGGCCGCGCGGATGCCGCAGGTCGATCGCCCTACGATCAAGGCCCGCGCGGCAGAGTTGCGCGAAACCGTGCGAGCGACCCGCGACAGCTGGTTGAAAGGTCTGCTCGGCGCAGAGTACGAAGTTCTCGCGGAAAGGGATGGCAGCGGCTACACGCCGCACTTCGCCCGCGTCGCTTTGCCCGAAGGCACCGCGCCCGGCACCATCCATGCTATCCGCCCCACCCGGATTATCGAAGGAATGCTCGCATGAGCGACGAAGGCTCCGGCAGCTGGAGCGACCGCCTGCTAGGCGGCTTCCGCAAGACGTCTGATCGCCTGTCCGAGAACATCGCACCTGTCGGCAACACGCGGCTGGACGATGCCACGCTCGACGAGATCGAGGATGCGCTGATCATGTCGGACCTCGGCCCCGAAGCCGCTGGCCGCGTGCGCGAGGCGCTGCGCGAACAGCGCTTCGGTGCGGAGATTACCGAGCGCCAGCTGCGCGAGGCGGTGGCGGAGGAAATCGCCGCAATCCTGCGTCCGGTCGCCAAGCCGCTGGAAGTGACCGCCTTCCCGCGCCCGCAGGTGATCCTGGTTATCGGCGTCAATGGCAGCGGCAAGACCACCACGATCGCCAAGCTCGCGCACCTGTTCATGGAAGACGACTACGAGGTCATGCTGGCGGCGGGCGACACCTTCCGCGCCGCCGCGATCGGCCAGTTGCAGACCTGGGCGGACCGGGTTGGCGTCCCGCTGGTGCGCGGTCCCGAGGGCGGCGACCCGGCGAGCATCGTTTTCGACGCTGTGAAGCGCGGCACCGACGAAGGCACCGATGCGCTGATCGTCGATACCGCCGGGCGGCTCCAGAACAAGCGCGAGCTGATGGACGAGCTGGCCAAGATCAGGAAGGTCCTCGGCCGCCTGAACCCCGAGGCGCCGCACGATGTCGTGCTGGTGCTCGACGCGACCAATGGCCAGAACGCGCTCAGCCAGATTGACGTGTTCAAGGAAGTCGCCGGCGTCACCGGCCTTATCATGACCAAGCTGGACGGCACTGCCCGCGGCGGCGTACTGGTGGCGGCGGCGCAGAAATACGGGCTGCCGATCCATGCCATCGGCGTGGGCGAGCAACTCGACGACCTGCGCCCGTTCGACCCCGATCTGGTCGCTCGGGTTATTGCGGGGGTGGCGTAGGCTAACCCACAAGCTTCGCGTTCGCCCTGAGCTTGTCGAAGGGCTGTATTTTTCTTTGGAGTATCGCGTTGGAAAAGAAGGACAGTGCTTCGACAGGCTCAGCACGAACGGCTGGAGAGGTTGCACAAAAGCCCAAGTCAGGCTGGCTCAACGTTGCGATCGATTACGGCCCGCTGGTCGTTTTCCTGCTGTCGTTCTACCTTTTCCAGCCCGATGGCGATGACTCGGTCGGTACGCTGGTCGCGATCATCAAATCGACCGGCGCGTTCATCGTCGCCGCCATCGCGGCCCTGATCGCGAGCAAGCTGCTGACAGGGCAGATTTCGAAGATGCTGATGCTGTCGACCGTGCTGATCGTCGGCTTCGGCGGGATGACCATCCTCCTGCGCGATCCGTTCTACGTGCAGGTGAAGCCGACCGTGCTCTACGCCTTTTTCGGCGTCGTGCTGCTGATCGGCTGGCTGCGCGGCAAGGCGTTCCTGCAATGGCTTCTGGAAGCCGCGTTCGAAGGGCTTAGCCAAGAAGGCTGGCTCAAGCTGTCGCGCAACTGGGGCTTCTTCTTCCTGTGCCTCGCGGTGCTGAACGAGGTGCTGCGCGAAAGCCTGAGCTTCGAAGACTGGCTGTGGGCCAAACTCTGGGTCTTCATGGGGCTGAGCTTCGCCTTCACCTTCGTCCAGCTGCCCATGCTGCTGAAGCACGGGCTCGATCCAGAGCGCAAGGAAGGCCTCGTCGAGGAAGAGCCGCCGACGGGAGCCTAAAGTTCGGCGTCATCCGCTGGCACGGGCTGCGCCGGGCGCACCGTGGCAAGCAAACCAAGACGATTGGCCAACCAATTGATCGTGGGCCCCTGGATGATGCTCGACAGAAGAACCACGAAGAACACGATGTTGAAGATCGCGAAGGCGCTGGGCACGCCTGCGACGATGGGGAAGGTGGCGAGCACGATCGGCACCGCGCCCCGCAGCCCCGCCCATGATACGAACAGCTTGGCCCGCCAGCCGAACTGACGGAACGGCGCGAGGCACACGAACACGCTCACCGGGCGGGCGATGAACATCAGGATGAAGGTGATCGCAAGCCCCGGCACGATCACGCCGGTCAGGTTGGATGGCGTGATCAGCAGCCCGAGCGTAAGGAACATCACAACCTGCGCCAGCCACGCCAGCCCGTCCTGAAAGGTCGAGACGATCGCCCGCGCGCGGTAGGTCCGGTTGCCCGCGGTCAGACCTGCGACATAGGCGGCGAGGAACCCGTTGCCCCCCATCACCGATGCGAGACCATAGGCGATCAGCGCGGCAGCAATCGAGACGACGAACGCGAGGCCGCCGTGGCGATATTGCGAGCGCTTGAGGATCTCGGGCAGCAGATATCCCGCCGCGACGCCGACCGCCGCGCCTAGCACCATCTGGAGCAGGAATTGCGGGACCAGCGTGATGGGCGAGAAGTCGGGCACGGTGATGAACATCAGCGCCGCCCCGACGAGGAAGATCGCCATCGGATCGTTCGAGCCCGATTCCACCTCGATCAGCGCGGGAACGTCGCCATGCAGGTCGAGCCCGGTAGAGCGCAGGATGGCGAACACCGCCGCCGCATCGGTCGAAGCGATGATCGCTCCCAGCAGGAAGCCCTGATACGGGCTGAATCCCAGCAGCAGGATCGCCGCAACGGTCATTATCCCCGCGCTTACCAGCACGCCACCGGTGGCGAGCACCAGAGCAGGCGTGGCCACACGCCGAACATCGCGCCAGTCGGTATCTATGCCGCCCGAAAACAGGATGAAGATGAGGCACGCGATGCCTACGCCCTGCGTCAGCAGATAATCGTCGAACGCGATCCCGCCGGGCCCGTCCACCCCGGCCAGCATGCCGAGGCACAGGAACCCGATCAGCGCGGGCAACCCAAAGCGGCTGGATATAGAGCCCGCAAACACCGTCGCGAGAAGCAGGATGCCCAGAACGAGGAGCGCGACTTCCGGGCTAATGCTCAGCATGGAGCCTTGAGAGACGATCAGCGCCGATGTGACAAGGGCGAACCGGGCGCGACGGGCTGATTGCAGCCGGACAGATGCGCATTTTCGCCCGGTCCACTCACGCGGGCCGGAGTAAGAAGGGTGTTAGATCCGCACCTGCGAGCCCAGCTCGACCACGCGGTTGGTCGGCAGGCTGAAGAACTCCATCGCACTCGCCGCGTTGCGCAGCATCCAGCTGAAGATTTTCTCCCGCCATACGGGCATGCCCGGCTTGTCGCCCGGCAGCAGCGTCTGACGGCTGAGGAAGAAACTGGTGTCCATCATGTCGAACGATCCGCCGCATCGGCTCATGTGCTTGAGTCCCTCGGGAACGTTGGTTTCGTCCATGAAGCCGTAGTGCAGGACCGCACGATAGAAGCCATCGCCGATCTCGGTGAAATTGCAGCGCTCTTCCGGATTGACGTAGGGGACGTCCTGAATCTCGACGGTGAGGATCACCACGCGTTCGTGCAGCACCTTGTTGTGCTTGATGTTGTGCAGCAGCGCGCTCGGCACACCGGCAGTGCTCGACGCCATGAACACGGCCGTGCCGGGGACGCGCGTGGCGCTGTTCTGCGCGGACTTGGCGAAGATTTCAATCGGCAGCGCGACCTCGCTCATCCGTTCGCGCATCAGCTTGCGGCCGCGCGACCAGGTGGTCAGCAGCAGGAATGCGAAGCCGCCGACAACCAGCGGGAACCAGCCGCCCGAAGGCACCTTGGGCAGGTTCGCTGCGAAGTACGCACCGTCCACAAAGATGAACAGCAGCAGCACAGGCACGGCTAGGAACCACTTCCAGCGCCACACCGCGAGCAACAGCACGCCCATCAGCAGCGTATCGATGAACATCGCGCCGGTCACCGCGATACCATAGGCGCTGGCGAGGTTGGTCGAGGACTGGAACATCAGGACCAGCAAGATGACCGAGACCATCAGCACGTTGTTGACGAAGGGAATGTAAATCTGCCCGCGTTCGGTCGCGCTGGTGTGCTCGGTCGACAGGCGGGGGATGAAGCCCAGCTGGATCGCCTGGTGAGTGATCGAGAACGCACCCGAAATCACGGCCTGGCTGGCAATGAAGGTGGCGGCAGTGGCGAGGATGACGAGCGGCAGGCGCAGCATGTCGGGCGCCATGACGAAGAACGGGCTCTTCATCGCTTCGAGCGTTTCGGCCGGATCCATCGCCGCGATCATCGCGCCCTGCCCGAAATAGTTGAGCAGCAGGCAAGGCATCACGAAGCCGAACCAGCTCAACCGCATCGGGCCGCGACCGAAGTGTCCCATGTCCGAATAGAGCGCTTCCGAGCCCGTGACCGCCAGCACCACCGAACCCAGTGCGAGGAAGGCGATGTACCCGTCGGTCAGGAAGAACTGCACCGCATACCAGGGGTTCAGCGCCTGCAGGATATACGGGTTCTGGATGATCTGGATCGTGCCGAGCACCGCAATCACGCTGAAATAGACGATCATGATCGGCGCGAAGAGCTTGCCCACGGCGGCCGTACCGCGCCGCTGGATCAGGAACAGCCCCACCAGCAAGACGAGCGCGATGGGGATCACCAGCGGCTCCAGCCCAGTATTGACCACGGTCAGGCCCTCGACCGCGGAAAGCACGGAAATCGCGGGCGTAATCATGCTGTCGCCGTAGAACAGCGCGGTCGCGAACACGCCCAGAATGATCGTCAGGAAACCCCAGCGGGACTTGCCGATATAGCGCGACAGCAGCGCGACCAGCGCCAGCGTGCCGCCCTGCCCCTTGTTGTCTGCTCGCATCAGGATGGTGACGTACTGGATCGAAACGATGAGCGTCATCGACCAGAAGATCAGGCTGACGACACCGTAGATGTGCAGCTTGTCGATCGTCAGGCTGTGTTCGCCCAGGAAGGTTTCGCGAAAAGCGTATAAGGGGCTGGTCCCGATGTCGCCGAAGACGACGCCGACCGCGCCAACTGCGAGCGCGGCTTTGGAGCCGGTCGAGTGGGACTCGGTGAATTTCTCAGGTGCCAGGCCCGGCTGTACGGAAGCTCCGCTCATATATTCTTCGCGATGATCAACCTGTTGCGGACCCTGCTGAAACGCACGAATGCGTTTTCGGGGTGCGACGGGCGCGGTTAGCAGTGCCTGTGTGCAAGTGCAACATCGCTTCTAGGCGCTCAGCGCGCGGGTACCGGGCCCTGTTCGGGCCCAGAGGGCGGCGTTGCGGGGGAAGGAGGCATTGCCGGCTGCCCCTGCCGCTCGCCAAGCACCGAAATCACTCCGTCGAGGCGCTGCAATTGCTGCGCGACATATTCGCGCCCGCGCGCATCGTCGGTCGCCTCATCCAGCGCCTTGGCCCAGAGGTCGCGCGCCTCGCCAAGCTGACCCGAACGCAGCGCGATAAGCCCGCGAAAATAGTCCGGAGCCGGATTGCCCGGCGATTCCTGACGGGCACGCTCGAACGCGTAGACCACAGGTGGCGTCACCCGGCCCTGCGTATGTTCGGTCAGCGCGTTCCCGAGCGCGAGCCACGCCTCGCCGTCCTTCGGATTCTCGTCCACGCCGTTGCGCAGCAGGCCCGCCGCATCGACATGCTGGCCGCGGCGCGAAAACCCGTCCGCGGTAATCACGAACCGCGAGGGAAGGATACCTTCTGCATTGTAGAACGCTCGCCGCGTCTCGATCAGCGCATCGCCCGTGGGCGAGATTTCGCGATTCGCCTGTCGCGGCTCGTCGGGCAGACCGGGGCGGCCCTGCCAGGCATAACCCGCAAGCGCGAAAACCAGCGCGGAGGCGAGCAGCGTCCACACCTGCCGACCTTCGCCGGCGAGCAGCATCGCCACCCCGAAGGCGGCCAGCGCGAGGATTGCGATGGCGATCCAGACCCCGATCATTCGCCGCCCCTCCCGATCCGCCTGAACAGCAGCACACCGGCCACGAGGATGAACAGCAATGGCAGCGCGTAGAGCGGCCAGGTAGCCCAGTCGAAACCGGGGCGGAACGTGACGTAATCGCCGTAGCGTTCGACCAGCCATGCCCGCACTTGCTCAGGCTCCTCGCCCGCGGCGATGCGGCTACGCACCTGATGGCGCATGTCGCCCGCCATAGGCGCGTTGCTGTCGGCGATGGATTGCGACTGGCAGGTCAGGCAGCGCAATTCCTCCATCAGGGCCTGCGCCTTTGCCTCGGCCACCGGATCGGCGAGCTGCGTATCGGCCAGCGGAGCGGAGGACACCGTCTGCCCTGCTCCGATCGCAGGCGGCGTCGCGGGCGCTGCGAGCGCCAGCAGGGCGGCGGCCAGGATCATCGCGCCTTCTCCCACTCGGCGTAGATCTCGTCGATATTGTCCGCCCGAATGTCCCCGATGTGCTGGTAGCGGATCACGCCCTTGCCATCGATGACGAAGGTCTCGGGCACGCCGGAAGAGCCCAGCGCGAGCTGTAGTTCGGCAATATCGTCACGCGCGATGGCCGAGTAAGGGTTCCCGTACCGGTCGAGGAACTGGGCAATCGCCTCCGGTTCGTCGCGGATCGCAACACCGACGATCGGCACCCCGCGCTTGGCGAGAGCGTCGAGCTGCGGGGCCTCGGCGATGCAGGGCAGGCACCAGGTCGCCCATACGTTGAGCAAGCGCGGTGTGCCGTCGGCAAACATCTGCGAGGTGAGGCGCGGCGCGTCCTCCGTCTCCCCGGGAAGGTCGAAGGCTGGCAGCGGCTTGCCGATCATCGTGCTGCGGACGAATTCGTCCTTCGGCTGCGTCATCTGGTACGCCGCAAGTCCGATGAAGAGCCCGAACAGGGCCAGCGGGAGGATCAGCCAGAGCCGCTTCATGCCGCAGCCTCGCTCTCACGGTCGGCGCGGCGCTGCGCAATCGCCTCGCCAATCCGCGCCCGCCGAACGCCGGAGCGCAGATGCCCGAGCAGGGCGAGCAATCCGCCAAGCGCAATCAGCACCCCACCGTACCAGATCAGGGTGACGAAGGGCTTCCACCACAGCCGAAGCTGCCAGCGTCCCTCGCCTGCCGCATCGCCGAGAATCGCATACAGCTGGCCGTTCCAGCGGGTCAGCAGCGCGGCCTCGCTGGTGTTCTGCGGTGGATCGGTGAAGGTGCGCGACTGTGGACGCAATACGGTATCCACACCCTCTCCAGCGATCGCGATGCGCGCCTCCAGCGCGGTCCAGTTCGGGCCCGCCACCGGCTCGACCGCGCCGAGCGTCGCCGTGAACGGGCCGACTTCGACGGTGTCGCCACTGCGCACCGCGACCAGTCGTTCGGTCGAAAAGGCGCTTTCGCTCGCCATCCCGGCGAGGCTGACCGCGACGCCGAAATGCGCCAGCATCGATCCCCACAGGGCCAGCGGCACGCGGCGCGGATTGCGGCCCATCAGCGGCAGCCAGCTCGCCACGGCCAAGGTTACCGCGAGTGCAAGGCCGATCGTCGGCAGCACGCCCGCTCCGCTAAAGGCGACGACCGCGATGACCGACGCGGCCAGCACGACCCCTACCAGCACCAGCGGCGCTGCGATGCGGCTGATCCGGTCGCGCCTCCACCTGAGCAGGGGGCCGACCGCCAGCACCAGCAGCATCGGCACGGCGAACACGGCGGTGACCGGATTGTAGTAAGGCGGCCCGATCGAAACGCGGGTGCCCAATGCTTCGGAAAGCAGCGGATACAGCGTGCCCAGCAACACCACCGCCAGGATCGCGCTGAGCATCACATTGTTGAACACCAGAGCACCCTCGCGGCTCAGCGCGACGAAGCGCTTGCCTTCTGCCAGCGCGCCTGCCCGCAAGGCGAACAGTGCAAATGCTCCGCCGATATAGATCGTCAGCAGGCCGAGGATGAAAGCCCCGCGCTCAGGATCGACGGCAAAGGCGTGGACGCTGGTCAGGATGCCCGAGCGCACGAGGAAGGTGCCCACCATGCTCATGGAGAAGGCCACGACGCCCAGCATGATCGTCCATGTGCGCAGCGCATCGCGCGCCGCAAGCACCCCGATCGAATGAAGCAACGCAGTCGCTGCAAGCCACGGCATGAGCGAGGCGTTTTCAACGGGGTCCCAGAACCACCAACCGCCCCAGCCCAGTTCGTAATAGGCCCAATAGCTGCCCGCCGCGATACCGAGCGTCAGCGATATCCAGGCAGCGAGCACCCAAGGGCGCATGGCGCGCGCCAGTTCGGGCCCCGCCTGCCGGGTCACCAAGCCCGCAACGACGAAGCTGAACGCGACAGAGAGGCCGACATAGCCGACGTAGAGCGTGGGCGGATGCAGCGCGAGGCCGATATCCTGCAGCAGCGGATTGAGCCCGGCCCCGAATTCGGCGGGCGGATTGAGCCGGGCGAAGGGATTGGAGGACAGCAGCAGGAAGGCGAAGAACCCCAGCGCGACAAAGCCCTGCGCCGCCAGCGCCGTCTTCACGAAGCGTGCGTCCATTCGCCGTTCGAGACTTGCGATCAACGCGCTGCACAGGCCTAGGATCGTGACCCACAGTAGCATCGACCCCTCGTGATTCCCCCAGGCACCCGATATCCGGTAGACCAGCGGCTTGTCCGCATGGCTGTTTGCCGCCACCAGCGCAACCGACAGGTCGGTCACGGCGAAAACCCAAAGCAGGCAGACGAACGAGACGACCAACAACAGCGCCTGAACAATCGCGGCGGGGCGAACCAGCGCGCTCACCGGCCCCTGCTCATCGCCGCGCGCGCCAATCGCACCCGCAATGAATTGCAGCAGACAGAGCCCTGCGGCGAGCCACAGGGCGGCGAGGCCGATCTCGGCGATCATTGGTCCGCAGCCTTGTTCACTGATCGACGCTCTTTTCCAGAACCTCGTGCGCCTCGGCGTCGCTCAAGCCCTCAAGTTCGCGCGGGGTATAATTCTCATCGTGCTTGGCGAGCAGCGTCTCCGCTTCGAAGGTCCCGCCGGGCATCAGCCTGCCATTGGCGATGACCCCCGATCCTTCGACGAACAGGTCGGGCACGATGCCGCGATAGGTCACGGGCACGGCATTTCCCTCTCGCCCGGTGACGTTGAAGGCGATCGTCACACCATCGGGCAGCGTACGCAGCGATCCACGTTGCACCATCCCACCCAGGCGGATTGCGCGGCCCGGCTCGGGCGGTTTAGCGGCAATGTCTTCGGGCAGGTAGAAATAGTCCGCCTGGCTGCGCAGTCCCCACGCGGCGAGCAGTCCGGCCACGATAAGCACCACCATCGCAACCGAAACCAGCACCAGCCGCTGGTGTTTGGGAGCAAGGCCACTCATTCGCCGCGCCCCTTCTTGCGAGCGGCATCACGCGCACGCTCGGCCCGGCGCATCCGCAGCCAGCTGAAGACGATCAATGCGGCAATGGCGGGCACCGCGATCGCGTAGGCCGCAATCACGTAGTCCCACTGCGAGAGCGCTTCGCGCATCATGCGGGTTCCGCCTCCATCGCGCGGCGACGCAATCGCGCCTCGGCCTGCGCCTGCGCCAGCAATGCGCGCATGTTCATCAGCATGGTCGCGGCGAACAGGCAGGTAAATCCGAGCAGCGCAATCAGCATCGGCCACAGGAACGCGCCGTCAATACTGCTGCCTCCGGTGGTAATGCTGGGTGGCTGATGCAGCGAGTTCCACCACACGACCGAACGGTTGATGATCGGAACGTTGACCGCCCCGACCAGTCCGAAGATAGCTGGCAGCCTGGCAGAGGCCCCCTCGCGATCGACCGCCTGCGACAGCGCAATATAGGCGAGGTAGAGAAAGAACAGCACCAGCATGCTGGTCAGCCGCCCATCCCACACCCACCAGGTTCCCCAGGTGGGCCGCCCCCAGATCGATCCGGTGATCAGGCACAGCGCGGTGAAGACCAGCCCTGGGATCGCCGCTGCGCGCGCTGCAAGAGCGGCCAGCGGATGACGCCAGACAATGAAGGCGAGGCTCGACCCGGCGATCGTCATCCAGCCGGCCATGCCGAGCCACGCGGTCGGCACGTGAATGAAGATGATCCGCACGGTCTCGCCCATCAGGCGGTCCGGCGGGGTCACGAACAGCCCCCAGACGACCGCCCCGGCCGAGGTCAGCAGGCCAACGGCAAGCAAAATCGGCGTCAGCGTCTTCGCGAGGCTCAAAAACCGTCGAGGATTGGCAAAACCATGCATTTTTTATCGCCCGTTCCTATGCCGCTCGCACGGGCGCGGTGCAAGGATTCGTGGCAGGAAATGCCCGGCTCGAGTGTGCGGTCAGCCGCGTCCGATCAGCTTCTGGGCCATCGCATCGGCAACCCGGTCGGGCGACGATCCGGTGGCTTCGCTGTCCTGCCAGATCTTGCTCAGCCGTTCGGGGATCAGCGCGATCCGCTTGCGCACCTCGTTGATGTCGCACGGCGCATCGTCGCGGCGGCACAGGTATTCCATCGTCACGCTGATGATGCCGCCAGCGTTGATGACGTAATCAGGTGCGTAGAGGATACCGCGCTCGGCCAGCATCGCACCATTTTCGGGGCGCGCGAGCTGGTTGTTCGCACCGCCTGCGACGATCGAGCAATCGAGCCGCGCGATGCCCGCTTCGTCCAGCGTCGCACCCAGAGCGTTGGGGCTGAAGACGTCGCACGCAACCGACATGATCGCATCGGGCGCAACCACATCGGCACCCAGTTCCTGGCCAAGCGCCTGCACCTCATCGGCGGCGATATCGGCCAGCGTAAGCTTTGCACCGTCCTTAGCGAGCAGGCGAGCGACACCTCCTCCCACGCTGCCGACGCCCTGCATCGCCACGTGAACACCTTCCACGGTGTCGCGACCAAGCTTGTGCTTCACCGCAGCCTTGATGCCGAGGTAAATGCCGAGCGCGGTGAACGGGCCGGGGTTTCCACCCGCCTCGCCTTCTTCGACCGGCAGGCCGGAAACAAATTCGGTCTGCTGGTGAACGGCGACCATATCGGCGACGGTGATGCCGACGTCCTCGGCGGTCACGTACTTGCCGCCAAGCCCATCGACCGCCTTGCCGAATGCCGCGAGCATCTCGGGCGTCTTGCGGCGGTCTTCACCGGCCAGGATGACGGCCTTGCCGCCACCCATGGGGAGGCCGGCCATCGCGTTCTTGTAGCTCATCCCGCGGCTCAAACGCAGCGCGTCGCGCATCGCGGCGCCGGGTTCTGCATAGTGCCAGAAGCGCGTGCCACCCGCAGCCGGGCCGAGGTGGGTCGAGTGGAGAGCGATAATCGCGGTCAGCCCGCTCTTGTCGTCATGAACGAAATGAACGACCTCATGGTCGTCGAAATCGGGCTGGGTCCAGAACGCGTTCATGGGAATTGCAGATGCCCTCGCAGCCAGTGTTGCTGGCTGACCGGGCCTCGGGAGCAAATGGGGCGATCGAGGGGTCTCGAACCCCCGCCCTCCGGTACCACAAACCGGCGCTCTAACCAACTGAGCTACGATCGCCATATGCCCCGGCGCAGCCACGCCAAGGGGGGTGGCAGTTACGCGCACGAATCGCCGCGTCAAGTGCGGAACGGCAGCGCATTATTCGCTTGCACGAGAGAGGGCAAATGGGAAGTGAAATCCTCGTTTGAAGCTCTCTTGCGCAGGATTGTTACGCGGCTTGCGAATCGCGTAATCCATCGCGCATGAAGAATGTCATGCGCGACCCCGGCGAATCCGACGCGAAGGAACTTGCAGCCAAGGGCATGCAACGGCTTCCTTTTCCCAAGCTCGAACTGCTTCAGATGCGCGATTTCCTCGATCCCGATTTCTGCGCGGAGCTGGTCACGATGATCGATGCCAAGCGCCGTCCCTCGACGCTGGCCGATCATTATGGGGACGACACCTTCCGCACGAGCGAGACCTGCGACCTGCCGATGGACGACCCGCGCACGCAGCGGCTCGACGCGATGCTGGCGAGCATATCGGGGATCGACCCCATGCATGGCGAGCCCCTGCAGGGGCAACGCTATGCCGTCGGCCAGGAGTTCAAGCCGCACTGCGACTATTTCAATCCCGGCGGCGACGACTGGGAGAAATACTGCGCGGTCGCCGGCCAGCGGACCTGGACTTTCATGATCTACCTCAACGAACCCGAAGCCGGCGGCGCGACCCGCTTCAAGGTGGTCAAGAAAAGCTTCCAGCCCGAAACGGGCAAGCTGGTGTGCTGGAACAACCGGCGGCCCGACCAGTCCATCAACCCCAACACGATGCACCACGGAATGAAGGTGCGCAAAGGCACCAAGTACGTGATTACCAAGTGGTATCGCGAGCGGCCTTGGGGGTGATGGCCGGCTGACACGGTGCGCGGATCGCCTTCTCGCCGAGTCGTCCCGGACTTGATCCGGGACAGGGCTTCTTATCCTTGGCAGTAGCACCAAAGAAGCACCGCCCCCGGAACTGGTCCGGGGTGACGAGGTGTTCGCGACAGCAACGAGGCCGACAGGTTCTGCACGAAAAAGGGCGGCCCCGTCGGACCGCCCTTCCCTCGCGGCACGAGGCCGCAAAGCGCGTAAAATCGCGTTATTTCTTGAGGCTGAGCCCACCGAAGCGCTTGTTGAACGCGGCCACGCGGCCACCTTCCTGAAGCTGCTGCTTGCCGCCGGTCCATGCCGGGTGGCTGGTCGGGTCGATTTCCAGCGTCAGCGTGTCGCCTTCCTTGCCCCAGGTGGAGCGGGTCTGGAATTCGGTACCATCGGTCATCTTGACCGTGATGGTGTGATAATCGGGGTGACCTTCGGCCTTCATGTCATGTCTCCATAGCCTCGGAACGGTTCCGACCGGTCCAGCTGTTGGGTGGGAAAGGCGCGCGGATAGTCGCAACGCGCCCGATTGGCAAGTAAAACTCCCCTCCCGCTTGCGGGAGGGGTTGCGAGACTTGCGAGCTTGCTCGCTAGTCGCAGCGGGGTGGGCTCTCGCGAGCCCATGCCCACCCCCAGCCCCTCCCGCAAGCGGGAGGGGAGCGGGCTTATTCGGGCGGATCGGCGATCATCGCGGTGAACTCGCACTCGCAGGTCGTCTTGCCGTTCACGCTCGCCTTGCCAGCGAACTTGTATACGCGGCTGCGCTTCTGCAGGAACGAAACCTTGAGATCGAGCAGACAGCCCGGCGTCACGGGCGCGCGGAACTTGGCTCCGTCGATACCCATGAAATAGACGAGCTTGCCCGTCCCCGCCAATTCCAGCGTCTCGATCCCGAGGATCGCGGCGGCCTGCGCCAGCGCCTCGATCTGCAAGACACCGGGCATGATCGGTGCGCCGGGAAAGTGACCCTGGAAGAATTCCTCGTTGAAGGTCACCGCCTTCACCGCGTGGATTTCTTCGTTCAGGGTCAGGCTTTCCACCCGGTCGACGAGCAGCAGCGGATATCGGTGCGGCAGCGCCTTGAGTACCTGCCGGATATCCATCTGCCGCTTTTCTACCGTGTCGTTACCTTCCATGTCGATGATACGATCAGCGACCGGTGGGCTGCGCGGGAGCCTGCGGCTGGGCGGACTGCTGCTGCGCCGCTGCCTGACGAAGCGCCGAGAGATACATCAGCTGCTGGATCTCTTGGTACAGCTGCGCCGCGGCCTGCGAAGGCTGCCAGTCGGCGGGAGGCGCAATCTGGGCAGACTGCACGCGCGTGTTGATCGCCGCGGTAACGGCTTCGGTCACGTCGGCGCTCTCGGGCGCATAGATCAGGGCATCGGGAGCCAGCATGACCTGGATGGAACGGTCGGCAATCACCTGCTGCACCGCCGGACCATACTGTTGTGCGATCTGCGTCAGCACGTACATGCGCGCGCGCTGAAGCGGCATCTGGATACCGGAAATCTGTTCGTCCAGCGAACGAACCTGCTGCTTGCTCGCCTCGGGTGCAGCATTGGCCTCAGCATCCGACACCTGGCCATCGCCGTTCGTGTCGAAGGTTTTCAGGGCCGTCTGCCGCTGCTGTTCGAGCTGCTGCAGTGTGGTCAACTGGCTCTGGTTCTGATCTTCGATCTGCTTGTAACCGGCCTGCAAGGCCTGGGCGTTGGCCACCGCCAGCGCGCGGTCGGCAGTAGCTATCCCGTTGACCTGCGCGGCGGCCGGCACGGCAGCGAGCGTCGCGCCAATTGCAGTCGCGATCGCGAACGTGGTTTTGGAAATCTTCATCAGAATTGCGTCCCTACATTGAATGAGATTGTCTTGGTGTCGTCGCCTTCCACCTTGCGGATGACGTGAGAGAAATCGATCCGGAACGGACCGAAGGGCGAGTTCCAGTCGACACCGATCCCCACCGAGATGCGGGGCGAAGCACTATCACCCACGAAAATCTCCTGGAACGGCGCAATGTTGCGCTCGACGATGATATCCAGGGGATTGCCGCTGCCATCGACACTGTCGGTCGTCGTGACGACGTTGCCGTTACTGTCGACCGTGCCGCTATCGTACAGCAGGTTGCCCGACAGGTCACGCGCCTGGATCGGAATACCGCCCGGGAACGGACTGTTCTGCAGCTGCGGCTTGTTGACGTTGAACAGGGCGCCGACATCGAGGAAGATCGACGGCCGCAGCCCCATCTCGCGGGCACCCGAACCGAGCGGAATTTCCAGCTCGGCCCTGCCGAGATAATAGGCGTTACCGCCGATCGCATCGTCGCCGCCACGATCGCGGTCGGTGATGACGAGGGGGTTGCCGGTGCCATCGTCCGTGATCGGCTGCCGCAGCACGCGCGGGCCGACGCCGCGGATGTCGAAGCCGCGAATCTGCGGTTCGCCCAGGAAGAACCGGTCGGTCAGCAGTACTTCGTCGCTTCGCGGGCCATTGCCACCGAAGCCCTTGATGTAGCCGCCTTCGCCCGAGAGCGAGAAGATGAAGTCGCCCATGACCGGCCAGTACTTCGCAGCCTGACCACGCAGACGTACGTATCTGGTATCGCCGCCCAGGCCGGCGAAATCGATGCCCGCCGTCAGGCGCGTCCCGCGTGAGGGGCGGTAATAGCTGTTGAGCGAGTTGTAGACGTAATTGAGCCCGAGGATCGAGCTCAGGCGATTGCCGAGCGTGTCGCAGATGAACCGCGAGGCGAGCAGCGGATCGCACTCGGAAGTGCCATCGCCGTCGACGTCACGGAAGAATTCCCGTTCGTCGATCGTCACCTGATCATAGTTCAGCGTATAGCTTCCGATCAGCGACGAATATTCGGTCAACGGAACACCCAGGCGGACAGAGCCGCCCGTCGTCACCTTCGAATAACGGGTCTGGTCGCGATTGATCAGGTTGAAGCTGTTCACGTCGCGGCGATAGAAATCGACGCCCAGCGAGATATTCCGGTCGAAGACGTACGGCTCGGTAAAGCTGAGGTTGATCGACTTCGAATACCGCGAGATCGAAGCCGACGCCCCGATCGTCTGCCCGCGACCGCGGAAGTTGCGCTGCCGGATCGAGCCCGAGAACAGGAAGCTTTCGAGCGACGAGAAACCGGCAGACAGCTGAAGCTCGCCGGTCGGCTGCTCCTGCACGTTCGCTTCCAGGATGATTCGGTCGGGATTGGCCGTTTCGGCCTGCGAAACCTCGAACTCTTCCTGGAAATAGCCGAGCGAGTTGATGCGGGCGGAGGTCCGCTTGACCGCAAGCGTATTGAACGCATCGCCTTCGGCGGACCGGAACTCGCGCCGGATCACCTTGTCCTGCGTCAGCGTATTTCCGTTCACGTCGATGCGTTCGATGTAAACGCGCGGCGCTTCCCTGATGGCGAGCGTCACATCCATCGTCAGATCGTCGGGATTGCGACGGAATTCCGGACGCACATCGGCAAATGCATAGCCGAACTGGCCTGCAAGTTCGGTCAGGCCTTCAACCGTATCCTCGATCCGCTTGGCGTCGTACCATTCGCCCTCTTCGATCGCGAGGCCCTTGGTCAGGATATCGCCATCGAGATCGCGGATCTGGCTGGTCACGTCGACCTTGCCGAACTTGTAGCGTTCGCCTTCCTCGACCACGTAAGTGATGATGAAGTCGCGCTTGTCCGGGGTCAGCTCGGCCACCGCCGACACGACGCGGAAGTCGACATAGCCCTGCGTCAGGTAGAATTCGCGCAGCTTCTGCTGGTCGAACGCCAGGCGATCCGGATCGTAGCTGGTATTGCCCTTCAGGAAGGAAAGCAGGCCGGATTCGTGGGTGACCATTTCACCCTTGAGCTGACCATCGGAGAAATGTTCATTGCCGATGATGTTGATCTTCTGGACGCGCGACTTGGGTCCCTCGGTAATCTCGAACACGAGGTCGACGCGGTTCTGACTCAACTGGACCGTCTTCGGCTCGACGGTGGCGGCGAACCGGCCCTGACGCTTGTAGAGTTCGATGATGCGGGCGACATCCGCGCGGACCTTCGAACGCGTGAAGATCTGGCGCGGGGCAAGCTTGATTTCGGGAACGATCTTGTCGTCCTTGAGGCGCTTGTTACCTTCCAGAACGATGCGGTTGATCACCGGGTTCTCGACCACGTCGATTACCACGTTCCCGTCTTCGTTCGTGATCGAATAGCTTTCGAAAAGCTCGGTCGCTGCAAGATCCTTGAGCGCCTGGTCGGCCGCGGCGGCGGTATAGACGTCGCCGGGACGCATCCGCACGTAGCTGAGGATCGTATTGGGCTCGAGCCGCTGGACGCCGCGAACCGAGATCGTGCGAATGACGTCGCTTTGCGGATCGGTCGCAGTGTCCTGCCCCGCATCTTCCGACGTAGCGGCGGGATCGGTCGCCTCTTGCGCCATTGCCGCCTGGGGCAATCCTGCGAGCGTGGTGCACGCCAGCAGGGCGAGCGCGTAATTGCGGATGTTGCGCGTACCGCGCTTGGCGCCTGTTTCGATGGCCGTCATGTACGATGATGTCCCGTCAATATGTCTCGACCCGGATCGCACTTGCTTTGCCGTACCGGCATCCGGACCAAACGATCCGGCGCCCTGTGCCCGATACGCGCGCCCCTTTCAAGCAGGTCCGATTGCTGGTGGGTCGCCTCTCATGTCCCTGCCCGGTACTGCGTCAGCCAAACAGCGTCAGCGATGCCAGGTCGTTGATCGTCACGAATAGCATCAGTGCGAGCACGAGAGCCACACCGGTGCGATACGCCATTTCCATCGCGCGGGGCCCCACCGGCTTCCGGCGGATCGCCTCCGCCGCGTAAAATGCCAGATGACCACCGTCGAGCGCCGGGATTGGCAGCAGGTTAATGAATGCCAAATTAAGTGAGATCAGCGCGGCGAAGTTCACGAACGCAATCCAGCCGAGGCTCAGTTGCTCTCCGGAGTATTTTGCGATCTTCACCGGGCCGCCCAACTCGCTGACGGACCGTTGCCCCGTGATGATCTGCTTCAGGCCGGTCACCATCATCGCAAAGGTATCGACCGTCTGCTCGGACGCACCGACCAGCGCGCCCACCGGGCCCTGCCGCTCATAATTATATTCAACTCCGGCCGACTCGACACCGAGCAGGCCGATGCGGGAGGTATTGCCGAACCGGTCTTCAATCTCGTGGCTCATCGTGGTGACGGGGATGGTCAGATCGCGACCGTCACGCTCCACACCCAGGTCCATGCGCTGCTCAGGCTGCAGCATCACTTCCTGTTGCAGCTCGCGGAAGCTTTCGAGCGGTTTGCCGTCGAGCGTCACGATCCGGTCGCCGATCTTGAGCCCGGCGTCACGCGCCGGCGACCCCTCGCTGAACCCGGCGACGGTCAGCTGTTCGGCAGGATCGACCGGCACGGGGCGGCCGATGATCATGAAGAAGGCAGCGAAAATCGCCACTGCCACGATAATGTTGGTGACCGGGCCTGCCGCTACGATCACGGCACGCCGCCACAAGGAAGCGTTCTGGAACGCCCCCTCTTCGGCCGGTGCGGCGGGGTCGGGGATGCTGGCGGGGTTCATGTCGCCCTTGAACTGGACGTAGCCTCCCAGCGGCAGTGCCGAGATACGCCAGCGCGTTCCGTGCCTGTCGTTGAACCCGACCAGCTCCTTGCCGAAACCGACCGAGAAGGCATCCGCCTTCACGCCGAGCGCGCGGCCCACGAGCAGGTGGCCGAGTTCGTGCAGTGTGACCAGCGGCCCCAGCACCAGCAGGAACCCTAGGATCCACATCCAGATAGGCACGTTTTCGATCAGACGTTCTCCAGAATGGCCTGCGCCTGCCTGCGGGCAGCAGCGTCGACCGCCAGCACATCGTCGAGGCTGTCGAGCCTGGCGGGGTGGTTCGACTTTTGCAGGACGTCCTCTACCAATGCCGCAATTCTGGTGAACGGAATGTGACCGGCGAGGAATGCACCCACCGCTATCTCATTGGCAGCATTGAGAACTGCGGGTGTCGCCCCACCCTCCTCGCAGGCAGCACGCGCCAACCTCGTTGCGGGGAAGCGCTCTTCGTCGGGCGCGAAGAAGGTCAGCTCACCGATCTTTGCGAGATCGAGCGGCTCGCACGGGGTTTCCATCCGTTTGGGCCACGCGAGGCACGAGGCGATGGGCACCATCATGTCCGAAGGGCCCAGCTGTGCGAGCGTCGAGTTGTCGCGATATTCAACCATCGAGTGGATCACGCTCTGCGGGTGGACCAGAATGCGGATCTTATCGAGCCCGACCGGGAACAGGTGATGCGCCTCGATCAGTTCGAGGCCCTTGTTAAACATGGTCGCCGAATCGACGCTGATCTTGGCGCCCATGTCCCAGTTGGGGTGCGCAACCGCCTGATCGGGCGTCACCCGTTCCAGTTCCTGCGGAGAGAGGAGCCGCAGCGGCCCGCCACTCGCGGTCAGGGTGATCATCCGCACTTCGGCAATGTCGTTGCCCGCCAAGCACTGGAAGATCGCGTTGTGCTCGCTGTCGACCGGCAGCAGCGTTGCGCCGTACTGCGCAACCGCGCGCGTCATCACTTCGCCCGCGGAGACCAGCGCTTCCTTGTTCGCCAGCGCGATGGTTCCGCCCTGCTCGATGGCAGCCATCACGGGGGCCAGCCCGGCGCAACCCACGATTGCAGCCATGGTGATGTCGACCGGGCGCTTCGCCGCCTCGATCAGCGCAGCACGCCCGCCCGCGGCCTCGATCCCGCTACCGCTAAGCGCCTCGCGCAATGCGGGCAGGCACGCCTCGTCGCCGACGACCGCGATCTTTGCGTCGAACTCGCGCGCGAGGTCCGCCAGTTTGGACACGCTGCAATGCGCGGTCAGCGCTTCGACTCGCCAGTCGGAGCGATGCTTGCGCAGCAGCTTGAGGGTGGAGTCGCCGACCGAACCGGTCGCGCCGAGGATGCTTATCGAACGCATGGGATCAGGCGAGATTGTAGACCACGCCGACCACGATGGCGACCGGGATCAAGCCGTCGAAGCGATCGAAGAAGCCGCCGTGCCCCGGAATGAGACGGCTGGAATCCTTGACCCCCGCCTTGCGCTTCAGCCAGCTTTCCAACAGGTCGCCGGCCTGCGCGACGACGGCGAGCACCGGGCCGAGGACCAGTGCGATCATGTAGGCACGCGACGTGACCGAAAAACCGACCACCTGCGCCGCAAAGAAGACCACGCCGAGCAGGAACAGCGTCGCGCCGACCATGCCCCCGATCATGCCCGCCCACGTCTTGTTCGGGCTGACCCTGCGCCAGATTTTCGGACCGCCGACCAGCGTGCCCACGCCATAGGCAAAGCTGTCTGCGAAGATCACGACGAAAATGGTCACCAGGAAAAGTTCGAGCGAAAACCCGCTGAGGATGACGCCAGCAAGCCCGATATAGGCTGCCCCGGCGATGATCGCGGCGAGCCTGTAGGGGACGTTCGCCGTCGCCTTGATGACGAGGAAAATGAATTCGATGAAGCACGCCGCCGCCACTCCGGCGATCAGCAGGGTGCGGCCCTGCGCGCCGCCCCAGAACACGGCTGCCGCCGCCAGCGCGCCGAGCACCACGCCCGAGGCGACACGAATGCCGAGCTTCTTGCGACGGGCATTGGCCGCGATCGCAGCGATTTCGGCCTCTTCGGGCAATCCCTCGGGCAATTCGTTGGAGGCGGCCTCTACCTCGACCTTCGCCTCGGTCATGTCATCGCCGTCGCGCGCGTCGCCTGCGGCATCGGTGCGCGTATCGTTATCGGCCGCCATAGCGCCTCTCCCTCCTCGCGAACGTATCGAGCGCTTCTTGTAAATGTTGCGGCGTGAAATCGGGCCACAGCGTCTCGACGAAGATCATTTCCGCGTAGGCCATCTGCCATAGCAAGAAATTGGACAGACGCACCTCTCCACTGGTGCGGATCAGCAGATCGACCGGCGGCAGGTCGGCGGTGAACAGGTGCTTCTCTATCGAGTCGGGCGTTATCTCGCCTTCGCGCGCGGCAGCCCGCGCAGCCATCGCGATTTCCTGCTGGGCGCCATAGTTGAGAGCCACGGCGACGGTACGCGTACCATCCTTGGTTCGCTCCAGCGCGTCTTCCAGCATGGTCACGATGTCGCCATCGAGCGCGCGCCAGTCGCCGACGATCTTCAGCCGCACGCCATTGGCGACGAACTCTTCCAGATCGGAACGGATGAAGCTGCGCATCAGGTTCATGAGGTCGGAAACCTCATCCTGAGGGCGCTTCCAGTTCTCGCTGCTGAAGGCATACAGCGTCAGGCACTCGATCGAGGTGTCCTTGAGGCTGCGGACCAGCGTCCGCACGGCCTCAACGCCCCGCTTGTGGCCCATGGCGCGCGGCAGTGCGCGACGCTTGGCCCAGCGGCCGTTGCCATCCATGATGATGGCAACGTGTCTGGCGTGGTTTTGAGAACTGTCTGCCATCAATAAAACCGTTCGGGCCGTGCCTGTCGCAGCACTGCCCTTCTCATGCGGCCAGAGCAACGAAAGAAAAGCAGCCCTTCGACAAGCTCGGGGCGAACGGAACCGGACGGGAGGGCGAGACCCCTCACTGCGTCATGATTTCCTTTTCCTTGGCTTCGGCCGCAGCGTCCGCCTCTGAGGTATATTTGTCGGTCAGCTTCTGGACCTCGTCCTCGGACCGCTTGCGGTCGTCTTCGGAGATTTCCTTCTTCTTCTCGTCTTCCTTGAGCGCTTCCATACCGTCGCGGCGGACGTTGCGGATCGCGATCTTCGCGCCTTCGGCATACTTGCCTGCCAGCTTGGCAAGGTCCTTACGCCGTTCCTCGGTCAAGTCGGGCATCGGAATGCGCAGCGTCTGGCCGTCCTGCATCGGGTTGAGGCCCAGGTTCGCGTGCGCGATCCCCTTCTCCACCGCGCTGACATTGCTCTTGTCCCACACCTGCACGCTGAGCATGCGCGGTTCGGGCGCGGAGACGGTCGCTACCTGGTTGAGCGGCATCATCGATCCGTAGACCTCGACCACCACGGGATCGAGCAGGCTCGTGTTGGCGCGCCCGGTGCGCAGACCCGCGAGATCGCCCTTGAGGCTTTCCACCGCGCCCTGCATCCGGCGTTCGATATCGCTCTTGTCGTATTTCGCCATGGTCGGCTTCCTCACATCCTCTTGAATTCTAGTCGTTCTGTACGATCGTCTGGACCCCTTCGCCAGCGAGAACGCGGGCGAGGTTGCCCTTCTCACGGATCGAGAAGACGACGATGGGAATATTATTGTCGCGGCACAGCGCCACCGCGCTGGCGTCCATCACCTTCAGGTTGTCCGCCAGGACCTTGCCATAAGTGACTGTATCGTATCGCTTTGCTTCGGCGTTCTTCTTCGGGTCGGAATCGTAGACGCCGTCGACGCTCGTGCCCTTGAACAAGGCATCGCAGCGCATTTCCGCCGCTCGCAGCGCGGCGCCGCTGTCGGTGGTGAAATAGGGAGCGCCGACGCCTGCCGCGAAGATGACGATGCGGCCTTTTTCCAGATGCCGTTCCGCACGGCGGCGGATCACCGGCTCGCACACCGTGTCCATCTGCACCGCGCTCTGCACGCGCGTCGGCACGCCCAGCTGTTCGAGCGCGCTCTGCATCGCCAGCGCGTTCATGACCGTGGCGAGCATGCCCATGTAGTCTGCCTGCGCGCGGTCCATCCCCTGCGCCGCGCCCGCCATGCCGCGAAAGATGTTGCCGCCACCGATGACGAGGCAGATTTCCCACCCTTCGTCCTTGGCCTGCTTCACTTCCTGCGCCAGCTCGAGAACGAAGGCGGGATCGATGCCGAATTCCTGTTCGCCCATGAGCACTTCGCCCGAGAGTTTCAGGAGGATGCGCTTGGCGTTCTTGATCGGCATGGGGGGTGAGGCCTCGATTTGCGGAATTGCGCTTGGCCCTAACGCGCACAGATGCAGGTGGCAACGGCCTGACGAACCGCGTTGCTGGCGGTTTGGATTGCGCTTGCCCAACAGCGGCACGCGCCTATTCCCAGCCTATGAGCCGATTTCCGTTCCCGACCGGTCGCACGCGCACGATTGTTCTGGCGATTCTCGCCACCGTGCTCGTTATCGCCTCGCTGGTCGTATGGAAGGCGTGGCGCGATACGATGGGCGATCCGCAGGTGCTGCGGACCACCGTCACGCTGGCCGACATGCCCGACGGCACCGATCCGGTCACGGTCGCTCTGCTGACCGATATCCATGTCTCCGGCCCGGACATGCCGCCCAAGCGGCTCGAGCGGATTGTTGCGCAGGTGAACGCGCTGGAGCCCGACCTGATCGTGATTGGGGGCGACCTGGTGAGCGATGGCCGTCTTGTCACGCATGTTTATGAGCCGAACGAGATCATCGCCCCACTGGCAGGATTGAAGGCACCGCTCGGCGTTATCCTCGTGCCCGGCAATCACGATCACTGGTACGACTGGCCGGGCCTCAAGGCCGCGCTTTCGAAAACGGACATCGTGGTGCTCGAGAACGAAGCCCACGAGGCCGGGCCGCTGGCGATCGGCGGGCTCGACGACGAATATACCGGTCACGACGATATTCCCGCGACCCTGCGCGCGATGGAGAAGCTCGCGGGCGCACATATCATCCTGAGCCACGGGCCCGACCCAACGCCCGACCTGCCCGAGGGATCGGTAGTGCTCGCAGGGCACACGCATTGCGGCCAGATCAGGCTGCCGCTGATCGGGTCGCTTGGCGTCCCGTCGCGCTATGGCAAGCGCTACGAATGCGGGCGCATCGACGAAGGCACGAAAACCGTGATCGTCAGCGGAGGGCTCGGCACGAGCGTCATGCCGGTGCGGTTCGGGACGCGGGCCCAGGTGTGGCTGGTCGAGTTCCGCCCCGAAGGCGAATAGCTAGAACGCCACCGTTTCTCCGCTCTTCGCGCTGCGCATCCCTGCTTCGAGCACCTTCATCGTGTCGAGAGCCTCTTCGATCGGCACGGGATTGGGCCCGTCGCCGCGGATGGTCGAGGCGAGAGCGTTCCAGAACAGCCGATAATCGCCATGCTCGTTCGGCACCTCGCCATGCGAGTGGATATCGTCGGCAGGAGTGTAGATGCCCGGGATTGGGTCCGCCCCCAAGTCCGCATCGCCCGGCTGCGCACCCGCGATGATCGCCGGCTCCTGTGTGTCGAGCCCATGCTTGATCCAGCTGCCGCCGGTACCGTGGACCGCAAAGCGCAAGCCGTCGTCCGCGCACAGCTTGCTCGAATGCAGCACCACGCGGCGGTTCGGGTAGCGCAGGATCGCATGGAACCAGTCGGGTGCCGGGGTTCCCTCTCGCAAGCTCGCGAGATCGAGCGTCACAGCCTCCGGCATGCCGAACAGGCACACCGCCTGATCGACCAGGTGCGGGCCCAGATCGAACCACGATCCGCCGTCACGCGCATCTTTCCAGCGCTCGGGGACGTCCGGCTTCCATCGATCGAAATGGCTTTCGAAATGGACGATCTCGCCCAGCAGGCCCTCGCCGATCATCCGGTTCAGCGTCAGGAAATCGGCATCCCAGCGTCTGTTCTGAAACACGGTCAGCATCCGCCCCGCACGCTCCGCCGCATCCCGCATGCGCTGAGCATCGGCAAGTGTGGTCGCTACCGGCTTTTCGACCAGCACGTGCTTGCCCGCATCGAGCGCCGCGACCGCATGGTCTGCGTGCGAATCGTCGGGACTGGCAACGATCACCAGCTCGATACCGGGTTCGGCCAGAAGCGCCTCCACCGAAGGGACCACGGTTATTCCCGGCAGGCGGTCGTGAACCTTCGCGGGATCGCTGGAGACGACCGCACGCAGCGCCAAATCCTCGGACGCTTGCACGAAGGGCGCATGGAAAACGCGCCCACTCAATCCGAATCCGACAAGGCCAACCCCGATTTGCGTCATCTAGCTTCCCTCCTGCTGGCGTGCCGTTGTCCAAACGCACCGGACACGAAAACGGCCGCCGGGCATGAACCCGACGGCCGCGAATTAGTGCGTCGATGACGAAGAGGCGTTAGCCCTTCACCGCCGCCGCGACTTCGGCTGCGAAGTCGCTCTCTTCCTTCTCGATGCCTTCGCCCAGCTGGAAGCGGACGTAGTCCTTGAGGACGATCGGCTTGCCGGCTTCCTTGCCGGCCTGCGCGACGACCTGTTCGATCGGGGTCTTGTTGTCGTGCACCAGGATCTGGCTGAGCAGCGCGTTTTCCTTGGCGAACTTGGCCACGGCGCCTTCGACCATCTTTTCCTGCACGTTCTCGGGCTTGCCGCTTTCGGCGGCCTTTTCCTTGGCGATCGAACGCTCACGCTCGATCAGCTCGGCGTCGAGACCTTCGGCATTGAGCGCCTGCGGGAACGCCGCAGCAATGTGCTGCGCGAGCTTGGTGCCGAGCGTTTCGAGCGTGGCGGCATCGGCTTCGCTTTCGAGCGCGACGAGCACGCCGATCTTGCCGAGGTTCGGCGAAACCGCGTTGTGCATATAAGGGACGACGAGGCCCTGATCGACCGAGACGGACTTCATCCGGCGGACCTGCTGGTTTTCACCGATGGTCGCGACGTTGTTGGTCAGCTTGTCGCCGATCGTGCCGCCATCGGGGTGATCCATGGCCTTGAGCGCTTCGACGTCGTCGCTGTTCGCGCCCAGCGCGACCTGCGTCGTCTTGCGCACGAAGTCCTGGAACTGGTCGTTCTTGGCGACGAAGTCGGTTTCCGAGTTGACCTCGACCGCGACACCCTTGGTGCCTTCGACGGCGACGCCGATCAGCCCTTCCGCTGCGGTACGGCTGGACTTCTTCTGGGCGGTGGCGAGACCCTTGGCACGCAGCGCGTCGACCGCGGCTTCGACGTCGCCATCGGCGGCTTCGAGAGCCTTCTTCGCATCCATCATGCCCGCGCCGGTCTTCTCGCGGAGTTTCTTTACGTCAGCGGCGGTAAAAGCGGCCATCGATCGTATCCTTGATTTTGAAATGTGGTCAGCGTCCCCGGAGCGGGTCGATCCGCTCCGGGTCGCTAGTCAGCGATTGTGAAGCCGCGGTTACGCGGTGGCTTCAGCAGTCTGTTCGGTCGAAGTCTCGGCAGGCGGATTTTCCATCTCGCCGACACCCGGATCGCTCGCGCCGTCGCGGCGTGCAGCTTCACCGAATGCGTCGCAGTAAAGACGCACGGCACGCGCCGCATCGTCGTTGCCCGGAACGGGGAAGGCGATGCCGGTCGGATCGGTATTCGAATCGAGCACCGCAACCACCGGGATGCCGAGCACGTTGGCTTCCTTGATCGCGAGGTCTTCCTTGTTCGCGTCGATCACGATCATCACGTCGGGAATGCCGCCCATGTCGCGGATGCCGCCGAGCGAAAGCTCCAGCTTGTCACGCTCGCGCGTCAGGTTGAGCACTTCCTTCTTGGTCAGGCCGCTGGTGTCGCCCGAAAGCTGTTCTTCCAGCGTCTTGAGGCGCTTGATCGAACCGGAAATGGTCTTCCAGTTGGTCAGCATGCCGCCCAGCCAGCGGTGGTTGACGAAGTGCTGTCCGCTCATGCGGGCGGCTTCCGCCACCGGCTCCTGCGCCTGGCGCTTGGTGCCGACGAACAGGACCTTGCCCTTCGCCTGCGCGGTCGCGGCGACGAAGTCGAGCGCACGCGCCATCAGCGGCACGGTCTGCGACAGGTCGATAATGTGAACACCGTTGCGCGCGCCGAAGATGTACGGCTTCATACGCGGGTTCCAGCGGTGGGTCTGGTGGCCGAAGTGTGCGCCGGCCTCGATCAATTGCTGCATCGTGACGGTAGGAGCCGCCATAGGTAAATTCCTTTCCGGTTGAACCTCTGGAAGGCAGGAACCCGCGGCGGAGACCCCGCCTTGGGCACCGGTATGAAGGCGCCTTCCATGTGGATTTTCCCGCGAATCCGTCGCGGAAGCAGGCCATTTAGCGAGCCAGATGCGGAAAATCCAGCATCATTTTGGCGCACCAAAAGCGCCAGTCGACGCGATTTGCCTTGACAGGCAAGAACAAATGGAGAACATTGGCGTTCATCAGCGGAACACCGTGGGCCGCTGAGGGATTATCACCACGTTTTCCACAGCCGGTCCAGCTCTTTTGCACCGGCTCTCTGGAAGATGAAGGTCGGAGAAAGAACATGATCGCGCTCGCCATTACCTGCCTGCTTGTTGCCACGACGTTCATCGCCCTGCTCTGCGCGACCGACAGCCTGCTGCGTGGCTGGTTTTCTTACGGAGCGCTCGCACGCGAACTCAGCGCGCTGAGGAACGGTGGTGAAGCATCAATGGCTGGAGGTTCGCTGGCACGGGTTCGCCGCGCATCCGGCCGTGCGGGACGCCGGGCTACGACTGCTCCTCGCTCGCCTGCCTCCGGATTTCGCGCAGCTGCCTGACCCCCCAAGGCGGCGGGGCAAGGCGGCGGGATTATTGCTGGACGCCCTCCAGCGTGACCGTTTCGCCCAGCCTGCCCAGCACGGTTTCGCCGGCGATCACACGCTGCCCCATCAGCACCTGGGGAGAGGTCCCCGCCGGAAGATAGAGATCGACCCTGCTTCCGAACCGGATCAGCCCGATACGCTGGCCAGCTGCCACAATGTCCCCGGGCTTTACGAAGGGGACGATGCGCCGGGACACAAGCCCCGCGATCTGCGTCATCCCAACGACCACTCCGTCGCCGCGCATGATCAGCAAATGCTGCCGCTCGTTTTCATCGCTGGCCTTGTCGAGTTCGGCATTGACGAACTTGCCCGGCATGTAATTCATCGCAACGATCGTGCCCGCGCAGGGCGATCGATTGATGTGAACGTCGAATAGGCTGAGATAGATCGAGATTCGCGTGACGGGCGCCCTGCCGAGCCCGCCATCTTCGCCGCGCAATTCGAGCGGCGGCTCGACCTCGGCAATCTGCGTCACCGTGCCATCGGCGGGGGACACAAGCAGATTGTCACCACGCGGCACGACCCTTTCGGGATCACGGAAAAACGCGAGGATGCACAGCGACAGGAAGGCGAGCGGCCACGCAATCGTTTCCCATGCCAGGACGGCAGCGATCAGCGACAGGCCAAAGCAGATAAGCGCGTATTTGCGCCCCTCGGGATGTATCGAAGGGATAGCGGAACGCGCCTCCCCCCGGCCTCGATTGTCCATTACGTCACCTGCCATACCTGATCCCTAGGGCGAAGGAGAATGGCAGACAAGGCGCGCTTGCCCATGACGATGCCGGTCGGCTGCACCGCCACGCTGCGGTGCGGCGCGCGTGTTTCGAAGATGGGATGCCCTGACTGCGATAGGGCGATATCTCTCCCGGCCCATTCGGCGGCGGAGCTTCAGCCTCGCCCGGACCGCACAACGCCTCGCCAGAAGCGTTAGCCAACCTTGCGCACGAACACCGTGCCAGCCGAGTAACCCGCGCCGAAGCTGCAGATCAGCCCGGTATCACCATCGGCGAGATCTTCGTTATTCAGGTGGAACGCGATGATTGAGCCTGCGCTCGATGTGTTGCCATAGGTATCGAGCACGGTGGGGCTTTCGTCCGCATTCGCCTCGTGCCCCAGCACGCGCTGGGCAATCAGGCGGTTCATCCCGGCATTGGCCTGGTGCAGCCACAACCGCCTCAGCGCCGTTGGATCGACCGACAGTCGCTCTGCCTCGGCCACGATCATTTCGGCGACCATCGGGACCACTTCCTTGAAAACCTTGCGGCCTTCCTGGACGAACAGCTTGTCGTCGGAACCCATCGTCTCCGGCTCGGCGCGGTTGAGGAAGCCGAAGTTGTTACGGATGTTGTTCGAGAAAACCGTTTTCAGGCGCGTACCCAGGATATCCCAGTGCTTTGCCGGGGCGATCTCCACATCCTCTACCAGTACGGCGGTTGCGACATCACCGAAGATGAAGTGGCTGTCGCGATCGCGCCAGTTGAGGTGCCCGCTGGTAATCTCGGGGCTGACGACCAGCACGCTCTTCGCATTGCCGGAGCGTACGTAATCGGCGGCAGTCTGGATTCCGAAGGTGGCCGAAGAGCACGCTACGTTCATATCGAACGCGAATCCGTCGATCTCCAGTGCCTGCTGGATTTCGATCGCCATGGCCGGATAGGGCCGCTGCATGTTCGACGCGGCGCACAGCACCGCATCGACATCGGCTGCGTCGCGCCCAGCCTTCGCCAGGGCATCGCGCGCGGCCTCAACGCCGATTTCTGCCATGATCGAGAGTTCGTCGTTGCCCCGCGGCTCGTGGCGGGGTTCCATGATCGCGGGATCGATCAGCGGTGCCTTGTTGATCACGTGGCGCGCCTTGATCCCGCTCGCCTTTTCGATGAACTCGACGGAGCTATGCGTCAGCGGCTCGGCCTCGCCCGCAGCGATCGCATCGGCGTGCTGCGCGTTGTGTCGATCGACAAATGCGTTGAAGCTTTGCACCAGTTCTTCGTTGCTGATGCTTTCTTCGGGCGTGAAAAGCCCGGTCGCGGAGATGACGGGGTGGCCCGCAGTAGTAGAGTGCGCGTTCATGGGAGGGGTGGATTAGCCTCGCGTCGATGGCGCGGCAAGCGCGCGTCTCCAAACGCGCGGATTCGGGACGGCAGATGGCGACACCAAAGGATGAAAGACGCCCCCGGCGGGTTTGCACGCGCCGGGGGCGTCAATCGCCTCGAGGTTATTGCGCTTTCAATCGCGCAGAATGGGCAAAGTGTGCCTTGCTCCAGGCGCATGCCGCCGCTGCGCCCAGGCCATGCTGGAAATCGCTGATGCGCCCGGCAATGCCGGATGCCTTGGCGAGGTCGGCATCGCCGGTTTCCTCGCTTTCGGCACCCCCGACACCCATCAATGCGAGCTGGTGTGCGGCATATTCGCGATTCAGGTCCATCTCAGTCCTCCTGCATGGGCGGGAATGCCGATGCATGGCCGCTGGTTGGTGTAGGCAAGCTCAGTCGACCATCCGGGCGACGAGGCGTCGCAGTTCGGGGGTCGGGATGGCTGCGGAAGCGGGCTTCTTGTCCGTCAAAGCCTGCGCGTGAACGGCGCCATAGCGCAGCGACAGTTTGGCGCGCGGCGTGCCGCGCATAGTAAGGGTATTCATGTATGTAATATATCCGGCGGGTCTTCCCGCCGCCTTCTTGGATTGTCAGCGCCGGTTTCCGCGCTTGCGCACACCGACGGGCCCTTGCCCGGGTGAACGTTCGCGAAAAACGATCCGCCCTTTTGACAGATCATACGGCGTCATTTCGACATGTACGCGGTCTCCAACGACCGAACGGATACGGTAGCGACGCATCTTGCCTGCGGTGTAGCAGATGATGCGGTGCTCATTATCGAGTGTCACGCCGAAGCGTCCGTCGGGCAGGATCTCGTCGATCGCGCCTTCCATCGTAATGAGCTCTTCTTTCGCCAAACCCTATCCTTCACGTACGAAAAATCATCCGCACGGACGTATTCCGTAGCGGAGCCATAGTGTGTGGAATGGAAGTGGTGCCGGAGTCGCACTTGGGCGACCGTCGCGGCAATCATAATCCGTCGCAAACGACGTCAGGCAAGATCCATATAGCAGTGTGCAAAAAAATTACAATGGCGGAGCGCAAGTTTACTATGGGATCGAGCATCGAATTTTCGCGCCACGCTCGCTCCAGTCCCAAAACATCTATTACGGCACAGCCGCGTTTCGTGGGGCATAAGGGCCGGACGAAGGCACTGAACCACCGGAGCCGGATAGACCGAGCCTACAGGCATTTCTCTCGATTAGAGGTTCTGCAGGAGAAGTGGTGGCAGGGCTTGAATCGAACCGAAAAAATAACCTTTTGATATCAATCCTGTTCTTGGAACAAACGCAGGCCTTCCCCCACACTCTCCCCCACATTTTCGTTCATTTAACGGTGGTTCTGTTCAGCGTTTTGACCGGAAAGCTGAATAAATGGGTGGTTCGTGCTGCGCCTGATCGCAACATAATGGTACGGTCTGACGCTGTCCAATTGCGAGTTAGCGGCCTGGTCAGTTCAATGCCCGATGCCGCTCCACCAACCTATGCAAACTGGCTGTCGTGATGCGCGTTGCCTTGCCAATCTTGATGGTTTCGAGCTCGCCACTGGAGATCAGTTCGTAGAGCTTTGTGCGCCCGACGCCGATCATGCGTGCGGCATCATTGACCCGGACGCAGATCGGCTCGACTGTTCGTTGACCGCTCATTCAGCCAGATCTTCTTCGCGGTAGTGAACGGGATCGGCGATCCAGCGATTTATAGCAGACTCATGCCAGCCCGCGCCGTGGACACTAATTTTCACCTGCGTCGGGAAAGTGCCCTCTGCGCTCTTGCGATAGATGGTGGAGCGGGAGAGACCGGTTCGGTCGAGCACGGTCTTCAGTCGGATAATGCGTTCGGTATTGGACATTGGGCGTTCTCACTTTGACATTGGCAGCCCCTCTACGGAACATAGTGAGAACTTTTCGACGTAACGCAAGAGGTCGAACGAGCGGAAATTCAGACGCATCCTTAGCGATTTGAGTTACTTGAAAGGATTCTGGACGGTTAAAGACTTTGTAGGATAAACGACATCGCCAGCTTCAGTTCTGAACATTATTCTGCGTTGGCCTGATATTGAGCCAGCCTTGCGCGAATGAGCGCATGCGACGACGGATTCCTGTGCCACCGGTGCCGGATTTCGCGCGAATCGAATTCAGAATCCGCCGCAATGGCGACCGTTGCCGATTTCGAGTTTGCATAAAGCGAGAAATTCATTTCCTGCCTAACCTGGCCACCCGAAATGGCCGAATCTGGGCCGGTTTCGGACCGTCCGGTCTGTGCGCTAAAACTAAAGAAAGACGCCATTCCTCGATAGGGCAAGATGACGATCTTAATCCCGTGGGCAGTCCCGCCTAAATGAGGCACCCGCCATCTGCGGCTGCTGACGCCATTGCTCGCAGAAAATCGTACCACGCGTCCATCCCTTCACCGGTGCGGGCGGAAACCAGCAAGACGAGCGCATTGGGGTTTACTGCGGAGATGTTTGCACGGCATGCGGCCTCGTCGAATCCAACATGCGGGGCGAGGTCGATCTTGTTGATCAACACCAGCTCTGCTGCGCGGAACATGTGCGGGTATTTGAGTGGCTTGTCCTCGCCCTCCGGGGTGGAGATAACGGCGACCTTCATCCGTTCACCCAGATCGAACATCGCCGGACAAACAAGATTGCCGACATTCTCGATCAGCAGCAACGAGCCGGATTTCGGTGCGAGTTCTTCAACAGCGCGGGCAACCATATCGGCTTCGAGGTGACAGCCGGCCCCAGTGTTGATCTGGATTGCACGGGCCCCCGCTTCGCGAATGCGCGTGGCGTCATTGGCCGTCTGTTGATCACCCTCGATAACGGCAATCGGCAGACTTCCTTCCAGCGCCCGGATCGTGGTTTCGAGCAAGGTCGTCTTGCCAGCCCCTGGCGAACTGACGAGATTGAGCGCGACAACACCGCGCCCTTCGAACCAGCCCCGGTTGCGAGCCGCCTGGCGATCATTCCGGTCAAGCACGGCGGTTTCCAGTGATACACGCGCCGCTTGTTCGCCGTGGTGGTGATGGTCATGCCCGTGATCATGATGGTGGTGATGATGGTGCCCGTGTGAATGATCATGATCGTGTGAATGAGTGTGATCGTGGGAGTGGTCATGATCGTGGGAGTGGTCATGATCGTGGGAATGGTCATCGCCGCTGCGAAGCAGCACTCGCTTTCCGGTTTCCGGGTCAATCATCGCGATCTCGTTGTCAGGATCGGTGCATCCGCAGGTGCCGCACATCAGGCCATTTCCTCCATATCGAAATCCTTGATGATGAACTGGTCGGTCTCGCCTTCCAGAAATTCGAGTGCAGCCTTCTCGAGCAGCGTACCTTCGCTCGCCACCTCGAATGAAAATCGGATCGCCTCGCGCTCTACGCAGGCATAGGGGCCGACTGCCAGGCGCACACGCGACACCCGCCGACCCTGCGCGTGATCACCAACAATGGCGACAATATTCCGGGCAAGAGACAGCTCGTGCATCAGGCCGCCCCCAACACGCCAGACAGGTTGGCGTAGATCGTGTGCAATCCCAGGCCAAGTGCCAGCACAGCCAACGACAGATTCAGCGCTCGATGAAGTCGCAAGGCAACACGCTCTGCATAGCCAAGCGGCCAGGAGGCGATAAAGCTGAGCGCAGCCATTCCTGCAATTGAGCCAACTCCGAACAGCAGGACATAGATAACCGCCAGCAGAGGATCACCAACCGAAGCGACTGCCAGGGTAAGCAGGGCAGCCGATCCTGCCGCGCCATGCACCAGCCCGACAGCCAGCGCTTTCAAGGGAAACTTGTGGGGGTGAGAGTGTTCGTGGCGGCTCGCATCATGGGGCGCCCGTTCGCCAAGATGGCTGTGAGCATGAAAATGACGTTCGCCATCGGAATGATCGTGCAGGTGGAAATGCACCCGTGCCTTGCGCATCCGCCAAAGTACATCACCCCCCAGCAGAATCAGCATGAAGCCAACGGCGCTCTCCAGAAGGGCTGCCGTGCGGCCTGTCAATGCCATGCCCAGCAGGATCACTGCAGAACAGATCGCGAGCAGGGTGAGCGTATGCCCTAGCCCCCACGCAGCACCCCGCAGCACCATCGACCGGCGCGAATTCCGTCCCGTGGCCATGGCACCGACTGCGGCGAGGTGATCGGGTTCGAGCGCATGGCCCATTCCGGCAAGGAAACCCAGGGCGATCAACGAGAGTTGCATGGCAGGTCTTCTCCCTCAGCAGATACGCGGCAGTTGCTCGCCGACCAGCATGTCGACGATCCGGCTTCCGCCGAACAGGCTATGCATGACCACGCGCGGGCTGCGCATCTCTGCCGCGCGCCCGATAATGGCTGCATCGCGCCCTGCCTCGGTTGAGCGCATGGCTGCCAGCGCAGCTTCCGCCTGCTCCTCTGGAACGAACAGCACCAGCGCCCCTTCATTGGCGAGATAGAGTGGATCAAGCCCGAGCAGTTCGCACACGCCCTTGACCTCGGCCCTCATTGGCAATCTGGCCTCGTCGATCTCGATCCCGATGGCCGAGGCTTGCGATATTTCGTTGAGTGCGCTGGCCAGGCCTCCTCTGGTGGCATCCCGCGCACAGCGCACACCCGGTGCGGCTTCGATCACCGCTTCCATCAGGTGATTGAGCGGGCGGCAATCCGAACGAATATCCGCCTCGAAAGCCATGTCTCCACGCGCGGCCAGAATGGCGGCGCCATGATCACCCAATACACCGTTGACCAGCGCGACATCGCCCGCGCGAACTTTCTCCGCGGCAAGTTCGCGTCCAGCAGGGATGACTCCCACTCCGGAAGTGGTGACGAAAAGCGTATCGGCAGCACCGCGCTCAACCACCTTGGTATCGCCGGTCACGATCCGCACACCGGCCTCGTCGGCCGCCCTACGCATGGCCGCTGCCACGCGGCGTAGCAAGGCGACTTCGGTGCCTTCCTCAATGATAAAGGCCGCCGACAGCCACAGCGGTTGCGCGCCGCCGACGGTAAGGTCGTTAACTGTGCCGCAAACCGCAATCTTGCCGATATCGCCACCGGGGAACTCGAGCGGCTGCACTACGAAACTGTCCGTGGTGAAGGCCAGCCGGGCACCCTCCACGGCCAACATTTCGTGGCTCAACCGCGCCTGGTCTTCCAACCCGTCGGGTTCGAAAACCGAGGTAAACACATCCTCGATCAGATCCCGCATGGCCTTGCCGCCACCGCCATGCGCCAGCGTCACCCGCTCCGCTCGCAGCCGTCCGTTGCCAGTGGGAGTTACAGCGTTCATTGCGCTGGCTCCGGCACCGCATCGATCCCGCCATACTGATAATAGGCGGCACATGCTCCTTCAGACGAAACCATCAGGGCACCCATCGGTGTTTCCGGTGTGCACGACCGACCGAACAGCTTGCACTGCCATGGCTTGATCGCGCCTTTCAGCACTTCGCCGCACTGGCAAGCCTTGGGATCCGGAATGCTAGGCGATGCAACGGCAAATTTTCGCTCAGCATCCCAGGCCGCATAGGCCTCGCGAATCTGGACGCCAGAATGGTCGATCGAGCCCAGCCCGCGCCATTCGAAGAATTCCCGCAGTTCGAATACTTCCGTAACCGCAGCCAGCGAAGCTTCATTGCCATGGCGTGGCACAATCCGGTCATACTGGTTTTCGATCTCCGCCCGGCCTTCGGCCATCTGCCGAAGCACCATCCAAACCGAATGCAATACGTCGAGCGGTTCGAAGCCGGCGACCACCAGCGGACGGTGGTAGTCGCGTGCGATGAAGTCATAGGGATCAGTGCCGATGACCATCGAGACATGGCCCGGCCCGAGAAAGCCATCGATCCCCATATCGGGTGAATCGAGGATCGCCTTGATCGTGGGGATGATGGTGATGTGGTTGCAGAACAGCGAGGAATTGCCGATCCCTTCTGCCTGGGCCTGCAGGATTGTCAGGGCTGTGGAGGGCATCGTCGTCTCGAAGCCGAGGCCGAAGAAAACCACTTCGCGGTCCGGGTTCGCACGGGCCAGCGCGAGGGCATCGAGTGGTGAATAGACCATCCGCACATCGGCCCCTTCGGCCTTTGCGCCTAGCAGGCTGAGCCGCGATCCCGGCACGCGCATGGCATCACCAAACGTAGTGAAGATCACCTCCGGCTTCATAGCCAGTTCCACGCAATCATCGACCCGGCCCATCGGCAACACGCAAACCGGACAGCCCGGCCCATGGGCAAACTCGATTTCCGGCGGAAGCATCTTCTCGATGCCGTATCGGAAGATCGAATGCGTGTGGCCGCCGCACACTTCCATGATGACGACCGGGCGATCGCGCCCGGCCATGATCTGTGCAGTCAGGGCCTCGATTTCCTTGAGCAGGACACCGGCGCGAACCGGATCGCGGAATTCGTCGACATACTTCATGCGCCTGCCTCCAGCGGTGCGGCCCGGTCATTGGCTAGCAGCGTGTGGGTCAGGTCCCAGAGGATGTGATAGGCCGCGAGGTGGCATTCCTGCACCCGGTGGATCGAGCCTGTTGGGACCACCAGCAGATGATCCAGTCCGGCGCGGGCCATCTCGCCCCCGTCACCACCCGCCAGGCCGATCGTGGCAATGCCCATCTCCCGCGCCTTGGCAAAAGCCCGGATGAGGTTTGCGGAATTGCCGCTGGTCGAAAAGCCGATCAGGCAATCACCGTGCCGCCCGTGGGCAATCAGCGGACGCACGAACACATGGTCCTGTCCGACATCATTACCGACTGCCGTCAGCATCGCGACATCGGCCGCGAGGTTGATCGCACCCAGCGCCGGCCTTCCGGCGGTCACTGGATGGAGAAACTCCACCGCGACATGCGCGGCATCACAGCTCGATCCGCCATTGCCCATGGCCAGCAGGCGTCCGCCCTGGCGATAGCTTGCGGCCAGCGTGGTCGCGGCGGCGACCAGTTCGTCTGCCTGTTCTGCAAAAAACTTGCCGAACACCTCAGTGTGGTCCCGAGCCTTGCTTTCAACCGAATGGCGCAGGCTTTGCGCCGAGGCACGGAGCTGTTCGCCACCTCTGCGCATATGCGGATAAAGCGCATTCAAGGCAGGGCCAGTGGTCACCACTGCGCGTCTCCCAACGCGCGATCGCCGTCGCGCATGGCTGCAAGTTCCTGCTGCGCCTCTCCCAGCTCGGTCAGGATGCGCAGTGTTTCGGCCGCCTGATCCTCGTCAATCTTGCTCATGGCAAATCCGACATGGATCAGCACCCATGTGCCGATCAGGTCTTCGACACTGCCTTCGCCAATAACGCAGGCGAGGTTGACCGGGCGCCGCACGCCGGAGACATTGGCCACGCCCAGCTTGCGCCCGGCATCGGTGATCTCCACGATCTGCCCCGGAATACCTAAGCACATACTTCTCTCCCATTTTCGGTTTCCGCGGTCGCTTCGTGCAAATGGGCCATGGCCACAGCGGCCTGCCCCAAAGCCAGACCGCCATCATTGGCGGGCACTCTCGAGTGGCTGAGGACGTTGAGCCCCAGCTGTTCCAATCCTTCATGGACCAGGCGGAACAGCGTGGCGTTCTGGAAACAGCCGCCAGACAGGGCCACAGTATCAGGGCCATCGTCTGCGGTCAGGCGCTGCGCCATGGCCACAACAGACCGTGCGAGGCCGCGATGGAACCGCGCGCACATCACCCCAACCGGCGTATTCAGCAGCAGGTCACCCAGCATCGCCCGCCACACGGCGAGCGGTTCAACATAGGGAAGCCCACGCCCGCCCAGCAACGGAATGGAAAAAGGATAGGCCAGATCGTCCGGCTCATTCAGCGCCGCCGGATCGATTGCTGCTTCCAGCAACATGGCTGCCTGTCCTTCATATTCCTGCCGATCCCAGGCGAGACCGCAGATCGCCGCTGCGGCATCGAACAACCGCCCGCATGAGGAAGAAAGTGGGCTATTGGTGCCGCTGGCGATCATCGCATCGATCGTGGATCGCGGCATGGCGGAAAGGCGGGCAAACAATGGCAGGTCAGCGAAATTCATCGCGAATTCGGCCCAGCCCATCTGCGCCATCAAATGGGCATAGGCATTGCGCCAGGGTTCGCGGATCGCCGCAGTCCCACCCGGTAGTGCGACCGGCTTGAGCATCCCGGCACGACGGTATCCGCGATAATCGCAGATCAGGAACTCACCGCCCCAGATCGTGCCGTCATCACCCAGGCCCAGACCGTCAAGCGCAATTCCCAGTGCAGGGGCGGCATCGAGCGAGCGGCCGTTTTCGGCCAGACAGGCGGCGATATGGGCGTGGTGATGCTGTACCGCGATCACCGGTCGTCCATCCGCGATTTCGCGCCCATGCTTGGTCGAAAGATATTCGGGATGCGCGTCCACCGCGATTGCCGCTGGCTGATGGTCGTAGAGCTGGGTATAAAGATCGAGGTTGCGGCGCACATCATCTTCGGTGGCCGCATCCTCCAGATCGCCCATGTGCTGGCTCAGCACAGCTTCGCCATCGCGCACCAGACAGAAGCTGTTCTTGAGCTCCGCACCCATGGCCAGCAGCGAGAGGTCGCGCGGAAAGCCGGTGGGCAAGTCGATAGCTCTGGGGGCGTAGCCGCGCGCGCGGCGCAGCAGCCGGACCCGGCCCAGATCGACCCGCGTAACGCTGTCGTCGATCCGGTTGGCAATGTGCCGGTCGTGCATCAGCGCAAATTCGGCAATGCCTTCCAGTTCGGCACGGGCCTGCTCGTTAGAGGTACATTGCGGGCGGCCTGAGAGATTGCCCGAAGTCATCACCACCGGGCGCTTCATCCGCCGCAACAGCAGGTGATGCAGCGGGGTGTGAGGCAGCATGAAGCCGATCCGGTCCAGCCCCGGCGCCACCGCTTCAGCCAGCGGCTCCCCCGATGCGCGCAGCAACACGATCGGCGCTTCAGGCGATGCCAGCAGTTCGGCTTCCTGATCCGAGAATTCGGCATAACGGCGGATAACGTCCAGATCGCGCGCCATCAGGGCAAAGGCCTTGCCCCTGCGCCGTTTTCGCATACGCAGATCGGCCACCACCTCCGCGCGGGTGGCATCACAGGCGAGATGAAAGCCGCCAAGCCCCTTGATGGCGACGATATGCCCGTTCATCAGCATGCCGCCTGCGGCATCCACGTCGTCCATCATCGAAAAGGCTTCGTGATTAACAGTACCGGGGCCAAGGCGCTCGATCCATGCGCGCGGTCCGCAAACATGGCACGCGATAGGTTGGGCATGGAAGCGCCGGTCTGTCGGATCGGAATATTGCTCTCCGCATTCCGGGCACATCGCGAAACCTCTCATGGTCGTGCGGGCACGATCATAGGGGCCGGTCTCGATAATCGAGAAACGCGGCCCGCATTCGGTACAATTGGTAAAGGGGTAGCGATAGCGACGCTCGAAAGGATCGCGCACTTCTTCAAGGCAGGCGGAGCAGATTGCCGCATCGGGCGTTACAGCCCCGCGCATGCCGTCACCTTCCGATGCACCGATAACGAAGCTCTCGGGCCGCACAGCATCAATTGCCACGCGTTCTATCGCATCAATCCGCGCCAATGCAGGCAGCGCCGCGCGCAGTTCGCTTTCAAAGCGCGACACCGCTTCGCCCCAAAGGCGAATTTCAACCCCGCTGCTGGTGTTGCGCACATCACCGGTTAGCTCAAGCTCGCGTGCAACCCGCCATACAGTGGGCCGGAAGCCTACGCCCTGCACCTGGCCGCGTACCAAAAGGCGTTCGCCGGTCACCGCGCCAGATTCCACAAAAGGACGCGATTGTTGCCGCTATCGGCAACCGCCACCAGATCACCCAGCGCTGACAGGCCATAGGGCCAGCACAGGCTGTCTCGTTCGGGCATGCCCCAGCGATTGTCGCCCTTGCTGGCGAAGTCCGGCTGACCACAAAGCTGGTTCGCCGCAATGCCGGTGGCGCTGTCTGCCCAGCCGAGCAGACGCGAGTTCGCGGTATCGGCCACAATCAGCTGGCCACCGGCTTCAACCGTCGCATAGGGCATGTTCACACTGGCCGCGCTGGGATAGTAGGAGGACATATTGTGATCGCAATGTGCGGTGTCCCGCTGTCCCAGAATTGCGTCGCAAGGCGAGCCATTGTGCTCTGGAAATCCACGCCACAGCATCACACGGTTGTTGCCGCTGTCTGCCAGCGCGAGATGGCCATTCCACCAGCAGGCTCCATGCGGCCACCGCATCGACATCGCCGTGACTTCGCCGCCCGCGTTCTCGTCGCGCGTAGAGAAGTCATGCTGGCCCAGCACCAGATCGGCTGGCTGGCCGGTTTCTGAAGGATCGCTCCAAACGAGCAGGCGGCGGTTGCCGCTGTCGCATACGACCAGTCTGCCGGCCACTTCGGCCACGCCATAGGGCCAGTGCAGGCTGGCCGAGGTTGGACGGTCAGCGCCGCGATTGGCCAGAACGGATTCACTATCCTCCTGACCCAGCACCAGATCGGCTGGCTGGCCATTGCCTGTTGGCACTTCGCGCCAGATCAGCACGCGGTGGTTCCAGGCATCAGCCACGGCCAATCCGCCGCGCCATGCGCACAGGCCAGTCGGCACATTGAGCGTAGCAGGACCGGGAGGCCCCTTGGCGTTGCGGCCTTCGCGGCAGAAACTCGGTTGGCCGATCAGAATATCGGCAGGCTCATTGTCCGATTGTGGGATCTTTCGCCATCCCAGCAGCCGATGATGCCCGGTATCCGCGACCCACAATGTTCCATCAGGATGCAGGCAGACACCGCGCGGCCCGAACAGGCTTGCAGCGGCGGGAGATAGCGGCGTTGCAACGTCGCCCGGCGACCAGCCGAGTACCACGCGCGGCCCGCCTTCTTCCAGCAGCGGTGCCCCCGCGATTTGCGTCCCTTCGGCTTTGACCGGACGGAAGGAGGGCGCGAGCGATACTTTCATCGCGTCAGCCTCAGTTCGATGGCATCCCCTCGGACGCGTACGGCATGGGGTTGCAATTGCACTTCTGGTGCCGTCAGGCATTCACCGCTTTCGAGCGCATAACGGAAACCATGATGCGGGCAGGTGATGAAGCCATCGGCAATTTCCGCCTGGTCCATCGGCATGCCAAGATGCGCACAGGCGTTCTCGAAACAGGTAACCTTGTCCCCGAANCGCGAAAGNAGCAGCGAACGCCCTTCCAGCTCCAGGACAGAAGTCGTCCCGTCGGGCAATTCAGTTAGTTGCAGAGCATGGAGCCAGCCTTCATGCTCATGCGCGGCGAAGGGAGAAGTGAAATGCACCGTATCACCACCGCCGCCGCCCAGCCCCTTGGCCTGCTTGACTTCGCGGATTTCGGGCACTTGCTCTGTGATTGCTTTCTTTACCCCGGCATAGAAAGTCAGCGCCGAAGCGGGACATCCATCACAGGCCCCCAGAAAACGNACCACTGCCTTGTCGCCAGATACTTCGACCAGTTCGGCATCGCCGCCATGGCCGGCCAGCGTCGGGCGCACCGTGGCAAGCGCGGCATCGACCCGCTCGAACAGGCTGGCNTTGAGGATGCCATGGCGGCGGAGCACGCAATAGACCACCTCGTCCGCCGCCGCCTGACGCAAGGCCTCGGCTGCGCCGGGCAGCTCACGCAGCGANCGGATCAGGCGACGGAAGGCTTCGGCATTGAGCGCNTCAAGCGCCGCTGCCCGTGCCTGCGCACCATTNCGTGCACCTTCTTCCCAGTTCTCTGCCAGCGCTTCCAGCGCGGTCAGATCCCCCAGCAGGCGGGAAAGCGTTGGCTCGGGCCGCTGGGGATCCGCCTCTGACATCGGATCAGGCGTACTTGATGTTCCGGTAGAGGTAAGGCTGAAGCAAGCCGCCCACCAGGCCCCCGGCAATCGCCGCTNCCCANAGTGGTGCAACCATGCCAACCAATACAGTTGCAACGGTAGCTGCGGCAGCCCCGGTCACAAGTAGACGGATGGCGAGGGCCGTATCCTGGAACAGCTTGCCCTGAAAAAACAACTTGGTTGAACTGAAAACCATATCAAACATGGTAGTCTCCCTCAGGCCGATTGCATGAAAAACAGCACGGCGAGTCCCATGACTACACCGGGAACTCCGGCGAGCAGGCCGTATAGCCCGCCCAGTTGGGCTGCCAGTTGCTTGCCCAGCGCAGCCCCGCCAATCTTCAGGCCCGAGAGCGCGCCGCCGACAAGAGCCCCTGCTATTCCGGCCACNAGGGCCAGCAGTAAAATTACGAGCAAATTCACCTCCATTGTTCTCTAAAATCCGCCGTTGGCGCGCGAGGGTTCGCCGCGCACTGCCATTTCAAGTTCGATGATNGTTTGCGCCGCGCTCTCGGCCCGGTCCTGCGCTCCGGNAGCGGCAAATATTTCGCGCGCTTCGCGCAGNAGCTTGATCGCCTGCGCGATGTTGCGTGGATTGCCNGCTTCTCCGTCTTNCGGATCGTCAGGGAGGTTGCAAAGGCAATTGGCCTTGTTCGCTATGGTGTTGGCATATTCAAGCGGAGTGTTGTCCCGCTGGCGCACCTTCAACGCCTCGTCATAGGCNTCCAGCGCNCGGAAACCGTTCTCGACCCGGTGGCTCGATGATGCATATTGCAGCGCATTGCCCAGATTGTTCTGNAGCATTGCATATTCCATCGGCTGATCGATCAGATTGACCGCCGAAAGTCCTTCTTCAAATGATTGCACCGCCAGCGCTTCGCTGATCTTGCCGCTNTCGCTCGTAATCGGAACGGAGAGGAAGGCGGTCGCCAGATTGTTGTTCAGAATGGCATATTCGCGTGGATGACGCAGCTTGTTGAACGTCCGCAGCGATCGCTGATAGGCGGATATTGCATCTGTAATTCGNGCCATGCCTGCGCCTGCAAGNGTCTGCAGGGCGAGGCCAAGGTTCATTTCCGCTTCAGCCANCTCTTCGCCGCTGCCNCCCTCNGCCANNACCGNTNTTGCCTGTTTCAGCANGTCACGAGCCTGTTCGATCGGTGCGGCAATTTCGGANGGNATTGCCATNANCGCCGTGGCCATTCGCGCACGAATCCGGGCAGTCAGCAGTGCATCCTGGTCTCCGCACTGATGGATTGCCTGTTCATAGAGTTCGATGGCTGCCAGCAGGTCGTCGGCTTCCTTCGGCCGCTGTTGNAGACCCATGGCAATTTCCATGAGCATTTCGGCTTTCTCGATAACCGAAGCGTCACTTTCCTCCACCACCTTCAAGGCGGCCGCCAGCTGATCCTCTGTGCGACTGAGCGCAACCATCCCGACTCTCCCCGGCCTCCCCTTGATCGGATTCGGGCCTTGCAGCTCTTAAAACGAGCGCCGGATGAATTGTCTATCAGTTTTTCGTTATGTAAACTTAGTTATCAGTTACGGGAAGGTCCGCAAGAAGCGCCGCGTCTCCGCTTGACCATCTTACGGGGACGTCCTGCGCCTCGAAGTCGGCGAGGCCATGCGCCTCGAACACATCGAAAGCGCCAACCACCCGATCGCCTTGAGCATTGCGTTGTTTCAACAGCGCTCCTCCGGCCGCCGCGTGAAAGACCGGCAAAATCCGCAAGGTCGCGCCATCGATCAGCACCGCAACTGCATCGATGCCCGAGAAATAGGTAGCGACCAGGCCTGCGGGAAACCGGATCGTCCCGCGCGCGACGGAGATGGTGTGCTCCATGACTTAAGCCTCGGGGGCGATGACGAGCCGCGCCGCGATCTTGGCCGCCACCTTCTCGACCGCTGCAACTACCGGCCCGGAAAGCTCGGTGGCATAGTCCAGCGTCTGCGCTTCGATCAGATAGACTTGCACATCAGAAGGGAAGTCATCGCCAAAGATCTTGCGTCCCACAAACAGGGCGTTGTCCCAACGGAACGCGTGAAGACCCACGCCATGGACCGGTTCTGCCGCCAGCACATCGCCGGGAACCTCGTAGATAGCCCCCGGCTTGCCTTCGGGCTCCCTTGCATCGATCACGATAAGCTGCTGCGCCCCGCGCGCACGGTACATCACTGCCATCCCATCAGTGCCGGCATCCAGCAGCNCTACATCAGACGGCAAATCTTCAGCAGCAAGCCGGGCGATGACGGCCGGACCAGCCCCGTCATCACCGCGATTGATATTGCCGCAGCCAATGATCGCAGTGGCAGGTGCGTCTAAATTCGCCACAGGCGGCACGACCACTCGGGTTCAACCGGCAGCATAAGTTCAGGCAGATCACAGAANCGGCGCTTGATAAGGTAATACATGCAGGTTTCGCAGGGCTGTTCCAGTTCATCAGCCGTGATGGTGTGATCTGTAAANCCNGCAANCACAAGNTTGGAAGCAAGNTCCTTGCCTTCCGATTGCAGGCGGGACACGATCGCGTTGACCTGCGCNGAGTCTTCGGCTCTGGGGAAGACTTCGGTTTCAAGGCCGCCAGCCAGAAGACCCGCGATTTCCTGCCGTAGGGTTTCGTCTGCATCAGTGGCCATGCGCAACTCCTTCAAATGCGCCAGAGGCGNCACCACCATTCGGGCTCGGCGGGCAAGCTTAGCTCCGGCAGGTCACACCAGCGCCTGTGGACCAGATAATACATGCATTCCTGACAGCGCATCTCGTCTGCCCCGTANGGGCGAAGCAACCAGCCGGAAATGTCGAGCTTGGCCCTTAGATCATCCGGGTCGAGCGCCCTTAACTCNTCAAGAATNCCTGAAAANTCGCGGTCNGTTTCGGGNAATGGCTCNACCTGCGTTTCCAGCCCTTCGTTGAGATAATCCTCGATCATGCGCAGAAGTGTCGCATGATCGGCCTCCGAAGGCACCACGCCATACCGGGACANGAGCCATTCGCGCTGGCGCTGCAATTCGGTGTTGTCGCCAGTCATTCCGGCGCATTCTCCCAACGGGTTGTTATTCTATTCGCAGCCTCGGGTGGGAGACATCTTGCAGCGTCCTCCCACCCGGCGACCCGATATCAAGCTGTGCGGAAGCGGGCCAGTTCCTCGCCCGTTTTCGCATCGTGTGCGTGGACCGTGCAAACCAGGCAGCTGTCGTAGGAACGGCAAACATGCCCGACTTCAACCGGATCGGAAGTATTTGCAATCGGGGTGCCGATGAGTGCCTCCTCGATCGGCCCCAACTCGCCATTGCTCGCCCGCGGACCAACGTTCCAGGTGGTCGGAGCAATGATCTGGTAGTTGTGGATTTTGCCATCGCGCACGTCGATCCAGTGGCACAAGGCACCGCGCGCAGCCTCGGTCGCGCCCCATCCCTGGCCATCGCGCTCNGNNGGCTTGATGTACCANTCNTCNTTGAGNCGGAACTCGCGCAGNATNCGNTCGGNTTCNCGNTANAGNTTGCACAGNTCNTGCAGNCGGGCGAAGTGNCGCAGGTAGATCGAAGCGCCGCCCAGCTTGCGATACATGTCGAGCACCAGNCCATCACTGTGNTGCCANNNCTCGCCNTGATCGCCACCNGCNATCAGCTGNCGNGCNAGCGGNCCNGCNTCAAGACGNCCNTNNTCGNNGTGGCGNACNGCNGTNGACCAGCTGTANTTNCCNTCNGTNTCGATGTCGTTNTTNGCNANNGGNNTNGTNGTCCGGTCGAANGGNTGGANNNCGTCNCCTTCNTNGTACCANGCNNGCTGCATGTCCTCNCGGNNNTTGCCCTGATCCATNAGCTTGAANGNGNCGCTGGCACCNTCGAACNNNCCCGANTTCATGATNACNGCGCNNTTGCGNCCTTCAATCGTNGGNTTGTTGTAACGGTCTTCATGNGGGAGATAGCCCCANGAGATGAACTTGCCGTGGCCNNTGCCATATTTNTCNAGNCCGATNTCGAGCGACATGCGGATNAACATGCCNAGNTCNGAATTNGCNTGNTCNGGCNNNTCNTCNAGCCACGCCATCAGNTNNTCNTANGTNNTGATTTCCTCATAGCGCTCCATCGAGCANCCAAGGAACANCGGTTCGATCCAGTTGCGGCGGAANTGCTCCAGGATCGACCANGCGCGGGTCACGTCGGTCAGNGTCGGGGCGCACATCACGCCGCCNGGAACCATGAAGGAAGAATGCGGCCACTGCCCGCCAAGCAGGGCATAGATTTCTACCGGGCGGCCCGAAATGGTCACACCCGCTTCATAGGAGGTCCCTGTGAAGGGCGCATAGCGCTTCACCGCTTCTTCGTAGAACTTGGACTTCGCATAGTTCTGGTTGGTGTAGTCGATCATGAACAGNCCATANTGATGNCGCGGGATNGACTGGANNGTTTCGACGATTTGCCCGAGNTTGCGGGCNAGNATNGCGTTNCGCGGAACGGTNGTACCCCAGGCNGNNTCNAGNGCCCANGCNGCACAGGANAGGTGCGAGGCACCGCAGATNCCGCAAGCACGAGGCGTAACGACAAGCCCGGCCTGTGGATCCTTGTTCTTGAGGATGACCTCGAAGCCGCGGAACATTTCCGCTTGCGTCCATGCATTGGTGACGATCCCGTTCTCGATGTCGACNCGGACATCAAGGTCGCCCTCCACCCGGCCAACGGGCGANATGTCGAGGGTTTGTGTAGCTGCCATTGTAATTCTCCCGAAATTCTGTGTGCGGCGCGCTTCGCTGCGCGCCATGAACCCTCATGAATCAGACGACGAAGATATCCTCTTCGGCCCACGCCGGAGCCGCACCCTTGGCGGCAGCTGTGAGCTTGACGTAGCCGGTACGATCAACCCCTAGCGGNAGATCCTTCGGCACGCCCATCACAGTCTGGGTCTTGAAGACAGTTCCTGGGGCGAGATCGAAGAAGGGGAATTCCGGTTCCGTACAGCCAAGGCAGGGCATGCCAGCACGGGTCTTGGACGAAACGCGGTTCCACAGAATGCGGTTGCAGGGGCTGTGAGTCATCGGGCCGCGGCACCCCAGATCGTAATAGAGGCAGCCCTTGCGCTGACCGAAGGCCGTGGTCGAGACCTTGTAGGCGAAGTGCATGTTGCGGGTGCAGCCCGTCTGCGTGAAGCTGGAGAAGAAGGTCTTTGGCCGATGGAATTCGTCCAGCGTCAGGTCGCCCGCGCGGCCCGTGGCAACGGCGACAAGGATCTGCGTTACCCAGTCAGGGTGAGCGGGGCAGCCGGGAATATTGATGACCGGAAGGCCAGCCTGAGACGTGAAGCCTTCGCCCAGCGCTCCACCCTTGGCCCGCTTGAGGAACTGCAAGCCTTCGCTTTCAGACGGATTGGGAGCCGTTGCCGGGATGCCGCCCCAGGTGGCGCAATCGCCAATAGCCACAACAAATTGCGCCTTGGCAGAAAGATCTGCCACCCAGTCTTTCATCGGACGACCGCAGAAGCGATTCCATTCGCCCGTACCGTTGGGCGCATTGATGACGCTGCCTTCGAACACGAAAATGTCGAGCGGNATTTCGCCGGAAAGGCACTTTTCCATCATGACTTTGACATTCTCACCCAGCTCGAGGCCAAGCGAGGGATGCCAAAGGACATTGATGCCAAAATCCGTCACCAGATCGCATGCGCTGGGCTCCTCGGCATTAAGGAAGGACATGGTGTTGCCAGAGCACGCACCGCCTTGAAGCCACAACAGATTCGCCATTTCTCAGTCTCCCAACTTCCCGGCGGAGTGCCCGACCGGCCAAATGCCCCTGCGGGCNATGGGAGGACATTAAGCATGATTCGTGCCAGAAAAATANTAAAGCATTTTCANTATNNTATGNNGAAGCNCNTATTTTCGGCGAAGAAAATGCAAAGAAACTTTGCACGCACTCCTTGAAACATTCTTTGCAGTCGGAGCCGCAGGAGGTGCGTATGCCAACCGTTCAGGCTAGCCGTGCCGGTTGCCGCAGACCGGGCATTCAACTTCGCCGAACGCCGAATACCAGATGCCTTTGCAGCGCCCGCACCAATGGCCATGCGCACCAGAAAGTCCTGCACCCGCTGTTCGCGTCAGNTTTGTCGAGCCGAGGTCTTGTGGCGCCTCTTGCCCCGGATAGGGCATGCGGGAAAAACGCAAGCGAACAACATTGTCCCGGTCTGCCATTTCACTGCCACTCCCGTTCCTGCTCCTGCTCCTGCATGAGACCANCGTCAGCCATCATGCAGACCGTAGCGCTTGATCTTGTTGGCCAGGCCCACGCGGGATAGCCCCAGCGCGTCGGCAGCCTTGCTCTGGTTCCAGCGAAAACGGGTGAGTGCACCTACCACGACCCGTTGCTCCAGACGCTCGACCATCTCCTTGAGTGTGCCGCCTTCCATTTCCGCCTGCTGGCCGACATCCGGGGCAACAACGAGATTATCAAACACGGCCGAGAGGTTACGCTCTGTAATGTAACCACCATTTTCAGCCAGCGCCACCGCGCGCCTGATCTCGCTTTCCAGTTCCCGGACATTGCCTGGGTATTGATGAGCCTGCAGCCTGTCGAGCGCACTCTGCGTAATGCCAATTACCCTGCGGCCGACTACTCCGGCATATTTCTCGATGAAGAAATCTGTAAGAACAGGAATATCCTCCCGCCTGTCCCGCAGCGCCGGGATGCTCAGCGAAAAGCCCTTGAGACGATAATACAGGTCACGCCGAAATTCGCCTTTTTCGACCATTTCCAGAAGCGGCCGGTTCGACGCCGCAATGATCCGGACATTGGCATGCAACAACTTGTCCGACCCTAGCGGTTTAACCTCGCCATTCTGAAGGAAGCGCAGCAGGCTGACCTGGAAACTCGGCGAAACATCTGAAATTTCGTCAAGGAACACCGTTCCGCCATCTGCGGCACGGAACAGCCCAAGCCGGTCTGCGGTGGCTCCGGTGTAAGCCCCCCGCACATGTCCGAACAATTCGGAATGGAGCGTGGAATCCAGCATACCGCCGCAATTCTGTACATGGATCGGAGAATCGACACGTGTAGAGTTGAAATGGATCGCTCGCGCCAGCAGTTCCTTGCCCGTCCCGGTGTCGCCCTCGATGAGGACTGGCAGATCGGTAACCGCCGCCTTGCGCGCTTCAACGATCAAATCAGCCATCTTGGCGCTGGCATAAACGAGCTTCTCGAATTGCGAGTAACCGCCCTTGACTGACATATCCACGCGTTCCTCGAAGATCTGGTCATCGACCGAAATCTTCAGTTCACGCGAAAGAAGGCGATGCCGTCGCGAAAGTTCGTTCATTTCCAGGCTGCGCTTTACCATGAGCGCAATCTGATGAGGTGTTAGCGGCTTGAACAGATAGAGATAGGCGGCAGAGCGACGGACTGCCTCGCTGTCAGCATCGTCGCGATTCTGCGAAGAGACCGCAATTCGACAAACCCCCGGATGTGACACGCGCGCGCGTGTCAGTATGTTGTCCTGGGCATCGTCCACCGTGTCGAGATCGCAAAGCAAGAGGTGTACTTCGATGTCGTTGAGCCGCTCCTGCGCGGNCTTGCCGTCCTCAGCTATGACCAGCCGGTAATCNGCNCGCTCCTTCAGCCCAGCTCGCGCCGCGCTGATCAGCNCATCGTCGCGCGAAACAACAAGGATCGTCAATTCCCCGGCCAAATGCACCTCCCAACATGCAGCGGACCGCAACTGCTACCGCCAGTCGCGCCCGATGTGCAAGGAAAGTTTGCATTTCGCCTGCCAACTTAACAATGAGATGAGCTTGTGGGCTGGTCACAGGCGTTGTCGCGTGCGCAATTTCCGCGTGAATGCAGCTAATCGCCGCCCAGAACCCGCTTTTTGAGCGAATGGAGCGCAAACCACACGCATCCCAGGACCGGCAGCACCAGCAAAGCGATCGCAACTTCCGGATCAACCCAGTCAAAGTGATGGGACGCACCCTTTATGGCATACCCTAGCAGGCCGATGGCATAATAACTCACGGCCACTACGGAGAGGCCCTCGACGATCTGCTGCAAGCGCACTTGCATCGTCGTGCTGCGCTCCATCGATCGAAGCAGTTTCGCGTTCTGGTTCTCGATCCGCGTCTCGATGCGGGCGCGCAGCAGTTCGGAGATTTGGCGCGCACGCCGTGTCAGCTGACGTTCGCGCTCAGTCAAGGCGGCGCAGGTGCGCGCTGCCGGCAGGAAGCGGCGTTCAGTGAAGTCGACGAGCGAAGCGAACCCACGGATCGGTTCCGGAGCAAGTTGTGCGAGCCTCTCTTCCACCAGACGCGAATAGGCTGCGGTAGCGTTCATGCGATAGTCGATTGACGTGGCAATGGTCGAAAGTTCCAGGCTGAGGTCAGACAATTGCGCCAGCAAATCATCGTCAGAGGCCGCCGAGGAAGTGACGGCCTTGGCCAGTGCGGCCAATTCGCGTTCGGCCGCGTCCAGCCTTGGCCAGGCCTCTTGCGCCACCGGCAGCCCCAAGAGCGCCTTGTTGCGGTAATTCCCAAGCTCCTGCAATTGCTGCAGTTGCCGGGTGAGATCACTCCGGTCGACTTCCCCGGCTGACACCACA
>PBYQ01000008.1 GCA_002729695.1 Citromicrobium sp. | reverse complement strand
CCGGTCCTCGGCGCTGATCTCGGATGGCAGGGCCAACTCCCATTCGCGGGCAGTGACGGAGTTGCGGCGGGTCTCGCTGGCCTCGACCTCGTTCCAGAGGCGGGACCGATCCGTGGCCCAATCCGGCGCGTCCTTCGGTGCCAGGATGAAGGTCTCCTCGATCCCCTGCTTGCGGGTGTAATCGTGGACACGACCTTCGCGCTGGCACTCGATGCGCTCCCCGACACGGTAGGCAGCTGCCGCCGTGGCAGAGCGCCCGGCGCTGCGTTTGATCGTCTTCACGGAGAGGTGGTAGCTGGCCATGCGCCCTACTCTCTCCGATGAAGCGAACGATCATCGCGCACGCTGCTGCTGACCCCGGCCCATGCCCCGACATGGGCCACCGGGTCAGCCGTCTTTTCCCCGCTGGATCGCGCCCTGCCTCGGCGCGGAACGAGTGGAAAAGACAGCCCGCCCGAAGTGAGCCTCTGGCTCTCTGAGGCGCGGGCTTGCCAGTGATCTGCCCCCAGATCCCCAGCCTCATGAGGGGCGGGATATGGGGACAGATCACTGGCGGTTTGCCGGGGGCAAACCAGGTATCGCGAAGGGGCGTCAGCACCTGGGCGCGATACCTCCCGCAAGGGAGACGCCAGCGGCAGACCGGCCCCCACTGTGGGGCATCGGGCGAGACGCTGGCGCGACGTTGCGGGACGCGATCCAACTGCCGAAGTTGGTTCTGGAGGGCTTGGGAGGGCGAAGGCACCTCCCATTCCGGCGCGCCTCGCGTCGGACGGAGTTCGCCATCGGCTGAGGCCTTGCCTCAAGGAGATCGCACGCAAATCTCGGAACCATAGGTGGAGAGTTTGCATAAGTGCGCCCTTGTCCTTTACAGGCCTACGGGTAAGCGCTATCGCTGGTTGTGGCAAGCCTAACCTTTACACCTGCCCTCTTCGAAGTGGATTCCCGAATTGGCCGAGACTGAGCTTGAACGCGCCGAGAAACGCTACGCCCAGGCCAAGGCCCGCCTTCAGGCTTTGAAGAACCGGGAAGCCACCAGACAGCGCAAGCTGGATACACGGCGCAAGGTGATCCTGGGCGGTGCGCTCATGGACCTGGCGGAACGGGATTCCAATGCAGCCGCCATGCTCTACCGGCTGATCCGTAACCTCTCCCGTGAACAGGACCGCAAAGCCTTTGCGGAGTGGGACGCCCCCTCCCCTACCCCAGGCGATGAGGACGCGTCCTGATGCGGAGCGTGATGCTCGTCTTCGGGGGGTTGTTCCGCTTCTTCGGTCGCTTGATCTTCACGCCCATCCTTCTGGGCTGGATGATCGGTGCTGTCCTATTCGGGGCGATGATCGGCTCTCTGGTAGCGACGCCGTTCATCTTCGCCTTCTTCGACCAAACGCCCGGCGAAAGCACCTGGCAATGGCTGGTCTTCGGTCCCTTCATGTTCGTGGGTGCTGTCTTCGGATTCCAGTACTGGCGCATGGCCTCCGGCGCCGATGCCTATTTCGGGCTGACCGGTGACAGCCACGGCTCGGCGCGGTTTGCGAACCGCAAAGAGCTGAAGAAGCTTCAGCAGGAAGACGGCCTCCTGATCGGGCGCAATCCGCACACCGGGCGGTTGCTGCACTATGACGGCCCCGCCCATCTGATCACCCTCGCCCCGACGCGCGCGGGGAAAGGTGTCGGCACCGTGATCCCGAACCTGCTGGCGGCGGAACGTTCGGTTCTGGTGATCGACCCCAAGGGCGAGAACGCGCGGATCGCGGGCGAGGCCCGGCGGCGGTTCGGGACAGTGCACGTTCTCGATCCATTTGAGGTCAGCGGCCATCCCTCCGCCGCCTACAACCCGCTCGACCGGCTGACACCGGACAGCCTCGACCTAGGCGAGGATGCGGCCTCCCTGACAGAGGCGCTGGTGATGGACCCGCCGGGCCAGGTGACGGAAGCGCATTGGAACGAAGAGGCCAAGGCCATACTCGGCGGGTTGATCATGTTCTGTGTCTGCCACGAGGATCGCGACCGCCGGTCCCTCGCCACCGTCCGGGAATATCTCACCCTGCCCCCCGAAAAGCTGCGCGCTCTGTTGGAGCTGATGCAGGACAGCGACGAGGCAGGCGGGCTGATCGCGCGCGCCGCCAACCGGTTCCTCGGCAAAGCAGACCGGGAAGCCGCTTCCGTCCTGTCGAACGCGCAGCGCCACACGCACTTCCTGGACTCGCCCCGGATCGCGAAGTGTCTGGCGCGCTCGGACTTCGCATTCTCTGATCTGCGCCACCGGATCACCTCCGTCTTCCTCGTGCTGCCGCCCAACCGGATGGACGCCTACAGCCGCTGGCTGCGCCTTCTGGTCTCTCAGGCCCTGCAGGACATCGCACGGGACGCAGAGGCCCTGACGACCACCGCAGGCGCTCAGAGCGCTTCTCAGCGCCTTAAGGCCCCTGCCCTGTTCCTGCTCGATGAATTCGCTGCCCTGGGCCGCCTGGAGGCCGTGGAACGCGCTATGGGGCTGATGGCGGGCTACGGGCTTCAACTTTGGCCGATCCTGCAGGACATGAGCCAGCTCAAAGACCTCTATGGCGAACGGGCTGGTACCTTCATTGCCAATGCTGGGGTGCAACAGGTCTTCGGGGTGAATGATTTCGAGACAGCCAAATGGTTGAGCCAGATGATCGGCCAGGAAACTACGGGGTTCCAGACGGACAGCTTCAAGCCTGGTGATGGTCCCAGCTTCTCGAACAACCTCACGGGCCGCGATCTGCTGACACCCGATGAAATCATGCAGCTTCCGCCGGATCGTCAGCTCTTGCGCGTCCAGGGGCAGGCCACCGCCATTGCACAAAAGCTGCGTTACTACGCCGACCCTGAATTTGCCGGGCTGTTCACACCTGAAGCCCGATAACCTGAAAGCAATCCGCCATGTCTGACACGCCCGTCTCCCCTGCCCCGCTTTCGGACGATGATCTGCGCGAAACCCTCGATCTTCTCGCCACGGCGGTCGCCAGCATCTCGGATCGGGTGGATGAACAGACGCGGGCGCTCGACCGCGTGAACAAGACAGCGACTGAAGCCCGCTCTGCTGCTTTCGCTGCCCGCAAACAGACGAACCCGGAACACTACGGTGAGATTGTCGGGGCAACCATCGACGGCAAGATCGGCGACACCCTAACCCGCGTTGGCCAGATGGCTGGTGATCTGCTGCGGGCGTCCAACCATACCCAAGAGGTTCTCAAGAAAGCAGAGGATGCCAGGTCGGACACTATGCGCCAGCTCTGGGAACGGGAACAGAAACTGGATCGTTTCAAAAGCCGTCTTCCATGGTTTGGTCTGGGTGCTGTCGTTCTGGCTCTTGCCCTGACAGTGATGCTTCCTCGTTTCTTAGCAAGCAACGCTTCCATGTGCGCTGTCCTCGGAGCGTCCTGGACCACGACGACCACGGGTGTCGATGCTTGTGTGTTCTACCAACGGTGAGCGGTGAAGCGCTAATGGTGGTCGGCTCTGCCTGAGATGCTGGGTGTTATATATGTGTTAGAATCTGTGTTACGGGTCTGGAAGTTTTACGTAGATATTTGAAAGTAAATCAATTTTCTAGCTTTCCGGTAACTGATAACACGAATCTCGGTAACTGAAATCCTGCTTTTGGTAACTGATAACACGAATCTTGACTGCGGTAACTAAAACCACGAATGTCGACTCATGGTAACTGATAACACGAATGCTCTCGCCCCGCTCCTGCCGGATCGCCATCCGCAGCATGATCTGTTCATTTGTGATGTTGCAGACGCTGTCCTGAAGGACGTGATGCAACACATGGAGCATCCGTTTTATTCCCTCTCAAAGAAGCCTGAGACAACGATCAAGCGCTATGAGAATGGCGACAAGTGGCTTCAGATCACGCCGAGCGTGAAGGGGCTGGCGACGATCTACGACAAGGACATTCTGATCTACTGTATCAGTCAGATCATGGCGAAGCTGAAGGAGGGAGAAGCCGTTTCGCCCCGTGTCCGGATTAACTCCAGAGAGCTGCTGATCTTCACCAACCGGGGTACAAGTGGCCGGGAATACCAGTCTCTGCTCGATGCCCTTGATCGCCTCGAAGGGACGCGGATCAGGACTAACATTGTAACTGGCGATGAAGAGCAAGTCGATGGCTTTGGCCTGATCGACGCGTCCTCGATCCGCCGAAAGCACGGTTTGGACGGGCGTCTCTTATGGTGTGAAGTGAAGCTGTCAGACTGGGTTTTCAACGCAATCCGGAACGAAGAGGTACTGACCCTCCACCGGGACTACTTCCGCCTGCGCAAGCCCATTGAACGACGGGTGTATGAGATCGCCCGGAAGCATTGTGGACAACAGAAAAGCTGGCGGATCACACTGGCGAAACTTTTGCTCAAAACAGGCTCTCAAAGCCCCCAGAAGCGGTTCCGGCAGATGATCCGGCAACTCGCAGAGCATGACCATTTGCCAGATTACCATGTTACCTTTGAAGATGAAGCTGACATGGTGGTGTTCACCAATCGCGGCACGATGTCCCCTGTCCAGCTTGTTGAAGGCAGTATTCCACCGCTGCAGTCCGACACCTACGAAGAAGCGCGCTATGCAGCGCCGGGTTGGGACGTTCGCTTTCTGGAGCGAGAGTGGCGCGACTGGTGTGTTGAGCCGCCCCGCAACGCTGACCGCGCTTTCATTGGATTCTGCCGAAAGTGGTTTGAGAAGCGAGGCAGGCCTTGAGATTAAAAACCGGTTATATAAATAAAACCGGTAAGCGATTTATTTCCGGTGTTGAATTTATTTCCGGTACAGGATATAAATCCGGTAACAACAAAGTGGCAGGATCGAGCAATGCCCGTCATCGTTATGGCAAGCCCCAAAGGTGGGGTTGGAAAATCGACATGCGCCGTTCTTCTGGCGTCTGAGTTCGCCCGCATGGGCGCGGATGTCACGGTGCTTGACTGTGACCCGAACAANTCTCTTACCCGGTGGGCATCTCATGGCGTACCTTCCGGTGTGACCTTGAAGAGCGATGTTGGCCGTTCAGAGATCGTTCCGACCATCCGGAGCGCGGATGGTGACGGCAAGATCGTCATTGTGGACCTGGAAGGCGTTGCGTCCCAGCTTGTCAGTCGCGCCATCTCCCAGGCGGATTTAGTGATTGTCCCGATGCAGCCGACAGCGCTGGACGCGGAGATCGGGTCCGAAGCCTTGGCGTTGGTTCGCGAAGAGGAAGAAGCGCTTGGGCGGTCAATCCGTCATGCTGTGGTGCTGACCAAGACCAGCGCAGCCGTCAAAAGCCGCGTCCAGAAGGAGTTGGAAGAACAGCTCAGTGGGGCAGGGATCGATGTNATCGAGCCGTCCCTGGTCGCGCGCGCAGCGTTCTCGGAACTGTTCGCTTATGGGGGCGATCTGACAGCGATGATGAATGACCCGGAGATGGTCACAGGCGGCAAGGTAGATAAGGCGTTGGCAAACGCTCAGGCATTCACGGAGGCGGTTTATGAGCGGCTCAAATAGGCTTGCGGGGCTGAAAGCCCGTCCGAAAGGGACGACCATTGAAGAAGTCCGGCGCGTGGATGAGGTTGGCGAAGCGAGGGGCTTTCTGGATCGAACCCCTCGGAAGAAGCCAGGTCGCAAACCAAGCCCACGTACGCACCAGTTACATCCCAAAGTGCTGCCGGAAGTGGGCGAAGCAATTGCTTCTGAGGCTGAAGCGCTTGGGATCACACAGGGACAACTCGTAGAGCGGATGTGGGAAATCTACTCTTCGTCGCGAAGATAGCTGATTTGAGCAGCGCCTCGTTAGATGGAGTACGATACAGCACTTTGACGAAGTGCTAAGTAGCATGTCCAAGAATCCAAGATCTACGCTTGCAAGGCATTAACAATGCGCAGAGTTCGGCGCGCGAAACCTGTAAGTTCGCTCGGGTCGATCTGGTCCGGTGTAGCGTCATCCATGTCCTCACCGTGATGATATTGGCTCGTATAACCGTTGATCTGGTCCAGTTCGTCATAGAGCGCCTGAGCAGGATGGGAGTCGCCCCCTTCGCGTATTTTCCTCACGATGTCTCCGAGCCAATCATTGGCAAGGAAGCTGCCCGGATAGGTCGTGCGGCAATGCGTTTCCAAGACGACGCGCATCTTGCGGATAATATCGAGTAAGCTGCCCGCGCCGGTTGTCAGATAGGTTTGCAGGCCGTCGATGTCGGTGGCAGTCCGGCCACGGCAGGCATGTTCCAAGTCTACCGGCATGATCTTCGAGCCTTGGGCGCGGTGGTCGGCAAGCGTCAACGCAACACGCTCGGCTGCTGGTGACTTGTCCCAAACCTGCTTGAGGAAGGTGGCATCGTGCGAAAGCACGATCACTTGCGCGCATTTCCCGGCCACCTTCATGATCTCATGTACGGTCTGCCGGCGTCGGAAAGCGTCCTGACTGTTGAAGGGGTCATCGAACACGACCAGCTTTCCGGCTGCTGCCGGGTCCCGTTCAAGATGTGCGAGGAAAAACGCGAGGGCGAGCGTGGTGCGGTCGCCGGCGCTGAGAGTGTTCTTGAAGCTCGGCCGATCCCCCGGCGTCTTGCTGTCGCCAAGATCAACCGCCGTGTCGTTGATGACGAGCTGATAGCTCGATGTGGCGACGCCACCGGGGTAGGCGTGCTTGGTCTCGGTAATGGTAAACCCGGCATTGAACGCGGCCAGATAGTCGTTGATGCGCCGCTCATAGGGTTTCACCACCGTCTTAGTGTGCGCGTCGAGTTGCTTCCTGATCGCGTCCTTGCGTGCTTCGATGCCGTCTTTTTCGCCGGAGAGCTTCGTATACGTGCCGCAAAGCTCGGACACGTCCTCGCGGTGCCGGGTCTGGATCGCCGTCAGGCGGGCCAGCTCGGTCTCAGCCGCCTTGAGGTCGCCCGCATCGGCGGCTGCCTTCTTGTCGGCGATGACGACATTCGCCGCCCGGATCGCGGTGTTCGCCGCCTCGATGGCGGCGATGGCGCTGTCATAAGCAGCGCGCACGACCGTGAAACCTTCATCCGGCGCGATCGGTTCGAGCGGTACGGCCGCTTTGCGGTCGAGAAGGTCGGTCGCCCCGGTTGCAAGCCCGCGGATCGCCTCGACGGCATCGGCCGGCAAGGCGAGGGCAGGAGCCTCGATCGCGCAATACTTCTGCCAGAACTCCACGCCGCCCTTATTCTGTTCTGCGATGGTGCCAAGGCGGGCAAGGGCAGCATCGCCCATGTCCCGCGCGATGCCCGCTTTCATGGTAGCAATCTCTCCCGCAAGCGCCTCATAACGCTCGCTGAACACGGCCCGAAAAGCGGCGATCAGCGGAAGCCCCCGAATATCTTGCCCACAGAAAGGACAGGTATCGTCGGCATGGCCGAGGCCGTCCGCGATCCAGTTGCCACCGCTGGCCGTCATGCCATGCGCGGCCAGGTGCGCCGACAGTTGTTGCTCCGCATCCTGTGCGATGGCGTCGATGGTGCGCGCCAGCATGCCGGTGAAATCCTCCGGCAGGGCCGGAATAGGAAATTCGGAAAGGGCAGGGCGGGCGCGCAGCGCCCCGGCCTGCCGCAGCGCATCCACGCTGCGCGCCTGCGCCTCGATCTGCACCGCAATGTCCGGCGTCTCTGGCAGGGCAATGAAGGTGTCCAGTTTCATGCCAGCCGGCACATGCGGCTGAACGGCTTTTCCCGCCGTGCTAATCTCGCCGGTCTTGGCGCGACTCTCGGCGGCCAAGTCGGCATCCTTCGCTGCGAGCTTCACACCGGCGTCGCCGACGATGACACGATAGAGATTACGTTTGTGCTCGATGTCCACGACCTCGCCGGAATGGACGTTCTCGGCGACAAACACCCCGTCGAAGATAGAGATTTCCGGCTTCGTCGCATTCCACGCCGTGCCATCAAAACGGGCCTGTCCGCTGTCCAGCAGCAGCTCGATCGCCGGTGCGTCGGTAGCGCCAAGAGTCTTGCGGCCGAGGACATGGGCCGGATCGCCAGTTTGTAGTGAGCGGAGGACGGCACAGATCGTTGTTTTGCCGTAGCCGTTTGCACCCGCGATGAAGGTGTGCTTGCCAAGCTGCGGATTAGGGGAAGTGGCGGAGTTGCGGAACCGACCAACGTTCTTAATCGAAATGATCTTCTTGAGCACTTGCTTCCCCCTGAATAATACCGCCACGCCCGCCTGGCAAATGCCGGTAAAGCGTCGCCGGCGAAACCTTTAATCGCGTCGCCACCTCGTCCATGGTGATCGCTGGATCGCGTAATAGCGCCTTGGCGGCCGCCAGATCGGCGGAGGACAGGGCAGGGGGGCGGCCGCCTTTGCGGCCGCGATCGCGTGCAGCCTTGAGGCCCGCGCGAGTGCGCTCGCGGATCACGGATCGTTCGAACTCGGCAAGTGCCCCGAAAATATGAAAGACGAGCTTGCCGCCGGCGGTTGTGGTGTCGATCGCTTCTGTGAGGGAGCGAAATCCGATGCCCTGATCCTCAAGCGTAGAAACCGTGTCGATAAGCTGAGGCATGGATCGCGCCAGGCGGTCGAGCTTCCAGACGACCAGGCTATCCCCCGGACGCATGTATGACAGTGCGGCGGCCAGTTCGGGCCGGTCGCGCTGTCCGCCAGATGCCTTTTCGGTGAATACTTTTTCACAGCCCGCCGCCTTCAGGGCGTCGAGCTGGAGATCGGGATTCTGATCCTGCGTGGAGACTCGGGCATAACCGACGAGCATACAGACCTCTTAAAACTCATCGCACTATGAGGGAATTGAGAGTTTTATTTCAAGAGATAGTTTTGAGAGACCAGAGATCGAGTTTGCGAGCGGAGCAGGGGCTTCTACGGCGGGGCTCTCAAAAACGGTGGTTTTTGCGAGATATTCTTGCTGATGTCACCACCATGGTGTATCGTGGTGCAAACTGATGCAACGATGTATTCGCCATGACTGCCGACACCCAAAACAACGATGACAAATCCGTACATCGCCTGTCTGTCAGCCTCACGGCGGAGCAGCATCGCGAGCTTAACGAGATTGCCCGAAAAAACCGGGTATCAGCGGCATGGGTCGTGCGCGAAGCGATCGACCGCCTCCTGAAGGATGACATGCCGCTACTGCATGTGGGGAAAGAATGAAAGTCGCGCGGACCAAATCACGCACCACCACGCCCAAGGGCAAGTCTTCGAATGTTGCCCCGCGTGGTCGCTTCGCTGATTTGGACGAAGATAAATTGCGCGGTGGTTATTACACGTCATCAAAGGTCGCAGAATGGCTGTGCGGCTGGGCGATCCAATCCGCTGAGGATGTCGTACTGGAGCCGAGTTGCGGCGACGGTGCCTTTTTAGAGGCGGCCGTACATCGGCTCCGTGAGCTTGGCGGAACGCCTGAAAAGATCGGGCACAATCTGACGGGCGTTGAAATCATACCGGCAGAGGCGGAAGCCGCAACAACGCGCCTTCAGGGCGTGATCGGCAAGTCTGCCGAAAAGGTGGTTCAAAACTCGGACTTTTTTGCGTGGTGGGCGGACTCTCTTCAGCCCGCCTTTGACGCGATCATCGGCAACCCGCCGTTCATCCGCTACCAATCGTTCCCTGAGCCGCATCGCACCATCGCCATGCAGATCATGGGAGATCAGGGGCTGACGCCAAATCGCCTGACCAACATCTGGGTGCCGTTCGTGGTCGCCGCGACGGCAAGTCTCAAGGCTGGCGGTCGCCTCGCGCTCGTGCTGCCGGCGGAAATCCTGCAAGTCACTTATGCGGCGCAGTTGCGCTCCTATCTGACCGATCACTTCGAGCGGATCGACGTGATTGCCTGCAATGAGCTGTTCTTCGAGAAGGCGGAGCAGGAAGTCGTCCTGCTTCTTGCTGACGGCGCTTTGGCAACGGCGTCCGAGGACAATACCTGCCGCGTTTCCCTGACAGCCGCCGCAACGGTTGCCGAAATTACCGATGTCAAACCAGCCTTGATCCTTGATCGGGCGGAGCCCAAGACCATCCGTCATGATAGCGAGAAGTGGCTAAAATACTTCCTCGACAATCGGCAGATTACCTTCATGCGCGCTCTGCGCGATGCGGCGATCACCACGCCCATGTCCACGCACGCGAGCATCGACGTGGGGGTTGTCACCGGGAAGAATGAATTTTTTGTCCTCTCGGCCAATCAGGTCGAAGATCTTGGCCTTGAGGGCTACACAACGCCGCTCGTATCGCGCTCCGCCCAGCTGAAGGGGAGCAAGATCGAGAAGGCCGACTGGAGATCCCTGTCCGCTGACGGTGATCGCGTCCACCTGCTCAACATCTCGAAAGCGCAAGCCAGCAAGCTCAACGCAAAACTGCGCCGATACATCGAGGAAGGCGAACGGAAAGAATTTCACATGGGGTACAAGTGCTCGATCCGAGAGCCTTGGTATCTGGTGCCGTCTGTCTGGGTGCCAGACGGTTTCGCGTTCCGGCAGATTTACGACTTTCCCCGCATGGTGCTGAACTCTTCCGGGGCTACGTCCACTGATACGATCCACCGGATGCGCAGCCATGGCGCGAAGCCTGAACGGGTGATCGCCAATACCTATACCTGGCTCACGGCTGCTTCGGCTGAAATCGAAGGGCGAAGCTATGGCGGCGGCGTTCTGGAGCTTGAACCGACAGAAGCCGAACGGTTGCTTATGCCCGCCCAGCTCAACGGCGCGATGCCGCTAACCGAAGTGGATCAGCTCGTCCGTGCCGGCCGGCTCGATGATGTTCTGGAGGAGAATGCAAAGATCATCCTCCGCGAGCACATGGGGCTGACATCGGCAGAGTGTGATCTTTTGAAGAGCGTCTGGACGCAGATGCGGAATCGGCGGAACTCCCGTCGGCGTGGTGCCCGGAAACATACAGCATGACAGCCGCTGACCCGAAGGACGCTGCCCGTGCTCGGGTGGCTGATCTTGTCCAGAACTTCCGGCGCAACGAAGCAGATTATCTGCGTGCGGCCTATAATGAGACGCAGGCGCGCACGGATTTTATCACGCCGCTGCTCGCGGCATTTGGATGGGACGTACACAACGTCGCCGGCCAACCGCTCGGGCTTCGGGAAGTTATCGAAGAGGCAACGGTTGAAGTCGGCGAAGAGCGGCTTTCCAAGAAGCCGGACTATGAGCTGCGCCTTGCACGCCAGCGCAAGCTCTTCGTCGAAGCTAAGAAGCCGAATGTGCGCATCGATCGGAGTAGGGATGCCGCCTTCCAGACGCGGCGCTACGGTTATTCGGCAAGCCTGCCGATCTCGATCCTGACCAACTTTCATCAGCTGGCGGTCTATGACTGCCGACCCTCTCCAAACAACACCGATGAAGCGCATGTCGCGCGTATTCTGCTTGTCGGATACGAAGAGTTTGAAGCGCGCTTCGACGAGCTGTGGCCGCTTCTGTCGCGTGAGGCGGTGTACTCTGGCGATTTTGATCGCCGCTTCGCCGTCGATGTGACCCGGCACGGTGCCGATCAGTTTGACGACTTTTTCTTGCGCCAGGTGCGGTCGTGGCGCGAGCGTCTCGCACGAGATATTCACCAGCAAGTCGCCGGCCTGTCGCCGGACGAGCTGACCTATGCGGTGCAACTATTCCTTTCGCGGATCGTGTTCCTGCGTATCTGTGAAGATCGCGACATCGAGCGGTATGAAACCCTGCGGGGCCTGACCGCCGGCAACAGCTTCGATGCTCTTATGAAGGAGCTGCGGCGCGCGGATGCCTTCTATGATTCCGGTCTGTTCCGGCTGCTCGATGATGCCCGACTCGGGATTCGCATCAGCGACGATGTATTGAGCGGTATTATCAACGAGCTTTACTACCCGCAGAGCCCCTACACCTTCGCGGTCGTGGAAACCGAAGTCCTGGGGGAAATCTACGAGCAGTTTCTGGGCGAGATCATCACGATCGACGCGCATGGCAACGTTGAGATCGTCAGCAAGCCCGAGGTGCGGGACAGCGGCGGCGTCGTGCCGACGCCGCGCTATATTGTCGATGCGATTGTGCAGCGCACGCTCGGGCCGAAACTGGCCGGACAGTCTCCGGCTGATCTGGCGGCCTTCACCGTTGCCGACATTTGCTGCGGCTCGGGCATTTTCCTCTTGTCCGTTTTCGAGTTCCTGACGGACCACTATCTGTCCTGGTATCTGGCGAACGATCGTGCAAACCATGTGGGCCGCACGATCTATGAAGCCGGGGCAGGGCTGTGGCGTCTAACGTTCGAGGAAAAGCGGCGCATCCTGCTTGCGCATGTGCGCGGCGTCGATATTGACACCAATGCGGTTGAGGTCGCCCGGTTCAGCCTTCTTTTGAAGCTGATCGAAGACGAGAGCGAAGCCGGGTTGCGAGAGTATGTCGATCGCACCGGCACGCCGGCGCTACCGGAGCTGGATGGAACGCTGCGGGCAGGCAATAGCCTTGTCAGCCAGGCGGAATGGGTTGCGGCGCGCGGCGCGCTGCCGGCACGGCTTCTGGATAAGGTCAATCCTTTCTCCTGGGCGGCTGAGTTCCCGGCGGAGAGTACACGCGGTGGTTTCGACGTGATCGTTGGAAACCCGCCCTATATCCGCATCCAGAACATGCAGACATACTCGCCGGAGGAAGCCGCCTTTTACCAATCGGCGGGGTCTCCCTACACAACGGCGCGTCAGGACAATTTCGACAAATATGCGCTGTTCATTGAACGCTCGCTGGGCCTTGTGCGGCCAGACGGTCGGCTTGGCTTCATTGTCCCGCATAAATTCATGACGATTCAAGCCGGGCGGGCGCTTCGACGGCTGGTGACGGCTGGGCATCCCCTCGAAGAGATCGTGCATTTCGGCGTGCAGCAGGTCTTCGGACGCTTAGCGACCAACTACACCTGTCTGTTGATCCTCGACCGGCAGGGAAAGGCCGATGTGACCGTGGAGCGAGTCGATGCCTTGGATTTGTGGCGCTATGGCACGCCAGGGCCGAGAAGCACGATGCCGGCGGCCGAGTTGACGGATGATCCATGGCAATTCGCCGATGCGGCCACGCGCGCGCTATTTGCGCGGGTGCGCGCCGCCTGTGGCCGTGAGCTGGGCGAAGCATCGGAAATCTTCGTCGGCGTCCAAACCAGCGCCGATGCAATTTACATCTTCCGCGAGGTCAGCAGCACACCCAACACCGTGACGCTGCGGTGGGACGGCCGTGATTGGCCGATCGAGCGGGACATACTCCGGCCTTGCCTACTCGATGTCACGCTGAACCCTTACGCGCGCGCTGAGGCCAACACGTGGATGATCTTCCCCTATGAGATCATCAACGGTGCCCGCACGACAGCGCAGTTGATCCAACCCGCAGACATGGCACGGCGGTTTCCGCTCTGCCTGGCTTACCTGACAGCGCGTCAAGCTGATCTGCAACGGCGCAATATCGTCGGCGGTACGGCGGCTACCCGACAGTTCTATCAGTTCGGGCGCTCCCAGAGCCTGACGAAGTTCGACAGCCCCAAGATCATCCTGCCGATCCTGTCCCGTGAAGCCCGTTATGCCTACGATGATACCAATATCATGATGACGGGCGGCGGGAACGGTCCCTATTATCTGATCCGACCACGCGATGGCGCACCGGAGACAAACTTCTTCCTGTTGGCCGTGCTGCATCACCCTTTGAGCGAAGCGATGGTGCGGACGCATACCAGTCCGTTCCGGGGTGGATACTATTCGCACGGCAAGCAGTTCATCGAGCACTTGCCAATTCCACCGGCAACGCCGGCGGAGCGGGCGAATATCGAAGCCCTTGTTACGCAGTTGATCGCTGCAAACGATGCCGCTCAAGCGGCGCGGGTGCCGCACCAAAAGACGCTTCATGAGCGCAATGCGGCAGCGCTACGCGACCAGATTGAAGCAATCGTCACGACATTGTTCGGACTCTCGCCAGCGGATATGGCGCTGGCGAGGGCCGTGCCAATCCCGGCATGACGGCTGCGAGTTCTTTAGAGCGGCAGCCTGGACGCGGTTCTTCTGCTCTCGTCCATCCCAAGCGTGTCGCGGTTTTGAATGAGAGGGTTCGATGAGGCGATTCAAAATCGACGCGGAAACGCTTCCCGACCTGCCTGGGATGATGCTCGTCACAGTTGAAGCTCTGAAAGAGCTCGGTGGTTCTGCGACGATCCAGGAGCTCGATGAAAAGGTGATTGAGCTGGAGGGTGTGACCGAGGCCGAACAAGCCTTCACGATGCCACGCGACGAAAACCGCACGCGCGTGAATTACTACCTGGCGTGGGCCCGCACCTATCTGAAGCGCGGCGAGGCGCTGAATAATTCCAAGCGCGGGATCTGGGCACTGACCGAAACAGGTTCAGCAATCTCTAACCTCAAGGCAACACAGGCGATCTATGATCAGGTAACGCAGGAAGAGCGCGAACGCGCGCGCCTGAAACGTCTCGCCGCGAAAAAGGCTGAGGCCGCCCGAGGTGACGAGATCGAAGTCATGGCGGATGACGGCCCCGTAGATGAAGAAGACTGGAAGTCAGCGCTCTTGGCCGTTTTGGGGAAAATGACAGCCGACGGTTTCGAGCGACTGGCGCAGCGTCTTCTGCGCGAGGCAGGCTTTACCAAGGTCGAGGTGCGCGGCAAGTCTGGCGACGGCGGGATAGACGGCGTCGGAGTGCTGCGGGTGAACCTTGTGTCTTTCCAGGTTTATTTCCAGTGTAAGCGCTGGAAAGGGAGCGTCGGCGCAAAGGAAATCCGCGATTTTCGCGGAGCCCTGCAAGGGCGGGCTGACAAAGGACTTTTCATCACCACCGGGCATTTCACTAGCCAAGCCTCAGATGAAGCCACGCGCGATGGCGCGATTGCAATTGACCTGATCGACGGCGACCGTCTTTGCGAACTCTTGAAGGAAAACAAACTGGGCGTTGCGACAGAGATGATTGAGCGGGTCCAGATTCAGGCTGATTGGTTTGCAGGCATTTGATGCGGTTTTCGCCCCTTTGGGGGCGTCCGCGCGAAGCGCCGGGCCTGTCGGTGGGTGGCCTTCAGGTTACCCGCCGACAGGTCACCCTGAAACCGCCCACCCCCAGGATAACGCCAGAACGCAAAAAGGCCCCCGCCTGCTGACGGGGGCCTCGATCATTTCAGTGGTGCAGACTACTATTCAGCGGCCATCCGGTCGGCCTGCGCGGTGCGGTCCATAATGTAATCCACGGCCTTCTGCGCCTCGGACGCAGCACGAAAAATCGCGCGGCTGTCTTCCTTCATCGCCTCAAGCCATCCTTGGACATAGGCCGCGCTCTGATCGAATTCAGGCTCTACCCCGATCTGCGCGCAAAGCATGCAGTTGCCAATCTCGGCCACCAGTTCCTCGAACGCATAAGCCTTGCGGTCATTGAACCGGCCCAAACGGTCCAGCCGCTTCGTCGCCCCTGTCCAGTGGGTCAGCTCATGGGCCAAGGTGCCGTAGTAGCCTGCGGCCCGGTGGAACGTGCCAATCGGCGGCATGTGAATCCGGTCGGTCTTGATGTTGTAATAGGCGCGCGGCTCCTCGGTCACGTCGATCTGCGCGCCGGTCGCGGCAAAGAATGCCTCCAACGCGGGATCGGCGACGGTGCCAAGATCACGGGGCGGGTCGGGCAGGATGTAGAATTCAGCGGGCAAGCCCTCGATCTGGTCGGCGTTGAACACGCGGTAGGCCTTGGCATAGGGGATCTGGCGTTCCTCGCCGTTCTCGTCTTCGCGCTCTACGGTGCCATATTTCACGACCGTAGCGGATTTCTCGCCCTTGCGGACATGGCCCCCAAGCTGCTTGGCCTGATTGAACGTCATCCAGCGGGCTGAGCTGTAATCCTTGGCCATCGCTGTCGCCCAAAGCATCAGGATGTTGATGCCTCGATAGGCTTCACCGTTGAACCGTTCCGGCAGGCTGACCGATGCCCCACCGCCAGTCCACGGCTTGCGCCAGGGCGGCGTTCCCGCCTCGATCTGCGCGATGATCTGATTGGTGACATGGGTGTAAACGTCAAACTTCTCTGCGG
>PBYQ01000007.1 GCA_002729695.1 Citromicrobium sp. | reverse complement strand
TGAGCACATAGAGTGTGCTGCGTCCGATCCCGAGATAGCGACAGGCTTCGGGTACGCGCATGGCGATCGGTTCGATGGCCTGGGGCCCGCATTGCTCGCAAGGATGCTCTGTCGTGCTCGCAGATGGCATAGCCGTCGATCCTTTCATCTTTCGGGTGATGACGGACCGACCTTGGGAAGCATGGAGGGAACAGGCCGGCCCGCCATCAGCACTGAGTATCGATCGATTAGGGCACCCTGCGCCACATGACGTTCCTACGCCGCAGCTGTCGTTCTTTCGCCGCAGCGCAGAGGCGTGGGGGCAAGCACTCCAGTCAAATGCACCGATGCTCATCGGGACGGCGAAGGACGTCCGGGCGAAAGTGGGTTACCGAACGAAAACAGCGCAGAACGCCAAGCGCCGTCGCCAATCTGTTTGATAGCAAAGAACTTTTTGAAATGAGCGCCGCAGGGGCAATATGGGTGCCGTCGCATATTACTGAACGAAACCAACCACCTGCGCCCCGACCGACGGCGGCGCTTTTATCTCGCCCTCATTTTCTTTCTTCAAATCAGACGCTTACGGACAAATACCCCACGCCGATTACGCCTGCAAGCGGAGTGCATCGCGACTGTATCCGGCGCTGCCAGCGACCTGCAGTGATAGCGTTGCGAGTGTGCTTCTGATTAGCAACCAAGCTGCAAAGTTTCTGTAGCGGCAGTGTCTAAGAGCGTCGCTAAATGATGCAACGCCAAGGCAGCGCAACGACGCGATCATCGCACACCAAGCGCCAGATATTCGGATTACGAGCGCACACGGGATACTCGACGATTGGTTGCAGCCACGCTCGTGGACGGCCTATGTGTCAGCTTCTGGGTCAATAATGTTGACGCTTTAATGTCGTGGTTTAGGGTGGGTGTGCGACGGTCGGCTTTTAGGCCGCGCATTCAATATAGAGGACATTGAACCGGCGACGAAGTTGGACCGTATGCGATCTGTCCGGCTTGCGCATTAGAAACTAAAATGCTGCCGTACGGCTTCCGACACCATTCGCGATATTTAAGAAAGGGTTGAGAATCGATCTCAGACGAAAGCGAAAGCTGGTGCCAATCCAAAGGTCGACGGATCAACATCTGGGCATTTCAGTTGGTGACCTAAACAGATACGATGGATTAAGTNCACCTACCCCCTAAAACGGCGACCATCGTCTTGCTGCGTTGCTCTGGAACTGCGCGCTTGCCGCTCATTCGACCAAAGTCTATGAGACGAGCGTCGGCAGAATCAAATGTCGATAAAGCGTGCCGGTAACGGGAACGCAGTGAGGTCTCGATAGGCCAATTCTGCGGCTGTCCCTGCAACTGTAAGCGGNGAGCGCGTAACATGGGTGGGGTTGGCTCCACAACCACTGGGCGGCAATTGTCGTCTGGGAAGGTATGTTTCGTGCGACAACCCGTGAGCCAGGAGACCGACCGGCGCGTGTCGCTCTTGCCGGGCTCATGGGATTGGCCAGGCGCGAAACGAATTTCGTCCGGGCGACGAGTAGCGGTTGGAGCCGCATCGGCAGGACTGCCGGGGGATGCACGCGTCCGTCCCTAGCAGTCTCGTCGACCGCACTCGTGCGGACGCTCCGGCCAAGTCGCCCGGCGCCCCGGAAATTCGTTCTCATGAAATACATTCACCTGTCGCTTCTGTCTTCCGTGCTTCTGCCGGCTCCATCGCTCGCTCAGACCATCGATCCCGCTGCCGATCCAGAGACATCCAACACCTCGATCGTCGTCACCGGGAACCGCGCCACCGATCCCATGCCGCTCGACCGGATCGGCGGATCGGTCACCGTCCTCGACGAGCAAATCCTCGACCGGAGGCAAGTCCGCGAGGTGTCCGACGTGCTCCGCGACGTCCCAGGGGTCGCGGTCGGACGGGTTCCCGGTCAGACACAGCTTCGGTTGCGCGGTGCTGAAGCCAACCATACGCTCGTCCTCGTTGACGGGATCGAGGTGTCGGATCCCTANGCCGGCGAGTTCGATTTCGGAACGCTTATCGCCGACGAGGCTTCGCGGATCGAGGTGCTGCGCGGACAGCAGAGCGCGATCTACGGGTCGGACGCGATCGGCGGCGTCATCCAGTACATCACTCTCGACGGCCGCGATGCGCCCGGGGCGGTCGCGCGGATCGAAGCCGGTTCGTTCGGCATGGTGAACGGTGCTGCCCGGATCGCTGGATATAGTGGCGATCTCGACTACGCGCTGTCCGCCACACTCAATACCACCGATGGCACGCCAGGCGCCCGGAACGGCACGCGCGATCTTGCGAACGACAGTGGTGCGGTCTCGCTGAAGACGACGTTCGCGCCATCAACCAATGCACGCCTCACTGGTGTATTACGCTACGCGCGCACCAATGCCGAATTCAACGACAGCGATTCCGATCCGGGAAGTCCGACCTTCGGATTCCAGGTCGATAGCCCCGGCAACCGCTTCGAGAACGAGGCTATCTATGTGCTCATCAGGGGCGAGCTAGACTTGCTCGACGATCGCTGGACCCAAGCGTTTTCGGCCCAGATCGCGGATACCCGGCGCGACGGTTTCGCTTCGACTGGACGCAGCTATGGCAGCGAGGGCCAGAGGTTGAAAGGGTCCTACGATACGACGTTGCGTATCGAGGCTGGCGGTCTGACCCACCGGGTCACGGCGGCTCTCGATGTCGAACGCGAACGCTTCCGTAACACCGATCCGACCGGCTTCGCATTCACCGGTCGCCGACAGATCGACAATGTCGGTCTCGTCGGCCAGTATGCGATCGATCTCGGAGACCGAGCGAGCGCGTCCGCATCCATCCGCAGGGACTGGAACGACCAGTTCGCCGATACAACCACGTACAGGCTTCAGGCGAGCTATCGGATCGCTGCGGCTACGCGAGTGCGCGGGGCCGTCGGATCGGGGGTGAAGAACCCCTCGTTCTACGAACTATATGGGTTCGTGGACGGCCGTTTCATCGGCAATCCCGACCTCAGGCCCGAGAAGTCGAGCGGATGGGAGATCGGGATCGACCAGTCGCTGTTCGGTGAGCGCGCTTCAATCGGGGTCACCTATTTCGAGAGCGAACTGGACGAAGAGATCTTCACTTCTTTTCCGCCCCCGAACTTCGTCGCCAGCCCTGGCAATCGCGATACCGTATCCAAGAGAAACGGCGTCGAAGTGTTCGGCGAGGCGCGCTTCGCGGAAGCTTGGCGCGTCAATGGAGCCTACACCTATCTGCGTTCCCNCGAGNATGGCNCGCGCGANGTNCGNCGGCCCTCNCATACCGCCAGNCTGGCNGTCGACTGGCGCGNTCCCNNGGATGCNGGAGGGGTCACGCTCGTNGCGCGCTACAATGGNGAGACGATCGACAGCGCNTTCATCGATCCCTCNTTCGTGCCGGTTCGCGTGCAACTGGACGACTACNTNCTGCTGAACGTCNNCGCCGACGTGAGGGTNATGGATAATGTCGAGCTGTTCGGCCGNGTCGAGAANNTGACGGCCGCCGANTACGAGGATGTCTTCAGNTTCGCGACGCCNGGACGCTCGTTCGCCNTNGGCGCGCGCGCNCGNTTCTANGGAGAATTTCGATGACGGATGAAATNANNGCNNAGTCNGANNNTGCNAGGTTCGCATGGCCTGTCACACTNGCCTTGGCGACNGTGGGCGGATCGCTGGNNGCCGCCTGCATGATGCCGTTCGTGGCTNTNNCGATCGTGACCGCCGCGACCATGCNCCGCTCGCTCGCGNTNNCGACGATCCTCGCGATCTGGGCGACCAACCAGNTGCTGGGGTTCACCGTNCTCGGCTACCCGCANACGGGNTATGCGTTCGCNTGGGGCGGTGCGCTNGGCATCGCATCNNTTCTNGCNATGCTNGCNGGTGCCNNCNTCATGGGNGAACNNNACGAGCTGAGNNCNNTTCGGACNNTNNGNGCCTTTCTGATCGGNTTCNNNGTNTACGAGGCTGCGCTNTTCGGGNTNNCTTTGGTNGTAGGCGGNACNGAGACNTTCNCGATGNCGATCGTGGGNCAGATCTTCGCGAACGATGCATTATGGTTCGCAGGACTGTTGTTGGCGTCCTGGCTCCTCGCCAGAGCCGCTCCCACGCTATTCGGACCTTCTCCGCGAATACGGTTCGCCTGACATGGCGCAGCCGCGCATCGTGTCCCTCCTGCCGAGCGCGACCGAAATCGCCGTCGCACTCGGATTGGGAGAGAGCCTCGTCGGTCGCTCGCACGAATGCGATTATCCGCTTTTCGTAAAGGCATTGCCGGTCGTCACGTCGACCAGACTCGAGAAAGGACTGACGTCGCGGCAGATCGACGACCGGATCCAGGAAATCGTGAGGCAAGGACTGTCGGTATACGAAGTCGATACCGCGCTTCTGCGGGACTTGCGGCCCGACCTCATCTTGACCCAATCGCAATGCGCGGTCTGCGCGGTCACCCCTGCCGATCTGGAAGAAGCACTCGGCGACTGGATCGGAACCGCCCCGACGCTGCTGTCGCTGGCACCCGATACATTGGAAGATGTATGGAGCGATTTCGCTAAGGTCGCCGAAGCGGCGGGAATTCCCGAGCGTGCATCATCGGTCGTCGGTGACTTGAAGGAGCGGATGTCAGGGCTATCCCGAAGTAGCGCGGAGAGGATGGATCGCCCGCGTGTCGCCGCGATCGAATGGATCGATCCGCTGATGGCCGCAGGAAACTGGGTACCCGAACTAATCGAGGCGGCCGGCGGTCACCCATTGTTCGCGCGAGCCGGAGAACATTCCTCGTGGCTGAATTGGGACGACTTGATTGCCGCCGATCCCGATCTGATCGTTGCGATGCCCTGCGGATATCTGTTGCCACAAACGCTCGCCGATCTGGGGTCGCTCGTCGACCACTTCGGTTGGAAAGACCTTACCGCGGTTCGCAAAGGGAAGGTCTTTGCCGTTGATGGCCACCATCTTTTCAATCGTCCTGGCCCACGACTCGTCGAGTCGGCTGAACTGATCGCGCAGTTGGTTGGGGCGACGCCAACACAGGCATTGGAGATGGGACGGGATTGGATCTCCATCGATGGGGTTTGACGATGTTTTTCGCGCTATTCGACGCGAAACGAGCGCATCAGCCCTTGTTTTCAAAGCTGCGTACCGATACTCAAAATCAGCTGCATGCAAAGTTGCGCGCATTCAGCTTCAAGTTCGCACCGGTAACGGGAACACAGTGAGGCCCTCCAAGGTCAAATCTGCGGCTGTCCCTGCAACTGTAAGCGGCGAGCGAGAAATACTGGCGGGTCACTCCGCAACCACTGGACTGATTGTTTGGTTCGGGAAGGTGTATTTCAAGTGATGACCCGCGAGCCAGGAGACCGACCGGAGCGAGTCGCTCTTGCCTGATTCATGGGATTGGTCAGGCGCGGAATCATTTTCGTCGGAGCGACGATAAGCGGCTTGGATTGCTCCGAGCACGCCCGGTCGGCGTATCGCGTCCGTTGACCAGGCTGCTCGGCCGAGGTCCGGAGATCCAAGCCACTATATCGGCGTGAAGGGCTCAGAGCCCACGGAGAAAATACCATGTTCAAAACTAAAACGAGGGTTCTGGCACTCTCGGCTGCAATCGCATTTGGCTCTTCTGCCGCGGTTGCTCAGCAAACGGATATCGGGCCATTTCTACCCGAAGTGGGACAGGCCATAGCTGCGGCCGAGCAAGGTGCGCAAAACATCTGTGCTTCGAATGGCGGTCTGGCATCTTTCAACGTCATTCGCATAATCCAGAACGCCGGTTATTTCGCGGCGCAATTTGAGTATTCATGCAACGGTTGATTCTCAGGCCACTTCGCATTGAATGAGAACGATGAACGGCGCTGGCTTAAACCCGGCGCCGTTTTCGACTGCGGTTCGCGACCGCCCTTTTGTCGACCGCTGACATTCTGAATTTTTCGCGACGATTTGTTGTGTCTCGGAGAGTGTAGCGCGTAGCTGCCGCTATACGATCAACTGTTTTTGGGCGTTCAGATCTCGTACCAGAATGGCTGGGATTGAGGCGCGTTACCAACGACAACCGGTTCTTCATGAACGACCGCTTTTGGCGATAGGTCGAATGCGCTGCTACCACCGAAATGGGGTCGATAGCCGAAGGTCTGCTTCCGGCAAGCCAGATCGATAAGCTGCCGGCCAATCAAATCGGCGTCTACTGCTTATCCGGGCACGATTTGGCATCGGCTTGAAGCTTTTCGAGGCGTTCTGTGCATACATCGTGGACGACGCGACCCAGCTCTTCGACTTGCTCACCGAGCCAATCGAGTTCTTCCTTGTTGATGCGGTAGTGCTTCGAGTAGCGCGCCTTCACGTAAGCTTCCTTGAGCTTCTCGAAGCGTGCGCGATCACGCTTCGTTTCACGCGGCCAGACGTAAGTAAGACGCGGGTCGATCCGTTCAGCCTGGGTGCGCAGGAATGCAAGATTGTGGTTATGCGGCGTATAGAAGGTGCAAACGAGCAGAACGCAGTGATAAAGGCGCTCAGCCGCTTGGTGCAGTTCAAACGCTGCTTTCTTGTTCCAGCCTCTTTTCGTGGCCTCGTTCCCCTGGATGAGAAACTGCTCGGCTGACGGCATCCACTCGTCAAAATACTCCTGAGCCATCGCCAGCGCCTGTTCCAGCGTCTTCGGCTTGGGCGTATGCAGGTCGGTGTCGTCGGATTGGTAGAGCGCAACCCCGTCCTCCTTCACATCCATGAAGAAGTAGCGCCCATGTGCCAGCCCGTTATTCACCTCTTGCAGGGTATGCACGATAAAATTGACCGGCGTCTGGAGCGTACCGGTAACGCCATATTCGCGCATTAGCCGGTCATCGAGCTTCGCCCAGTACTTCACCCTGTCAGTGAGTCGCTTGTCGTTGACGATGATCAGAAGATCAAAGTCGGAGCGGTATCCCTTGGCCGTGTGAGGCTCGTCGACCCAGGTCCCGCGAGCATAGCTGCCGTAAAGAATGACCTTAAGTATCCGCCCGGCCTTCTTCCACTCATGCTTAGCGAGCGCGAAGGCATCGTCGAATTCTTCGAAGATAAGCTGCACGACGCGCTCGATCTCGCGCTGCTTTTGCGGGGGAAGATGATCGAGGTCGGTCTTCATCGTTTAATCTCTAGCAAGCAGCCGCGAAGCTTGCACCTGCCGAGTGCATAAGGCGCGCAGTGACGGCGCACCCCAAAGCGCTGAGGAGCCGCGCGCCGCTGTGCCTAGTGTTAGCAACAATCCGAGAAGGATTGTCGTTAGCATTGTTAAGGGATGCTGGAGCCAAGCATTTCTGCGGGTTTGAGGCCTGTTTCGGTTCCTGATCGTCCGAGCTTTGGGTTCCTGATAGTCCGTGAATCCCGGTTCCTGATAGTCCGAACAGACCACAAGCTTATCCACAAGGCCCATCCCCATTTCTGGAGACGGGCTTTGATTTGGAGCGCTATCCACGAGCTACCGCAGTTTTTCAATCTGACTTTTGGGCAATCTTAGCCAAGTAGGCGTCATGCAACTGCACGCAAAGCTGCCAGTGTGCGCGCTTGCTTGATCTCCCGCACGCTCCGCAACTCGCCACCGTCCAATAGTCGCGCAATCTCTGCCGCCACTTGATCCGCCGCGATGATGAGCGCGGTATCCAGGTGCACATAGCGCTGGGTTACGCCGCGCGGGGCGTGACCGAGTAGGCCCGAGATGGTCAGTTCACTGAAACCTTGCGCCGCTGCCATGCTGGCAAAGCTGTGGCGCAGGGTGTGCGGTGTCACTTTGTCCAGGCCTGCACGCGCGCAGACTCGGCCCAGCACCCGAACGACGCCTACGAAATGCCCATCGCCCCAATCCGCCGGGAAGATGAAGGGCGAATGACTGGACAAAGCCTGAGCCTCCAGCACGTGCATTGCTGAGTCTCCGGCCACGCGGATCTGCGGACCGGACTTGGTATCCGGAAAACGGACGAGATTGTCGTCGGGCTGAACCCATGCCTTGCGCATTGCCAGCACTTCCATGCGGCGAAAACCGGTGAGAAGCATGACGCGGATCGCAGCGAGGCCGGCCGGGTGTTCGCCCTCGCGTTCCATCTGCGTCATCACCTTGCCAAGGTGACGGATTTCGCCAGCGCTCAGATATCGCTTCACCTTCTGCGAGGCCATGATGCGCACGCCTGTTGCCGGACTAACCTCAATAATGCCGAGGCGGCGGGCGTGATTGAGTAGAGCGCGAAGCGTGCTGATGGCGCGGGCAGCAACGCCTGAGCCGCCAGCCGTTTGCCCACCTCGGCTTGTGCGCCTCGCTCGGGCGGTTCGACCAGCCGCAATATCACCTTGCAAGCGTTCAATATCTGCCAATTTCAATTGGCTGACCACGCGATTGCCGATCAGCGGCTTAATGTGGAGTTCAATACGGCTTCGATCACCTGCGACCGATGACGCCTTGATGGGGCGGCGGTTTCGTCCGATCAGCCGACCGGCTTCGGCCTCGGCAAGATACCAATCGCAAACTGCTGCGATTGTCAGCCCCGTACGGACCGAGTGCCGTTCGGCGGATGGGTCGGCCCCGTCGATCACAGCGGCGAGCTTCTTTTGGGCGAGGTCGCGGGCTTGCTCGACAGTCAGAACACCATATTGGCCTATAACACAGCGACGGGTCCTCGCCTCTTGGTTTCGATATTGGATGATAAATGTTTTGGTGCCGCTGGGTTTAACGCGAACGCCAAAACCGCGCAGTTCGCTGTCCCAAAGAAAGGTGTCGCGCTCTCGGTTGGATTTGAGCGCCTCGACGGTGCGTTTAGTTAGTCTGGTCATGCGATTTGTCCTTGATTTGAGTTGTCATTCCTTTCGAAGTTGCTCCTGCGCTCCGGTGGCCCACGCGCTTGATATTTGCTTCCCCACACAGGTGCAGCATGGCCGGGGAAGCAGGGGGGAAGCAGTAGGAGGGAAACCGCCGGAAATCGCAGCGTACCAATGGGGACTCGATGTGAGAAACAAGCAATTGATATTGCCTGGAATATCGTAGATTTTACTGAATACGAAAACGATAGCGAAAATGCCGAGAGGCAGTTGCCAAGGTTGGGGTCGGGCGTTCGAATCGCCTCGCCCGCTCCATTTTCTTCAGGACAATTCGATGTCGGTCGCGTTCGTGAAATGCGGCTGGCGGTGTGCGCGCGGTGCGATCTTCCATGGCCACGCACGCCATTCGTCCTTCCCGTCCTGCTTTCCGACGAACCGGCAATTGCGCCCGTTGAAGTGCAAGTTCGCCCTTGCGCTCCCGATCCCGAGGTTCTAGCGGCAGATGATATAAAGTCACAAACTAGCAGGATCGTCCCCCGATGAAGTTTTCCCCCCTCGGCAGTCTGCCGCTGCTCGCGCTCGTCCTCGCCGCCGTCCCTAGCGCAGCTCAGGCGCAATCCGCCGACGATCCTGCGCAGAACAGCGATGATACCGGCGACGATTTTCACAACCGCACCAGCCAGCAGGCGGACATCGTCGTCACCGCAGGACGGAGCCTCAGCCAGCTGGACGTCCTCGCGGGGACCTCGGTGGTCGAGGGCGTCGAGCTGCAAAGGAACATGAACGGCCAGGTCGGCGAAATCCTCGAAGACCTGCCCGGCGTCTCGGGCAGCGGATTCTCTCCCGGTGCATCGCGCCCGGTGGTTCGCGGCTTCAGTGGCGAACGCGTGCGGGTGATGGACGACGGGATCGGATCGCTCGATGCGTCGAATACCTCGGACGATCACGCGGTCAGCATCGATCCGCTCACCGTCGAACGGATCGAGGTTTTGCGCGGCCCGGCCGTGCTGCTCTACGGCAGCCAGGCCATCGGCGGCGCGGTCAACGTGATCGACAAGCGCATTCCCCGCAGCGTCCCGAACGAGCCGATCCATGTCGATGGGCTCGCCAGCTACGACAGCGTGAACGACGAATACCGCGTCGGTGCATCGGTCGATGCGCCGCTGGGCGGGGGCTTCGTCGCCCATGTCGACGGCAGCTATCTGAATTCCGGCGATATCCGCGTTCCCGGCTACGTCCTGAGCGACTCGCTGCGCGCCGATGTGCTGGCGGATGCAACCGAACACGAGAACGATGGCGAGCCCGAAGAGGCGGCCGAACTGCGTGAGGTCGCCAACCAGCGGGGCGTCGTCCCCAACACCTTCGTCGAAACCAAGTCGGTCAATGCCGGCCTCGGCTGCTTCGCGGGCGGTAGCAGCTTCGGCTTTGGCGGCGGCTATTACGAGACCAGCTACGGCGTCCCCGAGAACCCCGCCGCCGGACACGAGCACGAGGATGGCGGCGCAGAGGAAGGCGACGCGGGCGTTTCCATCGGCCTCAAGCAATATCGCGCGGATTTCCGCGGCGATCTCGATCTGGGTTCGGGCTTCCTCGACCGGCTGCAGACCCGCGTCGGCTACAGCGACTACACCCACACCGAATTCGAAGGTTCGGAAGTCGGCACGGTGTTCGACGTCGAAGGGCTCGAAGGCAGGGCGGAGTTCATCCAGGCTCCGGTCGGCAACCTGCGCGGGTCGTTCGGCGGGCAGTTCTACATCCGCGACTTCTCGGCGGTCGGTGAAGAGGCATTCGTTGCTCCCAACCAGACCGAACAGTACGGTTTCTTCACCCTTCAGGAACTCAGCTTCGGCAATTTCCAGATCGAAGGCGCGGCCCGGTTCGAAACGTCGAGCGTGTCCTCCCAGCCGCTCAACGTCGACCGCAACTTCAACATCCTTTCGGGGGCGCTCGGAGCGTCGTACGACATCGGCGGCCTGCGGATCGGCGTGAACGGATCGCGCGTCGGCCGCGCCCCGGCAGGCGAAGAGCTGTTCGCCGACGGGCCTCACGTCGCCACCGGCCAGTACGAACTGGGCGACACCAACCTGTCGGTCGAACGCGCGTGGGGCCTCGAAGCCTTCGTGCGCGGCAATGTGGGCCCCGCGACTATCAGCCTGACCGGGTTCAAGAGTTGGTTCGACGATTACATCTACCTCAACAACACCGGAACCTTCGTCGGCGATGGCGGCATTGTCCTGCCGGCGGACGACGAGGACGGCCTGCCGCTGTTCGCCTACCAGCAGCAGGACGCGACCTATTACGGTCTCGAAGCCCAGATCAGCGCACCCTTCGTGGAGGGCGACGACTTCTCCCTCACCGGCGAGGCGAGCGCCGAGTACGTCAAGGCCGAACTGGCCGACGGCAGCCCGGTCCCCCGCATTCCCCCGCTGGGCCTAACCGGCGCGCTGACCGCCAAGACCGGCCCGATCGAACTGCGCGGCGAGGTCCAGTACTTCGGCAAGCAGGACGACGTGCCCGCGTTCGAAAGCACGACCGACGCCTTCACCTACGTCAATGCCTCGGTCGCCTGGCGTCCGCTTCGCGGGAACGAGAACGTGACGCTGCTGGCCAAGGTGGACAATATCTTCGACGTCGAAGGCCGCCGTGCGATCAGCTTCACGCGCGACTTCATCCCCATGGCGGGTCGCAACCTCTCCGTCAGCGCGCGGTTCAGCTTCTAGAGCGCAGACACACCAATCAGTGGGCGGCGGCGTCTTCCGCCGCCCGCGCCTCCGCCTTGGCGGCACGCAATTCTGCCCGACGCGCGCGGTCGCGTTCGCGCCACACGTCGACCGATCCGCGCGCCTGCCCATAGGCAAACACCATCAGTAGCCCGCCTGCGATGGCGACGTTCTTGAGCGCCATCTGTACCTGCAACGGGTCGCCCACCTTGTTGTGGAAGAGCACCACCGTCGCGATCGTGAAGCCGAACAGCAGCACGCTGCTGACCCGGGTCATGAACCCGACCGCGAGGAACACGCCGAACACCAGCTCGAAAATTCCGACCGGCAGCGCGATCGACGGCGGCAGCGTGGTCGCCTTCGCGATCAGTTCCGCCGTAGCGGATACGTGCATGATCTTGGCTATGCCCGAGACGATGAAGATCAGGCCAAGGAGCATGCGCCCGATTACCGAAGCCAGAAAAGCCATTACTTCAAGACTCCCGATTGCCGTCCTTCATCCAATGGGCGGAAGCACGTTCGGCTCCCACCTCGGCGCTATTCCTCCACTTCGAACGTCAGCGCCGCATGTTCGCGCAGGCGATCGACCAGCGCCTCGCCCAAGATCGAACCCGGCGTGCCGATCCCGCCCGGCGCATCGCTTTCTAGAAGCGCGATTCCAGTCTCGCCGATCATCCGGCTGGTCGAGCCATAGCCCGGATCGTAACGACCTTTGACCGCGTAGCGCAGCGTTTCGCCGCCGGCCGTCTCACCCACGAACAGCACGTCGTAATAGCCGTTCTCGCGCTCTTCGGGTGTGGGGCCTTCGCCGGGCTTGGGCGGTTTTGCGCCGAACGGGTTCTTCATCATCTCGGCGGCTGCATTGGCCGCCGCCTTGCCCGCTTCGCCGGGGCTGGTCAGCACCATTTCGTCGTAGCGGAAATCCTCGCCATAAGAATGCCCGAGCAGGAAGTTGGTGCGGTGGACGTTCTTGGTGTTGATCGGCGCCATCACGAAGGGCGCGGCCCACTTGCCCAGATCGCTCTCGTACTTGGGGATCATGCCGTTCGGCTGGTCCGGCCCGTCGAAACCGGGCGTCAGGCCGAAGGGGCTGCGCATGATCTTGATGAGCGAGGGATCGCGCGCCATCGCCTTCATCGATTCGGTGAGGCTGGCAGCGGTGCCGCCGCTGAACGTGCCCTTCATCGCCCGCACGCGCCCGCGCACGGTTTTGCATGGTGCGCCGAAGCGCTCTTTCGCCTCTTTCTGGAGCATCAGCACGCCCAGGTCGAAAGGGATCGAATCGAAGCCGGAGGAGAAGCTGATCCTCGCACCGCTGACCTTCGCGTCCTCGTGATACTTGTCGATCATCTGCCGCATCCACGCGGGCTCTCCGCACAGGTCGGCGTAATGCGTGCCGCTCTTGGCGCAGGCCGCGAGCAGCGGTTCGCCGTAGAGCTGGTAGGGGCCGACCGTGGTGATGATGACCTTCGCCTGCGCGCACATCTGCGCAAGGCTGGTCGCATCTGCGGCGTCCGCGACAATGGTGGGGGTGGAGTCGGGCGCGCCGATTTCGCGCTTCACTTCGGCCAGCTTGTCCGGATTGCGGCCCGCCATCGCCCAAGACGGAGCATTGGGGCTGTCGCCATATTCGCGCAGGAAATGCTCGGCGACCAGACGCCCGGTATAGCCGGTCGCGCCGTAGATCACGATGTCGAAGTCGCGTGCCATATCTCGTTATCCTCTCGCTGCGTCACCCCGCATGCGCAGGAATGACGCGATTTGTGTTGCCGATATGTGTGCTTTGGAAGGGCCGGCGAGTCAAAGCCGCTTTGCGGGCCCGACCACCACGCCCTGACACACCTGACACAGTGTCCAGGGGTGAAAAACCTGCCCGCGGACGAACGGGTGCATATCTTGGCGGAGGACGGTGGCGAGAACCGAAACCGAGGTGCATCGCCGCACTATCGCAGGCCTTGGCGAAGTAGGAAAATGCCTTTCGCGGTCTCGGGGCGGCGACACTCACGAGAGCAGGCAGCTGGCCCCGGATCGCGCGAAAGAGCCCGCTCGGCTGCGCCTTGCGGCTTTTCTACGCGCTTCGCCGAACAGGATTGCGCCAATAAGTCTACATATGTATATGATGGTGGTCATGGTTCGATTCCGACGCCCGTCTCCGCAGATGCTCGCTGTCCTGACCGCGCTGTACGATCGGGCGCCTGAACGCATTCACGGGTACGATCTCATGAAAGAAACCGGGCTTAAGTCGGGCTCTCTCTACCCGCTGTTGATGCGGATGACCGAGCGGGGGCTGCTCTCCTCGGAATGGTGCGAGCCCAGCGCGCCCGGGCGGCCTCCACGCCATGCCTATCGGCTTACGGCGTCCGGGCTGGCGCTTGCCCGCGAAGTCAAATCCGATCCGCGGGCGTTCGGCCTGTCGGGTGCAAAGGCATGACCGTCTTGCTCGCCCGCGCCGTCATGAAGCTCGCGATGGCGGGGATGGGCTCGCATCGATGCGATTGGGCGGCAGCCATGCGCGCCGAGTTCGACGTGGCGGCGCGGGCCGGTGACGGACTGTCCTTCGCCTTCGGCTGCCTTGCGACCGCGTGGAGCGCACTGCCGTCGCACGACGAGGGCAGGCTTGCGCTGTGGCGCTACACCTTCGCGCTTGGGCTGATCCTGCCCGCTGCGGCCATCCTCCTGACAGGCCTCTGGCTTGGCTACCCGTGGGTGGAGCCGCCTTATGCGCAAGGCATCGCGAGTTTCGCAAGGGCGCCAACGGGCCTGTCGACGGCCACATGGGCGGGCAATGCCTTCGCCGTTACGGGGCTGGCTACCCTGCTATTGATGCTGGTGGCGGGGCTCATCCTGCACGCCTGGTTCGTGGTGGAAGCCGATTGGGACAAGGCGGCCGCCATCCTGCGCGCAGGCGCGGCGGGCACGATCACGCTCGCGCTGTTTTCCGCCGTCGCCTTCGCAGACCTCACCTGCGTCGTGCTGCCGATATTCGCCCTCGGCGTAGAGCTGCTGTCGATCGCTGTGCTGCAACGGTGGCACGATCGCGATGACATCGCAGTGGCATAGGCCGGTTCAGGCAGATCTCGCTCGTCGGCCCGTGGAGGGCGGGTCGAAGGGTGCACCAGGAAGAGATGGTACGATGACAGAGAAACAGGAAAAGCCGCGTCTCGAACCCATCTCTGCGACCGGGCAGCAGCGGCTGGCGAGCCTCGATTTTACCCGCGGGATCGCGGTGATGGGCATCCTTGCGGCCAACATAATCGCCTTCGGCCAGCCGCAGGGGGCCTATATTTGGCCCGGCGGTTTCCTGACCGGGCATGGGCCCGTGTCGGACTGGCTCTGGGTCGCCCAGCTGACGCTGATCGACGGCAAGATGCGGGGCCTGTTCACGCTGCTCTTCGGCGCGGGGCTCATCCTGTTCCTCGACCGGGCGTGGGCGCGTGGCCAGGGACGCTGGCTTCAGGTGCGGCGCCTCTTCTGGCTGTTCGCGTTCGGCTACGCGCATTATCTCTTGGCCGCCAAGACCGACATCCTGGCCCTCTACGCGGTCTGCGGGCTCATCGCGCTGCTGTTCGTCAAATGGAAACCCAAGACGCAATTGATCGTCGGCACCGTGGTCTATTTGCTCGGCGCGGTGAAGGATACCGTGGTCTGGGGCCTGGTGTATGCGAAGAGCTCCGGCAGCATGGCGGATATGGCGGGCGAGATGCGCGATGCCGCCATTGCCGACGGCCGGGTAGAGACCGCGCTGATCCGGGCGGGCGACTATGGCAATTGGGTGAGTTACAACCTCGCCGAACACGGGACGCAGCCGCTGCTGTCGTGGACCCAGAACACGCTCGAAACGATCCCGCTGATGCTGATCGGCATGGCGCTTTACCGGCTCGGCCTATTCGACGGGCGGCTCGATCCGCGCCGGCAGATGTTGTGGGGGGCGATCGGGGTGCTGGTCGGTCTTGCCGGTACGCTCGCCATCGGGCTGTGGGCTCACGCCGAAGGGTTGAGCTATATGGCCACGCTCTGGTCGTTCGACGGCACGTCGAGACTTGCGGCTCTCCCGATGATCCTGGGGCTCGCGGCGCTACTGGCGCTCTGGGGTCCGCGTGCGACCGGCTGGCTCGGCAGGCGGATATCCGCGACGGGCAGGATGGCTTTCTCGAACTATTTGGGCACGTCGATCCTGATGCTTTTCGTCTTCCACGGATGGGCGCTCGGCCTGTTCGGCGAACTGACCCGGCCTGCGCTGTATGGCGTGATGCTGGCCACCTGGGCGATCATGCTGGTCTGGTCGCCGGCCTGGCTCGCACGCTACCGGTTCGGTCCGCTCGAATGGTTGTGGCGCTGTCTCACCTATATGCGGATCTTCCCGATCCGGCGCGAAAGAGAATCGGGCTAGCGGGTCTCCACCTGCGGCAGCGAACCCGTCCGCCGTATTCCTGAAGACGCGGAAGCGTGACCCCGCGCGGGCCCATGTAGCCGGTCAGGAACCGTCAACCTTCGGTGCCATCCTCGCCGAAGACCCACTCATCGAAGATCGCAGCAAGATCGCGTCCGCTCGCCTCTTCCATCGCGCGCTGGAAATCCACGCTGGTCACCGTGCCGCCGGCATGCGCGCGGGTATAGGCCCGAACGCCGCTCCAGAATTGCTCGTCGCCGATCTCTTCGCGCAAGGTCGCGAGAAACAGCGCGCCCTTGCTGTATTGTACCGCACGCCGATAGCCGAGCGAGGGGTAGTCGCCGCTCCAGGCCAGCGGTTTGTCCCAGCCGCGTTCGCGCAATTGTTCGCGCCGGTCGCGAAAGACGTCGAGTTCCTGCTGATACGCCGCCTCGCCGTAGCGATGCTGCTCCCATGCGGCGACCATGAAGGTCGCGAACCCCTCGTTGAGCCAGAAATCGCGCCAGGTTTGCGTGGTCACGGCGTTGCCCCACCACTGGTGTGCGAGTTCGTGCGCGATGATCCATGCCGAGGAGGGATCCTCGCGTTCCCGGTCGAGCTCGCCCTTGCCGATCAGCGAGAAGCTCATCGTCTCCTGCGCCTCGCGACCGGGGACGAGCAGCTGTGCGTACGAACCGCCGGGCAGGTCGAGCCCGCTGCGCTGCGCGAAAAAAGCAACCATCTCGGGTGTCTGCGCAAAGAGGTCGGAGAGGTCGGCAGGCTCGCCGGTCGCGTTCAGATAGTGCAGCGTGCCCTGCGGCGTCTCGACCGTTTCCGCGGGATAATCGCCAGCGGCAAAACCGAACAGGTAGGGCGAGGTCTCAGCGAGGCTTCGGTAGCGGTGCAGCACGAGGGCGCCGGGCAGGTCGAGCGTCGCGTATCGCTCTCCCACGCCCAGTGAATCAGAGCCTTGCGGCAAGAAGAGGTCGAGTTCGAGATCGGCCTTGTCGCCCGGGGCGTTCTGCAGGCACACCATCCAGTCGCAGGCGAAATATCCGGTGTGCATCCCCGCCGGCGTGAGGGTCACGCCGCGCTTGGGAAAACCGGAGAACGCGAAGGACAGTTCGACCGCGGCTCCCGGCTGCTTGGCACGCGGAAGCGAGAATACGATGCCATCCTCACCGGAGGTAACGGCCGCCGGTTCTCTATCGACAAGCGCATCGCTGATGGTCAGTGCGTTGGGCGAAAAGACGAGCGCGCGCAGGTCCGCTCCGGTCGCTTCGATCGTGATCGTCTCGCGTCCCGAAACCGCGCCGCTTGCCAGATCGGGGCGCAATTCGACCCCATACCGCTCGACCTGGAAGCCTTCGCCGGTCTGCGCGGCCAGTGGAGCGGCGCTCGCCAGCATGGCCGTGCAGATGGTGAAACAAGCAACGACCCCCGTGCGCATCTTTATCGTCCCCCCTTGCGATTGGAGGCACGCTACGGCGGCGGGCGATCGCATACAGCGACCTGCGGCGATGCGTGGTGGGGTGGCGACGAACGCGTCCTAAAGCCGCGGCAGCGTAACCCCGCGCTGGCCCATGTATTTGCCCGCGCGGTCCTTGTAGCTGGTCTCGCACCGCTCGTTGCCCTGCAGGAACAGGAACTGGCACGCGCCTTCGTTGGCGTAGATTTTCGCGGGCAGCGGGGTGGTGTTGGAGAACTCCAGCGTCACGTGGCCTTCCCAGCCCGGTTCGAGCGGGGTGACGTTCACGATGATCCCGCAGCGCGCGTAGGTGCTCTTGCCGAGGCAGATGACCAGCACATCCTCGGGCACGCGGAAATATTCGACCGTGCGCGCCAGCGCGAAGCTGTTGGGCGGGATGACGCAGATGTCGGTCTCGCGATCGACGAAGCTGTTCGCCGCGAAGTCTTTCGGGTCGACCACCGCGCTGTCGACATTGGTGAAGATCTTGAACTCGGGAGCTACCCGGGCGTCGTAGCCATAGGAGCTGAGCCCGTAGGAGATGCAGCCATCCCTACGCTGCGCCTCCTCGAACGGCTCGATCATGCCGTGCTTTTGCGCCTGTTCGCGAATCCAGCGGTCGGAGAGAATGGCCATGGGGCCAGTGATGTGGAACGCGGAGGCTGCACGCAAGCCTCCGCGAACCGATTATCCGCGATCGCCGATCACATGCTGGCGAGCAGGCTGGCGTTCCCGCCGGCGGCGGTCGTATCCACAGTCACCACACGCTCGGTCGCGAAGCGCGCGACGTAGTGCGGGCCGCCCGCCTTGGGGCCGGTGCCCGACAGGCCTTCGCCGCCGAACGGCTGGCTTTCGACCACCGCGCCGATCTGGTTGCGGTTGACGTAGAAGTTGCCGACCTTGATCTTCGATTCGACCAGGCGGCGCGTTTCTTCCACACGGCTGTGCAAGCCGCAGGTGAGGCCGAAGCCGACCGCGTTGATATCGTCGACCACCTTTTCGAGGTCTTTGCCCTTGAACCGGGCGATGTGCAGCACCGGGCCGAAATTCTCGCGCTGCAAGTGGCCGATCCCCTCGATCTCGATGATCGTGGGCAGCACGAAGCTGCCGCGTGCGAACGACGGATCGTCCTCCGCGCGCCAGATCGTGCGGCCGATCGTCTCGGACCGGGCGATGTGACGTTCGAGCGCGGCCTGCGCGTCGTGGTCGATCACCGGGCCGACATCGGTCGAAAACTTGGTCGGGTCGCCGACGTCGAGCGCTTCGAACGCGCCGCGGATCATCGTCAGCATCTCGTCGTAGACGTCTTCCTGGATGTACAGCACGCGCTGCGCGGAGCAGCGTTGCCCGGCGCTCTGGAAGGCGCTTGCGACGACATCGCGCGTCACCTGTTCGGGCAGCGCGGTGCTGTCGATAATCATTGCGTTCTGGCCGCCGGTTTCGGCGATCAGCGTGGCGATCGGTCCTTCGCGCGCGGCGAGGCCTCGGTTGATCGCCTGCGCGGTGGCGGTGCTTCCGGTGAAGGACACGCCCGCGATGCGCGGATCATTGGTGATGAGCTGGCCGACCTCCCCGCCGCCGGGCAGCAGCTGGAAGACTTCTTCGGGAATGCCCGCCTCGTGGCAAAGCTTCACCGCGAGCGCGGCGATCAGCGGAGTCTGCTCGGCAGGCTTGGCGATCACCGTGTTGCCTGCCGCGAGCGCGGCTGCGGCGGGGCCGGTGAAGATCGCGAGCGGGAAGTTCCACGGGCTGATCGTGGCGAACACGCCGCGCCCCGCGAGCTTCATATAATTGTGCTCGCCCGTCGGGCCGGGCAGCTGGATCGGTTCGCTGAAGAGGCGCCGCGCCTCGACCGCGTAATAGCGCAGGAAGTCCACCGCTTCGCGGATTTCGAGCACCGCATCGACCAGCGTCTTGCCCGCTTCCAATTGGCACAGCGAGAGGATTTCGTCGGTATGCGCTTCGAACGCATCCGCTGCCGCTTCGAGCAGCAGGGCGCGCTTTTCGCCACCAAGCGCATTCCAGCCCGGCTGGATCGCTTCGGCGCGCGTGATCGCATCTTCAACTTCCTCGGCGCTCGCATCGCGGCGGGTGCCGATCCGCATGCCGTGGTCGAAGGGTGCAGTAATAGGCGCGATCTCGCCCGGGACCTCGGCCTTGAAGGTGGGCGAGGCTTCCCACTGGCGACCGCGCAGTTCCTCCAGCCGCTTGAGCAGCGGCTCGCGCACCAGCGGGTCGGCGAGATCGATCCCGGCGCTATTCTTGCGGCCGGGGAACAGGTCCTTGGGCAGCGTAATCGCCGGATTGCGCTTGGGTTCGAGCGCGGCGAGTTCGGCCACCGGATCGGCTGCCAGATCTTCGGCCGACTGGCTGGAATCGGCCATCCTGTTCACGAACGAGCTGTTGGCTCCGTTCTCGAGCAGGCGGCGGACGAGATAGGCGAGCAAATCCTTGTGCCCGCCGACCGGCGCGTAGATGCGCACGGGCGTCTTGGCGTTACCCTCCGACTTGGCGAGCGCGGCGTACAGCTCTTCGCCCATGCCGTGCAGCCGCTGGAATTCGAACTCGGTCCCGGCTTGCGCCCGCTGCTTGATCGCGGCGATCGTGTAGGCGTTGTGCGTGGCGAACGCGCCGTAGATCCGCTCGGGCGCGGACAGCAGCACATCGGCGCAGGCCATGAAGGAAACGTCGGTCGCAACCTTGCGGGTGAAAACGGGGAAATCGTTCAGCCCGGCGACCTGCGTCACCTTGATCTCGGTATCCCAGTAGGCACCCTTGACCAGCCGGATCATGAACTTGCGGTCGTGCTTTTCGGCAAGGTCGATCAGCCAGCGGCACAGCGGCACGCCGCGCTTCTGGTAAGCCTGCACGGCCATGCCGAAGCCTTCCCAGCGCGATCCGTCGGGCCGGAGGAACAGTGAGTCATTGGCCGCCAGCAGCTCAACGAGGTCGAGCGAGAGTTCGAGCCGGTCGGCCTCTTCCGCATCGACGGTAAAGTGGATGTTGGCGTCGCGCGCCTTCTCGGCCAGTTCGGTGACGATCGGCAGCAGCGCGGCAATCGCCTTGTCCGCATGGAAGATGTCGTACTTGGGATAGAGCGCCGTCAGCTTGACCGAGATGCCGGGACTGCCCGAAATCGTGCCGTCGCTTTCCCTCTCCAGGCGCTCGATCGCGGAGAAATAGGCCTTCCGGTAACGTTCGGCATCGGCGAAGGTCATCGCCGCTTCGCCGAGCATGTCGAAACTGTGGGTCAGGCCCTTGGCCCGTTCGGGCCCGGCGCGTTTCAGCGCTTCGTTCATGGTGCGGCCGAACACGAACTGTCCGCCCAGAATGCGCATGGCCTGCAAGGTTGCCTGACGGATCACGGGCTCGCCCAGCCGGTTCATCGCGCCGCGCAGCGTACGGTTCATGCCGCGCTGACTGAGCTGCGGCCTCTCGAGCACTTCGCCGGTCAGCATCAGAGAGAATGTCGCCGCGTTGACGAAGGTGGATTTCGATTCGCCGAGGTGCTCGGCCCATTCGATATCGCCGATCTTGTCGCGAATCAGCGCGTCGGCGGTGCGCGAATCGGGCACCCGCAGCAGCGCCTCGGCAAGGCACATCAGCGCGATGCCTTCTTCTGTGTTGAGCCCGTACTGGTGGAGGAAGGCGTCGATGCCGCTGACGTCGCGCTTGCGCGCATCCTTGATCAGCGAGACCGCCCTTTCGTGAATCGCGGAATGCTGCCGCGTATAGACCTCCGTCTCGCGGAGACGTTCCGCGATGCACTCCGCCTCTTCCTGCCGGAAGGCGCGTCGAATCGCGGATCGATCGAGCGGCTCGGCATTGGCGAGCGGTGCGTGATCGGCGGGCGGGTTCTGTGTGAGCATATCCATATTAGCCTTGCGAGGTGGACCCGACGCACGCGCTAATCAAGCTTTGTGAAATCCAAGCAACCATCTCGCGTTGCTGGATTACCTCGGGTTGCGAGCCCCACGTCCCGTTTGCGAGGCTCGACGATCCGATATCGAGCGAGTAGACGCATCTGCAATGCGAGCCGCGATAGAGCAGGCGGCCGGGGGGAAGCATGACACTCGAGGAGGAATTGCGCGAGTTTCCGCTGACGGGGCGCTTTCTTTTCGGGCGCTTGCGCCACACGCTCACCCTGGATGAGCGCAAGGCGCTCGAAAATCTGCCCGAAGAAGTCGCGCATTACGAATCCAGTTCGCGGATCGTCGAAGCAGGGACGAGCTGCAATCGAAGCACCTTGCTGATCGAAGGTTTCATCATTCGCGGCCTCGAAAAGCGTAACGGCGAGGGCGAGAAACGCTCTGCACTCAGCCTGCATGTGCCGGGGGATTTCGTCGACCTGCACTGCTTCGCGCTCAAGCGGCTCGACCACAATGTCGATACGGTTGGCCCCGCGAAAATCGCCTATGTTCCGCACGAGAAGCTGCGCGAGGTCCTCAGGGACAAGCCGCATCTTGCACGGTTGCTGTGGTCGTCCACACTGCTCGACGCAGCCATGCACCGGCAGTGGATCATGAAGCTGGAACAGCTGACCACGCCGCGACGGATCGCGCACATCTTTGCCGAGTTGTGGCGGCGGCTCGACATGGTTGGCCTGGCGCGGCGCGACGGGTTCGAAACGCCGCTGACGCAGGCCGATCTCGCCGACATGAGCGGATCGACCGCGGTCCATGCGAACCGGGCCTTGCGCGAACTGCGCGAGAGGGGTCTGGCCGAGTTTCGTCGCGGCAGCGTCGTATCGGGTGATCGGCAGGCTCTGGAAAATTACGCGGATTTCGCCGCCGACTATCTCTACGGGGAAGGGCAGCTGGCGCTCGAGCCGGAGATTTTTGCAGTCTGAAGCGTGTTTTAGCCGGTTCGGTGGTGGTCGATCTGGAGCCTTTTAAGCAGGTTTGGTAAGCTAATGCACGGAAGCTAACATGCATCAGTAGACGGTTCGCGCAGGTGCTGGCTATCGCGATCGGCAGTACCAAACGGGTGGAAAGACGGGGGGCGATGGAGTTTCCGAATACCGGCGATTTTCTCGCAGGACGACTACGAGACAAGCTCGGTCATGACGACCTCGAGTATATTGAATCGCTGGTCGTCGAGCGGCGTGAGGCGGAGACGGGCGAAGTCCTGCTCTCGCGCGGCGCAATCGCCGATACCAGCACGATTCTGATTTCCGGCTACATGTTCCGGACGATCGAGAGCGGAAACCAGCGCTTCATCGTGGGCCTGCACGTGCCCGGAGACTTCGTGGACCTGCACGGCTTCGCGCTCAAGCGGCTCGATCATAATGTCGTCGCGGCCGGGCCGGTCGTCTACGGGGTGGCGCCGCATGAGCAATTGCGCGAAGCGCTGGAAGAACGGCCGCGGGTGGCGCGTGCGCTGTGGTTTGCGACGCTGCTCGACGCGGCGATCCACCGCAAGTGGATCCAGATGCTCGAACAGCTCGATGCGCCGCGCAGGATCGCGCACATCTATTGCGAATTGCACCGCCGGTTCGAACTGATTGGGCAGGCCAACGCGCGCTCTTTGCGCACACCCTTCACGCAGATCGACCTTGCCGACATGTGCGGGGTCAGCGCGATCCACGCCAACCGCGCGGTCGGCAAGCTGCGCGAGCTGGGGCTGGGCGAAATCCGGCGCGGCGATCTCTACACGTCGGACTGGGACGCGCTGCGCAAATACGCGCAATTCGAACCCGACTACCTCTATGGCGACGGCCCGCTGAGGTTCGATCAGGACTGGCTGTAAGCGCGCCGGTCAGCCGATGAGATCGTCATCGGCGACTGGCCGTGCAGCGTCGCCGACCAAGGCGGCTCCAGTCTCATCGTCGAACGCCCCGCCTTCGGCCGCGATCCGGATCGCCTGCGCGGTGTTCTCCACCCCCAGCCGGACGAGGATCGCCGCACGATATTTTTCGACCGTGCGCGGGCTGATATCCAGATGCTTGGCTATCGCCTTGTTGGTGCCGAGGCTGGTCAGGCTGACCAGTACCTCGCGTTCGCGAGCGGTCAGCCCCGAGAGCAGCGACCGTGCCCTTGCGGTACGGCGCTTGCGATCCAGCCCCTGTCCCAGCAGCGGCTCGATCCGCTCGATCTCGCCCATGAAGCTCTTGAGCGTGAACGGCCATTCGAGATAGCTGGACGCGCCCGCCTGCATCGCTGCGACC
>PBYQ01000006.1 GCA_002729695.1 Citromicrobium sp. | reverse complement strand
GAGGGGAAGGCCGGCGATCGACTGGCGGAATGGGATCCGTTCAGCCTGCCGATCATCACCGAAACCGCGGGCGTGGTGAAGTATCAGGACCTGGTCGAAGGCAAGACGCTGACCAGCTACCACTCGATCCGCACCGACATGAAGAATGCGGGCGCGAACGTGGTCGATCAGGAAGTTGCGGAAGACGGCAACCTCATCACCAGCCGTAACCCGGACGACATCCCCGCCTTCTCTGATCGCCTGATCAGCCGCGTGATGGAGCGCGTCCCCGAAAACGCCTAAGCTTCTGAGAAGCTGAGAAAACCGAGGCCCGGCCGCGGAGATGCGGTCGGGCTTTTTGCTGTGCGCTTGCCAATGTGGCGTAAATGAGGCATCAATGTGGTCGCAATGTGATCGCCGCGTTGCGAATGGGGAGAGATTTGATGGCTTTGCGTTCTTCGCTACTTCTCGTGTCCGCCGCTGCGCTCGCGCTGGCCGCCTGTTCGGACAACAGCTCGTACGAAACGGCCGAGGCGGTCACGACCATGGACGTCGCCGAAGAGCCTATGGCCGACGCAGCGCCTCCCCCTCCCCCGGCGATTGCCGAAGCCGAGGCCGGAAGTGATAGCAGCGAAACCAGCTCGCTCCCTGCAATCCCCGCCGCCGCGCCGAAGATCGCCTATGTCTATTCGTATGGCTTCCGCGTCGCGCGCGACGAGATCGCGCCATTGCAGGAACGCCACGCGGATATGTGCATCAAGCTTGGCCCGCTCACCTGTCAGGTCCACTCGCTCCAGCAGAACGGCGCGGAGGACGATTACGGCTATGGCGAGCTGCAACTTTCCGTTGCTGCCGACAAGGCGCGCGAATTCGGGCGCGAGCTGGTTGCGGCAACCGAGAAGGCGGGCGGCGATCAGGTGTCCTCGACCATCGAGGGCGAAGACCTCTCCAAGCAGATCGTCGACACCGAAGCGCGCCTGCGCAGCCGCGAAGTGCTGCGCGACCGGCTGATGGAAGTGCTGCGCACCCGCAAGGGCAGCGTGCAGGAGCTGGTCGAGGCCGAACGCGGCGTGGCGCAGGTCAACGAAGAGATCGACCAGGCGCGCAGCTGGTTGCAGGAAATGCGCGGCAGGGTCGCTTATTCGCGCGTAACCGTCACCTACCAGAGCGAAGGCGCAGGCCCCGGCGGCTTCTTCGAACCCATCCGCAAGTCGATCGGCTCGATCGGCCCGGTCGCGGGCACGGTGATCGGGGGACTGATCGTGCTGCTCACAATCTTCGGACCCATTGCTCTCGTGGTGTTCGGCCTCTGGCTGCTCATCAGGCGCATCCGGCGGCGCGCACCAGACGGCACCAGCGCGGAATAGGCTTAAGGCTATCGGGGGCATAGCCCTCCCCCGTGCGGGGGAGGGTTGGGTGGGGGTTTGCAAGACCGAAAGTTTTGACGCGCGCCTACCGCGCGCTCCCCCACCCCCGGCCCCTCCCCGTGGGGAGGGGAGAGATTGAACTAACGCCCGCTCATATCATGCGCGTCGGCGGGGATGGTGACTTCCATCCCGTCGAGCGCATCGGTCAGCGTGATCTGGCACGACAGGCGACTGGTGGGGCGCACACCGTAGGCGAGGTCGAGCATGTCTTCCTCGTCCTCGCTCGCCTCGGGCAGCCGCGCGAACCATTCCTTGGCGACCAGCACGTGGCAGGTGGAGCATGCCATCTGCCCCTCGCAGGTTCCCTCCAGCGGCATGCCAGCCGCCTGCCCGACGCGCAGCAGCACATCGCCCGCCTGCGCCTCGGCCTCGACCCGCTGCCCGTCCGCCTTGTGAAAGATGACCTTCATGCCTGGCTCTCCGCCGCTTGAATGATGAGTGAGCACGCGCGCTGCATATCCTCGCGCGTGGTGTAGCGCCCCCAGCCGAGGCGGATCGAGGATTTGGCCTGCGCATCGCTGAGCCCGATGGCGCGCAGCACGTGGCTCGTCCGGCCCGATCCGCTCGCGCACGCGGACCCGGCGGAGAACATGACTTCGCGGCATTCGCTCATGAGGCGCACGACATCCAGACCATCGCGGCGAATATTGAGATTGCCGTGCCACCGCTGCTCTTCGCTGCCGTTGAGCGTCCAGCCGGAGAACGCATCGCGGGCGACCTGCCACAGCTCTTCGACATGCGCCGCGTCTTCCTCCTGCCGCTCGACCGCCAGCGCCGCCGCCGCGCCGAAACCGGCGCACAGTGCTGGAGACAGTGTGCCCGAGCGCAGACCCTGCTCCTGCCCGCCGCCCTCGACATGCGGGATCAGTGACAGGCCATCGCGCACCCACAGCGCGCCGATCCCCTTGGGCCCGTGCAGCTTGTGCGCGCTGACCGCGATCATGTCGGCTTGCTGAGGCAACGCCATCTTGCCCGCCGCCTGCACGCCGTCGACCAGCAACAACGCGCCGGTTTCCTTCGCGCGCTGCGCCATTGCGGCAATCGGCTGGATCGTCCCGATCTCGTTGTTGACCTGCATCACCGCGAGCAGGCCGACATATTTCGGCATGGCGACATCGGGCGCGATCACGCCATCAGCGCCGACAGGCAATTCGGTCCAGTTGCCGATCGCCTTGACCGTGTCGATCACCGCCGCGTGCTCGATCGCGCTGAACGCAATGTGCTCGCCCGAGCGGACTGCGGCATTGCCCCTGATCGCGAGGTTGATCGCCTCGGTCGCGCTGCCGGTGAAGATCACCTGCCCGCCGAGAGGGAACAGCTGCGCCACCTGCTCGCGCGCCACCTCGACCGCTGCGGCAGCCATCCGGCCCATGCGGTGCGGGCTGTGCGGGTTGGCGAAGGTTTCGGAATCAGGCCCGCCGAGCCACGCGATCATCGCCTCACGCGCTTCGGGCGCGAGCGGGGTTGTGGCCTGGTAGTCGAGGTAGATCATTTTTCATGCACTATCCGTTCGCCCTGAGCTTGTCGAAGGGCTGTCCTTCTATCCCCTCAAGCGGGACGAAGAAAATGCAGTGCTTCGACAGGCTCAGCACGAACGGATCATTTCAGAGAAAGCCAAGCCTCCGCAAACGCATCCAGTTCTTCCGGCGTCGTGCTCCACCCCATGCTGACCCGGATCGTGCGCGCGGCGACATCGTCGGGCACCCCGAACGCATCGAGCACGCGGCTCTTCTTGAGCGTGCCCGAGGAACACGCGCTGCCTGCCGAAACGGCGAAGCCCATCGAGTCGAGGCGGATGAGCTGCGCCTGTGCGCTCATAGTGGGGTGGGCGACGGCGCAAATATAAAAACGCTGGGGGCCGAAGATCAGCGTCTCGCCGACTTCTTCCAACGCCTTGCGAAAATCGGAGCGCTGCGCTGCATCCGTGAGCCAGGTCTCCCGACCTCCGGCTTCGAGAGCCGCTGCGAAGCCGAGCACCGCAGGCAGGTTCTCTGTCCCTTGCCGATAGCCGCGCTCATGCCCGCCTATGGGTTCGAGCATGGCGTAGTCGCGGACCAGCAGCGCGCCGATCCCGATCGGACCGCCAAACTTATGAACCGAAACCACCGCCATATCGACATCGGGAATCCGGCGCTTGCCCGCACTTTGGGAGCAATCGCACAGGAACAGGCCGCCAGCTTCGCGGACAAGATCGACGATCTCGCGTGTATGATCGGTCCCCGGCATGATCAGCTCGGTACCGGTTTCCGAATTGACCGCCTGAATCGCGACCATTGCCTTGCCGGGCTTTGCGAGCGCTGCATCGAGCGTCTCGCGCTCAGGCTCGGCGCCCATGTCGGCAATGGATACCACCTCCGCATCGGGCGCTGCGCGGAACACCGCATCATGCTCCACAGCGCTGACAATCCTCCGTTCCACCTTCGCCCGGTTGAGCGCGATCCACAGCGCCTCGCTCGCGCCGGAGGTGAAGATCACCTCGCCGTCCCACTCAAGCGCCGCCTTCACCCGCGCGCGGGCATCCTCCAGCGCCTGCTTGGCCTTGCGACCCTCGGCGTGCGGGGAGGACGGGTTGGCCCAGAGCGCAAAGCCCTCCTCCATCGCAGCCTTCGCCTCGGGGCGGAGCGGCGAGGTGGCGGCGTGGTCCAGATAGATGCGGGGGCGCGCCATTAGATGCTCGAAGTTATTGCGAAATGCGGCATAAAACCTATATAGCCGCCCACCTCGCGCGCGCCACCGCCCAAACCGATGGCGCTTGTGCCAGCCCAGCTATTTCCGGACCCCAGCACCAATGCCCACCGTCATCTTCCCCGGCCCCGAAGGCCGCCTCGAAGGCCGTTTCTCGCCCCCGCCGCGCCCGCGTGCGCCGGTCGCGCTGATCCTCCACCCGCACCCGCAGGGCGGCGGCACGATGAACGAGCGGATCACGCAGAGCCTGTACAAGACCTTCGTCGATCGCGGGTTCGCGACGCTGCGCTTCAATTTCCGCGGCGTGGGCCGCAGCCAGGGCAGCTTCGACAACGGTATCGGCGAATTGTCCGACGCGGCATCGGCGCTCGACTGGATCCAGTCGATCCACGAGGAAGCGCAGGTCACCTGGGTAGCCGGTGTGTCCTTCGGAGCGCTGATCGGCATGCAGCTGCTGATGCGCCGCCCCGAAATTCGCGGTTTCATCTCGGTCGGCGCGCCGGCGAGCATGTACGACTTCAGCTTCCTCGCGCCCTGCCCCGCCAGCGGCATCTTCGTCCACGGCGCGGCCGATACGGTGGTGCCCCCGCCCGCCGTTACCAAGCTGGTCGAGAAGCTGCGGACGCAAAAGCACATCACCATCCACCACGAGGAAATCCCGCGTGCCAACCACTTCTTCGAGAAGGAGCACGACGAGATGATGGGTGCGGTGAACAACTACCTCGACTTCCGGCTCGATCCGTCCTGCCCGATCCCCTGATCGCGCAGGCCTGAGAGCCCACCGACCTCCGGACATCCCCCGTTCCCCGCGCAATTCGCGCGGCGAACGGGCGTGTCGAAAGTCGATCCTCTTTTGAAACGTTATACCATCTAGCTTCCGTTCATGGTTATAGTGTAACATCTCTATCGAGACGGCGAGAAACCGTCCGCAAAAACAGGAGAGATGCACATGGCCTATGCCAACGCACAAACACCCCAGAACCGGCTCGCCGCGATCGCGGGCGTCGCTGCGATCCACGCGGGGATCGGCGCAATCCTGATCTACGGCCTCGCAACGGGCAGCTTCGTTCCGCCAGAGGTGAAGAAGCTGGTCGGTGGCCAGATCAAACTCGACCCGCCTCCGCCGACACCCGACCCGGTCGAGCAGCCGCCGGCGAAATCCCAGCCGTCGTCGCGCGAGATGGTGGTGCCCGACTCCCCGATCGACCTGTCGACCAATCCGCCAGCGGTCGACACCACGGACATCATCATTCCCCCGGCACCTCCGGTCCCCAAGGTCTACCCGAGCCCGCTGCCGAGCGTGTCCCTGCCACCTCCGCCGCCTGTGCCCACGCCGACGTTCGATCCCGTCCCGGCACGTCCGTCGAACAGCCAGAACAGCTGGGTGACGCAGAACGACTATCGGTCGAGCTGGATCTCTCGCGGCTATGATGGAACCGTTGGTTACCGCGTTTCCGTAGGCGCGAGCGGCAAGGTGGAAAACTGCTCGGTCACACGGTCGAGCGGGGTTTCCGCGCTCGACGAGGCGACCTGCCAGCTGGTCAGCCGCAGGGCGCGGTTCGATCCGGCCAAGAACGACCAGGGCCGCGCGGTTGCGGGCAACTACAGCGGAGCGGTCCGCTGGCAGCTTCCCAACTGAGCGGGGGCTAGCCCTCTCCGGTCACGCCTTCGGGGGTCGCGACGCCATCGACCGGCGCGCGGCCCTCGGAATCGGGGATCGTCCAGATCGCGACGTTCAGCAAAGCGACCAGCGCCGCGAGCACCATCAGGCCCGCCTGCTTGCGGTGGCCCCGGCGGAACAGGATCACCCCGCCAGCGATCAGCGCAAAGGCGGCGAGGACGAGCAGCGAGAGAACGAGGTCGAGCATCCCCCTCCCCTAGCGTCACAGCGATTGACGGGGAAGCGGCACGGTTCCATCGTCCGCAGCCATGACAAACTTCACCCTCACCCGCCGCCAGACCCTCGCCGGTCTCACCGCTTCCACCGCACTTACGCTGGGCGGCTGCGCCGCGAACGGCGACTTGCCGCGACTTCGCCCCATCGGCACCGATCCGGACGAATGGCTCGACAGCGTATCCTACCGCCTGCTCGAGCACGAGCCCGAACGCGCGACCGGGCTCGGCGTGGATACCGGCGAATTCGCCTATCTGCGCGGCAAGCTGGAAGATCAGTCGATCTCCGGCCAGCGCGAATACGCCGCCACGCTGCGGTGGGTGGTCAATCAGATGACCGGGCTCGACGAAAGCGGCCTGACCAACGATCAGGCGACCAGCTTCGAAGTCGTGCGCAGCGCCTTCAGCACGGCGGCCGAGGGCTTCGACCTGCCCTATGGCGATGTCGCGGTCGGCAGCTGGCGCAATGCGCCCTACGTGGTGATCCAGAATGTCGGCACCTATCTCGACATGCCGCGCTTCCTCGATTCCTCGCAGCCGCTCGCGGACGAGGCCGACACCGGCTATTATCTCGACCGGCTGACAAGCGTGGATACCGCGCTCGACGGTGAGCTGGAGCGGCTGGAAAAGGCGCGCTCGCTCGGCGTTATTCCGCCCGACTTCCTGCTCGACAAGGCGATCGCCGCGATGGAAGCGAGCATCGAGTCCGCACCGTCCGATTACGTCAATCCGCTCGAAAAGGCGCCCGAGGCGATCCGGGCCTCCGCGATGACGACCGCCAGACATGTTACCGAGCAGAAAATCGTCCCCGCACTCCAGCGCCAGTTGGCCGAGCTGAAGACCGAACGCGCGCGCGCGAACTCCAACGCAGGCATGTGGGCGCAGCCCGGCGGGCCGGAATGGTATCGCTGGGCGCTGAAGGCGAGCACCACCACCACGCTCTCGCCCGACGAAATCCACGAACAGGGCCTGCAGGAACTGGAAGACCTCCATTCGCGGATGGACCCGATCCTGCGCGATATCGGCTACGACAGCGGCTCGGTCGGCGAGCGGATGCAGAAGCTCTCCACCGATCCGCGCTACCAGTTTGCCGAAGGCGATCCCGGACGCGCCGAGATCATGGCGTTCATCAAGGGCCGCATCGACTGGATCACTGCGCAGATGCCGCGCGCGTTCAACCAGCTGGTCGAGCCCAATGTCGAAGTGCGTCGCCTGCCGCTTGCCGAAGAGCCCGGCGCACCCGGCGCCTATGGCGGCGCGGGTAGCAAGGACGGGTCGATCCCTGCGCGCATGTGGATCAACCTTCGCACCACCGATCTGCACCGCAAGTACGACCTCGCCGATCTCACCTATCACGAGAGCATTCCCGGCCATGCGTGGGAGGGCGAATTCTCCAACCGCCTGCCGCTGATCCGCAGCATCCTCGCCTTCAACGCATTCTCCGAAGGCTGGGCGCTCTATGCCGAGCAGCTGGCCGACGAGCTGGGTGCCTACGACGATTTCCAGGTCGGCCGCCTCGGCTACCTGCAAAGCCTCGCCTTCCGCGCCTGCCGTCTGGTGGTCGACACCGGCCTGCACCACAAGCGCTGGACGCGCGAACAGGGCCGCCAGTTCTTCGTCGAGCGCAATGGCTCCAAGCCGGAGGAAGTCGCGAGCGAGGTCGATCGCTATTGCAGCTGGCCGGGCCAGGCATGCGGTTACAAGATCGGCCATTCGCAGATCGTCCGCCAGCGCGAACGGGCCAAGCGCGAGATGGGCGGCGCCTATGATTTCAAGGGCTTCAACACGGCGGTGATCCTGGGCGGCAATTCGCCGCTGGACGTCGTGGAAAAGACCGTCACACGCTATATATCCAGCGCCGGATAGCGGCGCATGACGGGAACCGGGCGCGATGGAGACTTTCGGAGACGATCTTGAAACCATGCGCCGGGTTCCGCTGGCGGATGAGCATGTCGCGGCGATTTGCGAAATCGGGCGCGAATGCAGCTATGGCGAAGGCGAGATGGTCGCCGAACTTGGCTCGCCGATGGATCGCTTCGTCTATGTGATCGAAGGCGAGATCGAGGTGGTCGATCCGTTCAGCGGCGAACGCATGGTGCCCTCCACGCTCGGCCCGACGCAGTTCATGGGCGAGATCGCTTTTCTCAACGGCGGTACCAACATGCTGGGCATGCGCGCCGCGAAGCCTACCCGCACGATCGAGGCCCCGCGCGAGGTGATGCTCGAGCTGATGGCACGCGTGCCCGAACTCTCGGATCACATCATCACCGTGTTTGCCGCGCGCAGGCGGCGGCAGTTCGAGCAGAACAACAGCGGGATCAAGCTGATCGGCGCGGACCGCGATCCGCGCATCCAGCAATGCGAGCGCTTCCTCAGCCGCAACCGCATTCCCTTCCAAAGCTACGACCTCGACAGCAGCGAGACGGAGGCGAGCCGGTTGTGCAGCCTCGTCGATCACGAGCCGGCGGTGATCCTCGGCAAGGATCGCCCGCTCGACGACCCGAGCCCGCGTGCCCTCGCGCAGGCGCTCAATCTCGATCTGGCGATCGGGGAGGATGAAACTGTCGATCTGCTGATCGTCGGCGCGGGGCCATCCGGCGTCGCTGCGGCGGTATACGCCGGTGCCGAGGGGATGAGCGCGTTGGTGGTAGAGGATACCGCCATCGGCGGGCAGGCCGGGACCAGCAGCCGGATTGAGAATTACATGGGCTTTCCTACCGGGATCAGCGGAGCGGACCTGATCTATCGCGGGCAGATCCAGGCGCTGAAATTCGGCACCCGCTTCGCCATGCCGCGCCGGGTCGAGGCACTGGAGGAGATGCCCGACGGCACTTTCTGCGCCACGCTCGATCATGGCGAGCGGCTGTGCGCCCGCGCCGTGCTGGTCGCGACCGGCGTGCAATATCGCCGCCTCCCCATCGACAGGCTGGAAGAGCTGGAAGGCGCCGGCGTGTTCTACGCCGCGACCGAGATGGAGGCGCGCTTCTGCCGCAACACGGAGGTCGTGGTGGTCGGCGGCGGCAATTCCGCCGGGCAGGCGGCGATGTACCTCTCTCGCGCGGCCAAGTGCGTTCACGTCGTCGTGCGCGGCACCTCGCTCGCCGCCTCGATGTCGGACTATCTCTCGCGCAGGCTCGAAGCCGATCCGCGGGTGCAGCTGCATTACGAGACCACGGTTTCGCAGCTGCATGGGGACGATCACCTCGATGCCATCACGCTCGACACCCCCGACGGACAGCGACGGATCGAATCGCGCGCGCTGTTCATCATGATTGGCGCGGCTCCCAACACGGACTGGCTTGCCGAGCATATCGAACTGGACGAGCGGGGCTTCGTGCTGACGGGCGAGGAGGTTGACCGCGACTCGCCCTATGAAACTTCCAAGCCGGGCATCTTCGCGGTTGGCGATGTGCGCGCAGGATCGGTCAAGCGCGTGGCCAGCGGGGTCGGCGAAGGGTCGGTCGTGGTCAGCCGCATCTGGTCGCACGTCGACCAGCTGCGCCGCGCGGAGGCCATCGGCGCGGCGGCCTAACGCCCTGCAGTCTCTGAGGCGCTGTCCGCCTCCTCCGCTTCGCGCGGAACGAAGCGCACCTCGAACAGGCTGGGCCACAGCTTGCCGGTGACGAACCAGCGACCGGTCTGCGGATCGTGCGCGATGCCGTTGAGCACCGCCTCGTGCGATCCTACAGGCATCGCTTCCACGAGGGGGCGCAGGTCGATCACGCGGCGGACAACCCCGTCCGCCGGGTCGATCGCGACGATGAAGCCGGTGTGCCAGATATTCGCGTAGATAAGGCCGTCCACCGCCTCCAGCTCGTTGATCTGGGTCAGCGGCTTGCCCGCATAGGTCACCGCGATCTCGCGCCGCACGTCGTATGTTTGCGGGTCGAGAAAGCGCAGCGTCGCGCTGCCATCGGATTCGACGAGGTCGTCTCCGATCGTCGCCAGGCCCCAGCCCTCGTAGCCGAAGGGATCGCTGCGGATCGGTTCGAGCGTGTCGAGCGACCAGCGGTGGATCGTCCCATTGAGCCAGGTCAGGCCGATCAGCTCGTCGCCCCACAGGGCCAGCCCTTCCCCGAACTGATCGGGCGGCAGGTCGGTCGCGGCGAGAACTTCGCCGGTGGCGAGATCGACCTTGCGCAGTTGCGATTGGCCGGCACGACCGGTCGTTTCGTAAAGATAGCCGTCGTGCCACAACAAACCTTGCGTGAACGCATCGGGGTCGTGCGGATAGCGCGCGACCAGCTCGACATCGAAGACCTGCGGAGACGCGTCTGCTACCGGCGCGGCGGCTTCGCCGGGCACAGCCTGCTGCGCCAGCGCAGTGGCCGGGGCAGCGAACAATGCCAGCGCCAGGGTCAGCCGTGTGAACATTTGCCCCCATTGATACCGACGGGCTGTCGCCAGCATGAAGCGCACCCGCGCGCGCGGATCATTTCTTGCCGAAGAACTTGCCCGCCAGGCCGGTGATGTCGTCGATCGCGTCGCCGTCGCCATCCATGTCGAGCATCTTGAGAATGCCGGCCGCCTGCGGATGCTCCTGCAACTGGCGGGCATATTCGCCGAGCGATCCCTCACCGCCAATCTGCTCCACAATCTGGCCGAGAATGCCGGTGTCGATCCCGGTCTTTGCCGCCGCCTGATCGACCGTGTCGCCCGGCTTGGTATGCGCCTGGCTGAGCGCTGCGATCGCCTTCTCGGCCATTGCTGGATCGATCCCGAGCTTGTCCGCCAGGTTGACCACATCGTCGGGCGCGCCGCCCGTGCTTTTCAGGATCGAATCGAACAGGCTCATCACGCGCTCCTTCACCAAGGGTTTCGAAGAATCGAGCTAGCGCCGACAGATGTCGAATTTAGGGCACATCGAGGTCCGACGGACTGCTGATGATCCAGAAATCCTTGTTGGCGCGCGACCGTTTGACCCTGCATAGCGGCCGGGCGTCAGCGCTGATGTCGATCTCGCGCCCATCCTTCGTTTCGGCCAGCCAGAACACGAATGCTCCATCGCGCTTCTCGAACTCGCGGGTTTCCTCTTCGTGGATCCCGTCGGAAACGAAGCGGAGGCTGTAACGGATCATCGCGGGAGTGCCTTTCGCCTTGCAGTGTGCCGTGCCCCCAGCGGGAATTTCCCTTGGGATACGAGAGGGCAAACCTCGCAAAGGCAGCGAGCGCACCCAAGCTAACTTTCGATGATATCCTGCGAAAACCAGGCCCACAGGTGTCGGCGCGGGGCTGTCCGCCAGGGCTCCTAATGCAATTAGGGCCCCGCTCCGGCTTTCACCGTGCGGGGCCCCTCCTCTCCAACCGGGAAAGTCGATGCGCTACTAGGCGTCCTGTCGTGCGGGCTGCGGCGCGGCGTCGCGCACACCCTGGTCGACATGCGCCGCGAACGGCTCGAAATTGTCGACGAACAGTTTCACCAGCTTCTGCGCCGTAGCATCGTATTGCGCGCCATCCGCCCAAGTCGTGCGCGGGTCAAGAATCGACTGATCGATACCCGCGGCTTCCAGCGCGGGCACAGACACGGGAACGTCGAACCCGAAATTGGGGTCCTTGCGATATTCGACATTCGCCAGGTCACCATCGAGCGCCGCGTTGAGCAGCGCACGGGTGGCCTTGATCGGCATGCGGTTGCCCGTTCCGTACTTGCCACCGGTCCAGCCGGTGTTGACCAGCCAGCACTGCACCCCGCCCTCGGCGATCCGCTTCTTGAGAAGGTTGCCGTAGACCGACGGGTGGCGCGGCATGAACGGCGCGCCGAAGCAGGTGCTGAAGGTCGCTTCGGGCTCGGTCACGCCGATTTCGGTGCCCGCGACCTTGGCGGTGTAGCCCGACAGGAAGTGGTACATGGCCTGATCGGGCGTCAGCCGCGCGATCGGAGGCAGCACGCCGAAGGCATCGGCGGTCAGCATGATCACGTTGCTCGGCACCGGGCCGAGGTTCTTCTCGCTGGTGTTGGGGATGGAACTGAGCGGATAGGCGCCGCGGGTATTTTCCGCGAGGCTGTTGTCGTCGAGATCGATCTCGCCGTTCTCGTCCAGCACCACGTTTTCGAGGACGGTGCCCTCCATCTGCGTGGTCGCAAAAATCTCGGGCTCCGCCTCGGGGTTGAGGCGGATCATCTTGGCGTAGCAGCCACCTTCGAAGTTGAAGACCGCATCGTCCGACCAGCCATGCTCGTCGTCACCGATCAGCGTGCGGCTGGCATCGGCCGAAAGCGTCGTCTTGCCGGTGCCCGACAGGCCGAAGAACACCGCAGTCTTGCCGTCGGGGCCGATATTGGCCGAACAGTGCATCGGCATCACGCCCTTGGGCGGGAGCAGGTAGTTGAGCACGCCGAACACGCTCTTCTTCATTTCGCCCGCATATTTGGTGCCGCCGATCAGTATCAGCTTTTCCGACAGGTTGACCGCGATCACGGTCTCGCTGCGGCAGCCGTGGCGTTCGGGATCGGCCTTGAAGCTCGGCAGGTCGATGATCGTGTATTCCGGCACGAAGTCGGCCAGCTCCGCCTCGGTCGGGCGGACCAGCAGGGTGCGGATGAACTGGTTGTGCCACGCCAGTTCGTTGATGACGCGCACGTTGACGCGATATTCGGCCTGCGAACCGCCGAACAGGTCGGCGACGTAGAGCGCGTCCTTGTCACCCAGCGCGGCGAAGAAATCTTCCTTCAGCGCGGCGAAATGATCGGGCGTCATCGAGGCGTTGTTGTCCCACCACACGGTGCTCTCGGTCTCGGCGTCGCGGACGATGAACTTGTCCTTCGCGCTGCGTCCGGTGTGCTTGCCGGTCTCCACCACCAGCGGCCCGTGCTTGGCCTTGCGCCCCTCGCCATTGTCGAGCGCGGCCTTCGTCAGCTGGCCTGAATCGAGGTTCGCGTGAATGGTCGCGTCGGTCGAGATGCCCTGGTCGGCAAGGCTGTGGTGCAAGGGTGCGGGCACGAGGGCCAATCTCCTGAAATTCAATCCGTCTTGCCAGGTAGGCGTGTGCCAGCCAGCATGACTTGCATACGAATGCATGATTCGGTGTGGCAGCCGCATAGAAGCGCGCGCGCCGTCCGTCAAACCGGCGGGCACCGCATAAACCGTGCACCATCGCATTCCTGTGCGTTGTGAGTTCACCCCGCACACGCTACCTCGCGATAACGAGATATTCGAACTGCATAACGACCATGGATCAGACCAGCCAGACAAGCGAACCCGTCTCCCCCCTGCGCCGCGACGATCGGCGTGTGATTGCGTTGGTCGACGACGATCGCAACATCCTCACCACGGTCTCCATCGCGTTGCAGGCGGAAGGGTTCGAAACGCGGGTCTATTCCGACGGGGAGACCGCACTGCGGGCGCTGTCCGAAAATCCGCCCGACCTTGCCGTATTCGACATCAAGATGCCGCGCATGGACGGATTGGAACTGCTCGCCAGATTGCGCGAGCGCTCTGCCCTGCCTGTCATCTTTCTCACCAGCAAGGATGACGAGCGCGACGAGGAAGCCGGGTTCGAGATGGGCGCGGACGATTATATCTCGAAGCCGTTTTCGCTGCGCCTTCTGTTGGCGCGCATTCGCGCGATCCTGCGGCGCAGCGGAATCGACGACGGCTCGTCGGAAACCGGCGAGACGGCTGGCGAACAGAGCCAGGCACGCGACAGCTTCAGCCGCGGTCGCCTGACGATGGACCCCGCGCGCCATCAGGTGACGTGGGAGGGCAAGCCCGTCTCGCTCACCGTTACCGAATTCCTGCTGCTTGAGGCGCTGGCGCTGCGCCCCGGCGTGATCAAGAGCCGCAACCAGCTGATGGATGCGGCCTATCCGGACGACGTGTTCGTCGACGATCGCACCGTCGACAGCCATATCAAGCGGATGCGCCGCAAATTCCGGCAGGTCGATTCCAGTTTCGGCGCGATCGAGACCCTCTATGGTGCGGGCTACAGCTTCAGCGATGGCTGAGCCCAGCCGCGTGCGGCGCATCGCGCTCCCGCTGGAGCGTGTCGGCGTTTTCTCGCGCCTTTCCCTCACCGCCCGCATCCTCGCGGTCAACATCCTCCCCCTGCTGCTGCTGGGCGGCGGGATCGTCTACCTCGATTCCTATCGCGCGCAGCTGCTCGACGAGCGCTACAAGCTGGCCCGCATCGAAGCCCAGATCACCGCCGAAGCGCTCGCGGGGGCCACGCGCCAGCGGCAGGATGCCCTGCTGCTCCAGATCGGCAAGGAACAGGACATGCGGCTGCGCCTGTTCGATGCCCAGGGCAAGCTGGTGGCCGACAGTTTCCAGCTGGGCGAACCGACCTTCACCCTCGACGATCCCAGCGACGATCCGTTCGAACTGCGTTTCGCCCGCTTCCTCGATCAGATCGTCGACACGGTCGTCAGCGCGCAGCCGGTGCCTCGCTACATCGAACCGGAATCGAACGAGGCCGACGCGTGGCCCGAACTGCAACGCGCCCGCGAACTGGGCATTTCGCAAATCGAACTGCGCCAGGCGGCCGACCGTACCCCGGTGATCACCGCGGCGGCGCCGGTCGGGTTGCAGGGCCTGACGCTGCTGACCACCCGCAACGCCGTCGATATTACCGAATCTGTTCGCCGAGCCCGATCCACGCTCGGAACCGGGGTGCTCCTCACGCTGTTGGCATCGATCCTGCTCTCGCTCTTCCTCGCGCGGACGATCGTCTCGCCCCTGCAAACCCTCGCCAAGGCCGCGCAGCGCGTGCGGCTCGGTCGCGAGCGCGAGGTGCAGGTGCCCCGCCTGCCAGAACGGCGCGACGAGATCGGGATGCTCGCCCGCGCAGTCGCCGACATGACCGATGCCTTGCGCCACCGGATCGACGCGGTCGAACACTTCGCCGCCGATGTCGCGCACGAGATCAAGAACCCGCTCGCGAGCCTGCGCAGCGCCACGGAGTCGCTCGGTCACGTCGAAGACCCGGACCTGCGCGCACAACTGCTCGACATCGCCACCCACGACGTGCGCCGGATAGACCGGCTGGTGACGGAGATTTCCGATGCCAGCCGCATCGATGCGGAAATGTCGCGCGCCACCTTCGAGCCGGTCGAACTGGTCGGGCTGGTCGGCAATATCATCGACCGGCGCCGCAATCGCGGCCTCGACGCCCAGCACGAACTGGTGTTCGAACATGCCCACCGCACCGCCTGGACCATGGGCGTGCCCGAGCGGCTCGAACGGGTGATCGACAATCTGCTCGACAATGCCGCCTCTTTTTCTCCCGCCGATGGCAGCATCCACCTCAAGCTGGCGCAGGACGACGGCGCGCAGGTCCTGCTGGTGATGGACGAGGGACCAGGCATTGCGCCGCATGCGCGTGACAAGGTGTTCGAGCGTTTCCATTCCGACCGGCCGGAGCAGGAGAGCTTCGGCAACCATAGCGGCCTGGGACTCGCGATTGCGCGGACGATTGCCGAAGCGCATGGCGGCAGCCTGCGTGCGCAGGACCGGCCGGACGGTGGGCAAGGTGCGTGCCTGATGCTCGCCCTTCCCGCTATGGCTAACGAAAGCGACAATGCCGGCTAAGACCTTTTGCGATCTTGCGTGCTGGCGCATTGCATGCTCCCCGTCGTGAGCCACAGGAACTGCAATTCAAGGGACGCAGACGGATGAGCGAGCGGCAGAAGATCATGCTGGTTACGGGCATGTCCGGGGCGGGCAAGACCACCAGTCTGCGCGTGCTGGAAGACCTCGGCTGGGAGACGGTCGACAACTTCCCGATCCGCCTGCTGCGCCCGCTGGTGCGCGAAGTGCTCGCCGGGCAGGATCGCACTCCGCTGGCGATCGGGTTCGATTCGCGGACCCGCGGCTTCAACCCCGCGACCATCGTCGACATCGCCAAAAGCCTCTCGGATCGCGCCGATCTGGAGCTGATCACCCAGTTTATCGACTGCAACAATACCGAGCTGGAGCGGCGCTATAACGAAACCCGCCGCCGTCACCCGCTGGCCCGCGGTCGCACCGCGATGGACGGCATCCGGGCCGAACGCGACGTGCTGGAACCCCTGCGCCGCTGGGCGGACATGCTGATCGACACGAGCGAACTGTCGGCCAACGAACTGCAACAATTCGTTCGCCAGAATTTCGAGACGCAGGAAGCGGGCGAACTGTCCGTCACCGTCAGCAGCTTCGGGTTTGCCCGCGGGATGCCGCCGCTCGCCGACCTGGTGTTCGACATGCGCTTTCTCGACAATCCGCACTGGGACGACGATCTGCGCGAACTGACCGGGCTCGACGAGCCGGTCGCCGAGTTCCTTGGCCAGACCGACGGGTTCGAGGAAAATTTCGTGCGCATCCGCGATCTGCTGCTCGACCTTTTGCCGCGCTATCAGGCGCAGGGGAAAAGCTACGTGCATATCGCCTTCGGCTGTACCGGCGGGCGCCACAGATCGGTGTATACTGCTGAAAGAATTGCCCACGCGCTGCGCGAGAACGGCTTCAAGCCGACCACCACCCACCGCAATCTGGCGAGCCGCGCGGCCGACGCAGTGGAGCTGCAAACGGCCTGATCGCACGAACCCCCCTTGTGCTGGCCGTTCTTGCTTATAGACACGTGCACCATGATTGGTCTCATTCTGGTGACCCACGGACAGCTGGCGCAGGAATTCGTATCCGCGATGGAGCATGTGGTCGGTCCGCAAGCGGCGATAGAGTCGGTCTGCATCGGTCCGCAGGACGATGCACAGGGCCGCCGCGAGGAAATTAGCGAAAAGATCGCCGAGGTCGATCAGGGACAGGGTGTCATCATCCTGACCGACCTGTTCGGCGGCACACCGTCCAATCTCGCGATCTCGCTGCTCGAGGAAGGCAAGGTGGAAGTGATCGCGGGGATCAACCTGCCAATGCTGATCCGCCTCGCCCGGGCACGGACCGAGATGGACGTGGCGGACGCGGTGCGCGCCGCCCGCGATGCCGGCCGCAACTACATCACCATCGCCTCCGAATTTCTCGCCCGGCCCAGCGAAGAGATAAAAGGGGCGGATAAGTGAGCGAAGGCAACCGCAAGACCATCACCATCGTCAACGAACGCGGCCTGCACGCGCGCGCCAGTGCCAAGCTGGTCGAGGTCGCGAGCCGCTGGCCTGAGGCGACCGACATCCGCGTGGCCAAGGGCGATCGCGAGGTCGACGGGCGGTCGATCCTCGACCTTATGATGCTCGGCGCGGCGCGCGGCGACGAGATCATGCTGATCGTCGACGGCGAGGATGCGCCCGCCGCGCTGGCCGAAATCGCCGAGCTGGTCGAAACCGGGTTCGGCGAGGAGTAGGCGCCCCGCCCGCTCCGTAATTTCCGATGCCGCGCCGCGAAATCACCAGTTTTTCGAACCCGACGATCAAGGCGCTGCGCTCGCTGCGGGACAAGAAGCACCGCCAGCGCGAACGGCGTTTCCTTGCCGAAGGGCTGCGCCTGCTGACCGATGCGCGCGAATCGGGCCGCGTACCCGAAGTGCTGGTGATGGCCAGCAAGCGCGATCGCCACCCGCTGATCGACGCGCTCGAACGCGCGGTGGAGGCGGCGGGTGGCGACGTGATCGAAACCACACCCGACATCCTTTCCAAGATCACCGGAAAGGACAATCCGCAGGCGGTCGCGGGCGCATTTGCCGAGTGGGATACCTCGCTCGGCACGATCGAGCGCGAGACCGCGCCGATCTGGCTGGTTGCGCAGGCGCTGCGCGATCCGGGCAACCTCGGCACGATGCTGCGCACGGGCGATGCGGTGGGCGCAGGCGGGCTGATCCTGATCGATGATTGCGCCGATCCCTTCGGCGTCGAGGCGGTGCGCGCCAGCATGGGTGCGATCTTTACGCAGAAGCTGGTGCGCGCGCGATGGGAGGATTTCCTGCCGTGGCTGCGCGGTGGTTCCGGCCAGCTGGTCGCGGCAAGCTTGCGCGAGGCGGTGCCCTATCGCGGCGCGCCCTACGAAGCCCCGTGCTTCGTGATGGTCGGCAACGAATCGCAGGGGCTGCCGGCAGAGTACGAGGCGGCATGCGACCTGCGCGTCACCATGCCGATGCGCGGCCGGGCGGACAGCCTCAACGCGGCGGTGGCCGCTGCGGTGCTCGCCTACGAGGTGCTCGCCAGCCTGGAAGGATAGCGGAGTGACAGGGTGACACGTGTCACCCAGGTGTCACCCGGGTAGTGCCGAAATATTCCTTAATAGAAACAAGGCCCTGCCGCGCACGGATCGCGACAGGGTGACAGATGCGCGTTTTTGGCGCTCGAAAAGTGCCGACGATTGGAAAGACCGATCGCTGTGTATCCGATGCTGAAGGTGTAGGAAAACGGCGCAACTTCCCCACCCTCGTCATCCCGGGCTCGACCCGGGATCCCGCTTCTTCCGACGCAACGCTTGAAGAAGCACCACCCCGGATCAAGTCCGGGGTGACCTCGAAGGAATAGGCGCCCTTCGATCCAGCGCCGCGGGCAGCAGCTCAGTCGCCCGCGATGATCGTGGTGACCTTCCACTTCCCGTCGATCTTGTCCGCCATGATCCGGTAATCGACCAGGCTGCGCAGTTTCTTGGCCTCCATGAACCCCGCCTTCCCGTCGCTCGTGACAACCGGCAGGTACGGGTCTTCGGAATATTCCTTGAGCTGGACGTAGTCCCACGAGACCGTGCCGATCTGCTTTGCCGTGGCCGACGCGCCGTCGCGCAGCGGCACGTTGCCGCCGGTCACGATCATCGCCTCGAACGGGTCGAGCGGGATCACGTCTTTCGAGAAGTACCACGGCCAGGTGGCGTAGTTGTTGCCATCGGCGGACTTGTCGAAACCGCAGCCCAGCGCCAGCGCCTGCTCGATCTCATCCCACAGCAGGTAATCGGGCGAGGTCAGCCGCTTGTGCAGTTCGGCCTGCCCCGACCCGCCGCCGAAATCGAGCTGAACATTCTTGTCGACGAGCGCCATCAGCGCATCGGCATCGCGCGCCGCGACCGCCTTCTTGAGCTTGGTCTGGAGTTCGCCCAGCCCTTCGACAGAGGTGCATTCGTCGCGCGGAGCGAGCGGGCCGGAAGCGGCCTGCGTTGCAGGGGTGGCATCCGATGGTTCGTCTGCCGGAGTCGTCGAAGATGGACTTTCAGAAGCGGCAGGATCGGCGGGCTCCTCCGCCTGGCTGCACGCTGCGAGCGCAAGCGCCGCACACAAAGCCGACCCAGTCAACCGCATCGCATTCTCCTCTCAGGTCGCGCAGCTACTCCGCCGCGTCGCGTGCATCCTCGATAGCAGCCGCATCCTCGTTCGTGTAGCGCGGCGCGCCTTCGACCAGCGGCACTTCCTCGATCTCGCGCTTACCGATCTCGATCCCTTTGTCGGCCAGCCGCCGCCCGGCGGAAAGCACGTTGCGCTCGAACGAACCGACGAACTTGTTGTAATTCGATACCGCCGTTTCCAGCCCGCCGCCGACGCGTTTCATATGCTCGGCGGCAATGGCGAGCCGGTCGTAGAGTTCCGCGCCCGCCTTACCGATCTCGACCGCTTCGCGCGCGATGGTGTCCTGACGCCAGACCTGCGCGACCGTCCGCGCGATCGCGACCAGATTGGTAGGTGTCGCAAGCAACACCTTGTTGCGGAATGCAAAATCCCACAGCTCTGGATCGGCTTCGAGCGCGGCGGCAACGAAATGCTCGCCGGGCACGAACATCACCACATAGTCGGGCGCATCGTCGAACTGGCTCTGGTAGCCCTTCGACCCAAGCGTCTGCACATGGCCGCGCATCGACTTGGCGTGCAGGTCGAGGTGGCGCTTGCGCTCCCCCTCGTCCTCCGCCTCGAACGCCGCCTGATAGGCGTTGAGCGAGACCTTGGCATCGATCACCAGCTTCTTCTGACCGGGCACGTTGACGATCGCATCGGGGCGCAGCCGACCCTCGTCGGTATCGAGCGAATGTTCGAGGTGGAAATCGGTGTGTTCGGCCAGCCCGCACTGCTCGAGCACGTTCTGCAACGCCCGCTCGCCCCAGCGGCCGCGCGCCTTGGGAGCATTGGTCAGCGAATTGCCCAGCCGCTGCGCCTCGCGCCGGACCTCTTCCTGCCCGCGCTGCATGTCCGCGATCTGCTGGTACAGGCGCGAGAAGGCATCGCCGCGCTTTTCCTCCAGCGCGGCGACCTGATCCTCGTACTTCTTCAGCCGCTCGCCCACCGGCGCGAGCAGTTCGCGGATCTTTTCCTCGGAAGTTTTCTCCGAATGTCCGAACCGCTCGTTCGCGCGTTCGAGGAATTTTTCCTGAGCTGCGCCAAGCACTTTCGCCCCGGTGTTCTCGAATTCCTTGAGAAGGCGGTCGCGGCTTTCCTCGAGCAGTTTCTTCTGCTCCTCGAACCCCGCACGCTCCGCCTTCAGCGTCGACAATTCGTCGCGCGCCCGGTCGAGAGATTCCGCCAGCGCATCGGCGCGCGCCGCGCGCTCACTCATGGCCGCCAGCTCGGGCGCCATGCGTGAAAGCCTCTCGGAAAGCTCCTTCGCCTCCGCATCGCGCTCCGCATGGCGCGCCCTCCACTCCGCCGCCGGGCGGGAGCCGACAAACCAACCGATACCAAGGCCGATGACCAGCGCGACGATGCCGAGAATCGCATATTCCATCGCCGGAACATAGCTGGAACGGCGCAGTGCGCCAAGCCGCCGCGGGAACTATCCCCCACGCGTTCCGCTCCCTCTACAGACAAGGAGAGAAATGCATGTCCATCAAGGAAATGATCAGCGAGCACCCGTCCGTGGGGGCCGACTACAACGAGCAGCTGGCCGAGGCGGTGAAGCACGCGATGTATTGCGCGGCGATCTGCAATTCGTGCGTCGATGCGTGCAATGCCGAAGAAGGCGACATGTCCGAATGCATCCGCAAATGCTCGGACTGCGCAGATATCTGTCAGGCGGTGAGCACGGTCGCGGCGCGGCGTACGCATGGCAACACGGCAGTGATCAAGTCGCTGCTCGAAGCCTGCATCCTCGCCTGCAAGGTGTGCGCGGAAGAATGCGCGAAGCACGACAACCCGCACTGCAAGCGCTGCGAAAAGATGTGCCGCGAGTGCATGGAAGACTGCGTGAAGGCGCTTCAGGGCATGGTCGAAGCGGCGTAAGCCCGACCAAAAGAACCCGTCGCCCCGGTATGGATCCGGGGCGACGTTTAACTTGGGGTGGCGGTTAAGCCGCCAGCCGCAGCTTTTTCAGCTTCTTGAGCGCCATCTGTTTCTTGAGGCGGCTCAGGTGGTCGATGAACAGTACGCCTTCGAGGTGGTCCATCTCGTGCTGGATGCACGTCGCCATCATGCCTTCCAGCGCCTCGGTATGCTCGTTCCCGTCGAGGTCCTGCCAGCGGACCGTACATGTCGCCGGGCGATCGACGTCGGCATAGATGTCGGGGACCGAGAGGCAGCCTTCCTGATAGGTCGAAAGCTCTTCCGCCGGGTCGAGGATTTCGGGGTTGATGAACACCCGAGGCTCTTTCTTTGTCGCCGGGTGCGTGTGCTTGTGACCGTCATGATCGCACTCGATCGGCTCCGCGTCGGGGTCTTCGGGCTGCAGATCGATCACGAGAATGCGCTTGGGCACACCCACTTGGATCGCGGCGAGCCCGATGCCGTGCGCGGCGTACATCGTTTCGAACATGTCATCGATCAGCACGCGCAGATCGTCGTTGAACTCGTCTGCATTGACGGGTTCGGACACGGTTTTCAGCCGGGGGTCCGGCACTTCAAGGATTTCGCGGATAGCCATGGGCGGGATTTAGGGCCGGGCTCAGTCGATTACAACTTCTCTGGCCTTGCCGCTTCACTTGGACGAGATTCGCTTGCGGTACAGCGCATCATTGCCCTTGTTTTGTTCTATCCTGATCAGCCGGTGTAGCCATCCGAGAAGCGCTGGCGTCACGACGAACAGAATCGCTCCGGGGAGGATTTCGACGGTGCCGCGAAAATCAGCAACCAATCCAACTACGTAGGTAAGGCCGAAAAATCCCGCCCAGAAGAAGGCTATCAACTCCCACTGCCATCTCGGCTTGCGTGTTTGGTATCGTTGGTGAGCAAACCGCCAGAACGCGCCTTTCAGCCTCATCCCATCGGCCTCCGCGCCCGCAATGCCTGCGCCAATGTCCCCTCGTCGAGATAGTCCAGCTCGCCGCCCACCGGCAGGCCGTGGGCCAGCTGGGTGATGCGGACGGGGAAATCCTCCAGCCGCTCGGCGAGGTAGTGCGCGGTGGTCTGCCCTTCGAGCGTGGCGTTCATCGCCAGCACGACCTCGTCGACGCCCGCTTCGACCCGCGCGAGCAGGCTGGGGATTGCGAGATCTTCGGGCCGCACGCCGTCGAGCGCGGAGAGCCGCCCTCCGAGAACGTGGTACGTACCCGAGAACAGTTTGGCCCGGTCGAGCGCCCACAGGTCCGCCACATCCTCGACCACGCAGATCGACTTCGTGTCACGCTTCGGGTCGGAGCAGATGCCGCAGGGGTCGCACGTGTCGACATTGCCGCAGATGCGGCACTCGACCAGCGTGTCCTGCACCGCCAGCAGCGCGTCGAGCAGCGCGGGCAGCGCGGTTTCGCGCTTCTTGACCAGGTGCAGCACCGCACGCCGCGCCGAACGCGGGCCGAGCCCGGGCAGGCGGGCGAGCGCGGAACTCAATGCTTCGATTTCGGCTGAGGCCAAAGCGAACCTTTCCTTCTCCGTTCGCCCTGAGCTTGTCGAAGGGCTGCACTTCTTTCTAAGGGCAGCGATGGAGAAAAGGCAGGGCTTCGACAACCCCGGAGCGGGTCCGGGGCCGAACGGTTCAAAATTCAAGGGTCATCGATTTGCGCATCGTCTTTATGGGAACGCCCGATTTCGCGGTGCCGACGCTGGAGGCGCTGGTTCACGCCGCGCATGAGGTGGTGTGCGTGTATACCCAGCCGCCGCGCCGCTCGGGCCGAGGCAAGAAGCTCCAGCCGACGCCCGTGCATCAGGCGGCCGAACGACTCGGGATCGAGGTACGCCATCCCGCCTCGCTCAAATCGCAGGAGGAGAAAGACGCCTTCGCCGCGCTGGAGGCCGATGTCGGCGTGGTCGCCGCCTATGGCCTGATCCTGCCGCAGGCGGTGCTCGATGCGCCGACGCACGGCTGCCTCAATGTCCACGCCAGCATCCTTCCCCGCTGGCGCGGTGCTGCACCGATCCAGCGCGCGATTCTTGCGGGCGATACCGGCACCGGCGTCACGATCATGCAGATGGAGGCCGGGCTCGATACCGGGCCGATGCTGGCGACGATCCGCACCCCGATCGACCGCAAGACCGCAGGCGAGTTGACCGACGAGCTGGCCGACAAGGGCGCGCAGCTGATGGTCGGCACATTGCGCGAACTCTCCAAGCATATCCCGGTCGCGCAGGACGATGCGGAGGCAACACACGCGCCCAAGATCGACAAGGCGGAGGCGCGGCTCGACTGGTCTCAGGAGGCTGAGCAGGTGGAGCGGCAGGTGCGCGCCTTCGCCCCGTGGCCAGGCGCTTTCTTCGAGCATGAGGGCGCCGAGGGGATGGAACGCGTGAAGGTTCTTGCGGCAGAGATCGCCGAGGGTTCGGGCGCGCCGGGCACCGTGCTCGACGATGCTCTGACCGTGGCTTGCGGCAGCGGCGCGCTGCGCCTCACCCGCGTGCAACGGGCGGGCAAGCCGGCGATGGACACGGCCGATTTCCAGCGCGGGCGTGCCATCGGCAAAGGCGCACAGCTGGGTTCGTGACAATGCCCGTTAGGCTTGCGCCGGGCGATTGACTTCCCCCGGCCCGGCGCGAAACTCCCCACATAGATCCAGCATTCGGGGGGAAGCGGCATGAAACGGGGACTGGCAGCAATCCTGGCGACGGGCGCAGCGCTCGCCGCCTGCGGAGGCGCGGCGCAAAGCGAGACGACCGCCGCAGCCGACGTGGAAGACGGCCTGATCACCTGCGCGATGCCCGATTACGATGGCGTCGCCGGGATCACCGTCACGCAATCCTTCATCCTGACCGATGGGCAGGTGAAGCGCTATTCCGATTTCAACAACCAGGCCTTCGACCTGTGTGCGCCCGGGCAGGAAGGATGTTCGCTCGGGATCGAGGATGGCGCGATCGCCATGACCTACACCAGCCCCAAGGGCGTCGACTCGCGCTATCGGGTGGACCTGACTTCGATGGATATAGCGGCGTGGGAAACAAGGCCCGGCGAGGAGGAACGGTCGGTATCCTTCGCAACGGGCGCGAAATGCGTGCGCGAACCGCTGCCCGAAGGGCTCAAGATCAACTGACGGCTTGCCTCAGCGGCTGCCTGCCCTAGCAGGGCGGGATGGCCCTGACGCGCTACGCCCTGACGCTCGAATTCGACGGCACCCCCTTCTTCGGCCTGCAACGCCAGAAGGACGGGCCGAGCGTGCAGCAGGCGGTGGAGGAGGCGGCGAAGGGCGTTACCGGGCAGGAGGTGACGCTGCACAGCGCAGGCCGCACCGATACCGGCGTCCACGCCATCGCCATGCGCAGCCACTTCGATGTCGAGAGCAAGCTGACGCCGTTCCGCATGGGCGAGGCGATCAACGCGCATCTGCGCCCTGCCCCGATTGCGGTGACGAAATGCGAGGTCGTGCCGGAAGAATGGCACGCGCGCTTCAGCTGCATCGGTCGCCGCTACCTCTACCGCATCGTCAATCGCCGCGCTCCGCTGACGCTGGGGAAAGACCGCGCCTGGCTGCTCTCGCCCGACTGCGATGCCGAGGCGATGCACCGCGCGGCGCAGAGCCTGGTCGGCCCTCACGATTTCACCACCTTCCGCTCGGTCCACTGCCAGGCGGCGAGTCCGGTCAAGACGCTCGACCGGCTGGATGTGAGACGGCACGGTGATGAAATTCGGATCGAGGTCGCCGCGCGTAGCTTCCTTCATCATCAGGTCCGCTCGATGGTCGGCTGCCTCGCTCTGGTCGGCATGGGCCGCTGGAAAGAGAGCCGCATCGCGCAGGTTCTGGAAGCGAAGGACCGGCAGGAACTGGGCCTCAACGCACCGTCGCACGGGCTCTATTTCGTCGAAGCGATCTATCCGGAAACGCCGTAAACCCACCCCGCTGCGACTATCTCGCTACGCTCGAAGTCTCGCTGCCCCTCCCTTGAGGGAGGGGTTTGGGGTGGGTGTTCGGCAGTTGTAAGTCGCGGGAGGGCCGCCTAGGTCGCGACGACATAAGTTTCTGATCGCAACGAAAGGGACGAGGAATGACCACCACCGGCAAGCAGATTTTCACCACGCTCGAAAGCGACGGCACGCTGACCGTCGAGCTGGCGACCAGCGAATTTCCCGAGCCCAAGGGCAACCAGGTGCTGGTCAGGATGGAGGCCGCGCCCATCAACCCGAGCGACCTTGCCCTACTGCTCGGCCCGGCAGACCTCGAAAACGCGGACTATTCGGACGGCAAGATCGTCGCCAAGATGCCCGAGCCGTTCAATTCGGGCGCCAAGGGCCGTCACGGTCAGCGCCTGCCGGTCGGTAACGAAGGTGCGGGCGAAGTGATCGCGACGGGCGATGGGGACATGGCCAAGGGGCTGATGGGCAAGCGGGTCGCCTGCGTCCCCGGCACCGCCTACGCCGAATACGCCATCGCCGATGCCAGCATGTGTCTGCCGCTGGGCGACGTTTCCTCGAAGGACGGCGCGTCTGCCTTCGTCAACCCGATGACCGCGCTCGGCTTTGTCGAAACCGCCAAGATGGAAGGCGCGAAGGGCATCGTGCACACCGCCGCAGCCTCCAACCTCGGCCAGATGCTGGTGCGCATCTGCCAGGAAGACGACATGCCACTGGTCAACATCGTGCGCCGTCAGGAACAGGCCGATATCCTGCAGAAGATGGGCGCGAAGCATATCGTGAATTCGTCGGACGACGATTTCATGGACCAGCTGCGCAAGGCGATCGACGCGACCGATGCGTTCTTCGGCTTTGATCCCATCGGCGGCGGCCAGATGGTCGACCATTGCTTCAAGGCGATGGAGCAGGTCGCGGTTCGCAAGATGAGCGAATACAGCCGCTACGGATCGAACCAGCAGAAGAAGATGTACATCTATGGTCGCCTCGATCTCGGGCCGACCGTGCTGACCCCCGCCTACGGCTTCGGCTGGACGCTGTCGGGCTGGCTGCTTACGCCGTTCCTGCAGAATGCCGGCATGGAAACCGTGATGAAGATGCGCAAGCGCGTGCTCGACAACCTGACCACCACCTTCAAGAGCGATTACGCGAAGACGGTGACGCTGGAAGGAATGCTGGAGAGGGACGCCGTGCTGCAATATCGCCAGATGCGCACCGGCGAGAAGTATCTGGTCACCCCGCACGGGTGATCCACCTCACACTCCTCCCCCTTGAGGGGGAGACTGGGTGGGGGTGTGCCACGCCGATGGCGTAGAGCCCCCACCCCCAACCCCCTCCCCCAAGGGAGGGGGCCAAGCTTACCGCTCGTCGAAGTAGCGCTGCGCCTCTGCCGGGTCGGTAATCCCGTTGGCGATCAGCAGCGCGGTGAGCAGTCGCGCCTTGGGCACGCCGAGCGCGCGGGCCGCGACGAAACCGTCCGGGTCGTCGCTCGGCAGACGATCCACCAGCCCTTCGTCGGTGCGGCTGGCGCGCACCACCAGCGCGCCGCGACGCGCATGCTCCAGCAGCACCTGCCGCACGGGATCGGGCATGTTGCCCTCGCCCACGCCGGAGACGGCAATCCCCGGCGGATTATGCGCGAGCTGGCGCGATGCCTCCGCCGCGCTCATCCCGGCGTAGATCGCCAGGATCGGCACTTCGGGCAGGGGCAGGAATTTCAGCAGGGCGCTGTCGTCCACCCGCCACGGCGCACCGAACCAGTCGAGCCGGGAGGGCGTGACGATCGCGACCGATTCCCTCGGGAAGCCACGAAACGCCTCGGTCGCGCGGGTCTGCGCCTTGCGCACGTCGCGCGCCGAGTGGACCCGGTCGCCCATCACCACCAGCACCCCGCGCCCGGCGGCGTTCCCGTCGCCCGCAACGCGCACTGCATTGGCGAAATTGCGCATCCCGTCATAGCCGACCGCGTCGGTCGGGCGCATCGCGCCGACCAGCACCACCGGCTTGGTGCTAGGCAGCGTCAGGTCGAGCAGGAAGGCGGTTTCCTCCGCCGTGTCGGTTCCGTGGGTGACGATTACCGCGTCGACCGAATCGTCGCGCATCGCGCTGTCGATTTCCGCGTGGAGGCGCGACCAGATCGAGGCGTCGATGTCCTCCGACCCGATATTCGCGATCTGCCGTCCGGTGAACTGCGCCGCAACGCCCAGCCCCGCGGCCTCGTTCAGATAGTGCTCGATCCCCACCTGCCCGGGCCGGTAATCGTGCCGCATGGCATCGCCAGCCTCCCCGGCAATGGTGCCTCCGGTGGCGAGAACGAGGATACGAGGGAGCGTCATGGCCCGCCGCCCTAACGCCTGAGTGCATCCTTTCAATTGATTTTGAAACTTTGCACGCTAGATAGCGGCCCTTCCGATCTGGATCGGGCGATTAGCTCAGTTGGTAGAGCGCTTCGTTTACACCGAAGATGTCGGCAGTTCGAGCCTGTCATCGCCCACCATTTCCCTTTTCATCGCTTGTCGCCGCCGCGCCGACGCGGCATTGCTGCGGCGATGACCCGGTTCGACATCGCGATTGCCGGATGCGGTCCGGCGGGGCTGGCCGCCGCGCTGCTGCTCCACCGGCAGGGCCACCGCGTCACCCTGTTCGAACGGTTCGAGGAACCGCGCCCCATCGGGTCGGGCCTGATGATCCAGCCGAGCGGGCTCGCCGTGCTCGATGCGCTGGGTCTGGTCGCGGAGATATTCGCCCACGGCGCGCCGATCCGCGCGCTGCACGGGCTCAACCATCAGGGCGATGTCGCGCTCGATGCGCGCTATGCCGACCTTGGCGTGCCGGGTGCCTGCGGGATCGGCATCCATCGGGGCAGCCTGTTCGCGATCCTCTATCGCTCGGCGATGGCCGAGGGGATCGCCATCGAGACGGGCTTCCCCATTGCTGCGACCAATCTCGACGCCGGCGGCAGGACGCTGACCTGCGACGACGGACGCACCACGCCGCGCTTCGATCTGGTGGTCGATGCGCTCGGCACTTCCAGCCCGCTCGCCCCGCGCTGCGGCGAATGGCTGGCCTTCGGCGCTTTGTGGGCGACGCTCGACTGGCCGGAGGGCGCGCCGTTCGACGCCGGCCTGCTCGAACAGCGCTATACCCACGCCTCGCAGATGGCGGGCGTGCTGCCGACCGGAACGCGGGTCGACGGTGCGCGCAGGGAGCTATCCTTCTTCTGGTCGCTGAAAGCATCGGACCACGACCGCTGGCGCAACGCAGGACTCGCGGCGTGGAAGGCGCAGGTGTGCGCGCTGTGGCCCGATTGCGATGGCCTGCTCGACCAGATTGCGGACCCCGAACAGCTCACCTTTGCGCGCTACGCCCATCGCCGTGTGCCCGAGCCGGTGGGCGAGCGGCTGATCCATATCGGCGATGCGTGGCACTCGGCCAGCCCGCAGCTGGGCCAGGGCGCGAACATGGCGCTGCTCGACGCCTTTGCGCTGGCGCGCGGGCTGGCGAGCGACGGAGAATTGGCCCAGAGGCTTGTGCATGCTGCGCGGCTGCGCAGTCGCCATGTGAAGCTCTACCAGGCGCTGACATGGGCCGCGACACCGCTCTACCAGTCGGACAGGAAGCGGCACGCGCTGCTGCGCGATTTCCTGCTGGCTCCACTGGGCCGGGTGACGCCGGGTCCGTCGATTCAGGCACGCCTCGTCGCCGGGCTAGTCGGCAATCCGCTCGGCCCGCTCGGACTGGGCCTGTCCGACTACGGAGCTCTGCTCGGATCGAGCTGACGCGCATTTACAATATCATCGGACGCAGGCGGAACACCGCCGTATCGTGCGGCGCCACGTCGCGAGTGAGCGGTGTGCGCGTATCGCTTTGCGCCGAGCCGGTCCAAGCGTCGGTGAGCGTATAGTGCATCTGCGCAAAATCGGTCTGGCGACCGAACGTATCGTCTTTCAATTCAACGGCGCCCCAATCGAGGGTCACGCGCTGCGTCTCGCCGCTGCGATTGAGTATCGCAATCGCCCAACCGCCATCGGCGAGCGGCTTCGCCCAGACTTCCCAATCCGGCGTCGCAATCCACTTCATCGCGCCTTGGCCGGCCTCATCCTGATTGATCGCGATGAGCCGCGGGTTGGTCAGGATCGCCGTAATCTCGGGCTTCATTCCCGGCACATCCGTGCCGATAATCAGCGGCGCGGCGAGCATCGCCCACATCGCGAAGTGCGATCGGTTTTCCGCCAGCTTGGGCAGGTTGCCGACCTCCATCATGTCGGGGTCGTTCCACCCGTCCGGCCCACCATATCTGCGCAGCTTGGCCTGCTGGTCGAGGATCGGCAGGACGCCGGAACTGCTCCATGAGCCGTGGCTGACCGTGCAATCCCAGCAATTGATGATGTCGCCCGTGGTGCGCCACAGGTGGCCGTACTGGCCGGCCCACAGCCACGGATCGTGATCGCCCCACTCGCATACCGACAGCACCATCGCCCGGCCCGAGGCGGCGATCGCATTGCTCATCGTGCGATAGGCCTCGCGCGGGTTGCGCTGCTCGACACCTTCGCCCGTGTTGCACCAGTCGTACTTGATGTAGTCGACACCCCATTCGGCGTAGCGGCGCGCGTCCTGATACTCGTGCCCCTGGCTGCCCGGACGCCCCGCGCAGGTCTGCATCCCTGCGTCGCTGTAGATCCCGAACTTGAGCCCGCGCGCGTGCAGGTAATTGCCCAGAGCCTTCATCCCCGAGGGAAAGCGCTCGGGATCGGGCTGGATATTTCCAGCAGCATCGCGCTCGCCATGCCAGCAGTCGTCCACGTTCACGTAGGTGTAACCCGCATCGCGCAGGCCAGAAGAGACGATCGCATCCGCCGTCTGCCGGATCAGCGTCTCGTCGATGTCGCAGCCGTAGTGGTTCCAGCTGTTCCAGCCCATCGGCGGGGTGAGCGCGAGACCCTCGATCTTCTGCGCTGCGGCTGGAAAGCTGACCAGCCCGGCTAGTGCCGCAACTCCGATTGCAAAGGCCCGCAAGGCGGTCAGCCACCCGGCACTGATCTGTTTCACAGTCTCTCTCCCCCCGGAAAATAATCCGCCACCGCCCTCGTCAGAGCATGTCGACCACTTCCTGAACCGCGTTACGCGCTTTCTCGCTCGACCAGTCCAGTTCGCCGGTGACGCGCCAGATTTCCTGCCCGGTGCGATCGTACATCACAGTAATGGGCAGCGTGGAAGCCCCAACCGCTTCGCCGAGCGAGAGCTGCGGGTCGATCCACGGCGGCAGGCTGTTGATGTCGTTTTTCTTGAAGAACGCGGTAATCTGGGCCGGATCGCCCATATCCTGGCTGACGGTCACGACGTTCAATTCTTCGCCGTAGTCCGCCGCCATCTGGTCGAGCTGCGGCATTTCCTTCACGCACGGCGCGCACCAGGTTGCCCACAGGTTCATCAGCACCGGCCTCCCCTGCAACGCGCCCAGATTGAGCACCGTGCCTTCCGGGTCCGTGAGGTTGGCCGCGGGCATCAGGTCGCCCGCATGGCTCCGGTCGATCTCGCCGGGCTTGGCAGCCTCGCTCGCTTCTGCCTTGGTCTCTTGCGGGGACTCGTCCCCACTCCTATCGCACCCGCTCAACATCACAGCGAGGGCGAGCGCGGGCAAAATGGCTGATCGGAACACGGACAACTCCACGGCGCAGGGCAGCAACGCCATGTGGGGCGGCCGCTTCGCAGACGGGCCTAGCGCGATCATGCGCGAAATCAACGCCTCGATCCCGTTCGACAAGGCGCTCTGGCGGCAGGACATCGCCGGGTCGCGCGCCCACGCGGCGATGCTGGCCGCGCAGGGCATCCTGACGGCAGAGGACGCGAAAGCCATCGACGACGGGCTGCAGGCCATCGCCGCCGAATACGAACGCGACGGGGTGCCCGAGGACTGGGACCTCGAAGACATCCACATGACCGTGGAATCGCGGCTGACCCAGCTGATCGGCCCGGTCGCGGGCAGGCTGCACACCGCGCGCAGCCGCAACGATCAGGTGGCGACCGATTTCAAGCTGTGGGTGCGCGAAGCCATCGAACAGGTCGACGCCGGGCTTGCCGCCGTGCAGGCCGCTCTCGTCACACGCGCCGAACAGCATGCGGGCGACATCATGCCCGGTTTCACCCACTTGCAGACCGCGCAGCCCGTGACGCTCGGCCACCACCTGATGGCCTATTACGAGATGCTGCGGCGCGACCGGATGCGGTTTGCGGCGGCGGCGGAGCGGCTCGACGAATGCCCGCTGGGGGCCGCCGCGCTGGCGGGCACCGGGTTCGATCTGGATCGGGAGGCGACCGCCAAGGCGCTCGGCTTTGCGCGCCCGACCGCCAACAGCCTCGATACGGTATCGGACCGCGATTTCGCGATGGATTATCTCCACGCGGCAAGCCTCGTCAGCATCCACTTGTCGCGGCTGGCGGAAGAGATCATCATCTGGGCCAGCCAGCCCTTCGGCTTCGTGCGCCTGCCCGACAGTCTTTCGACCGGCAGTTCGATCATGCCGCAGAAGAAGAACCCCGACGCCGCCGAACTGGTGCGCGGGCATGCGGGGCGCATCATCGGTGCGGCGACCGCGCTTTCGATCACCATGAAAGGCCTGCCGCTCGCCTACGCGAAAGACATGCAGGACGACAAACCGCCGGTGTTCGAAGCGCACGGCCTGCTCACCCTGTCGCTCGCGGCGTGCGAGGGGATGATCGCGGGCGCCGACTTCGACACCGATCGGATGCTTGCGCTCGCGGGCAGCGGGCATTCGACCGCGACCGATCTGGCCGACTGGCTGGTGCGCGAGGCGGGCGTTCCGTTCCGCGAGGCGCACCACATCACCGGCGCTGCGGTGGCGCGCGCCGATGCCAAAGGCTGCGCTCTCGCCGAGCTGACGGCGGACGACCTTGCGGCGATCGACGCACGCGTCACTCCCGAAGCGCTCTTGCACCTCTCGCTCGAAGGATCGGTCGCGTCGCGGCAGAGCTATGGCGGAACCGCGCCCGATCAGGTACGCAAGCAAGTGAAGGCCGCGCGTAAGGCGCTGGGCCTGGACACCTGATGCGAGATACCATGCGCACCCGCCTGCTTCCCCTCCTCTGCGTTCTGCCACTCGCGCTTGCCGCATGCGGCCAGCGTGCCGGGCTCACTCCGCCTCCGGGCCAGAGCCTGCCCACCGCGCCCTATGGCAGCGCGACGCGGCCGACTGCCGACGAATTGCTGACGCCCGGCGGGATCGTGGTCCTCGAACGCGATACCGAACTGCGTACGCAGTCCGAGGAGCGCGAAGACGATCCGTTCGACCTGCCCCCCGAATAAGGCCCGGCAGCGATGGATCATTTCGAGCGCATCGACGGCGTGCTTCATGCCGAAGACGTATCGCTGCCCGCGATTGCCGACGCGGTCGGCACTCCGGTCTACGTCTATTCGCAGGCCACCTTGCAGCGGCATGCCCGCGTGTTTCGCGAAGGGCTCTCAGCGCTCGACGATCCGCTGATCGTTTTTGCGGTGAAGGCCAATCCCAACCTTGCCGTGCTGCGGGTTTTGCAGCGCGAGGGCTTCGGTGCGGACGTCGTTTCCGGCGGTGAGCTGCGCCGTGCGCTGGCGGCGGGCATTTCGCCCGAGAAGATCGTGTTCTCCGGCGTCGACAAGACCCGCGCCGAGCTGGAGCTGGGGCTCGATACCGGGATCACACAGTTCAACATCGAATCGCGCGAAGAAGGCATCGAACTGGCTGCGATTGCTGCGGCACGCGGCGAACGCGCGCGCGCCGCGCTGCGGATCAATCCCGATGTCGATGCGGGCACGCACGAGAAGATCAGCACGGGCAAGGCGGACAACAAGTTCGGCGTGCCGCTGCACCATGCAAAGCAGGCCTTCGCAGACCTCGCCGCGCGCGACGGGTTGCAGCTGGACGGACTGGCGATCCATATCGGCAGCCAGCTGTCCGACCTCGCGCCGCTGGAGGCAGCGTTCGAGCGGATCGGCACGCTGCTGACGGAGTTGCGCGCGAGTGGCTACACGATCGCCCGCGTCGACCTGGGGGGCGGCCTCGGCGTACCATACAAGGCGGGCGAGACTTTCCCGAGCCCTGCCGAATACGGCGCGATGGTCGCGTGCGTGACTGCAGGATGGGATGTGCAGCTGGCGTTCGAGCCGGGCCGCGTGATCGCGGGCAATGCCGGCGTCCTGCTGACCCGTGTGATCCGCGTGAAGGAAGGGCTGAACGCGCCCTTCGTGATCGTCGATGCGGCGATGAACGATCTGGCGAGGCCTGCGCTGTATGGCGCGTGGCACGATTTCGACGCGGTCGTCGAGACGAGCGAGCGGGTTACCGCCAACATCGTCGGGCCGATCTGCGAGACGGGCGACACCTTTGCGCGCGATCGCGACTGCCCCGCGCTGGAAGCGGGCGATCTGGCGGTGTTCCGCACAGCGGGGGCGTACGGCGCGACGATGGCGTCGTCCTACAATTCGCGCGGCTTCGTGCCCGAAGTGCTGGTCAGCGGCGGCGAGTTCGCAGTCGTCGCGGACCGGATCGACGCTGGCGCGATCATGGATGCCGAGCGGGTGCCCGACTGGCTCGCCTGATCGCCTCCGAATTCCAGATACCCGCCCTCGCTAGATTCCGGCGCACTCGCAGTCGCCCACCGCCTCGAAATAGCGCGCCATCGCATCGACCGCGGTCTCGCTCAGCGCGACGAAGGCACGGCGCCGGTCGACCCGGTCCTCTTCGCGCACCAGCAGGCCCTGCTCGGTCATCTGGCCGATCCAGCGCAGCGCGGTGGTCGGCGGCACGCCGCTGGCGATGCATAGCGAGGTAACCGACACGCGCAGCCCCTCTGCCCGCGCAGCCGTCAGGTCGAGCAGGATGTCCCACGCGGGATCGGCAAACAGCTCCGCATCGAGGAACCGGGCGCGCAGCTGCCGTTTGCGGATCGTCGCCCGCACGCGTTGCGGCGCGGGGAGGCGCGCAGGCTTCCCGCGCATGGTCCCGCCCTCTTCGTGGATGAAGTCGCGGCCCGGGCTCGCAACGCCGGTAGCAAAGGCGAACGCGCCAGATGCGCCGTCCTCCTCCCCGACCAGCCCGTCGAGCTTCTCTGCCAGCACGGTCACCCGCTCGACCAGCCGCATCACCGCCACCCGGTCTTCGCCCGACAGGTCGCGCACGCGCCGCTCGAACAGTCCGGACAGCGCTTCGCCGAAAGCGACCAGCCGTTCCGCCCGGCCCGGCTCGACCAGTAGCACCGGATCGGCGGCGGTCGACGAGACGATGACGGGCTCGAGCGCGCCGATCGTGGTCGACACGATCAGCCGCGCACCCGACCGGATCACCCGCTCCGCCAGCCGCTCGATCAGCGCGAGCGTCGGCGCGTCGGCGGCTGGGGCATCGACCAGCACGATATCGCCGAGCGGGCGCGCAGTGCTATCTTCCGACGCGGCGACAGGTTCGGACCGGACCACGCGAAATCCGGCCAGCTGCGCATCGGCCTGCATCTCGGAACGCAGATAGCCACGGTCGGCAAACAGCGAGATCGCGACCGGCAGCCCGCCGCCATCGCGCGGCGCATATGCTGCCCCGTTCGCAGGCGCATCACCCGCCAGGACGTAACTGAGATCGGTATTGCTTCCGGCGGCGCGCGACTCGGTCTGGAGCATCACTATTCCCTCTTTGTTCCGCACGCATTCATGAGAACAAAGGGGGAATAAGTCAATCGCATCCATAATGGAGCGGATTGCCCGCCCCACCCGGCATCGTGCCTAGTCTTCGAACGGATCCCGGACGAGGATCGTGTCCTCGCGCTCCGGACTGGTCGAAACCAGCGCCACCGGGCACTCGATCAGTTCCTGGATGCGGCTGATATACTTGATCGCGTTGGCAGGCAGGTCGGCCCAGCTGCGCGCGCCGGCGGTGCTTTCCGCCCAACCTTCCATCTCTTCGTAGATCGGCTCGCAGCGCGCCTGGCTCGCCGCGTGGCTCGGCAGGTAGTCGTAGATCTTCCCGTCGAGACGATAGCCGGTGCAAATCTTCACCTTGTCCATTCCGTCGAGCACGTCGATCTTGGTCAGCGCGATGCCGGTCACGCCCGCGATCGAGCAGGTCTGGCGCACCAGCACCGCATCGAACCAGCCCACGCGCCGCTTGCGCCCGGTGACCACGCCGAACTCGTGCCCGCGCTCCCCCAGCCCCTGGCCGATCTCGTCGGTCAGCTCGGTCGGGAAAGGTCCGCTGCCCACGCGCGTGGTGTAGGCCTTGGTGATCCCGAGCACGAAGCCGGTCGCATTGGGGCCGAGGCCCGAACCGCTCGCCGCCGTGCCGCTGACCGTGTTCGAGCTGGTGACGAAGGGATAGGTGCCGTGATCGACATCGAGCAGCACGCCCTGCGCGCCTTCGAACAGCACGCGCGCGCCCGCCTTGCGGACCTTCTTCAGCCGCTTCCACACCGGCTGCGCGAATTGCAGCACGAAGGGCGCGATCTCGCGCAGCTCGGCAATCAGCGCCTCGCGGTCGATCGGCGGCTCGTCGAAGCCTGCGCGCAGCGCATCGTGGTGTGCGCAAAGCCGGTCGAGTTGCGGCTCGATCTCGTCGAGATGCGCGAGGTCGCACACGCGGATCGCGCGGCGGCCGACCTTGTCTTCGTAGGCCGGGCCGATCCCGCGCCCGGTGGTGCCGATCTTGCCCTGCCCCGCTGCGGTTTCGCGCAATCCGTCGAGGTCGCGATGAAGCGGCAGGATCAGCGGGCAGTTGTCGGCCACGGCGAAGTTGTCGGGCGTGATCTTCACCCCCTGCCCTTCGAGCTTTTGGATCTCCGACTTCAATGCCCATGGGTCGAGCACCACGCCATTGCCGATCAGCGACAGCGTGCCGGTGACGATGCCCGACGGCACCAGACTGATCTTGTAGGTCGTGCCATCGACCACCAGCGTGTGGCCCGCGTTGTGGCCACCCTGGAAGCGGACCACGGCATCGGCGCGGCTGGCGAGCCAGTCGACGATCTTGCCCTTGCCTTCGTCCCCCCACTGGGCGCCGATCACGGTTACATTGGCCACACTTGCACTCCTTCAAATCCTCGCGCGCACCGTCATATGTCGGCGATGGCAAAGGCTCCGCCTGACACACCTGACACAGTGTCCAGGGGGCGAAAAACACCCGGCCCGAAATTGGCCGCGCACAGGCGCGCGCCTATGGCATGGGCGATGCGGGTAGGAAACGCCTTATCGGTATTCGGCGGGACATTTTGCGGCGCGCGTGTGTTGGGAAAGCAAAAGGAGATTTCATGAGTACAGAGCACCAGACCCTCACCCTCAACGATGGCCGCCGGATTCCGCAGCTGGGCTTCGGCACCTGGCAGATCGAGGAAGAGGACGCGCCCAAGGCGGTCCGTACCGCGCTCGAAACCGGTTACTGGCTGATCGACACCGCCGCGATCTACAAGAACGAGAAAGGCGTCGGCGAAGGCATCGGCGACTGGTCCGACATCTTCCTCCAGACCAAGATCTGGAACGAGAGCCAGGGCTACGACCGCACGCTGAAGGCAGCGGACAAGTGCCTAGAACGGCTGGGCCGCGACCATGTCGACATGCTGCTGATCCATTGGCCGCAGCCCGAACGGGGCCTGTTCGTCGACACGTGGAAAGCGCTGATCGAGCTGCGCGACCAGGGCAAGGCCAAGTCCATCGGTGTCTCCAACTTCCGCGAGGAAGACCTGAAGCAGATCGTCGACGAGACAGGCGTTACCCCTGCCCTCAACCAGATCGAACTGCACCCCAGCTTCCAGCAGCGGGCAATGCGCAAGGTGCATGATGATATGGGCATTATCACCCAGAGCTGGTCTCCGCTGGGCCAGGGTAACGGGATGAGCAACGAGACGGTGAAGGGCATCGCCGTGGAAACCGGACAGTCCGCCAGCGCGGTCATCATTCGCTGGCATATCCAGCACGGGCTTTCCGTTTTGCCGCGTTCGACCAACCCCGACCACATCCGCGACAACTTCAAGGCGCTGTCGTTCGAACTGAGCGACGAGCAGATGGCCAAGATCGATGCGCTCGACAGCAAGGATGGTCGGATGGGCCCCGAACCGGGCAACTTCAACGACTAGGCAAATGCGTGCCAAAAGTCGGGCGGCAATCCGCTTGACCGTATTACCAGACTAACGCACATGGGCGATCTTCCAAGGGAGGTCGCCCATGTCGTTTCTGCTCGCCGCTTCACTGCTCGCCCAGGCCGCCGGATCGGCCCCGCCCCCGGCCGATCTGGTCGATATCGTCGATGCCATGGCTGAGGAGCGCGGCGACCTTACCCCGGTGCTGGTGCTGGGCACCTCGCACCTCTCCTCGCTGCCCAAGGATTTCCCGACCGAGCGGTTCGATCCGCTGCTCGACGAGCTGGAAGAATGGGCGCCGGAAGCGATCGCGATCGAGGGGATCGAGGGGGTGCAATGCGACAACCTGCGCATGTTCGATCCGGGCAACGCCAATAGCTATTGCCCCGATCCCGAACCGGCGCGCGCGGCGCTGGGGGTGAGCATGCGCGATGCGCAATTCGGCGTGATGGACCTGCTCGCCAAGCCGGCTGACCAGCGCACCATCGCCGAACGGCGACGTCTGGTCGGCCTGTTCCTCGCCATTGGAGAGCCAGAATCGGCGCTGGTCCAATGGCTCCGGCTGCCCGAAGGGGAGCGCACGGCGGGCGACGACCTGCCCGCAGAACTGGTCGCCTTTCTCGAAAAATACGACACCCGCCTGAACGAGAACGTCGTCATCGCGGTGCGGCTGGCAGTGCGCCTCGGCCTCGACCGGGTTGACCGGGTGGACGACCAGATGAGCGGCAGCGATCCGAAAGACCCCGAGGCCTACGGGTCGGAAATCAGCGCGATCTGGGACAATGCGCCGACCAAGCAGCGCATCGCGGAATACGAGGAGTGGGACGCGGCGATGGAGGATGGCTCGATGCCGATCCTCGAATGGTATCGCCGGTACAATGCGCCCTCCTCGCTCGCGCTGGCGATGGCGGGCGATTTCGGGGCGGCGGCGGGAGCGCGCACGCCGAGCGACGCGGGCCAGACCTACCTCGCCTATTGGGAGACGCGGAACCTGCGGATGGTCGCCAATATCCGCCAGGTCATCGGCACGGACACGCGCACGCTCGCCATCGTGGGCGTCTCCCACAAGCCCTATTACGATCGCTACCTCGGCATGATGAGCAATATCGAGCTGGCCGATACCGAGGGGGTGCTGGGCGGCGACTAGAGCGCCGTCACCCCGTCATCCTCCAGCCGGTGCGTGCAGCCGAGCGCGCGTGCATCCTCGTCGGCGGAGAGTGCCGCCAGCGTGCGCCAGCCGTCCTCACGCAGCTTCGCTGCAACCTCGGTGTCGTGGCCGAGCGGCAGGTAGAGCATGTCGCGCGGTTGGCCTGCGTCGAGCAGCGGCAGCGCCTGCCCGAGATAGATCGAGAAGCCGGTCGCAGGCTCGTCGGTGCCGCGGATCAGGTACGTCCCGCCGCGCCCCAGCGCGCCGCGCGCTTCGCCCGCGTAGAGCGTGAAGCCGAACCAGCTCTGGTATTCGAAGCCGTGCCGCTCGGTCGGGTCGAGCGTGATGCGCGCACGGTCGCCGACCGCCGCCGCAATGGCTTCCAGTCCTTCGATCCGGCTTTCGAGCACGCCGCCCGCATCGATGGCGCGCAGCCTGTCGAGCGCATCGGGGAACGGCCCGGCGGCGTGGATCAGCGGCAGGAAGGCTTCCCCACCGACCGCCTTCAGCCCGCCTGCGTCCTTGGTATCGAGTTCGCGGCGGACATCTTCTGCCTGCTCGTCCGACAGCGGGAACGGCCCGGCGGCGAGCGTGGATACGAGATCGGGCAGCGTGAAATCGACCGAGATCGAACCGATGCCGACCTTCTCCAGCGCGGTGATGGCGGTCAGCACGATTTCGCTTGCCGCGGCAATGCTGTCTGACCCGATCAGTTCGGCGCCGACCTGCAAGCGCTGGCGCACCGGGTCGAGCTGGTCGGCGGAAATCCGCGCGACCTCGCCCGCGTAGCACAGGCGCAGCGGCCGCGTGCGAGCTGCCAGCGCGGTCGCCGCGATGCGCCCGATCTGCGGGGTGATGTCGCTGCGCAGCGCGAGCGTGCGCAGGCTCGCCGGGTCGACGAAGCGGAACATCGCGCGCGTCTGCAACCCGTCCATCCGGTGGCCGAGCGATTTCTCGAACTCGATCAGCGGCGGGCTGACCCGGTCGTATCCATGCGCATCCATCGCCTCCAGCGCGGCGCGCATGGCGCGCGCGAGGGCGGCGGATTGTTCGGGCAGGTTGTCGGCCAGCCCTTCGGGCAGAAGATCGTCGGTCATGGTCATGGGAAGCTAGTCTAGGTCCGTTCGTCCTGAGCTTGTCGAAGGGCGGACGGGCCGTACCCCACCATTCGCGCTTCGACTAGCTCAGCACGAACGGTGGGACGCCTTTTTATCAAAAACTCAGCGCCGTGACCGTTCGCACGCCTTCCAGCGCCTCGGCCTCGGCGATCAGCGCGTCGTCGACAGGCTGGTCGATGCTCAGCAGCAGGACCGCTTCCCCGCCCGCTTCGCGACGACCGAGGTTGAAGGTGCCGATGTTGATTCCGCGGTCGCCCAGCAGCGAACCGATCCGCCCGATGAAGCCGGGCGCATCGTCGTTGACGACGTAGAGCATGTTGCCGTCGAGCTCGGCCTCGATCCCGATGCCGAAAATCTCGACCAGACGCGGGGCCTCGCGCCCGAACAGCGTGCCCGAGACCGAGCGGCGGCCCGCGTCGGTTTCCACCATCACCTTGATCAGCGTCTGGTAGGTGCCTTCCTTGCTGGAACGGATCTCGCGCACTTCCATGCCGCGATCCTTCGCCAGATAAGGCGCGTTGACCATGTTCACGCTCTGCGAATAGCGGCGCATGAGGCCTGCGAGCACCGCAGCGGTGATCGGCTTGGGATTGAGCTCCGCCGCGTCACCTTCCAGTTCGATGGAAATCTTCGGCAGGCTACCGTGCGCCAGCTGCCCGACCAGCGAGCCGAGGCTTTCGGCGAGCTGCATATATGGCTTCAGGCGCGGTGCTTCCTCGGCGCTGAGGCTCGGCATGTTGAGCGCGTTGGTGACCGCGCCGGTGAGCAGGAAATCGCTCAGCTGCTCGGCGACCTGCAGCGCGACATTCTCCTGCGCCTCGCGAGTCGATGCGCCCAGGTGCGGGGTGCAGATGAAGCCGGGCTTGCCGAACAGCGGGCTCTCCTTCGCCGGTTCGGTCTGGAACACGTCGAGCGCCGCGCCCGCGACATGGCCGCTGTCGAGCGCGTCGGCCAATGCCGCCTCGTCGATCAACCCGCCGCGCGCGCAGTTGACGATCCGCACGCCCTTCTTCGTCTTGGCGAGGTTTTCGCGCGATAGAATGTTGCGCGTCTCGTCGGTTAGCGGGGTGTGCAGCGTGATGCAGTCCGCACGGCGCAGCAAGTCGTCCAGTTCGACCTTCTCGACGCCGATGTCGACCGCGCGTTCCTCGGTAAGGAAGGGGTCGTAGGCGATCACCTTCATCCGCAGGCCCTGCGCGCGGGATGCAACGATGCTGCCGATATTGCCCGCGCCGATCAGGCCGAGCGTCTTGCCGGTCAGTTCGATGCCCATGAAGTCGCTCTTGGGCCACTCGCCGTTCTGCGTGCGCGCGTTCGCTTGCGGGATCTGGCGGGCGAGCGCGAGCAGCATGGCGATGGCGTGTTCGGCGGTGGTGATCGAGTTGCCGAAGGGCGTGTTCATCACCACCACGCCGCGCTCGCTGGCGGCAGGAATATCGACATTATCGACTCCGATGCCCGCGCGGCCGATGACCTTCAGATTGGTCGCGGCCTCAAGGATTTCGGGTGTGACCTTGGTCGAGGAACAGATCGCAAGACCTTCATATTCGCCGATAATCGCCTTCAGTTCATCTGGCGAGAGCCCCGTCTTCTCGTGCACTTCGCAGCCGCGCTCCGCAAAAATCTTGGCGGCATCGGGGCTCATCTTGTCGGAAATCAGGACTTTGGGTTTGGTCATGGTCTGATCCTTTGCGAGTCCCAGCGAAAGCTGGGACCTCATGCAATTCTGCGCTTGTCTGAAAGAGGCTCCTGCTTTCGCAGGAGCTCACCAATGTGCGAAAGAGGCGCTACTTCTGCAGCTCGGCGAAGGCCCACTCGATCCACGGGATCAGGCGCGCGATGTCTTCGCTCTCGACCGTGCCGCCGCACCAGATGCGCAGGGACGGCGGAGCGTCGCGATAGCCGTTGAAGTCGTAGCCGACGCCTTCGGCCTCCAGCATCTTGTAGATCTTGCCGGGCACCGCCGCCTGCTCGTCTTCAGGCAGACTGTCGAACCACTCGCCCTGGAAGACGAAGCACACGCCGGTATTGGTCCGCTTGGCCGGATCGTCGACCATGTTGCGCACATAAGGCGTCGCCTCGATCCAGTCGGTCAGCACCTTGGCGTTGGCATTGGCGCGCTCGATCAGCGCGGGCAGCCCGCCGATCGACTTGCCCCATTCAAGCGCGGCGATGTAATCCTCGGTCGCCAGCATCGAGGGCGTGTTGATCGTCGCGCCTTCGAAGATCGCGGTGTTGATCTTGCCGCCCTTCTTCAGGCGNAACAGCTTGGGCAGCGGCCATTCGGGATCGTAGCTTTCNATCCGCTCGACCGCCTTGGGNNNNAGNATCAGCATCCCGTGCTGCGCTTCGGAGCCCATCACCTTCTGCCAGGAATAGGTCGTGGCATCGAGCTTCGCCCAGTCCATCTCCTGCGCGAAGACGGCGCTGGTCGCGTCGTTGATGGTGATGCCCTTGCGATCGACTGCGAGCCAGTCGGTGTTCGGAATGCGCGCGCCGCTCGTCGTCCCGTTCCAGGTGAAAACGACATCGTTTTCCTGCGGGATCGAGTTGAGGTCGGGGATTTCGCCGTAGGGCGCGTCGAGAACCTGCAGGTTCGGCAGCTTCAGCTGCTTGACCGCGTCCTGAATCCACACGTTGCCGAAGCTTTCCCACGCGGCGACCGTTGCCGGGCCCGCGCCGAGCATGGTCCACATCGCGCATTCGAGCGCGCCGGTGTCCGAACCCGGCATGATGCCGACGAGATAGTCGTCGGGTACGCCCAGCAGTTCGCGGCTGAGGTCGATCGCGTATTTCAGGCGCGCCTTGCCGACCGAAGAACGGTGCGAACGGCCCAGCGATTCGGTTTGGAGCTTGTCGAGCGACCAGCCGGGGAATTTGGCGGTCGGACCGGACGAAAAGAAAGGGCGCTCAGGCTTGAGCGCGGGTTTGTCAGTCATGTATTCTCTCCTTGCAGAGAGCTCGCGCGGCGTTGGGACCGCGTGGCCCGTCGGCGGCAATAAAGTTGCGCGATCAGGAGTCAATGCGAAACGTGGTTATATCGACAGGCCGGGCAGCCGTTTGGTCCGGCTGTACTCTCGCCAATCGGCGCCGCTGCCCTTAAGGGCGGTCTGCATGGATGTTACCGATCTGCGCGTCGCACTCGTCAGCGGCAATTACGACATGGTCCGCGATGGGCCGACGCAGGCGCTCAATCGGCTGGTCGGCCATGTGCTCGATTCCGGCGGCGCGGTGCGCATCTTTGCGCCGACGGTGAAGAACCCTCAGGTCGATGCGGTGGGCGAAGTCATCTCGCTGCCTTCGGTAGCGATTCCGGGCCGTTCCGAATATCGCATCCCGCTGGGCCTGTTCGGCGAAGCGAAGGAGAAGTTCGAGGAATTCCGCCCCAACCTGGTCCACGTCGCCAGCCCCGACCGGGCCAGCAGGCAGGCGGTCGACTGGGCGCGCAAGAACGGCGTGCCCGTGCTGGCATCGGTGCACACCCGGTTCGAGACCTACCCGCGCTATTACAAGCTCGGCTTCCTTGAGCCCGCCGTCGAGGCGTGGCTGCGCGCGATGTACCGCAAGGCGAGCGCGCTGGTCGCCCCGTCCGAAGGGATGGTCGACGTGCTGAAGACGCAGCGGATGCACGAGGATATCGGCATCTGGACGCGCGGGATCGACCGCAGCATTTTCCACCCCGGCGCGCGCGACATGGCGTGGCGGCGCGAACAGGGCATTGCCGACGACGAGGTGGTGATCTCCTTCCTCGGTCGGCTGGTGATGGAAAAGGGCCTCGATATTTTCGCCGATACGATCATCGAACTGCGCAAGCGGCAGGTGCCGCACCGCGTGATGGTGATCGGCGACGGCCCGGCGCGCGGCTGGTTCGAGAAGGCGCTGCCCGGCGGTATCTTCGTCGGCTTGCAGGCAGGCACCGATCTGGGCCGCGCGGTCGCGAGCAGCGATGTGTTCTTCAACCCGTCAATCACCGAGACCTTCGGCAATGTCACGCTGGAGCACATGGCCTGCGCGATCCCCGTGGTTGCGGCGAACGCCACCGGCAGCTCCAGCCTCGTCGCCGATGACGAGACGGGCGTGCTGGTAACGCCGGGCGACGTCTCTGGCTTTGCCGACGCTCTCGCCCCCTATTGCACCGACGCGCAGCTGCGCGCGCGCCATGGCGCGGCGGGGCTCGAACGCAGCCGGCCCTACACGTGGGAGGCGATCAACGCCTCGATGGTCGATACCTACCTGCGGCTCGCCAATGCCAAGCCGCAGGCAACGTAGCTCACGTCAACGCAACACGCCGCTGGCGCGCATCCGCCACGCGTAGAGAAGCTGCGCCAGAATCACGACCATGATCACAATCGGCATGATCATGCTGGCCGATGAGGCTGCCATCGCCGGCGGTAGGTCACTCGTGAATTGGTAGCCGATGCTGCCCGCGCTGCCGATCAGCGAAAGCAGATACGCTGGAACCGCGATGCGCGAACGGAGCAGCAGAAGCAAAGACCCGGCTAACGATCCCCACACGCCCAGCGCCCAGAGCGCGTCGACCCACACGGGGAAGTTGTCGAGGAAAGCCACGATCTCGTCGTAACTGACTCCCATCGGGGCCATCGATCCTTCGAGATAGGCACGGTCGCGCAGCTGCGACATCGTGTAGTCATATCCGCCGAAAGCGTTCCACAGCAGGGTGATGAGCCCCACCACCCACAGATGCCACGGCGTGCGGCGATCAAGATCGTCGTCCATTTCCCTCTCCCCAACAGAGCGACCCCGGCTCCGAGCCTAACACTCGGAGCCGGGGCGGCAAGTCCCGGGGATACGGGTAAGTTCAGAGACGCTCGATCTTGCGCGCCAGTTCGTCGATCAGATCGACGACCTTATCCTTGTCTTCGCCGCTGAATTGCCCGTTCGCGGCGCGGTTGGTGATGACCGTGGCGAGATTGCCGAGCGCGCGCAGCAGATCTGGCGAGCCGCGCGGCTTGCTGCGCTCCGCCTGTTTGCCGAGCCGCCGCATCAGGCTGGCGACCTCGGCGCTGCTCCCTTCCAGCTCGGCCTTGCCCGCATCGGTCACGCGAAACGCCTTGCGGCTTTCGTCGCTCTCGACCGGCGCGATCATGCCTTCGTCTTCTAGCAGCGAGAGAGTCGGGTAGATCACGCCCGGACTGGGCGCGTATTCGCCGCCGGTCAGATCCTCGATCTCCTTGATCAGCTCGTAGCCATGACGCGGGGCCTCCGCGATCAGCGACAGCAGGACCAGGCGCAGTTCGCCGGGGCCGAACATCCGCTTGCGCCGCCGATGGTGCTGGTGGCCGTGGCGATGATGCTGACCCGCATCGTACACTCCGCCCATCTTCCAGCGCCCGCGGCCCTTGCCCATACCAATGCCCGCGCCGGCGAAGGGGCCGTTATTGCCGAAGGGACCATCGGGACCGAACGGGCCATTGCGACCGAAGGGCCCTTCCGGACCGAACACGCCGCCGGGGCCGAAGATCGCTTCGGTGCCGAAAGTCTCGGAACGCCGGTGGTCGCGCGGGTTATCGTCTTCGTCGAACTCGGCTTCGGGTTGCTCGTCGAAGTCCCCATCTTCAGTGTGCTCGGTAATGCGGCCCTCGACAGGCTCATCGCCCTCGCGGCCTTGGCCATCATGCCCCGGGTGATTATCCATACGTATTGCTCCTCTAGCGATATAGCTAAGATATATCTTAGATAGATCGCTACAAGAGCCCACTGCAATTTCCCGACCGAACGCCTATGTCAGCCGACCAATGGCAGATCTGTTCGAAAACGAGGCGCCCCCGCCTGCCCCATCGCAGCCCGAAGCGCCGCGCGAAGACGCGCCGCTGGCCGACCGGCTGCGCCCGCGCAATCTTGGCGAGGTGGTCGGGCAGGAGCACCTGACCGGGCCGGAAGGCTCGATCGGGCGGATGGTCGCGGCGGGCAAGCTCTCCAGCATGATCCTGTGGGGCCCCCCGGGCACCGGCAAGACCACCATCGCACGCCTGCTGGCCGATGCGGTGGGCATGCGCTTTGCCGCTGTCAGCGCGGTGTTCAGCGGCGTCGCCGACCTCAAGAAGGCGTTCGCCGAGGCGGAGACCGCGGCCAAGGCGGGGCAGAAGACGCTGCTGTTCGTGGACGAGATCCACCGCTTCAATCGCGCGCAGCAGGATGGCTTCCTGCCCTTCGTCGAGCGCGGCACCGTCACGCTGGTCGGCGCGACGACCGAGAACCCCAGCTTCGCCCTCAACGCCGCGTTGCTCAGCCGTGCGCAGGTACTGATCCTCGAACGGTTGGGGCACGAGGCGCTGGGCGAACTGCTGACCCGCGCCGAGGAGCTGGAGCGTCCGCTCCCCCTCACCGAAGATGCGCGCGCCGCGCTGATCGCCAGCGCCGACGGCGACGGGCGCTTCCTGCTCAACCAGGCGGAAACGCTGTATAATGCGGGGCTGACCGAGCCGCTCGACCCGGCGGCCCTGGGCAGCTTCCTGCAACGCCGCGTGGCGGTGTACGACAAGGACCGCGACGGGCACTACAACCTCATCTCCGCGCTGCACAAGGCGGTGCGCGGGAGCGATCCGGATGCGGCGCTCTATTACCTCGCGCGGATGCTCACCGCTGGCGAGGAGCCGCGCTATCTCGCGCGGCGGCTGGTGCGCATGGCGGTGGAGGATATCGGCCTCGCGGACCCGGCGGCGCTGACGCAGTGCATCGCGGCGCGCGACGCATACGAGTTTCTCGGCAGCCCCGAGGGCGAGCTGGCGCTGGTGCAGGCGTGCCTCTACCTCGCGACGGCGCCCAAATCGAACGCCGCCTATACTGCGCAGAAGGCCGCGTGGCGCAGCGCGAAGGAAACGGGCAGTCTGACTCCGCCGAAGAACATCCTCAACGCGCCCACCAAGCTGATGAAGAACATCGGCTATGGCGAGGGATATTCCTACGACCATGCGAGCGAGGATGCCTTCTCGGGCGACAATTACTGGCCCGACGAGATGGAGCCGGAGAGGTTCTACGTGCCCACGGGACGCGGGTACGAGAAACGCGTCGCCGAGCGGATGGAATTCTGGAACGCGCGGCGCAAGGGCCGTTCTTGAACCGCTTCTCCAATTTCGTCGCGATCGACTGGTCCGGCGCGCGGGGTGAGCGGCACAAAGGGATCGCGCTCGCGCTGGCCGATCTGGACGGCGGGCCCCCTCGCCTCCTCCAGCGTGGCAAAGCCTGGAGCCGCGAGGACGTCCTCACCTTCCTGCGCGACGATCTGCCGGACGATACGCTGGTAGGCATGGATCTGGGAATATCGCTCCCCTTCGAAGATTGCGCCGCGTTCTTCCCCGGCTGGGAGGGCTCGCCTCCCGATGCACGCGCGCTATGGACGCTGGTCGACGCCGTCTGCGCCAACGATCCGCATCTGGAGGCCACCAGCTTTGTCGATCACCCGCAGCTCAGCCGCTATTTCCGCCGCCACGGCGCGCGCGAGGGAGACCGGTTTCGCGACGATGGAGCGGTGCACGGACGCGGGCGTTTCCGCGTCACCGAACACGCGCAGGCGGCGATGGGGTGCAAGCCGTACAGCAACTTCAACCTCGTCGGCGCGGCGCAGGTCGGCAAGTCGAGCCTCACCGGGATGCGCCTGCTGCACCAGCTGGATGGTGCGCTACCTGTGTGGCCGATCGATCCGCTACCCCGCGAAGGATCGGTGCTGGTCGAGATCTACACCTCGCTCGCCGCGCTCGAAGCCCAAAGGTCGAGCGGGCGCAGCAAGATCAGGTCTTATGAGGAACTGGACACGGCGCTCGATGCGATCGGATCGCCGGGTACCGGACAGGCGGGCGCGGTCGACGATCATTCCTCCGATGCGCTGCTCGCTGCGGCATGGCTGCGCAAGGTGGGCGAGGACTCGGAACGCTGGAGCCCGCGCGGAATGACGAAACAGATCGCCCGCACCGAAGGCTGGACCTTCGGCGCGCGCTGAGCCCTAGGCCGGGATCGCCGGCAGCGCGGCGTCGCCGCTCAACCGGTCGAGCGTTTGCAAATTGCGCTGTTCGGTCTGGCCGGGGATCAGGAAGGCATCGACCAGCCACCATACGCCCAGCACGAACCAGCCGAGGAAGAACGGAATCCAGCCCAGCATCAACAGCGCAAGCTGGATCGCCCCGCTCGTCACACGGCCCAGGTAGAACCGATGTGCGCCGAACGTGCCGAGAAACAGCCACAGGATATATGCGGCCGCGACCGACTTCTTCTGGGCGTCGTATTGCAGTTGCGTGCGGAGATTCTGGTCCAATTTCGTTTCCTTGCCTACCTGGTCTGACATACCACAAAACCGCCAAATCGACAAAGGAAACCGGGGTACGCGCCCCATCCGCCTGCGTTGAGGCACGGCAACATCCGGGGCTGGACGCGGGGCCCGTTTTCGCGCAAGGCGCATGGCGTCTGGCAGGCCGGTTTAGCTCAGCTGGTAGAGCAGCGGTTTTGTAAACCGAAGGTCGCGGGTTCGATTCCTGCAACCGGCACCATCTTTCCATTCAGCACGGTTCGGCGCGGTTCTTTACAGAACGCCCGAACCGGCGCTATACCGGGGCTCACAGGTCGGCACGGTTCATTCAAGTTCATGGCCAGCCGAGATTTAGCGGGGGCCTATCTGGGGGCCATTCGCTTTCGTAGTGAGAAAGGTGGCCCCCAATGGTGCTTACCGATACGGCGATCCGCAGTGCCAAACCGCGCGAGAAGCCTTACAAGATGGGCGATTCGGGCGGCCTGTTTTTGCTTGTGCAGCCCAGCGGCGGGCGTCTCTGGCGGTTTAAGTATCGGGTCGACGGGCGCGAAAAGAAGCTGGCGATCGGGACCTATCCGGATGTCACTCTCGCCGAAGCACGTCGCAAGCGCGATGAGGCCCGGCAGCAACTCGCCGAAGGGCGCGACCCTTCAATGGAAAAGCGGCGGCGGCAGGCGCGGGCCGCGGTAGATTCCGGGAACACTTTCGCACTTATCGCGCGCGAGTATGTCGACAAGTGCTGTCGGGATGGTCGGCGACCTTGGGCACCGGCGACGAAGGCAAAGAACGAATACCTGCTCGACCAGCTCTACCCGATGATCGGCACCCTACCTGTTGGCGACATAGAACCAGTCGACGTTCTGGCAGCCGTTCGCCGTATTGAGGCTAAGGGCAATCTCGAGACCGCGCGCCGGGCACTACAGATCGCCGGCAGCGTGTGCCGGTATGCAATCGCGACAGCACGGCTAGGCTCGGATCCCACACGCGACCTACGGGGGGCTCTCGCTGCCCCGGCAGTACAGCACCGGGCATCGATCATTGAGCCCGTGCGGGTTGGCGAGTTGATGCGAGCGATCGAAGGGTATGAGGGGCATGTCCATACGAAAGTCGCACTCACGCTGCTGCCGCATGTGTTCGTGCGGCCAGGCGAGCTTCGCCAAGCCGAATGGCAGGAGTTCGATCTAGAGGCGGCGGTGTGGATGATACCCGCCGAGAGAACCAAGATGCGTAAGCCGCACGCGGTGCCGCTGTCGAAGCAATCGCTGGCGCTGATCGAGCAGGTACGCGCGCTCACCAGCCGCATCACTGGGTATGTCTTTCCCTCGATCCGCACCACGGCCCGCCCGATGAGCGAGAACACGCTCAACGCGGCGCTGAGGCGGCTTGGGTATTCTAAGGACGAAGTGACCAGCCATGGATTTCGTTCGACCGCGAGTACGCTGCTCAACGAAAGCGGGCGCTGGTCGGCCGATGCGATCGAGCGTGCCCTCGCCCATGGTCATGAAGACAAGGTGCGCGGGATCTATCACCGCGGCGAGCACTGGCAGGAACGGGTCGCAATGGCGCAATGGTGGAGCGACCATCTCGACAAGTTGCGGGATGGTGCCGAGGTTCTGCCCTTTCCCGGCAGACAGGCGGGATGACAGTTTTCCGGGCAGCCCTGCCCGGCAAAGCGGCGGCTCAGGGGAGATTGGCCCTCCCCCGGCCGCCTAACCACCACGATCACGGAGGATCGAACATGGCTGAGAACACCGATACCGCGCTGTCCGTCTCGGGACAAATGAGCTGGCGCGAAAAGAAGGCGCTGCACGATGCGGCCGTGGCGGAGTACGACCGCCACGAGGAGGGGACGCTCCGCAAGCTAGAATCAGAATACAAGAGTCGGTGGCCGATGTGGCCGAGCCAGATGACTGATGCTGACCGGGCGGCTGCCGAAGCGTGGTCGCGGGTGAGTGGGCGCGATGCGGCAATCGAGAGGACCGAAGTGCTTTCCAATCGCTGGTCTGCCCTCCAATCTGAGTTGCTGAAGATGCCGACAGACGACCCTGAGGCGATCATTTGGAAGCTCGACTTCCTCTTTGCCTGCGATGACGGATCATTGGATCCGTGGAGTGCTGAAATCGTAAGGCCTGCGCTTGAGGACGTGCGACGCGCATTGCTCGGTGAGAGGGCGCACACGCAATGACCATCTGCCAGGGAGCAAACCCAGAGCTGGGGGCAGACCGTGTCTTACCCTTCGTCCTCGCGGATCGCTGGATCTATACCGCTGAAAGCGAGCGACGTTTAGTCAAGGTGCGGCATCGAACCCGCTGGTACGCGGTCGCCCGACGGAAGGGCTTTCACACTCGCCGCCATTGGTGCGCGACACGCGAAGACGCCGTGGAAATCGCTGATATCATGCGCGAGGGTGACGAGCATCTGAGCGCCATGCTGGGCAGAATGCCGGCAATCGAACGGGCGAAGGCAATCCAACGCCTGTGGCAACCGACGAGCTCAAACTGAAAGCAACTGTCAGCAACATCGCGCTTGCGGTCTCTACGACATAGCGTGAAAATGACCTCTGGCGGGGATAGGGCGACGGCCCGAACAGCGCTCTCCAGGTGCCTTCCCCACCATCGATCTGGAGCCGCCGCTGGAGGGTGGATTGCCAAAGCACGATCCTATAGACGAGGATATCCCGAACCAGTTCGCTCTTCGAGACGCGATGGGGCGCGCTCTCAATCGCGACGAATGGGATGGCATACCGACGCCTGCCGCATTGGCGCAAGCGCTTCGGCGACTGCACGTACATGGCTTGGCGGAGCAAGCGGATGACGACCGACAGCCCGGGCTATGGCATATTCTGATCGAAGCAATAATCGCTGCGCTTGAGGGACAAGAGATCAATGGTTGGCGCATGGGTGTCATCGGACCGAAGGGTCGACCTCCCGCTGGTTTCGCAAAGGAGGATTTCGATCGAGAGGTCGCCTTCGATGTAATGCAGGAGATGGAGAGCGGTGCTGGCTACGAGTCTGCGATCCTTGCGGTAAGCAAAAACCGAGGCTGCAGCACTACCATCGCCAAGACTGCTTACGGCCGACAATTGAAAGAAGAAGAAGCGTTTCTGAGATTTTTCGATGAGATGTGGCCTGGCGCTAGGGAGCGCTGGGCCGCAGAAGATGGCAAGTCCAAGAAAAGGAGCTAATTTCTTGGACAGTTAATTCATTGCGCGTCTTCGGAGGCCAAGCAAGTTCGCTTCAGTTCAAACAGCTGGAGCGAAGGATGACCACCCCCAATACCCAAGAACCGATCGGTTATAAGCCTGCCAAGGTTGCTGAGATCACCGGTCTCGGTCGCACGACCGTGTTTTCTTTGATCAAGGACGGCACGCTGGAGAGCGTGAAGGTCGGCAAGAGCCGGATCGTCAGCGCCAAATCAGTGCGTCGTCTGATCGAAGGCGAAGCGGCATGACGCACCGCTCAAACGAAGAAGCCCCGCCGGGGTCGAGCGGGGCTTCATGCGATGCACTGGCTGGCGGCTCGCTTCCCTCTGATACTCTCGCCATTCTAGACCCGCAAGGGCGCCGTCCGCGCATAGTGCTGATCGGTACGGGCGAGACCTGGCTGCTGGGCGCGACCGATGGCCGCGGCGCGACGATCTACGGGAACAGCCTCGACACCTCGACGGCATGGGCCGCAGCAGACGCGCTGAACGCGCGGCTGGGATGGCCGCTCGAATGGGTGATGGGAAAGCCGACACCAGCCGAACAGGTGCAACAGTGATCGCCGGTATCGCGCGTGGAAGCCATGCGGAGCTCGGCGATATGTTCGCTGCCTGGTCACACGACGCTGAACACGTCGAACCGAAGGTCGGCGCCTCGAAATTCGCCGCGCGGCTGGCGCCGTTCCGATCCCAGGGCGATGCGTGTCAGGCGCTGCTCGCCGAGGGCGCGACGGTTGAATACATCGTGCCGCTGGCCAAGGGTTCAGGCGCCCCGCTGACCATCGCGCGAAAGGCCGGGTGATGATCGATGGCCGACAAATTCGACCCAAGAGAGATGCCGTGGGTGGCATTCCCGACGCGCGCCATTTGGGATCAGCGGCTTACGGATGGCGACAGGAAAACCTTGGGGGCGGTGTCGATGTTTGACTACCTACGCCAAGACGGCCGCGGCTGTTTCGCAAGCCAGAAGACGCTCGCGCAGGTGAGCGAGCTAGACCGGCGAAGCGTCCGTCGCTCCCTCAAGAAGCTCGAAGGCTGCGGCTATATTATACGCACGGCGAGGAGCGATGCGAAGCAAGGCCATGTCCTTCGCGTGATCGACGGGGGCATCGAAACCGGGCGCTCTCATGACCTCGCTTCGACAGACAACCGGGCGCTCTCCTGTCCTCCAACCGGGCGCTCTCCTGTCCTCCAACAGGGGACACAGGAGCGCCACGAAAGAGAACATGAAAGAGAACATGAAAGAGACTCGTCTGTCGCATCGGCTGAACTGATCCCGTTTCCATCGGATAGCCCTTCGCTTGATGCTCAGCAGGTGGATGAGGTGCAGCAGGTCGCTGACCATTGGAATGCAGTCGCCGTTCCGGCTGGTTGTCGCTCCATTCGCAAGATTTCGTCGAAGCGTCGAACGGCATGCCGAGCCCGATTGAAGGACGAGGGCCTCGATGCGCTCAAAGAGGCGATCGACCGCATCTCCCGTAGCAAGTTCCTCACGGGCAAGAGCGGCGACTGGACCGGTGCGGACATCGACTTCTTGCTCAGACCCGACAAGCTGAACCGCATCCTCGAAGGCGCTTACGATGATCGTCGAAGTGGCCCGTCATCCTTCCTCGAGCACATGCTTGCCAGAAAGGCTCAGCAATGACCGACGCAACACAACTGCCCGTTTATATCCAAGCTCGATATCGCGAAAACGGCGTTTTCGCCGAGATGGAATCGGATTTCAAATCCGCCACCAGCCGGATGACCGACGGCGCGAAACGCGAATTCGGCGAACTCGATCGCTTCATCAAGCAGGCCGTCGCCAGTGGTGGGAAGGGCGCCCGGCTTGATCTCGGCATCGACGAATTGCGGGCGGCGGAGGCGGCGCACGAGCGGAACGCGGCTGCAGCTCGGGTAACTGCGCAGGCGTGGCGGCAAGCAAGCGCGGCGGGGGACGAGTACAGCGCAAAGGCGCTGCAAGCCGCAGCGTCTGCGGATCGGATGGCTCATGAGGAAGCCGCAGCAGCGCAGGCCCTACGCGAGAAGGCGAACGTCCTCGATCTCGCCCAGCGCGAGCTAGACGAGATGACGCGCGCGCAAGATGCCGCCACCGCTGGCTCACGACGGTTCGGCGCGGCGAATGACAATGTCACCCGCGAGGCACGTGCCATGCGCGCCGGGCTCGGAATGGCTAATCAGCAACTGGTCGACGTCGGCGTCCAGCTGACCAATGGCACCCGAGCGAGCGTGGCCCTGTCGCAACAGCTACCTCAGCTCGGATGGGCGCTATCCGGCTTGGCCAACAGCAGCAACAAGACCACTGCCCGAATCGGACACTTTGCTGGCGTCCTGAGTGGCCCGCTCGGTCTGGCCGTAGGTCTTGCGGCCGGCAGTCTCATCGACCTGGCCTTCCGCACTGATGAGGCCGCCGATGCCGCCGACCGGGCCACCGCCGCGCACGACAGTTTCGCCGATGCGCAATCGCTCCTCGGACAAGTCATCGACCTCACGACGGGGCGGCTCGAAAACCAGAACGTAGTGCTGCGCGAGAGCATACGTCTTACCGCCCAGCGCCAAATCCTCGAAGGCCAAAAAGCCGAGCGCGCGGCGCTGCGCGATCTCGGGCGTGGCGAGCGCTACACGGCCTTGGAACGCGTGCGCGTCGGCGTCGATCCTGGTGCCGGAATGGACCCGCTGGCCCAGCTGCGCGCCGCGCGCGATGCCGAAGCGGCGGCACGAGGCGCCCAACCGCTGGCAGATGCCATTGACGCCTTCCGATCGGGCAAGACCGGTTTTGAAGGGACCATCCGCGATCTCGAACGGCTCGGCGAAGCCGGGCGGCTGGCGGGACAAGACCTGCTCGACCTGAAGGAAAAGATCATCTCGGTCGGCGTGGCCCGAAACGAGCAGGAGGCCGCGCAGCTCGTCATCGATGCCCTCGAGGGCCGCGGGCTGGATGCACGCTTGCGGAGGCCAGGAGCCAAGCCCTCGAAACCGAAGGTGGATCGCAGCGCCGAAAAGGCAGCACGCGAAGCCGACCGGCTGACCGCAGCATCGGAGGCGGCTGCTGAGGCAGTGCAGCGGGTGAGCGAAGCTTACGACGATCAGCCGCGATACGTCGACAAAGTCGCCCAATCGCTGCGCAAGCTCGAACAGGTGCGAGCCGATCTCTACTCCCGCAAAAACGTGGGGCCCGATGGCAAATCGCTGGTGCCTGGCGCGGCACAGATCGAAGCCGATCTATCGCGCGTAGAAGCGCAGGTGCGCGCGGCGATCAGTCGGCAGATCGATCTCTATGCCGAGGGCACGGACAAGCAGCTCGACTTGCTCCGGTTGGAGGCGCAGGGCCTCCAGGAACAGGCCGACATCAAGCGCGAGATTGCCGCGCTCGACGAACAGTTCGGGCTTTCCGGTCGTGCCGAGCGCCTTGAGCAGGAGCGCGCAACGCTCGCTGCGATCCTTGACGATGAAACGCTGACCGCCGACAAGCGCGCCGAGAGTGAGGCGGCACTTGCACGCACCAATAACGAGCTCGGCGAGACGCTCGATTATCAGAAGCGGATAGCCGACGAAGCAGAGCGGCGAGTGCAGGAGGAAAAGGCTCTCGAGCGCGAGGCGATGCGGGTGCAGGCGCTCCTGCAGGCTCAGCTCGACGTCCTCGACACCGCCCGCGGGGCAGTCCGTGACATCGCGTCCGGTAGGTCCACCGACATCCTCGGCAATCTCCGGCGTTCCATCCAGGACCTGCAGGGCGCCCGGCTGTTCGATGACATGTTCGGCAACGTCTTCGACGAATTGGAAGACGAGTTGTCGAAGAACTCGCCGCTCGCCAAGGCGAACGCAGCGCTGGCGGGTCAAGTCGACGAGACCAGCAAGGCGACACACAAGCTGGGCGTCGCGGTCGATGAGCTACGCCAGTACGTCGAGCGGGCGACGCGACAGAATTCGGCCCACGCCGCTGGTGCAGCGGTCGCCGCGCCGGGCATGAACAATTCGCTGGTCCCGCTGGCGGCTAACGACAACGTGCTGACGGTGATCGGCAAGCGCGACGAACCCACCGAGATCGGCCGCCGCTCCATCGGCGACATCTCCGATCGCATCGCAGAAGGTATCGTTGGTCCATTATTGGCAGGCTTCGACGATCTGCTCGGCACCAAGTTCGCGGTGCAGCTGAGCGGCGTGCTGTCGAGCGTGATGTCGGGTTACATCCGCGGCGGCGAGGTCGGCGGCATCCTCGGCGGGCTCTCCGGTCTCAACGACAAGTTCGGTACCGATCTCTTCGGAGACAAGATCGGCAAAGCGATCTCGGATAAGCTGGCAAACGCGCTGGAAGGCGCACAAGCAGGCACGATGGTGTCGGGCATCGGCAACGCGCTGGGCATCAAGATGTCGACGACCGGTTCGCAGCTCGGCGGTGCCTTGGGGTCGCTGATCCCCATCCCCGGCGGCGAGATCATCGGGGCGATCGCGGGCGGCTTCCTCGGCAATCTGTTCAAGGGCAAGGAATACGGCACCGCGGTCGTCTCTTCCGGAGGCATCACGCCGGGCAGTGGCAAAGGCAAGGGCCGGGTCGAGGGCGCCACCACGCTGGCCGGTGCGGTCGACGAAGGTATCGCGCGGATCGTCGAACAGCTCGGCGCACAGATGGGCAGCTACCGCGTCTCCATCGGCACCTTCGACAACTCGTTCCGGGTGTCGCGTTCCGGCTACAGCGGCAGCCTCAACGGTAACAACCTCGGCCGATCCGATCTCGCCGCTTTCAACAATGAGACCGACGCCATCATGTACGCGATCCGCGATGCGATCAGCGACGGTGCGGCGCAGGGTCTGAAAGCGGCGGAAGCCCGGCTGCTCAACCAGGGCGGCGATCTCGAAGCGGCGGTGCGCGACGTCCTCGACTTCCGCAGCGTGTTCGAGCGGCTGCGCGAGTACAAGGATCCCATCGGGGCCGCAGTGGATCGCATCGACGACGAGTTCGAGCGGCTGCGCGACCTCTTCCAGAAGGCCGGAGCCAGCGCCGCCGAATATGCCGATCTCGAAGAGCTCTACGGTATCGAGCGGGCCAAGGCGATCGAGGATGCCAACGAGCGTGTCGTCGGTTCGCTGCGGGCACTGATGAACGACCTGACCATCGGCGACGCCGGGCTCTCGCTGCGCACCCGCCGCGCCAATGCGCTGGAGGATTACAACTCGCTCGCCGCACGGGTGCAGGCAGGCGATACCTCTGCCTACGACGAGTTCACCCAGATAGCGCGCCAGCTGCTCGACATCGAGCGCGAGCTCTACGGTTCCACCGATGCCTACTTCGCACGGCTCAATGAGGTCACCGATCTCACCCGCACCCGGATCGATGCCGAAACCAACGTGTCGCCGTTCGATCCGGCGCTGAATATCAGCAGCGCGATCACCGGGCAGAATGAGTTCCTGAGCTATCTTCCGGCGATCAACGACAATCTCATTCGGGTGGGCCAGCTGCTGCAGTCTGGCGCCGAAAGCGGTGCCCTCCGAGCGATCCCAGCCATCCAAAAAAGCCTCAATTTCTAACCGAAGAAAGGATCCAAGATGACGCAAAGCACACAATCGCGCGGGCGCTCCTACCCTCCGATGATGCCACTGATCGGCGAGCCAGAAGGACATCGCGCGCCGCGGTATCATCCGCCCCTTAACCAGGCGTCGGTTGCATCCGGCAACACGCGCCGGCCAACGCCCGCGAAGCGGATTACTACGCCGGCGGAGGCGAGAGCCGACGAGCGAAAACGAGTCGCCGAGGTGTTCGCCAGCACGGCAGTTGAGGGGCGCTACCAGTCTGCGGCCGCGCTGCTGACCGGAACGGACATGACCGCCGCCGCGATCGTTCGAACGCTGGCGTGCTGTGGTCAGGACGGGGACGACCCAACCTACGGCGCTGCGGCCGACTGGGCCGATATCCATGCTGCCATCGCAGCGAGGAGGCCCTGACCATGGGAGAGTATACGGACCGCATACGGTCGAGATTGAGTGATATGCGAGGCAAGAACGCGACTGAGGTGGTGGCGCGTGCCTCGACCAGTCCGCATCGCGCACAGCAGGCAACGTCTGCGGCACCATTCTGGGCAACTTCGCAGGCCGACGTGGAGCGCGCCGTGAAGGCGGAGCGCACCCGCGTGGCCGCCGTATTCGGTTCGCCCGACAGTCGTGGCCGCGAGCGGGTCTGTGCCACACTGCTTACCGATGAGCGTGCCTGGTCCGCCGCGCGCATCTGCGCGGAACTGGAGCACCTGCCGACCGACGCCGAGCTTGCACGGCAATCGACCGGCAAAACGGCGGGCAATTCGCGCGCGGTCTGGGCCGCAGCACTCGCCAACCTCAAGTAAGGAACCGACAATGGACGAAGCACTGAAAGCCACACGCCGTGCGATCGATGAGCTCGACCTCGGCGCCGAGAATGCCCGGGTCGCCGAACTCGAAGCGGAAATCGCACGCATTAACCAGGGTATTTCGACTGCCGAGGATCGCTGCACCGAGATCTCGCGGCTCAAAGCCGATCGCAATGTCTCAGGTGACAAGGTCGCCGAGGCTTTGCTTGCGGGCGACACCGCCTCCCGGGCCGCGGATTGCCTGCCCAGCCACGAGGCGCTCGAGGAAGAGCGGGTCGCGCTCCGCCAAGGGATCAAGACGCTCAACCATCGCCGCGAGGATTTGCAGAGCGAAATCGATACGATCCGCCGTGATGCCAAGGGCAAGGTTGCACGGCTGCTTGCACCGCTGGTCGAGGAGATCATCGCCGAGGAGCGCAGAGCGGCCGAAACGCTACGTGCCGGACACGCTGCCATCTGCGCACTCAACTTCGCGACCGAGCATTTTGGAACCGAACGGAACCAGACTGCCGGACTGATCGAAGCGCTAGGCGGCCCCGGTAAGCTGCTGCCCGGCAAGCGAAGCCTTCAAGTGGATTCGGATTTGGTCGAGGTGCTTGCACCTCTCAGGAACAAGGGCCCAGCACTGAAACCGGGGCTCATCTCCACGATCAACATTTGGTGATCCGGCTACCGCGCGGTGAGTTTTCGGTGCTCTCGCCGCACGGTCGCCCGGCTTCCTCGTCCTTCAGGCCGGGCACTTGGGCGGTCGGGCTTCGGCTCGGCCGCCCATTTCTATGCGTTGCGCCCGATGACTGAAACTTCAAACTGTCCGCACCCGAATGTGGCAGCGCTGTGGCAAAAAAAGCGGTTCCCGAGCGCTTAGCCGCCGCAAGGATCCTAGGTAGGACCCACGAATTTGATCGCCTATTTCTCCCCACGATCGAGGTCATAGTCCTTCGATAGCTCCAACCCCTCAACGAGTTGCTGCAGGAAATCCGTCAGCGAAACGAAACGGTTGGCGAGTTCACATACGCGTTCGATCGGCCAAGGGTCAGGTGCAGGATCGAGGCGGTTCTTCCCGGTCCAGCTGACATATGCAAAGCGACCATCGATCTGAGCAGGAACGCCATGAACCACGGCGTTGCGCTCGTCGAGGCATCCCCTCGCTTCAGAAAACCAGCCGCGCATCTGCTTTTCGCTGTCTACGTCAAGAAACTTTCGCGAGATCTTTGCCATGAGGTCGACCTTAGCGCGGGTCGACATCGGCCTAAGAAGTGCGTTCTCTTGCAGCACATTCAGCTCAAGATATTTCGCTATGAAGATTGTCAGCGCATCGTCGAAATAGGCAGCGGCTCCCAACATGCGGCCACACTGCACGGCATGCTCGTTAAAATATTCGTCGCTTTGCTGGTCTATCGTCATGATTCGCAGCATAGCTGTCGAAATAAGAGGTGCCAGCATCAACCTGTGGGGGCCACATTGGGGGCCACACTCCGGTGCAGTAGTCAGACAGGCATAGAAAAGAGCGGATAGGGGGATCCTTTGCGATTCCTGCAACCGCACCACGACAGGCGAGGCGCGAGGGGGAAGCGTGGCCGACACCAAAATCAGCTTCGATTTCGACGAGACGCCACCGGGCACGCCGCAGCCCGCCGCGCGGATCGAGTTCATCTGCGCGCCGGAGCTCGCAGGACGCATACCCACGCCGGAACGCGCCATCCGCTTCGCTCCCGAATGGTTCAAGCGGCTGGATCGCGAGATGGGCGTGCCCGACGCGCACGGCCTGCCGGGGCTGACGGTGAAAGCGTGCCTGCCTGTGACCGACGCGCTGTCGCTCGGCTTCATCATCCCGCTACCCTTCGATGTGATGCTCCAGGTGCCCGAAGACCGCGTCAACATCGCGATGGGCTGGCCGCAGGATGTTCCTTTCGCACCGCTGGAACAGCACCACCCCGCCCAGATCGGCGCACCCCAGCCTCCGTTCGAGGCGGCAATGCCGCTCAAATTCATCAACCCGTGGCGGATCAAGGTCCCGGCGGGCTATTCGGTGCTGCTGACCCAGCCGTTCAACCGGCCCGACCTGCCCTTCACCTGCTTTTCCGGCCTGGTCGATTGCGATCGCTTCGAAACGACGATCAACCTGCCCTTCCTGTGGACCGGCCCGGTCGGCCAGCATCTGTTGCCAGCCGGAACACCAATCGCGCAAATAATCCCGATCCGCCGCGATGCCTTGCTGAAGGATCATGCGAGCCGCCCTGCGACCGAGGCCGAAATGGCGGAGGAAGCGGCCGCGCGCGAACGCAAGTATCACGAGGAATCGACCTACGCGCGCGATTGGCGCGTCAAGAAGTAGCGCGCGGGCGCTCGCCCCTCGGGGCCTATTTTCCCTTGGGGCCCCAGGGCATCGCGACGTCGGCCGGGGTCAACAGGATGACCGCACCCTCGGCACCATAGGCACCTCGCAACTGGACGATGGCCGCCACGACCTCGTCGGTTTCGCCACCATTCGAAATGAAGCTCGAAACGAGCCTGCGTGGCCCCTCGCCGCTCATCGCCTCTTGCAGCGCGGACTTGAATTCCACGCGCTTTTCGCGGCTCACGAGTTCCACCAGGTTGGCGCCGCGCAACCGGTCTTCGCGAACGCCGAGGAGATCGCAGAACGGCTCGTCCACCCGCTCGATCTGCCCGCTCACCGTCACGCGGACGTATCCGATCGCGTTGTGGACCGCCATCGCCTCGATCAGAGCCGCCTTCACGTCGGCAAGCCGGTGGCGCTCGACCTCTTCGGTAATGTCCCTGAACAACAGGACATTGCGCTCGTGCAGGGGGAAAGACTGCAGACGCAGCCAGCCGCCTTCGCGCAAGGGCGACGGAATGTCGGCCGATGTGGACTCGTTCGCCTCCACGGTTCGCATCAGATGGACATCGAACAGCGTGCCGCGCAGCTGGGGCAGGCAGTCGTAGAGATTTCGGCCCACGCATTGCGAATTGGACATGCGGCAAGCCGCCGACGCGACCCTGTTCATCGACTCCACCACCAGATCGCGGTCGCACACGATGACCGCCTCGTCGATCCATTCCGCGAGTCCGAACGGATTGACGTCGGCCGCTTGCGCGTTCTGCCCTTCGCTAAATCTGTCGAACTGGTCGATACCGATCAATGCGTGGGTAATACGGCCGTGATTGGCGACGAAAACGGGTTTTACTAAAGCCTCATCCCGCCATTTCGAAAATGACCGGACGAAATTCGCCGCCGGAACACCGGTGCTTCTCGGCGTATCGATTTCGACGACGAGCCGCAGCGGCTCCGCGGAATGGCAGGCATTGCGGTCGATATTGTGCGGTTTGCCCCTTTCGGATGCCACTTCAATCTCCCCCATTTCAGCTGCCATCTTATCCCAAGAGCCTCAAAATACAATGTAATTTGGAATCCTAAGGAATTCCTGACCACCCTCTGGAGATTTCGGAATTTACGCGTTTTGCGTCAAAGGCTTCGTCGGCGGAGTGGTTGCAGAGTGGGAGAAGCCTTCGGAAATTGGCGTTCGGAGTGCCCATTTTTCGCGCAGAACATAGGTTAATCTGCGCCTCTTGATGGCATGGAAGAAAGTAATGTAATTTGCGCAATTTCAAATTTCCCAAGCTTTTTAATGCCTTAACTCCGCTCTCATAGCCTCCTCTGGTCTTCGCAAAGAACATCCGTTCGCGATCATGAACAGGGAGAGCTTCATGACCCTAAGTAAAAGTACTAGAATACATAGTACGCTGTTCGCTACTGCCGCACTGGTGGCCGTAGGGGCTGCGCCCCAGCTCACGGCGCCGGTCCGCGCGCAGGCTTTGCAGCCGGTTGTCGATGTGTGTACGGGCATCAGCCTCGAACCATCGGCGGTCACCGACATCGTGGGCGACGTTGCCGTACCTACCGCCGACGCGGTGGAGGGCCTTTACGATGCGCTGCTGGGCATTTCGATCCTCGGCGACCCGCTGCTCACTCTCGACGATGTGAACATCGGCGCGTCCGATACGCTGCAAGCCTATGCCGACGGCGATCCGATTGCATTGCGAGTTGCCGATACCAGCGGCACGGTCCTCGCCCCCGATTCCGCCTGCAACATCACCGCCGACGGCTACACCCTGAACGACCCATCGGGGCTTGCCATCGGCGGCAACCAGATCACCGGACTGGGCAATGGCCAGGTCGCCACCGCCGGTGAACTCGACGCGATCGCGTTCGGCAACAATGCCAGCACCGCCGTCGGTGCGAACGGCGCCATCGCCATCGGGACCAATTCCAGCGCTACCGCCGCCAACAGTGTCGCGCTGGGCAACGAGTCGATCGCCGATCGCGGTGCCTCGACCGGATACACCGCGCCTTTCCTGACGGGCTCGTACAGCTCGGTCGGAACCGTCTCGGTCGGCGCACCCGACAGCCTGCGGCAGATCACCAATGTTGCACCGGGCACCGAGGCAACCGATGCTGCGACCGTCGGCCAGGTTCAGGGCGCGATCGACGCGCTCCAGGTCGATCTGGGCAATGGCGTGCAATATGACGGCGCGGCACAGACCAGCGTCACGCTTGCTGGCACAGGTGGCACGACCGTCTCCAACCTTGCAGACGGAACGGTCAGCGCCGGCTCGACAGAAGCGGTGAACGGCTCCCAGCTGTTCGCGACCAATCAGCAGGTGGCGATCAATACCGGCGATATCGGCGATCTGGACGACCGGGTGAGGATCAACGCGCTGGATATCTCCAATCTCGACGACACCGTCACCACCATCGATACCCGGGTGACCCAGAACACGACCGACATTGCGGCGCTCCAGTCCTCGCTGGGCAATGTGCCCATCGGCTACGTCAGCGATACCGACCCGACCGTCGCCAGTACGGTGCCCACCAACAGCGCCGCCCTGATCGGCGCAGATACCGGCGCCGCCGTCACACTGGGCAATGTGGCAGCCGGAAACCTTGCCGCAGGCTCGACCGAGGCGGTCAACGGAAGCCAGCTGTTTGCGACCAACCAGCAGGTCGACACCAACACGGCTGCGATACAGGCCAATACCGATGCCATCGCCTCGCTGGGCGATAGCAGTTCGGGCAATGCGCTGGCGGTCCTCTACGACGATGCATCGCGGACCTCGCTCACGCTCGATGGCGCAGGCGGCACGACCGTGTCGAACGTTGCCGCCGGGGATGTGAGCGCCACATCCGACGATGCCGTCAACGGCGCGCAGCTATTTGCGACCAACCAGGCGGTCGCCGCCAACGCCGATGCGATCGGCGATCTCGACGGGCGCGTGACGATCAACGAACGCGATATTGCCGACCTCGATTCACGCGTCGCGATCAACGAAGGCGACATCGCCAATCTCGATGGCCGGGTCACCGTGAACGAAGGCGACATTGCTTCGCTCGATACGCGAGTGACCGTCAACGAAGGCGATATCGCCGGCCTCGACACGCGGGTCACGGTGAACGAGGGCAACATCGATAGCCTGAGCACCAGCGTCACCAATATCGACGCGCGGGTAACCGACAACTCGGCCCAGATCACTCTCGTGCAGAGCCAGCTCGCCAATGTCCCGATCGGCTATGTTTCGGATACCGATCCGAGTGTTGCCAGCACCGTGCCGACCAGCACGGCTGCGCTGATGGGAACCGGCGGTGCGCCCGTCACGCTGACCAACGTGGCGGCGGGCACGGTCGCTGCCGGGTCGACTGACGCGGTCAATGGCGGCCAACTCGCGGCGACCAACGCCGAGGTATCCCGCAACCGCACCGATATCGACCAGAACACGGCCAATATTGCGGCCATCAACAACAACCTGGCGGGCAGCACCACGGTCGCGGTGCAATATTCGGACCCGGACAATCCGAACGTCAGCAATGGCGGCACGGTGACCAACGATGTTGCGCTGGTCGGCGCGGACGCAGGCGCCCCTGTCGCCCTGCACAATCTCGCTGCCGGGACGAGCAACTCCGATGCGGTCAATCTGGGCCAGCTGCAAAGCGGCCTTGCCTCGGCGATGGCGGACTCTCGCGCCTATACCGACCTGCGCTTCAACGATCTGCAGGCAGGCATCGCCCAGCTCGACTTCGACCTTCGCGAACTGCGGCAGGATGCTGCGGCAGGCACCGCCAGCGCGATGGCTGTCTCGGGAATTCCGCAGACGATCAGCGAAGGTCGATCGATGGTCGGCGGCGGTATCGCGCACTATCGCGGCGAAACCGCCTTCGCGGTGGGCATGTCGACGACCTTCAGCGAAGGCCGGGGCGTGCTGAAGGCCGGCGCGACGGTCGATACTCGTGGAAACGGCGGCTTCAGTGCGGGTGCTGGCTTCAGCTTCTGATCCCAGGCTGACCCCCAGGCGTCCCACCCCCCCGACGCCCGCCTGAAGGGAGGGCCGCAGCACCCGGGTGCCGCGGCCCTCCTTTTTGCGCACCCAACCTCGCTTCCGGGCCAGCCGTGCATCCACCAGACGCGCAAGGTTCCCCGCCGCAGTCAGCCCGCACAGGCTTGGCGATCGTATTCCCCTTGGCTGTTCCGGAGACGCTCCCGATACGCAGTCGCGTGGTAATCGAGACCAATGCCAGGATCCGCGATGACGCCTGGCTGGCACGATGAGCTGTAGAGGAGGTCGACGATCGGGCCTTTTGGCATCGGGCGTCCGAACAGGTAGCCTTGCAGGTGGGTGCAGCCCGTCTCGACCAAAAGCCCCATCTGCTGCTCCGTCTCGACGCCCTCGGCGACGATGCCCATGTCCAGCTTCTGCCCCAGCCCGATCACCGCTTCGATGATCGCCCGCGATTCGCGCACGGCGACGTCGCGGACGAAGCTCTTGTCCAGTTTCACCTTGTCGAAGCAGAACTGCTGGAAATAGCTGAGCGAGCAATAGCCCGTTCCGAAATCGTCCATCAGGATCTGGATGCCCTGGGCGCGCAGGTCGCGCAGTTGCCGAAGCGTCCCCTCGACGTCGGTGATGACCAGCGATTCCGTGACTTCCAGTTGCAGCCGTCGGGGGTTGAGCCCGGTCTCGGCCAGCACCTTGCCAACCATTTGCGGCAAAGTGTGATTTCTGAACTGGTTCGCCGACAGATTGACGGCAACGCTCACGTCGGCAGGCCAGGAAAGCGCATCGCGGCATGCCTTGCGCAGCAGGTCTTCACCCAGCTTCCCGATCAGGCCGCACTCCTCGGCCAGCGAGATGAAGATGTCGGGGCCGATGGGTCCGCGCGACGGGTGGGTCCATCGCGCCAGCGCCTCGCAGCTCTTGATCCGGCCCGTGCGCGCGCACACGACCGGCTGGTAGGCCAGATCGATCTCGCCCCTGGCGATCGCCAGCCGCAAGTCGCCCTCAAGCTTGCGCCGGTCATGTTCCGCAAGGTCCATCTCGCGGTTGAAGAAGCACGAATTGCCGCCTCCGCCCCGCTTCGCGCGATACAGCGCGAGGTCGACCCGCTCGCGCAATTTCGCGGGACAGTCGCCATCTTCCGGGCAGAGCACGATGCCTACCGAAGCACCGCAATGCGCGGTCCCGCCGTGAACTTCGAAAGGCTCGCAAGTCCTCCGCACGATGCCTGTCGAGACCTTGAGCGCCCGTTTCTGAAGCTGCCTCCCGGTCAGAATGACGGCAAATTCATTGCCACCGGTTCTGGCGAGGAAGCCGCGATCGCCGGTCGCAGCACGCAGGCGCAGGGCAAACTGGGTCAGCACCGCGTCCCCGACATCGTGACCGAACTGGTCGTTGATAGACTTGAAGCGATCCAGATCGATGCTGAGCATCGCAAATGCGGTCTTCGAATCGATCAGTTCGTGGATGCGGCTGGTCAGGCTGGCTGCGTTGCCCAATCCGGTCAGCGCATCGTGCAGCGCGAGGCGGAGCACCTCTGCCTCTGCCCGGCGGGTGCGCGTCACGTCTTCCGATACGCCGAGGATATAGCGATCCGACGGGTTGGCGCCGGAGATCACCGCCCTGGTAGTCTTGAGTATCGATCGCTGACCATCTTCGCGCACGAATTCGCTCTCGAAGGTCAAGGGACCGTCGGCATTGAGCACGCGCGTGTCGCGATCCATGTAGGCCTGCCCGAAAGCCGGAAACAGCTCCACGTCGGTCTTGCCGATCACCTCGCTCGCCGGGCGCCCGATGGTGCGTTCGGCGAATTCGTTGATCAGCAGATATTCGCGCGTGTGCGCATCCTTGACGAAAAACATGGCCGGCATCTGGGATACCACCGTGGTCAGGAAGGCGCGTGCGTCCTCGCGCTCCTTCGCCAGTTGCTTCCGGTCGCTGATGTCCCGCACGATGGCCGCGTAGCCGCGCCTGACGGCGCTTTCGTCCCATGGTGTGAGGGAGAGTTCGATGGGGAATTGCGACCCGTCCGCCCGCTGGGCCACCAGTTCCACAGGGGCCCCGACCAATGTGGTCGGACCACCATTCACGGCGTTGGCATAGGCCTGCGTGTGCCCCGCGACCAAGGGTTCGGGTATCAGGATCGAGACTGGCTGGCCGAGGGCCTCGGATGCCGAATAGCCGAACATCTGCGCAGCGGCGCGGTTCCAGAATATGATCGCGCCATTCTGGTCAGACGCGATGATGGCATCGCCACTTGCCGCGACGACCTGCGCTGCGATCTTTTCGGCGTCCGCGGGCGACCCCTGGGCGATCTCGTCCATCGGCACATCGGCGAGGGCTGTTTCGGATGCCACCCGAGTGCGTTCGACAGGTGCCTCTGGGACCGCCGACGCACTCAACCCGGTGAGGTTTTGCACGAGAATTGACGAGAGCTTTTCGTAGATGGCTTCTGCATTCGATGGGTCGAAGTGGATCATGAATGCACCTGAGAACCTGCTACCGAAACCAGAAGCGCCAGCTGCCGAGAAGGGTCGTATCCGCTGCATCCGCTCGGCTTGTGACGGCCACGCTTGCGCTGGAGCGGGGACCGGCACTTTCGAAGCCGACGGCGATGCGAGGATCGATGCGACCGGTGAGGTCGATGTCCCTGCTCGTGAACTGGAGCGATCTGTCTATTATATTATAGGCCGTTCCCACTGTGATCGAACCTGCGCCTGAAATAACGACGAGCGGTTGCGCCACCCCAACGCGGATTCGCCCGCCAAACGCCTCGCGCGACACTTCGACCCCGAACCGGGCGGTCGAAACGGCACTCGCGTCGGTCAGCACCGCGTCGGGTCCAAGCCGGATCCGGGTCGTCCCGAGACTGCCGTAGCCTGCGAGATCCCATGGGCCGATCGAGGCCTTGCTGGAAAGTTCGACGAATAGCGTTCGCGCGCCATCGCCCAGTCGCAGACCCCCGGTGCCGGTTGCCGTACCGAAGATGGTCCCCCGCTCTTCCAGCAAGCCAAGCCTGAGCACGGTGAGATCGCGAGCCAGCCAGCCCGTCATCGCCACCACGTCGCCATCCCGCGTGCCGCCCGAGTGTCCCGAGATGCCTGTCCGAAGATCGCCCCATGGCCGGTCGTAGGCGAGCCGCAGCCCGCCTGCGGGCATATAGGCGCCCATCGCATCGACACGCGGGGCCAGGCCGAGAAACGCAGCATCATCCCGCCACGGCCCTTCGTAACCTGCCGTCACGATGGCGCCTCGATCGCCAAGGCGCATCGCCACCCCAGCGTCGGTGATCCTGCTTCGTGTGCGGGAGGCAAAGCCCGTCGAGCGATCGGTGAGATAGCCGAAGCGAACCTGCGCGGATGACAGCCCGAAAGCCGCCGTCCTGCCACTGGCAGCGCGGTCCAGCCGCTCTGCGACAGTGTCACGATACGAAGGAGCCGAAAGCCGGACGAGCCCGGAAAGATCGGCTTGGTAGTCGCGCCCGAACGCGTCGAGCAGAGTGACCTCGGACAGCAGGTTGGCCACCTGCTCGCCCGCATCCGCGCCGAACGCTTGGGGCACGATCATCCCGCTGGTGGCGATCGGCGTAGCGAACGATCCGTTGGAGAGCGTCGGATCGACCGGCGAGAGCGCGCTGCGCATATCGATGAGGCCGTGGCCGAAGACGGGATCGGTCCCGGGTGCGCCGATATCGCGGGCGGTGGAAAGGATGATGTTGCCGGCATCCACGCCGGTCAGCTGCGGCCACTTGTGCAGGATCAGCGCCGCCAGCGAGGTAACCTGCGGGGTCGCCGCGCTCGTCCCAGAAAAGCGCACCACGTTGCCCGCATTGTCGGTGGTGACGCTTGTGCCAACGCCTGCAACGCACCGGTCCATCGCGCTGCCGCAGCGGTTGGAATAGCCGGCCAGCTCGTACCCCGGCCCATTCGGATCGAGCGCGACCACGAACAGCCAGCCCTCGGCGTTCTCGGGCGTCAGGTCGATCGCATCGTTGGGATTGTCGCCGCCGCTATTGCCGGCGGCATTGATGACCAGGCCGCCCATCCGCCGATAGTCGGCCACTGCCTCCTGCATCAGCCGGTTCGAAATCGTGGGAATTGCCTTGCTGATCGATCGATTGACGATCAGCACGCCGTTCTCGCCCGCGTAACGGATCGCTTCGTGGCTGCTGCCACCGACGCTGTCGGTACCCGCATCGCGGTCCTGAACGTCGGTGCGCAGCACGACGATGCTGGCACCCGGAGCAAACCCCTGCGTGCCCACACCGTCGTTGAGGCCGGCGATGATCGTCGCCACCTGCGTCCCGTGTTCGGAGTTCTCGCCGCCCAGCGTCGCGTGAGGCACCAGCACGCCGCCCTGCCGAACGCCGCCGAAATCCCGGCTGAGGTCCGATATCTGCCCCTTCAGCTCGCGCGTTTCCTCGACGCCTTCGTCCAGAACGCCGACCAGCACGCCCGACCCGTCCCAGCCATTGTCGAGCGCGTAGAGCGCATCGACATAGTCGCCCGCTACCCCGTTAGCCCGGTACTCGTCGTCGTCTTCGGGGGAACGCGGGGCCGACCCCGATTGCTGTGCAGCGGGCGGTTGGCCGCCGCTCTGTGGATCGAGCGGAGGGGGCGGCGATGGCGGCGGCGCGGGTGCGGGTGCAGCCGTTGAAGGCGGCGTTGCAACCGGCGCCGGGATGCTCGCTGCAGCGGGCGGGCGGCTCGATCCGCCACCGCACGCCCCCAGCGAAAGCGAGAGCGCGGTGCCGAGGAGGATGGCGAGCGAGCGCCGGCTCGGGCTGGCGGGAAGAGGTCCAGGACCTTTCACGGAAGTGACAATGCGTGAGGCGGCGAGCCCCCCGGCGAAGGACGTAGCTTGGGTTTCCATCGTCTCACTTTGTTAGGGCCGCCGGGAAGGTGCTGGCGCTCAGCAGGGCGAGACACCGCAAGGCAAGCGGGCCGCCACATCACGCCTTCGCACGTGTGTCATCGCATGCATTATAGGGAGTGGCGAAAGGGGGTTGGCGCTCGATGCCGGGGATTTATCCGGTCGCGTTGGAGTGCCGACTATCCCCGACCGCGATAGTTCTGGACGCCCTGTTCGGGCACCCAGAGCGCTTCGGGCGGCGTACCGCTCTGCCAGAAGACGTCGATCGGGATGCCGCCGCGCGGATACCAGTAGCCGCCGATCCGCAGCCAGCGGGGCTTCATCTCGTCGAACAGGCGCTGGCCGATGCCCACGGTCACATCCTCGTGAAATCCGCAGTGATTGCGGAATGACCCGAGGAACAGCTTGAGGCTCTTCGATTCGACGATCGTCTCGCCCGGCACATAATCGATCACCAGATGGGCGAAATCGGGTTGCCCGGTGACAGGGCACAGCGAGGTGAACTCGGGCGCGGAAAAGCGCACGAGATACAGCGAGCCGCTGCGCGGATTGGGTACGTAATCGAGTTCGGCTTCCTCCGGGCTCGCCGGAAGCGGGCTCGACTGGCCGAGGAACCGCGGACCGGGGCCCGATGACGTGTCAGGTGTGTCGCTCATGCCGCGTCTGTGCCTTCATCGCGCGCCTTGCACAAGCAAGCCTTTGCGCTGCAACGATTCACGCACTATTCATTCGGTTTCTGCCCGATCGGCTCACAAGATCAGGCCCCCATTCACAAGCAAACCAGTCGAACCGATGCGATCGCTCCTCTTCCCCTGTCTGTTGCTGTTTGGCGCCGTCGCTGCGCATGCGCAGTCGGCCACCACTTTCCAGCTTCCGCCGGAACCCGATGCGACCTCGACCCCGCAGGCTCAGGGGCCGACGGATCTTGAAGGCACGACGCGCACCGCACCGCGCGTGATCGTCGAACCGACCCCGACGCCGAGCCGGACGCCCACCGCGCAGCCGAGCCCGCGCCCATCCGCGACACCGACCGAGCGCGCCACCCCGCAACCTACGCGAACCCCTGCTCCGGACGCGGCGCTGCCTGCCACCAACCGCCAGGTGTCCACGCGCGACCTGCTGACCGAAACGCCGACGCAGAGCAGCACCGCCAGCGATACCGCCGAGGTCGAACAGGATACGGCGCAGGAGCCCGCTGCCCCCGACGCCGTCACCCCGACCGAGGATTTCGCCCAGCCCTCAACCGGGTTGGAAACGCAAGCGGCCGACCCGCTCGCAAGCAAAGCAAGCCGACGCTCCACATCTTCGCAGCCGGTCGACTGGGTATGGATCGCCGCCGGAGCCCTGGTGCTGATCGCGCTGCTGGCAAGCCTAACGGCATTGCTGAAGATCCGACGCAGGCGTTCGGACCGCGCCGAGGCGAACGAAGCGAACGAGGCGAGCGAAACGAGCCTTTCCAGCCGCCCGGTGCGCGCGATGGACCGGGAAAGCCCGCCAGCAGTGCCGGTCGCCGGATCGATCGAGGTGGAGGCCCACGTCGTCACGCTGAGCCGCAGCGTGATGAACGCGACGATCTCTTACCGCCTGACCATGGTCAACCGCGGCCCCACCCCGATCAGCGACATCAGGATCGGTGGCGACATCACCACTGCACATGGCCGCGTGCCTGCGGCACAACAACTCGCCGATATCGGGCAGACGCTGCCCGAATTGCATACGCTTGCGAAGCTCGATCCGGGTCAGAGGACGACCGTACAGGGCGAACTTCGCCTGCCGCTTCGCGACGTTCGCCCGCTGCGACAGGGCAATGTCCCGGTCTTCGTGCCGCTGCTGCGCCTGACCGTGCGCGCGGCGGATATCGAGCCGCGCGCGCATACCTACGTTATCGGTTCCAAGCCGATCCAGAAGGATGCGCGACCCAACCCGTTCCGGCTCGACGAACCGCCGCGCAGCTATGCGCAGCTGACCACGCGCGCGGTCGCCTGATCGCTCGACAAGAGGCGGCCGGCCCGGCTATCCGGGCGGGCGATGGACATGCTCGTTTCAACCGACTGGCTTGCCGGTGAAATCGATGCGCCCGATCTCGCGGTGCTCGATGCCTCGCTGCACCTGCCCTCCGCAAATCGCGACGCCCACGCCGAATTTATGGCCGAGCATCTCCCGGGTGCGCGCTTTCTGGACCTGGCGGAGCTGCACGATCCCGCTTCCGCGCTGCCGGGCAAGGTGCCCGACGGAACGCGCGTCGCGCGCTGGCTGGGGGAACGCGGGGTCGGCCCGCAAACCCGCATCGTCCTCTACGACGCCTCCGACCTGCGCAGCGCATGCCGCGCTTGGGTGTTGCTCGACCTTGCCGGGCTCGCAAACATAGCCGTCCTCGACGGCGGGCTGGCCAAATGGCGCGCCGAGGGTCGCGCGGTGGAAAGCGGATCGTCCGAGGTGCCGTCCCTCGAACGGCCACCCACCAGCGTCCGCGTGACCGATATTCGTGACAAGGCCGCGATGCTCGCCAACCTGGCTACGCGCGCCGAACAGGTTGTCGATGCGCGCGATGGCGGTCGCTTCACAGGGACGGTGGAAGACACCGTGCATGGCCTTCCCGGCGGGCACATCCCGGGAGCCCGGCACCTGTTTTTCCGCGACCTGTTCAGCGAGGACGGGACGTTTCGCGATCCGGACAGCCTTCGCGCGCTGTTCGCCGACGCCGGCCTCGATCTCGATCGGCCGATCGTCGCGACCTGTGGCAGCGGCCAGACCGCTTCGGTGGTGCTGTTCGCCGCGCGTCTGCTAGGGGCGGAGCGTACCGCCCTCTACGATGGCAGCTGGTCCGAATGGGGCGCCGACCCCGAAACGCCCAAGGAAACCGGAGAACCCCGCTGAGCAAGACCGACAAGCCCGTCTCCCCGGCCACCCGCGCAGTACTGGCCGGACGCCGCAAGGAATGGACCGGGCCGGTGGTCAATCCGCCGGTCTGGCGCGGCAGCACGCACCTCTATCAGAGCGAGGGCGAGCGGCAGGAGTGCCTCAAATACAACGAAGACGGCAGGTTCCACTACGGCCGCCGGGGCGCGCCGACCCAGTGGGCGCTCGCCGAGGCGCTGACCGAGCTGGAACCCGGTGCTTACGGCACGATGCTTTACCCCAGCGGCACGGCGGCACTGGCAGGCGCGTTGATGAGCGTGCTCGAACCGGGCGACGTGCTGCTGGTGCAGGACAATGTGTACGAACCGACCCGCTCCATCGGGTCCTCGCTGCTCAAGCGGTGGGGCGTTGAAGCGCGCTTCTTCGACCCGAGCGATTTCGACACCTATGCCGCCGCGTTCGACGATCGCGTGAAGGCGGTCATGCTCGAAGTGCCGGGCAGCCTGACGATGGAAGTCTGCGACATTCCACGACTGGCAGGGATCGCGAAGGATCATGGTGCCACGGTGCTGGTCGACAACACGTGGGCGACCGGGCTCGGCTTCCCTGCGCTGGAGCAAGGCTGCGACATCACGATCACCAGCCTGACGAAACATGCAGGCGGCCATTCCGACGTGCTGATGGGCTGCGCGAGCGCAGGCAAGGCGCATTACGCGAAGCTTCGCCACACCGCGCAGTTGCTCGGCCAGCATGTCTCGCCCGACGATGCCGCCCTTGTCGCGCGCGGGCTGCGGACGATGCCGATGCGGCTCGACCATACGGCGCGCAGTGCGTTGACCATTGCGCAGTGGCTGCAACAGCGGCCCGAGGTCGCGCATGTCCTGTGCCCCATGCTCGAAGGGGCGCCCGGCCATGAATACTGGCAGCGCGACTTTTCCGGCGGCTGCGGCCTGTTCAGCTTCGTGTTCGCGGGCCACACGGACGAGCAGCGCACGACCTTCGTCGACACGCTCGAACTGTTCGGTATCGGGTACAGCTGGGGCGGGTTCGAAAGCCTCGTGCTGCCCTTCGATCCGCCGCGCATCCGCACCGCCAGCGCGTGGCCGATGGCAGGTTGGCGCGAGGAGGATCGACTTGGCGTGCGGCTCGCTATCGGGCTCGAAAATGCGGAAGACCTGATCGCGGACCTTGACCGCGCCTTCGACGCGATCAAGCATAGCTGATGGCAAGCTCCTCGATAGGTCCCACCTCCGCAACCGACGCAGCGCTCAACCCGCAAGGGGCGCCCAGCCCGACGAGCACGGCCAGCCCCGATCCGCTGCAGGCAGGCGAACAGGTGATCCTGCAACCCGTGCCGAGCGATGGCGCAAGCGCAGCCGCCGCAACGCCCGTACCCTCGGCATCGCCCAGCGACAGCGTGAAGGCGGCGGACGAGCTAAAAGATGCCGTCGGCGAACAGAACCGCACGGTCGGCCAGGTTATCGAGAGCCTCGACAACATGGCGATCGATGTCGGCTCGATGCACGTTTCGGTCTGGGACGGGATCGTCTTCCTTGCCGTGGCGATGGGCATGATCGCCTTCGCGTGGTTCGGGAGCAAGGCAAGTCACGCCCTGCTCGCGCGCGTCACGCGGGTCGACCAGACCCGGCGGCTCCTGCTGGAAAAGGTTCTGACCATTGCGGTCTGGGGGATTGCCGCGCTGGTCGGCATGGACCTGCTGGGCATCAACCTGACGGCCTTCACGGTCTTCTCCGGCGCATTCGGCCTCGCGATCGGTTTCGGTTTGCAGAAGACCTTCGGCAACCTGATCGCCGGGATCATCCTGCTGATGGACAAGTCGATCAAGCCGGGCGACGTGATCGCGATCGCAGACCAGGCGGGCGTCTCCACCTTCGGGCAGATCCGCAAGATCGGCATCCGCGCGGTCTCGATCACCACGCGCGACCAGAAGGAATACCTGATCCCGAACGAAAACTTGATGATCAATCAGGTCGAAAACTGGTCCTACTCGTCGCGCAACGTGCGCATGCAGGTGCCGGTCGGGATCAGCTATCACGCGGATATCGACAAGGCGGAAGAACTGATGCTGGAGGCTGCCAAATCGTGCAGTCGGGTGCTGCAGTCCCCCCCGCCGACGGTTTGGCTGGATGGGTATGGCGACAGCAGCGTCGACTTCATTATCCACGTGTGGATCACCGATCCCGAAGCGGGCATCGGCAATGTGAAGAGCGAGGTGCTGAAGAAGCTGTGGCACCTGTTCCGCGAGCACGAGGTGGAAATTCCCTTCCCCCAGCGCGATATCAACCTGCGCAGCGCCGAAGGGCTCGACCAGCTGATCGCCGCGCTCGAACAGAAGCGCACCCAGTCGAAGAAGGCTGCAAAGCCCGAGTCCGAATAAGGTCTACAGCATGCCCGCTTCGCGATACCATTGTGCGGTGTCGCGCAGGCCTTCGCGTGTCAGGATCTCGGGCTGCCAGAGTGCCTTGGGCACCGCCCGGTCGGGCGACACGGCCCAGTCCGGGTGCGCGAGATAACCCGCCCGGTCCCGCGTCAGCCGGGCATTGCGTCCCCGCAGCTTCTCATCCGCCATCGCCGCTGCCTTCAGCGCAAAGGCCGGTAGCGGGATGGTCCGCACCCTGGTGCCGACCGCCGAGCCGATGCCGCGCGCAAGATCGCCGTGGGTCCAGCCACCATCGCGTGCATCGTCGGGCTCGAAGATTTCGTGGGTGATCCCCTCCCCGCCCTCGCGCAGCGCAAGCAGCAGGCGGGCGAGATCCTGCACGTGGATCAGCGAACTGCGCCCGCCCATCGGCACGGGCAGGAAGCCGCTTTTCGCAGCGCGGAACATCTCCAGGTAATCGGTGTCGCGCGGGCCGTAGACGCCCGGCGGACGCACGATCGTCCAGTCGAGCCCACTCGCCGCGACGATCGTTTCCGCGCGCCGCTTGGACGCGCCATAGGCGGACAGTTCGGGTTCGCGCGCCGCGAGCGAGGAGACCAGCACGAAACGCTTAGCGCCCGCGCGCACCGCGGCCTCGACGACGTTGAGCGTGCCGGTGACGTTGACGATCTCGAAATGGTCGGGGTTCACCGCACGGGTGAGACCGGCGATATGGATGACGCATTCGGCATCGGCGACAAGATGCGCCAGTGCAAAGGGCTCATTCAGGCTGCCTTCGACCCAGCGAAAGCCGCGCTTGTCCTGCGGGACTTTGCGCGCGAGCACCCGGACGCGCTCCCTGCGTCCTTCGAGCAGGTCGAGCACTGCCTGCCCGACGAAGCCCGTCCCGCCGGTCAGCGCCAGCGTCATGCTTCGCCGGAGGAGCAGGCGATCAGATCGGCGACCACGAGCTTTCCCCCTCCTCACCGTCATCCTCGATCACGCCGCCGCTGCTCTCGGTTTCGAGCGGGGTGACTTCGGGCAGGTAGCCGAGCACCGCGTCGAGCAATTGCTCGACACCTGCACCAGTCGCTCCCGAAACGGTATAGACCGCGTCCGCACCGGCCGCCTTGAGTTCCTCGGCAATGGCCTTGCCCAGTTCGTTATCGGCAAGATCGAGCTTGTTGAGCGCGATCAGCCGGGGCTTTTCCTCCAGCCCTTCGCCATACGCCTCCAGCTCTTCCTCGACGGTCCGCAGCGCCACCGCAGGATCTTCGCCCGCGATGTCGATCAGGTGGATCAGCACCTTGCAGCGCTCGATATGGCCGAGGAAGCGGTCACCGATCCCGGCACCTTCCGCCGCGCCTTCGATCAGGCCGGGGATATCGGCCAGCACAAAGTCGCGGCCCTTGTGACGGACCACGCCCAGCTTCGGCACCAGCGTCGTGAACGCATAGTCGCCCACCTTTGCCTGGGCGTTGGAAACCTGGTTGATGAAGGTCGATTTGCCTGCATTGGGCAGGCCGACCAGGCCGACATCGGCGAGCAGCTTCAACCGCAGCCACACCCACATCTCTTCGCCCGGCTCACCCGGCTGGTGCTGGCGTGGCGCGCGGTTGGTGCTGGTCTTGTAGCTGGCATTGCCGCGTCCGCCCATGCCGCCTTCAAGCAGCGTGATGCGCTGGCCGACCTCGGTGAAATCGGCGAGGATTTCTTCCTTGTCTTCGGACAGGACCTGCGTGCCCACCGGCACCTTGACCACCAGATCGTCGGCACCCTTGCCCGTGCGGTCGCGGCCCATGCCGTGGCCGCCGCGCGAAGCCTTGAAGTGCTGTGCGTAACGGAAGTCGATCAGCGTGTTGAGGCCGGCGACGGCTTCGAAGATGATATCGCCGCCGCGACCGCCATTGCCGCCGTCGGGGCCGCCATATTCGATGTACTTCTCACGCCGGAAACTGACGGCGCCAGGGCCGCCCGCGCCGGATTTGAGGAATATCTTGGCTTGATCGAGAAAATGCATTGCGCGGCAGGTAAGCTCAAACGGAGGGGATTGCTAGACGCTCACCCGAGCATCGCCGCAAGTCGGGCTGGTTCGCCCGCCACGAAAGAAGCCCGGCGGGCGTTCGCGGTCATGGGAAAAAGGAAAGACCTGGTGGAGCCGAGCGGGATCGAACCGCTGACCTCGTCATTGCGAACGACGCGCTCTCCCAACTGAGCTACGGCCCCGTTCAGGTCTCAAATTGCGCAGGTGGCAGTGCCGTATGCCTGCGCAGGAGCGGGCCCAAATAGCGAACCTTGCGCCAGACGCAAGGTCTTTCGGTGCCCGCCTGCCCTCAGCGCGAAGGATCGGGCGCAGCTGGCCCCTGCACCTCGTCGGGCGTGTCGGTCGCAGCGGTTTCGGGAATGACGATCTCGACTTCGCCGACCTCGGCCGTCTCCTGCGGCTGAACGCCGGCACCCGGCGTCAGAAGCACGCTCTGCGCACCCAGTTCGACCGTTCTCGTGGTCCCGTCCGCCAAATCCGCGGCGGGCGCATCGAGCAGGATGGTACCGCCGCTGGCCGGCGGCAGGTCGTTACCCGCCACCTGCGTGGCAGGGCCATAGCTGGGATAGAGGCCGGCGGGTTGGCCATAGAGCCGGTCCCACGTGGCGAGATTGGTCTGGTACCGCTCGAACGAGCGGAAGAAGTCTTCGAACACGCCTTCGAACCGGGCCATGGCGCGCGCGCTGAAGCTGTCGAGGTCGGCGGGGGCCACCGCGACCGATTCATTGCTCAGCGCCAGCGCGGCATCGCAGAAGGCCGTCTTTGCCGGAGGCAGGGTGAAGTAGTTGTAGACCTTGGTCATGTACGAATCCAATTCCGTACGACCCACCCTGCGATCGCCATACTGCTCGCGGAATTCGGCTTCGATCTTGGCGTTCGCCTTGTCCAGCTGCTTGTCGAAATTGGTCAGGAACAGCTTGTAATTGTCGAGAATGGCGGCGTGCCGCGGCTCCATGCAATTGAGCGCCGCCACGTTGAACGCGCTGCGGATGTTCCAGGTCGTCTGCGCCGGGGTGATGTAGGCGTTGACCGTCTGGCGCACGCCGTCGGCCGCGATCATCGGCACGATCATCGTCGCGCTCGCGCCCATCGGCGGCGTCGGACGCAGCGGCATCGCAGGCGGAGGCGGCGGCGGAGGCGGCGGCGGCGGCGGAGGTGGCGGCACCGGGGCCGTGGCGCAGGCGGCGAGCAGGCTCAGCGCACCGGCGAGGATGGTAATGCGCAGCGGCGACTTGAAGTCGTCGGACATAATCGAATGGCTCCCATCGCGGGTCGGCTCGCGCGCACCAGAGGGGAAACGCAGCGGCGACCGATCGCTTGAAACCTGTCTAACGCATTAGACCTTAACTGAAAATGCCCGGAACGGTAATTTCCGTCCCGGGCATCTCATTTTGCGAGCCTGTTGCGCGCCAGTTACGTGGCGAGCCGCTTAGTTGCGTGCCGCACCCATAAAACGCAGCAGGAACAGGAACATGTTGATGAAGTCGAGGTACAGGCTCAGCGCGCCCAGAATGATCGACTTGCCTTCCCAGCTGGTGCCACGCAGGCGCTGGTAATCGCTCTTCAGGCGCTGCGTATCGTAGGCGGTCAGCCCGGCGAAGATCAGCACACCCAAGATGCTTACCGCGAGTTCGAGCGCTGCCGACTGCAGGAAGATATTGATAACCATCGCGATCAGAATGCCGATCACACCCATGACCAGGAAGCTGCCCCAGCCGGACAGGTCCTTCTTGGTGGTGTAGCCGAACAGGCTGAGCCCCGCGAAGGCGCCTGCCGTGGCAAAGAACGTCGCCGCGATCGATCCGCCGGTGTAACGCAGGAAGATCGTCGAGAGCGACAGCCCCATGAGGAAGGCAAAGCCCCAGAACATGGCCTGCAGCGTACCACGACCAAACTTTTGTGCGCCGAAGCTCATCGCCAGAACGATGGCCAGCGGAGCCAGGGCAACGATGATGAACAGCGGGCTGGTCGCCATTGCATAGGCGAGCCCGGTCTGCGCCATCACCAGCGCGACGATGCCGGTCAGCAGCACGCCCGAGGTCATGTAGTTGTAAATCGAGAGCATGTACTTGCGCAGACCCGCGTCGTAGGTCGTGCGCGAGGCGACATCGCCCCCGGCGCGCGGCACAGAGCCGAAACCCTGCCGTGTGCGGTCGTCCCAATCAGCCATTTCAAAGCCACTCCATTTGCCGGCATCGAAGTTGTGCCGGTTCAGCGATGAATATCGCGACAAATCCGCAGAAATTCAAGGGCTGTCCGTCGATTTTAGATTAACGCGCGTTCAGGTTCGGATACGCATTTCCGCGAATTTTTCAGGCCTCGCCTGCAGCGTCGATCATCGCCGCCTCCAGTGCGTCCGCCGGGCTCTTGTTGCCCCACAGCACGAACTGGAACGCCGGATAGAAGCGGTCGCACTCGTCCACCGCATTCTCGATCAGCGCCTGCGCCTGCGCGACGCTCAGCATGCCGTCGTCGGCCAACAGTGCGCCATGGCGATAGACCAGCACCCTGCCCTGGCTCCAGATATCGAAATGGCCGAGCCACACCTGCTCGTTGACCAGGCTCAGCAGTTCGTAGGCGGGCATCAGGCTTTCCTTGCTGACGCGGATGTCGGGCAGGCAGATCAGCTGCAGCACGCCATCCTGCGGGCGCATCACCGCGCGCACCTGATACTTCACCCAGGCACCCTGCACCTCGCCGCCCAGCTCGTCCTCCGCATGCGTATCGAGCGCCCAGCCGCGCGCATCGAACAGCGCGGCAAGCACGTCCATCGGCGCGCCATATTCGCTGCCGATATTGTCGTTCAAAGCGGTTTCCATCTGCGATCCCTATACCCGTCCGTCTTTCTCGGGCCTTGTGGGGGAACGGTGGGGCGCGACGCAAACCCGCCGGAGCAGCGAGCGGTGCAAAAGCATTAACCCTGTTCACGCCTTGTGGGAAAAGCCTTTTTCCCACAACTTAGTCGGCGTTCCGGGCATCCCGCCAATCAGCGCAGGTCTTCGACTTCCTGCCCTTCGGGGCTGGTCCATATGAAGGATTCGACACCGTCTGCGGAGAGTGCGTTCAAGGCGGCGCGCGCAGCACTCACGCTGTCGAACGGGCCTGCAAGCAGGCGGTTGGTCTGGCCGAGCGGGGTGACGAAAGGTCCTTTCCCTTTCAGCACGTCGAACTTGCGATATTTCAGCCGCCAGTCGCCGCGCAGCAGGTTCCGGTTCTGGCCGATGCCCAGCTGCAGCCATATGCGCTTGGGTGCCGACGGCGGAGGCGGTGCTGCCTCTTCCTTCACTTCACGCTTGGGCTTGATCGTGCTGATATCGACAACGTTACCGCCAACGGGCGCGACCTGGGTCGGAGTGCTGAAATCGGCAAACGCGGTTGCGAGATCGAGCGCGCCCGACGCAGGCACATTCTCGGCGGCCCTTGTCGAGGCTGGAGTTTGCGCCACCTCAGGTCCGGCACCGGCATCTGAGGCAGCGAGCGAAGCCCCTTGCGTGGTCCGGCTTTCGGGCTGGCCGAGGTTTGCCGAGGCGATCAGCACGGGCTGGCTGGACGCAGGCGGCCCCATCGTCTCGCCATTGCCCAAATCGGCGGCGGCAACGCGCGGGTCGCTCTTGCCAGCAACGACGGTTTCTTTTGGCGGAAGTGCGGCAGGCGGCGGCGTAGCCTTGGCTACCTCGGGCATGCTTGCAGGCGTTTCCTGCACTGTCGCGGTCGTCTGGCCGCTCTTGCCGCGCGCATTCTCGACCGGCTGCTGCACGGTTGTGGCTGCGGCAAGCTGCGCCCCTGTAGGCGCAAGCTGAGCATCGGCCGCGCCGGGCGTTCCCACCGTGCCTGCCGCGCTGGCGATACGCGGATCGTCGCGCCCGATGCGAGACGCGGACGGATAAATCCCGAGGTTCGCGGCAGCTGCCTGCTGCGATTTCGTAAGGCGCGGCATGAAGCGCAGGTAAGGCTCCAGCTTGCTGGCCATATCTTGCGGCATCACCGTGCGAGCGAGCGCGATCGCATCATCCGCATCACCCAGCACAGCAAGCCCGAAAGCCCGCGTGCGTATCGCTGCCACGTCCTGCTTGGCAGTCAGCGGCCTCAGCGTCTCCTCGAACGGCTGGCGGCTGCCCGCGATCGCGTAGCTGAGCGCCAGACGCTGGCGAACGCTGTTCTCGTCCTTGAGAGAAAGCGCTCTGCGATACGCATCCTGCGCGGTCGCATTCTGACCCACCAGATCGTAGGCGAGGCCACGATCCGCCCACAGCGAGCTATTGCTGATCCCGGATTTGTCGGCTTGTTCGAAAAACCGGATCGCGTCGACCGGGCGTCCGCTGCGGACATAGGCGGCACCCATCCCCTCTGCGATCCGGGGATTTTGTGGCGACAATTCCTGCGCGCGTCCGAGAAAGCCGATCGCGGCATCGATGTCGTCGAGGTCGAGCGAAGCAAGCCCTGCGGCGATCAGTGCGTCGACATCGTGCCGATCGGCCGCAAGCCGCATCAAGGCATCGTTCAGATCGTCGGCAGCGGCTGGGGGGAGCGGCTGCACGACCGCACGGGAAACCGTATCGCCGGTCTGCGCGTGGGCGGGAAACGCAATGCCCGGAAATACGAAAGCGAACGCCGGGAGAGCGGCGCGCAAAGACTTGAAGCGACCCGTCATGATACGGGTTCTAGTCTTGCGCCGCCGCCCTGAACAGCCCCTAGCGCAGCAAGGCAGTGCAGTCCGTCCCGCTTACTGGTTGTTCTGTCGCCCGAGAAAACGCGGGATATTCAGCGATGAACCGTCGTCATCATCCTCGTCTTCCTCGTCGTCGGGTGCCCCGGAGCGGGACAGCTTCGCCATCCGTTCGAACAGCGTACCGCCCCCACCGCCTTGCGGAAGCGGCGGTGCCGGCTTCTTTTCGGCCGCATCGTCGCCTGAGACGAGACCGCGACGCCGCCCACGCGGGGCTGCTGCCTCGTCTTCGCCGATCGGCTCGGGCGATCTTGTACCGGCGCCTGCATCCGCTTCGTCGCCGAGCAGGAGTTCATCCGAGGAATCGCCCGGCTGCCCTTCCGCAACTTCGCCGAGATCGAGCGTGTCGTCATCGTCCCACTCTGTCGACGGTGCATCCTCGCCGCCTTGCGGGCGCGCGAAGGGCGCGTCGGGCGAAGGCGCGGCCGCACGCGGGCCATCCAAGTCGCCATCGCCATTATCATCATTGCGAAGCCCGGCGAGCGGATCGACGATATCGTCGACATCCTCGCCATCGTCCTCGTCGTCGTAATAGGTCGGCGGAGCCGGTGCGCGATCGGCCGGGCTCGCATCGAAGGCACCTGCCCCACTTTGCGGCTGCGCGGGTTCGGGCGCAGCAGGCTGCTGATCCGACGCGTCCTGACTATCGTCCGAGAAATCGAGCACGGGCCGCTTGGGTGCCCGCGACTCGACCGGGCGCGGTTCGGGGGCGGCGGCGCGCGGCATCGGCTGCCGGGCTTCGCCACCATCTTCGATACCGGTCGCGACCACCGAAACGCGGATCTTGCCTTCGAGGTTCGGGTTAAACGCCGAACCCCAGATAATGTTGGCATTCTCGTCGACGAGCTCGCGGATATGGTTCGCGGCTTCGTCCACTTCGAGAAGCTTCATGTCCTCGCCGCCGATGATCGAGATGATCACGCCCTTGGCCCCGGCCATGGATACGCCTTCGAGCAGCGGGTTGGCGATCGCCTGTTCGGCAGCCTCGCGGGCGCGGCTTTCGCCCTCGGCCTCGCCGGTGCCCATCATCGCCTTGCCCATTTCCTCCATCACCGATTTCACGTCGGCAAAGTCGAGGTTGATGAGGCCCGGCATGGTCATCAGGTCGGTGATGGAGCGGACGCCCTGTTGCAGCACTTCGTCTGCAAGGCGGAAGGCTTCCTTGAAGGTCGTGTCGCGGTTGGCAATCAGGAACAGGTTCTGGTTCGGGATCACGATCAGCGTGTCGACCTGACGCTGCAATTCCTCGATCCCGGCCTCGGCGGCGCGCATCCGGCGCGTGCCTTCGAACAGGAACGGCTTGGTCACGACGCCGACGGTCAGCACGCCTTTGCGCCGGGCGGCCTCGGCGATCACCGGAGCCGCACCGGTGCCCGTGCCGCCGCCCATCCCGGCAGCGATGAAGCACATGTTCACCCCGTCGAGCGCATCTTCGATCGCTTCGACAGTCTCTTCCGCCGCAGCCTTGCCCAACTCAGGCCGCGCACCGGCGCCCAGCCCGCCGGTACTTTCCGGGCCGAGCTGGATGCGGTTTTCCGCAGGCGAGCTGCTGAGCGACTGCGCGTCGGTGTTGGCGACGATGAAGTCGACACCTTCGATCTCGGCGTCGATCATGTTGGCGATGGCGTTGCCGCCCGCTCCACCCACGCCGATGACAGTGATCCGGGGGCGCAGATCGTCCGCGGGGTCGGGGCCGATATTGATGCTCATTGCGTCTTCACTCCGTGAAACCGGCGAGTGACGTGCCGATTTCTCAATACTTTCGTGTGGCAGATAACGCGGCTACATTTAATCGTTATCCCCAATCTTTTCCACATAACTCGCAGCTTAGTGCGAGACTGGGGTGCCCCTCAGAAATAGTCCCGCGCTGCGCGCCACACACGCTGCACGAGGCCGAGCCCGCTCAGGCGGGTCTGCGTCTGGTACTTGGCCTTGACCGTGCGGATGTCGACCGGGTCCTTCGCAGCGTAGAGACACAGGCCCACGAGCGTGGAGAAGCCGGGGGCGGCATGTGCAGGCGGAAGCCCGCGCAGGGTCTGCGGCTTGCCGATCCGTACCGGACGCCCGAGCGCGTTCTGGACGAACTCGGCGCAACCGGCCAGCTCCGCGCCGCCTCCGGTGAGCACGGCGGGGCCACCCTTGGCGCCTGCGAAGTCCATCGCCTTCAGCGATTTGCCGATCTCGTCGGTCAGGCGGCCCAGCTGTTCGGTGATGACCGCGACAAGATCGGCGCGATTGACCGACCCGGCACGCGGATCGCCATCGGGATCGACCGGCACCTGCTCGCGATGGTCGGAGGGGCTGGCCAGTGCCGAGCCCGAAACGCACTTGAGGCGTTGGGCGTGCTGGCGACGAATGCCGAAGGTGCTTGCGATGGCATCGGTGATGTCGCCCGAGCCCAGCGGGATCGCCCGCATCGCCTGGACCATGCCGTTGCGCAACACTGCCACGTTGGTCACGTCGCCGCCGATCTCGATCAGCGCGGTGCCCAGTTCGCGTTCTTCGGGGGTCAGCGCCGCATGTGCCGAGGCGATCGGCGCGGCGACCACGCCTTCTACTGTAAGATGAGCGCTCTGCACCGCGGTGATGATGTTGCGGATCGGCGCGCCATCCGCGAGCAATACGTGGATGTCCACGCCCAGCTGCTCGGCATAGAGGCCGACCGGATTGGCAACCCCGTGCGGACCATCGACCGAGTAGTGCGCAGGTTGTGCGTGCAGCACCATGCGCCCGTCCGGCTGCAAGGTATCGCGTGCGGTCACCAGCAGGTGATCAACGTCCTCTTCCTCGATCCGGCGGCCATTGATCGGGATTTCAACACGCGAGATGCTGCTGGCGAGCCCGGCGCCTGCGCACCCGACCCACACGCTCTGGATACCCGTTCCCGCGTCTTTCTCCGCACGCTCCACCGCCTCGCGGATCGCGTGCGTCGCAGCCTTGCTGTCGGTCACGTAGCCACGCCTGAGCCCGGCGCTGGCCCGGTGCGAAGAGCCGAGCACGATTAGCTCGCCGCCCTCGGTCAGCCCCATGATCATCGCCGAGACCCTGAAGGACCCCAGGTTTACCGCGCCGAAAACGCGCGCAATGCGTGCTGCCGCCATTACTCCGCACTCTCCTTCCTGCTCGTGAAGCGATCGGCCCTGCCGGGCTCGCGGAAGACATACCGGTCGGGCACCCGCAGATCGATCACGGTCGCCTTGCCGCCGAGCAGGCGATAGAGCCCGTCGAGCTTGGCAAAGTCGATGAAGGCCTCGGCCGCCTCATCCTCGCCCTGTGGCAGCGCGAGGATCTGGCCCGTCTTGAACACGATGTTCCAGCGCCGCTCTCCGATCCGGTGCGCGCTGGCGATCTGCGGCTGCAATGCAGGCGCGGCGGCGAGGATGTGGTCGAGCGAGTCGATTTGCTTCGCAGCGCCCGCGCCGGAAATGCGCAGCATCCCCTCGGCGTCCTTCTCGGCAATCGGATCGAGTTCGACGCCGTTGCGATCGATCAGCACCAGCCGGTCGGGCTTGACCAGCACCGCGTGGGGCGTGCGTTCCTGAATGTCGATCACAAGCTTGTCGGGCAGCTGGCGCGAGACGCGCGCCTCTGCGACCCACGGCATCCGTTTCAGCTCGGCGCGGATCGCTGCCAGATCCAGCATCGGCATCGGCGTGCCGCGATGCTCCATGACTTCTTCGTAGACCTTGAGGCGGTTCATCCGCTCGACGCCGGTCAGGTCGATATTGCGCATCTGGAACCCGGCAGAGCCCGCGCTGGCCGCAATCTGCTGCTCCATCAACGCGGGGACGCCGGCGGCGCGCGCGACGAACCACGCGGCGGCGAGCGCGCCTGCAAGGATCAGGACGAGAAAGGTGCCCTGCAACTGCTGCTGGCTGATCGGCAGCGCCGAAAGCGCGGAATTGACCACGCCCTTGCCCTGCCGCGTCGCTGCCCGCGCCTTCGAGGCCCGCGAGCGCGAATTGGCGGCGCGGCGAACGCCGGTTGCCTTACGCTTGACCTTGCGCGCCATCGTCTCCTCCCCGTTCGTCCGGAGCGCCAAGCCCCAGCGCATCCGCGATGATCGTTTCGACCAGATCCTCGTAACTCATTCCGCAAAACCGCGCCTGTTCGGGCACCAGGCTGAGCGGGGTCATCCCCGGCTGGGTGTTGGTTTCGAGCACGAAGAGACCGTCCACGCCCTGCTCGTCGTCCCAGCGGAAATCGGTGCGGCTGGTGCCCTTGCAGCCGAGGATCCGGTGCGCCTCGAGCGCATACCGCATGCAGGCCTGCGCAATCTCCTCGGGAATTTCCGCCGGGCAGACGTGGCGCGTGCGCCCGTCGGTGTACTTGTTCTCGAAATCGTAGAAACCGCTCTCGACGATCAGCTCGGTGACGGTCAGCGCCTTCCCGCCGACCACCGCAGAGGTCAGCTCGCGGCCCCGGATGTAGGGTTCGGCGAGCAATTCGGAGAATTCCTGCCACGGGCCCTTCGCATCGCGCGAGATCGGATTGCCATAGTTGCTCTCGTCGGTGACGATCGCAACGCCGACCGACGACCCTTCGTTGACCGGCTTGAGCACGTAGGGGCGCGGCAGCGGGTCGCCGCCGTAGAGGTCATCGGTTTTCACGACCCGGCCACCGGGCATGGGAATGCCACGCGGGACGAGCGCCTGCTTGGTCAGTTCCTTGTCGATCGCGATCACCGAGGTGGCGAGGCCGCTATGCGTATAGGGAACGCCCATCAGGTCGAGCATGCCCTGCACCGTGCCATCCTCGCCCGGCACGCCGTGGAGCGCGTTGAACACGATATCGGGCTTCGCCTCGGCAATCCGCGCGGCAACCTGCCGGTCCATATCGATCCGCGTGACTTTGTGTCCGCGCGTTTCGAGCGCCTTGGCAACGCCCTCGCCGCTCATCAGCGAGACAGGCCGCTCGTTCGCCCAGCCGCCCATCAGGACCGCGACGTGGAGTTTCTTCGACAAGATCATTTGCGCCCCACCCGCTGGATTTCCCATTCGAGTTCGATCCCAGAATTATCGCGCACCTTCGCGCGGACGTCTTCGCCCAGCTGCTCGATATCCGCGCTGGTCGCGGTGCCGGTGTTGATGAGGAAATTGGTGTGCTTCTCGCTCACCTGTGCGCCGCCGCGCATCATTCCGCGGCAACCCGCCGCGTCGACCAGCTGCCACGCCTTTTCGCCCGAAGGGTTCTTGAAGGTGGAGCCGCCGGTCTTGGTGCGCACGGGCTGGGATTCCTCGCGCGCCTGCGCAATGCGGTCCATCTCCGCACCGATCTCGGCAGGGTCGCCTGCTTCGCCCTTGAGCCGCGCGCCGACCACGACCGCGCCTTCGGGCAGTTCGGAATGGCGGTAGGTGTAGCCCAGCTCCGCAACCGGCAGCGTTTTCAGCGAACCGTCGCGCAGCACCACGTCGCAATCGACCAGCACATCGGCGGTTTCCCGCCCATAGGCACCGCCGTTCATGCGCACGAAACCGCCGAGCGTGCCGGGAATGCCGCGCAGGAATTCGAGACCCGCAATTGCATTGTCGCGCGCGGTCGAGGCGATCAGGACGCCATGCGCGCCTGCGCCGCAGCGCAAGGTGTGATCGCTCTCGGCATGGATCTTCGCAAAAGGCTTGCCCAGCCGGATCGTCACCCCGGGCACTCCGCCATCGCGCACGATCAGGTTGGAGCCGAGCCCCAGCGGCATGACGGGCACAGCCGGATCGAGATCGGCCAGAAAGGCGCGCAGATCGTCGATATCGGCCGGCTCGAACAGCCAGTCCGCCGTGCCGCCCGCCTTGAACCACACCAGCGGCGCGAGCGGTGCGTCTTGCGTCAGCTTGCCGCGCACCTTGGGAAGGGAGAGTGCCTCGCTCATGCGGTCACCTTGCTGCGTTCGGCCTGCAACTCGTCGGGCAGCTTTGCCGCCCACTTGGTGATGTCGCCCGCGCCGAGGCACAGCACGAGATCGCCCGGCTCCAGCTCTGGCGCGAGGATGCGGACGAGGTGCTCGCGATCCTCGATCGTCTGGGCATGGCGGTGGCCGAGCGACTTGATCCCGTCCACCAGAGTGCCGCCATCGACCCCCGCGACCGGGTCTTCTCCCGCGGCATAGACCGGCGCGACATAGACCTGATCGGCTTCGTTGAAGCAGGCCTGGAATTCGCCCATCAGCTCGCCCAGACGCGAATAGCGGTGCGGCTGCATGACCGCGATGACGCGAGCGGGGTTCTCGCGCGCATCGGCGCTTTCGCGCGCGGCGGAAAGGACTGCACGGATTTCGACCGGATGGTGCGCGTAATCGTCGATCACGGTCGCGGTGCCGCCGTCGAGCGCCACTGTGCCGACCTTGGTGAAGCGCCGCCGCACGCCGCCGAAGCGGGCAAAGCCTTCGCGGATCACGTCGTCGGAACAGTTCATCTCCAGACTGACGGCGATCGCCGCCAGCGCGTTCTGAACATTGTGCCGCCCGGGCATGGGCAGGAACACGTTCTCGATCCGGCGATCTTCCTGTCCGCGCTGGCGGACCATCACATCGAACCGATTGCCGCCCGCCTCGGGCTTTACGTTGACCGCGCAGATATCGGCCTGAAGCGAGAAGCCGTAGGTGATGACCCGGCGATCGCGCACTTGGCCGATGACCGCCTGCACTTCGGGATGATCGACGCACAGGATCGCAGCGCCGTAGAAGGGTACGTTGTGGATGAACTCCACGAAGGCGCGCTTCACCCCGTCGAAATCGCCGTAGTGATCGAGATGCTCGGGGTCGATATTGGTGACTACTGCGATGGTCCCGTCGAGCCGCAGGAAGCTGCCGTCGCTCTCGTCCGCTTCGACAACCATCCAGTCGCTATCGCCCAGTCGCGCGTTCGAGCCGAACTGTTCGATTACTCCCCCGTTGATGACGGTCGGGTCGATCTCGCCACAGTCGAGCAGCCCCGCGATCATGCTGGTCGTAGTCGTCTTACCGTGTGTACCCGCGATGGCGATGGTCGACTTCAATCGCATCAGCTCGGCGAGCATTTCCGCACGGCGCACCACGGGAATGCGGTTTTCCAGCGCGGCTTCGACCTCGGGATTGGTGCGCTTGACCGCGGTCGAAGTGACAACGACCGCCACGCCTTCGACGTTCTCTCGCGCGTGGCCGATCGACACTGCGATCCCACGCTGGCGCAGTCGCTCTACCGCCGGACTTTCCGCCATGTCGGAGCCCTGCACGTCGTAGCCGAGGTTGTGCATCACCTCGGCAATGCCGGACATGCCGATCCCGCCGATGCCGACAAAGTGGATGATCCCGATATCGGTTGCGACGCCTTTCAAGAAACCCGCTCCTGCGCAGCATCGCGCGCCGCGCCCTGCCCCACGGGAGCGCCCTGCGAAGCGCCGCGTGCGTTGTTCTTGCCGACGCGGATCACGTCCATCAACTCGGCCCCGCCGAAGCTCTCGACCAGATCGGCGAGGTCCTTCACCGCATCCGGGCGACCGCAATTCCAAGCCTTGTGCGCCGCCGTGCTCAAGGTGCCCGCACGCTGGCTGAGCACCTGGATCTGGCGCGCGAGTTCCTTGGGCGTGAACGAGCTCTGCCGGATCATCCGCGCCCCGCCCGCTTCCACGATCTCGCGCGTGTTGGCCGCCTGATGATCATCGGTCGCGATCGGCAGTGGCACCAGGATCGCCGGGCGACCCACGGCGGTCAGCTCAGCAATCGTCGAGGCTCCGGCGCGCCCGATGAACAGGTGCGCATCGGCAAGCCGCTCTGCCATATTCTCGAAATAGGTCGCCAGCTCTGCAGGGATGTCGTGGTTGCGATAGCGTTCGCGCACCGCGCCGACGTCTTCGGGCCGGCACTGCTGCACCACCTGCAACCGCTGGCGCAGCGCGGGCGGCAGCATCGCGAGACCATCGGGCACCACCTGCGCCAGAATGCTCGCGCCCTGGCTGCCGCCGGTCACCAGCACCTTCAGCAGGCTGTCCTCAGTAAATGTCGGAAACGGCTCCTCGCGCAGCGCCAGCACTTCGGGGCGAACCGGGTTGCCGACGAGATGGACCTTGGACGACCACTTGGAGTTGAGCCGCATGACCTTGGGATAGGACGTGCCAATCGCATCGACCCGCGGAGCGAGCAGGCGGTTGACCCGCCCGAGGACGGCATTCTGTTCGTGGATCACGCTCGGAATCTTGTCGGCATTCGCCGCGAGCAAGGCTGGCAGCGTGGGATAGCCGCCAAAGCCGACCACTGCGCTCGGTTCGAAACTCTCGAACAGACGGCGGGCCATCTTGCGGCCCTCCATCACCTTGCTTGCGCCGCCGATCCAGCTGAGCGGATTCTTGGTGAAGCGACCCACGGGCATGATGTGCGCGGGCATGAAATCGGGCTTGCCGGGAATATTCGCCCCGCGCTCGTCGGTGATCAGCGCGACGTGATGCCCGCGCCGGTCCAGTTCCTGCGCCAGCGCGAAGGCGGGCAGCATGTGCCCGCCCGTTCCGCCTGCGGCGAGCACGTAATGTCGATTGGCCCCGCTCATTTGTCCCTTTCCTTGTCGAAGAGCATGTTGCGAAGGCCCGCAGTCTCCCGCGTCAGGAACGGGTTGCGGCGCGTGAGCGCGAGCAGCAGGCCAAGGCTCATGCATACCGCGATCGTCGACGAGCCGCCATAGCTGACCAGCGGCAAGGTCATGCCTTTCGACGGAAACAGCGAAAGGTTGACGAGAATGTTGATGAACGCCTGCGCACCAAGCTGCGCGGTAAGCCCGGCGGCAGCGAGCAGCGCGAAATAGTTTTCCTCGCTTGCCAGCCGCACCAGCACGCGCAGCACGATGGCGAAGAAGAGGAGCACGATGGCACCGCAGGCGAGCAAGCCGAATTCCTCGCCGACGACAGAAAAGATGTAGTCGGTCTGCGCTTCGGGCAGGCGGAACTTCTTCACCCCGACCCAGAATCCTACGCCATCCCAGCCCCCTGCCAGAAGCGTACGCTGGGCAAGGTCGACCTGGTCGAAATCGGTGCCCCCGAACAGCCAGGAATCGATCCGGTGGCGGGCATTGTCGTAAAACGCGTAGGCCAATGTGAGGCCGATGAGGCCGCCGGCGAACAGCCCGGCAATGTGGCGGAACGACACGCCGCCCAGCAGGACCAGCACGAACCAGACGCCGCTGAACAGGATCGCATCGCCCAGGTTGGGCTGCGCCATCAGCAGGACTACGACCACACCCAGCGCGCCCGTGACGAGAGCGAAGGACGGGATTTCGGGGTCCTTCAGCCGCCAGCTCATGATCCAGGCCAGCGTGATCGCGAAGCCGGGCTTGAGGAATTCGGACGGCTGGAAGGAGAAGCCGAGGTTCAGCCAGCGCCGCGCGCCGTTCACCTCGCTGCCGATGAAGGGCACCAGCAGCATCGCCGCGACCATTGCTGCGGAAAGCAGGATTGCAAAGCGGCGTGCGCTGTCCCGGCTGAGCATCGACAGGCCGATCATCGCGGGCACACCCACCGCCAGCCAGCGCAAGTGAAGGAACAGGAAGCGCAGCGGATTGAGCGTTACTTCGTCGCTCGAGAGACGCGCCGCACCGGCAGGGCTTGCCGCAGAGATCGCCGCGCAGCCGACCGCGATCAGGATCACGATTAGCCCAAGGAGGACATGGTCCAGCTCGCGCCACCAGATTTTCAGCCTGGCGCGGATCGTCTCACGCCGGTTGGTGCGACCGGGCAGTTCCGAAGCGATGGCTGTTGCAGGCGCGATATTCATGCGGTCAGATCCCGGTCGAGCGAATTGACGAGGATGCGGAATGTCTCACCGCGATCCTCGAAATCGCGGAACTGGTCGAAGCTGGCGCAGGCGGGGCTGAGCAGTACGGTCTCGCCTGCGCGCGCGACCTGCGATGCCAGCTCCACCGCTTTGTCGAGCGTGCCGCACCGGCTGACCGCGCAGTGCGGTGTCAGCGCCTCGGCAAAATCCTCGCCCGCCTCGCCGATGGTGTAGGCTGCGGTGACGTGGCCCATATACTGCTCGCACTCGCCAAGGCCCGGTTCCTTGGCTTGCCCACCGACGATCCAATGGATCCTGTCGAACGCGGCCAGCGCAGGCGCGGCGGCGGCGGTGTTGGTTGCCTTGCTGTCGTTGACATAAAGCACCCCGCCCCGCTCTCCGACGCGCTCCATCCGGTGCGGCAGGCCGGGGAAGGTGCGCAGGCCTTCACGAATTTGCGAGACTTGCAGCCCCAGAATATCGCAAGCTTCGATCGCTGCCGCCGCGTTTTCGCGGTTGTGGGGACCCTGTAGCGAAGGCCAATCCGACTGCTCGCCCGGCTCGATGCCCCGGTTCGCGAGAACGTCCTCAAGGATGCTCGCAATCGATCCTTCGGCGAAATGCCCGAGCGAGCGCGCATCGGCAAAACGGGCAATCGAATTGTGCCCGCGCATCTGCATCGCGAACAGGCGCGATTTGCTCGCCGCATAGGCATCGAAGTCGCCATCATAGCGGTCCAGATGGTCGGGCGTGATGTTGAGCAACACCGCGACGTCGCAATCGAGGCTGTAGGTCAGGTCGACCTGGTAGCTCGAAAGCTCCAGCACGTAGACGCCACCTTCGGGCAGCGGCTGCTGCTCGAGGATCGGCAGTCCGATATTGCCGCCCATCGTGGTCGGCACGCCTGCGGTCTTCAGGATATGGTGCGTCAGCGCGGTAGTGGTGCTCTTGCCGTTGGTGCCGGTGATGCCGACGACCTTATGCGGTGGGAGGCCGCCGCGCGCCTGCGCGAACAGTTCGATATCTCCGATCACAGGCACGCCATACTTGTCGGCATGTGGCTTGATGGGATGGCGGTTCAGCGGAACGCCCGGCGACACAACGACGCCATCGAAGCCGGTCAGGTCCGTTTCGACAGGATCGGCCAGCGTCACACGACCAGCGAAGGCCACACGCGTTTCCTCGCGCTCGTCCCACGCGGTCACGTCGGCGCCCGCAGCCAGCAAGGCGTTCGCCGTCGCCCGGCCCGACCTCGCAAGGCCGAGGACCGCATATTTGCGGCCCCTCCAGGCGGGCGAGGTAATCACCGCAGCTTCAAGGTGCTGAGCCCGATCAGCGCGAGCACGATGGCGATGATCCAGAAACGGATCACGACCTTGGTTTCGCTCCAGCCGAGCTGTTCGAAATGGTGGTGGACGGGCGCCATGCGGAAGATGCGCTTGCCCGTGCGCTTGAACCAGAACACCTGGATGATGACCGAGAGCGCCTCGAACACGAACAGTCCGCCGACGATCGCGAGCACGATTTCGTGGTGGCTGGCAACGGCAATCGCGCCCAGCGCTCCACCCAGCGCCAGCGATCCGGTGTCGCCCATGAAGACATTGGCAGGCGGCGCGTTGAACCACAGGAAGGCGAGCCCTGCGCCCATGATGCACGCGCAGAAGATCGCCAGCTCACCCGCGCCTTCGACATAGGGAATGCCGAGATATTCGGAAAAGTCGGCGCGCCCGGCAAGGTAGGCGATGATCGCAAAGGTGCCCGCCGCTATGACGACCGGCATGATCGCCAGCCCGTCGAGCCCGTCGGTCAGGTTCACCGCATTGCCCGCACCCACGATCACGATCGCAGCGAAGACGTAATACAGGGGGCCGAGCGGGATGGCCCGGTCGGACACGAAGGGCACGTAGAGCCAGGTATTGATCTGGCTGACGATGATATAAGCGGCGATGCCTGCGACGATGAATTCCAGCGCAAGCCGCACCTTGCCCGAAACGCCCGCGTGGCTGTTTTTCGTGACCTTGTCGTAATCGTCCATGAACCCGATCGCGCCGAACCCGATGGTCACGGCGAGACACGCCCACACGAAGGGATTTGTGAGATCCATCCATAAAAGCAGGCTGAGCACCATGGCGATCAGAATCATCAGCCCGCCCATCGTCGGCGTGCCGCGCTTGGCGAGGTGGGTCTGCGGCCCGTCTTCGCGGATCGGCTGGCCCTTCCCCTGGCGCACGCGGAGGACGTCGATCAGCTTGGGCCCGATCAGCAGGCCGATGAACAATGCGGTGAGGATGGCAGCGCCCGCACGAAAGGTCTGGTAGCGGAAGAGATTGAAAATCCCTTCGAATTCAAGCCACTTCGCGATTAGATAGAACATTCTCGGCCGTCCCCGATCCCTTGCTTAGCCTCGGCTGACGAAGTGATCGACCAGGCGGCCCAGACCCACGGCGTTCGATCCTTTCACTAGGATCGCATCCCCGGCGTTGAGACCGAATTCTTCAAGCGCGGCAATCGCTTCGGCAGGCCCAGCGCAATGGGCGAAGGCCAGCGGATTGCCAAGGCCATTAGCCGAAGCCGTCCCCAATTTGCGCACCAGCGGCTCCATTGCTTCCCCGACGAGAACCGCGAAGTCGACCCGCGCGTCTTCGATCGGATCGCTCAGCTGTTCGTGGAACTGGCGGCTGAATTCGCCCAGCTCGCCCATCGCGCCGAGCACTGCGATCCGGCGGCTTGCGGGCGTCTGGCCAAGCTGCGTCAGCGTCGCACGCATGGACGCGGGGTTGGCGTTGTAGCTTTCGTCGATCAGCGTCGCACGCCCACCCGTCGCAGTGATCGTGTGGCGGGCACCCCGTCCCTTGAGGCCGCCCATCTCGCCCAGTGCGATTCCGGCAGCGCCCAGATCGCCGCCTACGGCGTAGACGGTCGCCATCACCGCGAGCGAATTGTCGATCCAGTGCTCGCCCGGTTCGGCGACCGAGTAGCACAGGCGCGTATCGTCGATCTGCGCGGTGACCAGCGACGCACCGCCATTGGCCGCCGGGATCGCGTCGAGCAGGCGCACGCGGGCATCCTTCGACCGGCCGAAGGAGTAGATTTCGGCACCTGCGGCTTCGGCATGGGCGCGCAGCCGCTCGTATTGCGGGCTGTCGGCGGGGATGATCGCCGCCCCGCCCTCGTTCAGGCCGCCGAAGATCTGCGCCTTCTCGTCCGCAATCGCCTCGATGCTGCCGAGATTCTCGATATGCGCAGGCGCGATGGTGGTGATAACCGCAACGTCGGGGCGTACGTGATCCACCAGCGGAGCGATCTCGCCCGCGTGGTTCATCCCCATCTCGAACACGCCGTAGCGCGCACGGGCGTTCATCCGTGCAAGGCTAAGCGGCACGCCGACATGATTGTTGTAGCTGCGGATGGAGCGATGTGCCTGGCCCCGGCTGGAACGGTCGAGCGCGGTGAAGATCGCTTCCTTTACCCCGGTCTTGCCGACCGACCCCGTCACCGCAATGCGCTTTGCCGGGGACCGCTCTCGCGCGGCTGCGGCAAGCGCATGGAGCGCCGCCGTGGTATCTTCCACCAGCACGTGCGGCCAGTCGACCGGCCGGTCGACCAGCGCCGCAGCGGCACCGGCGGCGATCGCCTTGTCAACGAAGCGATGGCCGTCCATCGCCTCGCCCTTCAACGCAACGAAAAGATCGCCGACGCGCACGTCGCGGCTGTCCATCTCGACGCCCGAGCACTGGAAATCGCCCGAGGCGACGCCGCCCGTCGCCTCTGCGATCTCGGCGGCGGTCCACAGCGCGAGTTGCAGCTTGTCGCGCGGCGATGCCGGCCACACGCGCATCCGCGGATGGGCAAGTGCCGCCGCGCTCATGCCGCAGACTCCGCCGCTGCGCATTCGCGCGCCACGGTCACGTCATCGAAGGGGTGTACTCGCATAGTCTCTCCCGAGCCGATGATCTGGCCCTGTTCGTGTCCCTTGCCCGCGACGAGCACGATGTCGCCGCTGCCTGCCTGTTCGATCGCGGTGGCGATCCCGGTGCGCCGGTCGCCGATCTCCAGTGCGTCGCTGGTCATTCCCGAAAGGATCGCACTGCGGATCTCTGCCGCGTCTTCGCCGCGCGGGTTATCGTCGGTGACGACCGCCAGATCGGCGCATTCGCTGGCGACCCTGCCCATCTCGGCGCGCTTGCCCCTGTCCCTGTCGCCGCCCGCTCCGAAGACCACGATCAGGCGCCCGTCCTTGGTTGCATCGACGTGCGGCCGCAGAGCCTCCATCGCGGCTTCGAGCGCGTCAGGCGTGTGCGCGTAGTCGACATAGACGGGCGCACCGCTCTGCGTGATGACCGCGCGTTCGAGCCGGCCGCGCACCGGCTGCAACCGCCCGACCGCATCCCACAGCCGGGTCTCGTCTGCACCGGTCGCCAGTGCGAGGCCCGCAGCGGTCAGCGCGTTGGCCGCCTGGTAGGCACCGATCAGCGGTAGGCGGATCGTCCGACGCTCTCCATTGCGGGCAATCTCGAGCCCCTGGCCAAGCTGCGTCGGCTCCTGCTCGACCAGTGTGATGTCTTCGCCTTTCGGGCCGACCGTGAAGACACCCAGCCCCCGCTTCTGCGCCCGCTGGCGGGCCTTGGCGGACCATTCGCTTCCGTCGGCCCAGATTACTGCCACACCATCATCGTCGACCACCTCGTCGAAGAGGCGCATCTTGGCCTCGAAATAGGCCTCCATCGTCTCATGGTAATCGAGGTGGTCGCGGCTGAAATTGGTGAACGCGGCGGCGCGCACCGGCACGCCCTCGTTGCGGTACTGACTGAGGCCGTGGCTCGATGCCTCGAACGCGAGATGAGTCACACCTTCGCGCGCAAGCCCCGCGAGGTTCGAATGGAAGGTGACAATGTCGGGGGTGGTCAATCCGGTCGAGATGCTCTCGTCGTGCGTGGTGACGCCAAGCGTGCCGATGCTCGCAGCACGCTCGCCCAGCATGCGCCAGAGCTGGCGGGTCATTTCGGCAGTCGACGTCTTTCCGTTGGTCCCCGTCACGGCGACGATCGTTGCAGGCACCGGCGTGAAATAGCGGGCCGATATCTGCGCGAAGGCACGGCGTGGAACCGCATCGGAGATGTGCAGCGCGCCCTCCACCCTGGCTTCGGGCCGCGCAACAACCGCCACCGCGCCCGCAGCGACGGCAGCGTCGATGAAATCCTCGCCGTTGACCACTGTGCCTTCGAACGCGCCGAAAATCGTGCCCGGCGCTACTTTGCGATGGTCGATCGCAAAGCCCGTCACCATGGCATCGTCCGGTCCACGTTCGGCACGGCCCGACTTTTCGAGAAGAGGGTTCAACTTCACTCGATATCGCTCCGGATGAGGGGCCGCAGGTCGGAGATGTCGACATCGCGGCTCAGATCGGGACGGACATCCAGCATCGGCCCAATCCGCGGGATCAGCTTGCCCACGATCGGCGCAGCATTCCAGGCGGCAGTCCGCTGGTAGGAGCTGGCTGTCGTGCCCTGCGGCTCGTCGAGCATCGCGATTACGACGTAGCGTGGATCGTCCATCGGAAAGGCTGCGGCAAAGGTCGAGACGAGGCTCTTCTTGCGATAGCCGTGGGCCGAGGGTTTTTCCGCCGAACCGGTCTTGCCACCGACACGGTAGCCCGGCGCATCGGCGCTCCGCCCGGTGCCGTAGACCGCGACCATCCGCAGCAGCTGGCGCATGCGGGCGCTGGTATCTTCCTTGAACACCCGCCGTCCCTTCACTTCGGTGCCGGGTTCCACCTTGAGCAGGGTTGCAGGCCGCCAGATGCCGCCATTGACCAGCGCTGCATAGGCCGACGCAAGGTGCAGCGGAGTCACCGCGATGCCGTGCCCGTAACTGACCGTCATGGTGGTGATGCGCGACCAGTGTTCGCCCGGCCACAGCGGCTGACCGCGCGCGGGCAGCTCGATGTAGGGACGCTCGTCCAGGCCGAGGGAGCGCATGGTGTCGCGCAGCTTGTCGCCACCGAGCTTGTCGGCGACGCGCGCGGTCACGGTGTTGGAAGAGTGAATCAACGCTTCGGGCACGTTGAGCGTGTCTCCGAGGCTATGGCTGTCCGCAAGCGTACGCCCGGCGACTTTCACCGGCTTTGCATCGTAGCGCAGGCCGAGATCGCGAACGACACCTGCGTCGATGGCGGACGCGATGGTGATCGGCTTGAAGGTCGAGCCGAGCTCGTACACCTGGTAGGTCACGCTGTTGAAGGAATTGGATGGCTGCTTCAGACGTCGCTGCTCCTCGGTACCGATCAGGTCCGTCGGCTTGACATCGTTGGGGTCGAACGCGGGAAGCGAAGCAAGCGCGACCACTTCGCCGGTATCGACATCCAGCACCACGCCCGCCGCGCCGCGCGCGTTGACCGAAAGCATGCCCTTGCGCAATTCATCCTCGAGCGCGCCCTGCACGCGCAGGTCGAGCGATATGGCGCTCGGCTGCCCGCGCAGGCGCTCGTCCGTCAGCCGGTCGTCGAGGACCGCTTCCATCCCCAGATAGCCCTTGCCGTCCTTGACGTAGCCAAGCACGTGCGCCGCCATCGACCCCTGCGGATAGAAACGTTCCTTCTCCGCAGGCAGTTCGAGCGCGGGCTCGCCGATTTCGAACACCTTGTTGGCTTCTTCAGGCAGCAGGCGACGGCGCAGGTATTGCGCCTTCCCGCTCGCCAGACGCTCGGCGACATCAGCCCGGTCGAGTTCGGGGAAGATCGCGGCAAGCTTCGCCGCCACTTCGGTGGGGGTGTGGACCAGCGGGCTGCCGCCGTCCTTCATCGCGGCAGGATTGAACCAGAGCGCGAAGGCATCGTAGTTGCGCGCAAGCGGGAGGCCGTTGCGATCGGTGATCTCGCCGCGCGGCGGCAGCAGGCGCTGTTCCATCGACATCGGCGTATCGGGCGCGCCGAGCACCCCGAAAGAGGCAATCCGCAGCAGCGCGACCACCGCGATCAATCCGAACGCAGGCATCAGCAGCAGCGCACGCATCCGCGCGACCAACAGCGATTCTAGTCGCTTGTTGGCAACCCGCAGGGGGCCCGCCGCAACCATGCTGTCGATCGGAATGCTTGCCATTAGTCGAAGCTCGCCAACGCGATACGCGCCTCACCCTGAGCCGGCGCGGCAACCTTGTCGGGTTCGCCATCGCCGGGCTTGTCATGCTCTGCCAGCGGCGAAACCAGCGCTGGATAATCGCTCGCTTCCATTTCGCGCGCGAAGCGGATCGGCGGGGGAGAATCCGCCGCACGGGGTGCGCTGAAGCTCGCCAGCTGGCGCTCGGTTTCGAGGAACTGGTCCGCACGCGGCGAGGCGTAGCCGAACTCGATCGCGTTCCAGTCGGCCAGCTGCTGCTGGTTGGCGCGCGTTTCGAATTCGGTTTCCATCGCCAGCTTCTCGCGTTCGAGCACGACGATCTCGCGCTCGGCGCGCACGACTTCGCTCTTCACCGCGTTGACCCGGAAGGTCAGCAGCATGAAACCGGCGAACACCACACCGATGCAGATTGCCCAGCCGATCTGCCTTAGGCGACTGCCCCTAACCATCGATCCATTCCTCTCTTGCCGGCTGTTGCGTCCGGGTGGCTGCGCGTAGGATTGCGGAGCGCGCGCGGGGGTTGCGCAGCAGCTCCGCCTCGCCCGCGCGCACGGCGCGGGACGGTTTGTCGAACGTGGTCGGCGGCACCTCCTTAAGGGGAAGATGGCGGGAGCCGCCGCCGACCTGACCGGAAGCGTTCCGGAGGAAGCGCTTCACGATACGATCTTCGAGAGAATGAAACGACACGACGACCAGCCGTCCGCCGGGCGCGAGCAGCTGCTCGGCGGCGACGAGCGCGCGGCGCAGCTGATCCAGTTCTCCGTTCACGTGGATGCGGATCGCCTGGAAGGTGCGCGTCGCGGGGTCTTTCTTGTCATGCGGCTTGTGCCCGGTCGCCTTGCGAACGAGGCGGGCAAGCTGGCCCGTGGTTTCGAGCGGACGCGCAGCGACGATCGCACGCGCGATGCGGCGTGACTGCCTTTCCTCGCCATATTCGTAGATCACATCGGCGATTTCGCCCTCGTCTGCGCTGTTGAGGAAATCCGCAGCGCTGGGCAGGTCGGGGTCCATCCGCATGTCGAGCGGCCCGTCCGCAGCGAAGGAAAACCCGCGCTCCGCCTGGTCGAGCTGCATCGACGACACCCCGATATCGAGCACCACGCCATCGACCTGCGCGACGCCCTGCTCGCCCAGCGCATCCGCCATTTCTGCAAACGGGCGGCGATGGAAGATCAGGCGCGGCGGACTTTCGGCCAATTCGGACCAGTCCTGCGCGGCTTCGATCGCGGTCGGATCGCGATCGAAGGCATGGACGGTCGCGCCCGCGCCCAGGAGCGCGCGGGTGTAGCCACCTGCGCCGAAGGTGCCGTCGACGATCAGTTCGCCCGGCGCAGGCTTGAGTGCCGCGATCACTTCGTCGAGCAGGACGGGGACGTGCGGGGATTGGGCCGAAGCGCTCACTTCTTCTTCCCCTTCGCCAGCGCCTCTTTCTCCAGCGCGCGACAGGCGGCCTTGGGCATCGCCATTTCGGGGCCCATTTCGTAGAGCTTCGCGGGGTTCCAGACGGTGAAGAACTTCCCCGCACCCTGGAAGAACAAGGCGTCCTCGATCTTGCCCAGATCCTTCACGAAATCGGGCATGATGAAGCGACCGCTGTCGTCGAACGGCATAGTTTCGAAGCTGTGAAGCTGCATCGCGCGGGTATCGCGGTCGAAATCGCGCCCGAACTTGTAGGCCGCTTCCTCTTCGCGATCGAGGATCGTCTCGAAATCTTCGACCCGGTTCATGCCGAAACCGACCAGGCAATCCCACTTGTCATGCTTGGTCAGGCACAGCTTGCGGTCGACGGTGGAGAGCTTGACCGCGTTGCGGAATGCGGGAGGCAGCGTGAACCGACCCTTTTCGCTGCGAAGCGAAAAGGCCTGCCCGCTAAATCCCTGAAACACTTCCGACACGTGCCGCTCTTCCCCTGTGAGCGCTTCACCCCATGGACAGAGCTCTCCCGTGCCGAGGCGCGCATGCGCCTCGGTTCGCGTGGCATCCCACGCGCGAGTCGATTCCTGTCCGTTACGAGACTTGTCTTATCTCGGGACGATTGGGGATTAAAGGGGAAAGTTAGGAATCTCTGTGGAGATCGTCGCTGTAAATCGAATTTGCGGCAGTTTTACGTGCCTGACAAGCTTAAATTATCTGGTTAACGCGCGCCAAACGACACACAGCCCGAACAGTCATGTTCGAGTAAGTATCTGATTTTTCTAGGAGGAAGTTCTAGCGCGAGGGCTCGTCCCCAAGGATTCCTAGTAGCGACCAGAAAATTTCCGGTGCCTGCTGCGAGCCCTCCGGGTCCTCGAAAAGTGTCGCATCTGCAACGAGCACGGCACGCCCCTTACCGATCGCACACGTGGCTATCAGCCCCCCGGTGCGAAGTTCGCAATCCGCGGAATTCTCAGGACTACCGCCCGTCGGCGGCCGCTTTGCGAAGGTCCCGCCCAGCGAAACGGGCATGTCGTGAGCGCCAAGGCTGACGGAGCGTTCCGCACCGTCCCCAATTTTTCCCGATTGCAGTTCGAGCCCCCAGCGCGCCTCTATCGGACCCGTCACCGCGATGGCCTGGGGATTGCGCGGGTCGCCCAGAGCGAAGGGCGGCTCGCCAACCAGCATGGGGTCGGCGACCAGCAGGACCCGCCCACCCTTGCGCACCCATTGGTCGAGCGCGACGAACTCCGCCGGGGTCAGCGCGCGCGGCTGGATAAGCAGCAGCGTATCGATCTGCGAAAGGCTGTTCGGATCGACCACATCGATCGGTGCTAGGCTGTTGTGCGCTTCCACCGCGGCGCGCAGCCAGTGCGGCCTCCCTGCGCCTTGCGACAATGCGTCAGCAACGCTGGCCTGCGGCGCACGATAAATCGGCAGGGACGAAGACAGGCCAAACCGCTCGCCGTGCGGTTCATCGGGCACAATCTGTACGCCCGACGACGAAGCACCCTCGCCCGACAGCACGAAGCCCGTCGCGCCGATCACAAGCAGCCCGCCGAGCCCGGCGGCGAGCAGTGTCTTATTCAATGGGGGCACCCTCGCCCGTTTCGGGAAGCACGGGACCTTCGGGGACCGGCTCTTCGTCTGCCTGCGCGGGAAGATCGGGGACGACTCCCGCATCGCTGAGCGGATCGCTTGAGGTAGGCGTAGCGCTCGGCTCGATGGTTGCCGCCGCCTGGGGGACGGTCGTCTCCTCGTTCTGCAGGGCACGCGTGAAAATCACGTTCGCAATTCCTACCGCGATCACGACCACCAGGATCCCGCCTATTCCGGTGCGCAGGCGCTGCGTCACCTCCGCGCTCAACGCCCGGTTGCGCGAATCCGTCTCCGTTCGGTCGGTATGGGGGATCAGGGGCATGCGCATAAGGGTAAAGCGTGGATCGTGGCCGTCAATCGGTCAGCCATTCGAACACCGGCAGGCCCTTCGCACGCAGCCACGCCGCGTCGTAAATGGTCGAGAGGTAGCGAAAGCCGGTGTCGCACAGGATCGTCGCCACTCGTGCGTCTTTACGGCCATCGGCCACCAGCTGTTTGCCCAGCGCGACGGCACCCGCAATGTTGATGCCCGACGACAGGCCGAGGCACAGCCCTTCCTCCTGCAAAAGCCGCGCGACCCAGTGCAGGCCTTCCTCGTCCGAGATGCGGAACTGCGTGTCGATCGGCGCGCCTTCCAGATTGGCGGTGATCCGCCCCTGCCCGATCCCTTCCGCGACCGATGATCCCTCGGACTCAAGCTCGCCATGCGTGTAATAATTATAGAGCGCCGCGCCATGCGGGTCGGTCAGCGCGATGCGGATGTTCTCGTCGAATGCCTTGAGGCCAAGACCTACCCCGGCAATCGTACCGCCCGTGCCCGCCGCGCAGGTAAACCCGTCGATCCGGCCCTCGAGCTGTTCCCACAGCTCGGGCGCGGTGCTTTCGATATGCGCCTTGCGGTTGGCGGTATTGTCGAACTGGTTGGCCCAGACCGCCCCTTCGGCCTCTTCCGCAAGGCGACGCGATGTGTGGACGAAGTGGCAGGGATTGGCGAACTTGGTCGGCGGCACCGTGACCAGCTCCGCGCCCAATGCGCGCAGCGTGTCCATCTTCTCGCGCGACTGGTTGTCGGGCATGACGATCACGGTCTTGTAGCCGAGCGCGTTGGCGACCAGCGCGATCCCGATCCCGGTATTGCCCGCCGTCCCTTCGACCACCGTACCGCCGGGCTTCAGCAGGCCCTTCGCCTCGGCATCGCGGATGATCCAAAGCGCCGCGCGATCCTTCACCGATCCGCCCGGATTGGTGAATTCGCACTTCCCGTAGATGTCGCAACCGGCAGCCTCGCTCGGCCCGGCGAGCCGGACGAGCGGAGTGTTGCCAATGAGATCGAGGGTACGCGAAAGCGGTGCGGGAGAAGCCATTGGAGCAACCTAGACCGTCACCGCAGCCTGCAGCAACCGCGATAAACTATCGCGCGCGCAAGCTTGCCTTGCCGCTCAGTCCTCTGGTGCGATCTGCACCTTCAGGCCGTCGAGATCGGCGGTGAACTCGATCTGGCACGACAGGCGCGAGGTTTCGTTGCGGTGGTCGCTGCTTTCGAGCAAGTCGTCCTCGTCCTCGCTCATCGCGGGCAGCTTGTCGGCGAAGGCCGGGTCGACATGCACATGGCAGGTCGCACACGAGCAACAGCCACCGCACAGCGCCAGCAATTCGTCGAACCCGTTGTCGCGGATGGCCTCCATCACGGTCAGGCCGTCCCCGACCTCGATCATGCGTTCGGTTCCGCTGCGGTCGACCACGGTAAGCTTGGGCATTGAACGTCCTTTTCCATCCGCGGGGGATCGTGCGCCACGCCCCGCCGTTGACGAGGCTGCTAAAAGCTGCGTTTCGGCAATGCAAGACGGCGAGAGAGGGTAACTGCGATGGGATTGAGCGCGAAGCAGATAAAGCAGGGCCTCGACGCGGTTGCAGCGCAGGAGCCGGGCATCGCCCGCGCGCTCGAGATCGCGGGCTACCCCGAACCGCGCATCCGCCCGACCGGGTACAAGACATTGCTGCGCACCATCGTCGGCCAGCAGGTCAGCGTCGCCGCCGCCGCGAGCGTGTGGCGCAAGCTGGAGGGCGAACTGGGCGAGGATTTCGGTCCGGGCTGTTTGCTCGAACGCGATTTCGACACGCTGCGTGCTTGCGGCCTCTCCCGCCAGAAGCAGGGCTATGCCCGATCGCTATGCGAACTGGTGGGCGCGGGCGAGCTGGACCTCGAGAACCTGCCCGAAGACGATGAGGAAGCCATCGCGCAACTTACCCGCATCAAGGGCATCGGCCGCTGGTCCGCCGAGATTTACCTGCTGTTCGCCGAAGGACGGCCCGACATCTGGCCCGCCGGCGACCTCGCGGTGATGGCCGGCATCGGCAAGATCCTCGGCCTCGACGAACGCCCCGACGAAAAAGCCACCCGCGCGCTTGCAGAGCCTTGGCGCCCCCACCGCGGCGCGACGGCCATTTTTACGTGGCACTGCTACGACAATCCTGCGCTGTGATGGGTTGATCTCAGCGAGATAGTCAATGTCCCTTTACTCTGTGACAGGTTTAATTTACTAAGGGAGTCGTTCACCCAGGAGGAGAGGTTTCATGTTCCATCGTCACAAGCTCGCCCTTGCCATCGGTTGCGCTACTGCCGCGCTCACGCTAGCCGCCGTGCCTTCCTTTGCTTCCACGGATGACAGCATGACCGCGACCACCACTGCCGAAAACGCTCCCCTGATCCCGCGCGATGCGCTGTTCGGCAATCCGACGCGCGCGGGCGGGCAGATCAGCCCCGACGGCAAGTGGATCAGCTGGCTCGCACCGTCGAACGGCGTGCTCAACGTCTGGCTGGCCCCGGCGGACGATCTCGACAATGCCAAGGTGATGACCAAGGCGACCGAGCGCCCGATCCGCCAGTATTTCTGGGCGCCCGACAGCCAGAGCCTGCTGTATATTCAGGACAAGGGCGGCGACGAGAACTTCCTGCTCTACGGCATCAACGTCGAGACCGGGGTGGAAACCACGCTCACCGATTTCGAGAACACCCGCGTCATGGTCGTCGGCGGCTCGGACCGGATCAAGGACAAGATCCTGATCGGCCTCAACAACCGCAATCCGCAGTATCACGACGTCTACATGCTCGACCTCAACACCGGCGAGCTGACCGAGCTGATCGAGAATAACAGCTATGCCGGGTTCGTCGCGGACGACAATCTCGACGTGCGCCTTGCGCTGCGGCCCAATGCCGAAGGCGGGATGGATTTCTTCAAGGTGGTCGACAATGCCGTCGAGGAAGAGCCCTTCGGCAGCACGGGCCTCGAAGACTCGCTGACCACCAATCCGGCGGGTTTCACCACCGACGGCAAGACGCTCTACTGGCTCGACAGCCGTGGCCGCAACACCGCCGCGCTGACCGCGATGGATGTCGAAACCGGCGAGACGCGGGTGATCGCGGAGAACAACCAGGCCGATATCGGCGGATCGATCCGTGACCAGGAGACCGGCGAGGTCGAAGCCTACTCGGTCTATTACCTGAAGAACGAATGGGTCGCACTCGATCCCGAAATCAAGGCATCGCTCGACTTCCTGAAGGCCAATCTGACCGGCGAATTCGGGATCGGTTCGCGGACCGAGGACGATACCAAGTGGATCGTCGGCAACGACCCGGTGGTCGGCCCGGCGAAGAGCTTCCTGTACGACCGCGAAGCCAATACGCTGACCGAGCTGTACGTCACCCGGCCCGAGCTGGAAGGCGCACCGCTGCAGCCGATGCACACGCTCGAGCTGAAGAGCCGCGACGGGCTCACCCTGCCCTCCTACCTGACCCTGCCGCCCGGCAGCGACAGCAATGCGGACGGTGTGCCCGACAAGCCGGTACCGATGGTGCTGCTGGTCCACGGCGGACCGTGGGCGCGCGATGGGTATGGTTTCAACGGCTATCACCAGTGGCTCGCCAATCGTGGCTACGCGGTGATGAGCGTCAATTATCGCGGGTCGACCGGGTTCGGGAAGGACTTCATCAACGCGTCCAACCTGCAATGGTCCAAGACCATGCACGACGACCTGATCGACGCGACCCAGTGGGCGATCGACGAGGGCGTCGCGATTCCGGACAAGGTGGCGATCATGGGTGGGTCCTACGGCGGCTACGCCACGCTGGTCGGGCTGACCTACACGCCCGACACCTTCGCCTGCGGCGTCGACATCGTCGGGCCGTCCAACCTCGAGACGCTGCTTTCCACCATTCCGCCGTACTGGGCCCCGGTGGTCGCGCAGTTCCACGAGCGGATGGGCAACCCCAACACGCCCGAAGGCAAGCAGCTGCTGATCGACGCGAGCCCGCTCTACAAGGCGGACGAGATCATCCGCCCGCTGCTGATCGGCCAGGGCGCCAACGATCCGCGCGTCAACCAGGCGGAAAGCGACCAGATCGTCGAGGCGATGAAAGAAAAGGGCATCCCTGTGACCTACGTGCTCTTCCCCGATGAGGGTCACGGCTTCGCAAGGCCCGAGAACAACATCGCGTTCAACGCGGTGACCGAGAACTTCCTCGCCACCTGCCTTGGCGGGCGCGCCGAACCGATCAAGGACACGCTGCAAGCCTCGACGGCCGAAATCGTGGAAGGAGAGGATTTCGTCCAAGGGCTCGCGCAAGCAGTCGACTGATCCATCGCCCGAATAGGTGACACGAAGCCGCGCCCGCACTACGCAGGTGCGGCTTCTTTTTGGGACGAGACCTGACATATGAAAAAGGCGATCTTCATCACCGGCGGCGGGTCCGGAATCGGACGCGCGATTGCGGAGCGGTTCGCTAAGGGCGGCTGGTTCGTCGGCATTGGCGATATCGACGAAAAGGGCATGATCGAAACCCAGCACCTGGTCGGGCTCGGCTTCAGCTTCGGCCACATGTTCGACGTGCGCGACCGCGATGCCTGGGACGAGGCGCTCAACGCCTTCTCAACCGCCGCGGGCGGCCGGATCGACGTGGTCGCCAATAACGCGGGTATCCCGCTGGGCGGCACGATCGACCAGAACAGCGTCGCCGAGATCGAACGCTGCCTCGACATCAACCTGAAAGGCGTGCTGTTCGGCGCGCAGGCGGCGCTGCCGCATTTGCAGAAGACTGCCCCGGGGTCGTGCCTGCTCAACACCGCGAGCGCCGCCGGGATTTACGGAACCTCGGGCGCGAGCGTCTATTCGGCGACCAAGTTCGGCGTACGCGCGCTGACCGAAAGCCTCGATGCAGAATGGGCCCAATACGGGATCAATGTGCGATCGATCATGCCCAGCTTCATCGATACCCCGCTGATCCAGCACAATCCCAACGGCCGCAGCAATGCCTCGATCAAGGAACAGGTCATGGCGGCCGGGCTGGAAATTACGCCGGTAAGCGAGGTGGGCGAGGCCGCCTGGCAGGCGGTGCATGGAGACAAGCTGCACACCGCCGTCGGCAAGACGGCCAAGCGCGTTGCCTTCGCCTCTCGCTGGATGCCTGGCAAAATGCGCAAGGAAGCGCGTAAACGCGCCGCCCTCGGCGTAAACTAGAGCGCGTTGATCGCCTTCGCCATTTCCACGTCGCGCATCGACAGGCCGTCGGCGTCGTGCGTGGTCAGGGCGATTTCGACCGTGTTGTAGACGTTCGACCACTCGGGATGGTGGTCGTGCGCTTCTGCCAGCAGAGCGACCCGGTTCATGAAGCCCCACGCCTCGCTGAAATCGGCGAACTTGAAGCTCCGCTCGATCGCGTCGCGGTCGCTCGCCATCGCCCAGCCATCGAGCGCGTCGAGCCAGTTCTTGCGTTCGCCCTCGCTCAGTTTTTCGACTGTCATCGCACTTCTCTCCGGTTCGGGTGATATTGCCGTTGGGCGGGCTCTCGCCTAACCCGCTGCCCCATGCAAGCCCGCCTTTCCGCCACGGACCTCGCCTGCCGCAAGGGCGACCGGCTGCTGTTCCGACAGCTCGACCTCGATCTGGGGCCCGGAGACATGCTCCACGTGCGCGGGCCGAACGGCGTGGGCAAGACCAGCCTGATGCGGATTCTCGCCGGGCTGGCACGCCCCTTTGCGGGCTCTATCGATCGCAGCGGCGAGGTCGGGATGATCGATGGCAGGCACGCGCTCGACCCCGATCGCAAACTTGGCGACGCGCTGAGATTCTGGGCGCGGCTGGATGACGGCGCGGTCATCGGCGAACCGCTGCGGCGGCTGGGGATCGAGGCCTTGGGCGACATTCCGGTCGGCTATCTGTCGACCGGCCAGAAGCAGCGCGGCGTGATCGCGCGCTTGCTGTTGCGGCCCCGCCCGATCTGGCTGCTGGACGAGGCGTTTGCCGGGCTGGACACCGCATCGCAAGACCTGCTCGCCGATCTGGTTTCCGAACACTGCAAGGCCGGCGGGTTATGCGCCTTCGTCTCGCACCAGCCGGTCGACCTGCCAGCCCGCACGCTCGATCTGGCGGAGTTCGGGGGATGAGAACCTTCGCGATCCTTCTCAGGCGCGATCTCGCCATCCTGCTGCCCGGCGGCGCACGCGGTTCCGCCTTCCTCCCGCTGATCTTCTTCCTGCTGGTCGCGGTGCTGTACCCCTTCGCGGTCGGGCCCGAACCGAGCCTGCTCGCACGCACCGGCGGTGGGGTGCTGTGGGTGGCGGCGCTGCTCGCCAGCATCCTGCCGCTCGACCGTCTGGTCGCCGCCGACCGGGAGGCTGGTGTTTTCGATCAACTCGCCTTGCGCGGGATCAGCGAAGAGATCGCGATGACCGCGCGGCTGGTGGCGCACTGGCTGAGCTTCGGCCCGCTGATCCTGATCGCCACCCTGCCCGCGTCCGCTTTGCTGTCGCTGACCGGACAGACGTTCTGGCGGCTGCTCGCAAGCTTGCTGGCCGGCACGCCGGGCCTTGCCGCGATCGGCCTGATCACCTCGGCGCTGTTGGCGAGCCTGCGCGGAGGCACCGCCTTGGCAGGTCTGCTCCTCGCGCCCATCGCAGTGCCGCTGGTGATCTTCGGAGCCGGTCATCTCGCGCGCGACGACATCAGCGGCGCGCTATTCGCCGCCGCGTTCAGCCTCGTGCTGTGCGCCATCGCCCCCTTCGCTGCGGCCGCCGCGATCAGGGCTGCGCGGGATTAGGAATACGGCGGCTTGTCGCGGCCCTTCGGGCTGAGCGTGAAGATCTCCACGCCGTCCTCGGTGATCGCCAGCGAGTGTTCGAACTGCGCGGAGAGCGACTTGTCGCGGCTCACGGCGGTCCACCCGTCGCCCAGCACCTTGGCCCACGGCTTGCCCGCGTTGAGCATCGGCTCGATCGTGAAGAACATGCCTGGCTTGAGCAGCGGGCCGGTGCCCGCCTGCGCCGCGTGGACCACTTCGGGCGCATCGTGGAACAGGCGCCCCACCCCATGTCCGCAGAACTCGCGCACCACGCCGTAGCGGTGCTGCTTCGCGTGCGCCTCGATCGCGGCGCCGATATCGCCGAGCCGTGCGCCCGGCTGCGATGCGGCCTCGATCCCCAGCATCAGCGCTTCATGCGTCGCCTCGACCAGCTTCTTCGCCTTCAGCGGCGGATCGCCCGCGAAGTACATCCGGCTGGTGTCGCCGTGCCAGCCGTCGAGCAGCGGGGTCACGTCGATATTGACGATGTCGCCGTCCTTCAGCGTCTTCTCGCTTGGGATGCCGTGGCAGATCACGTGGTTGATAGAAATGCAGCAGCTGTGCGTATAACCACGATAGCCGAGCGTCGCGGGCACCGCGCCTGCATCCAGCATCATCCCGCGCACCGCATCGTCGATACTCGTCGTGGTCACACCGGGCTTTACCAGCTCGGGCATCGCGTCGAGGATTTCGGCGGCCAGCCTACCGGCCTTCCGCATGCCTTCGAACCCGTCGGGCCCGTGGAGCTTGATCGTACCGTCGCGATAGACTTCGGTTTCGCTGTCGATGGTCTGATATTCGTTCATGCTGCGCTAGATACGCATGACGGGCGCAAAAAGCGAGATCAGGAGATGAAATCGTCGCGATAGCGTGGCTTCACCACCGCACGGATCGCATCGTCCACGCTCAACTCGACCTCGTAGTCGCCCTCCACATAGGGCCCTGCGACATACGGCGCAGCGTAGAGCATCACCCGGTCGAACTTGGTCCCGTTGGAAAGCAGCACCAGCTCGAGCTCGTCGATATCCGGGCAGCGGTTGAAGGTGTCGTCGCCCTCGTCCAGCTCGCCGCCGCGCCGCGCCATGCGCTGGGCATCGAGTGCATCGCAAAAGCGATTCCCCAGCGCCTGGGCGAAAGCATCCTTCGATTCGAACAGCATCATCGGTTCGAGCAGGCGCTGCGATCCGATGTTCCACAGCACGCTACTGATGCCGTAATTGCCGTGGGCACCGCCAAAATACGTCGATCCATTCTCGATAAGGCTCAGCCAGTTGTCGGTCTTCCCGGCCAGCTTCCACTCGATGGTGACCATGTATCGATTGTACGGGAAACCTTCGGAGCGCGCCTCGTCGCTCGCCTGCTGCGCAGCTTTCTGCAAGTCGGCTTCTTCGCGATTTGCCTGCTCGTCCAGACGTTCCTTCAGCGCTGGCACAGTGCCGAGCGCTTCGGGGTAGGAGAAAGAAAAGGCATACAGGTCATTCTTCTCGGTGATGTCGCGGGCCAGCTCTGTCGGGGTTGCAGTCTTCCCCTCACCCTCACTCTGGGTGGTCTTGTCGCCATCGACCCCGGTCTTCTTTTCAAGCTCCTCGGGCGAGGTGCACGCCGTATTGGCGAGGCACAATGCGATTACAGCAGTGGCAAGACGTGCCGTCATGAAAGATCAATTCCCTTGTCGCGACGCGAATCCGGTTGAGCCTTCGCTCTATCATCGCCATGCACGATATAATGAGTGACACTGCATTGATACAGGCCGAACGAGGCCAGAACGCGACAGAAATCCACCTCGTCAACGAAGCGGGCTTCGCTGACTGGTCGAGGAAATTGAGCGACGTCCAGCGCGCAATGCTCGAAGCGCAGCGCTTCACCGGCAAGGGGTACGAAACCGCGATCGTCCCGGCAAAGCCCGGCGACGGCGCCGCATGGTTCGCGGTCGGCGGGGTCGCCGACCCGGACGATCTTTCCAGCTGGTGCCTCGCGCGGCTCGCCGAGGTTCTCCCCGCGGGCACGTACCGCATGGCGAAGGGCGAACCCGGCCCTGCGCTGCATGGCTGGCAGACTGCACAGTACCGGAACCTCGCGTTTCGCAGCGAGGCGGAAGCACCCGGCGCGCGCATCCTGCTGACCGGCAATGTCAACGCGATCGAGCCTGCCATTGCGGAAGCCGACGCGGTCAATCTCGTCCGGCGACTGGTCGATGCCCCGCCAGAGCATATGGGCCCGGCGACGCTCGAATCGGAAATCGAAGCCATCGCCAAGACGCACGATGCCAAGCTGGAGGTGACGCGCGGCGACCAGCTCGAACAGAATTACCCGATGGTCCACGCAGTCGGCCGCGCGGCGGCACGCCACCACGCGCCGCGGATCGTCCACCTCACCTGGGGCAAGGCCGATGCGCCCGTGCTCGCACTGGTCGGCAAGGGCGTCACCTTTGATTCGGGCGGGCTCGACATCAAGTCGGCGACCGGCATGGCGTTGATGAAGAAAGACATGGGCGGCGCGGCGCACGCGATCGCGCTTGCCAAACTGGTCATGCAGCACAACCTGCCGGTGCGCATGCACCTGCTGGTACCTGCGGTCGAGAACGCGATCTCGGGCAATGCCCTGCGGCCCGGCGACATCGTTACCAGCCGCAAGGGACTGACGGTGGAGATCACCAACACCGACGCAGAAGGCCGGCTGATCCTGGCCGACGCGCTCGACCGCGCGAGCGAGGAAAACCCCGAGCTGCTGATCGATTTCGCCACGCTGACCGGCGCGGCGCGCGTCGCTCTGGGCCCGGAATATCCCGCGCTGATGACGCGGCGGAGCGACACCGCCGACGCGCTGATCGCGGCCGGCAGGGCACATGACGACGAGCCCTGGCGCCTTCCCCTGCCCGATAGCTACGTCGAATGGCTCGATTCCCCCCTCGCCGATTGCATCAACGCCCCCAAGAACGGTTTCGCCGGGGCAAGCGTGGCAGGCCTGTTCCTCGACAAGTTCGTCGGCGACGGTATCGATTGGGCGCACTTCGATACATATGCGTGGCGTCCCACGCCCAAGCCGGGTCGCCCCAAGGGCGGCGAAGCTTATGGCTTACGGGCGAGCTGGCACATGCTGAAGGCCCGTTTCGGGGCATAAATCACCCCTGATCCGAGCCATATCGGGCCATCGAGGTTGTCTGCGATGCACGCTCGGGCTAAGCGCCCCGGTCTTGAGCATGACAACCGACGCGCCCCAGTGACCGATCATACCACCTATTCCGTGCCCGACGGCATTCTGGGACTCACCGGCCCGGTAGCATGGCCCGACAAGGGCACGCTGCCGCTGCGCCGTGATTTGGCGCATATCGCGCTCGCTTCGCGCTTCCTGGTGGCGCATTACGCCATCCCGTCGATCCTCCATATCGGCGACGCACCGTCGCCCCTTTTGCGCTCGACCAATGGGGACGAGGACGTTCTGCTGACGCTTGAACCTGGCGCACAATTCGAAGCGCTCGATATTACCAATACGTGGGTATGGGGCTGCGTCGGGCCGGATGGCCCATCGGGCTACGTAAAACGGTCCGCATTCACGCAATGACGACGCCGGTCTTCGTCGACGGCGCGGCCGGTACCACCGGGCTCGAGATTGTCGCCCGGCTTGAAGCGCATCCGGAATTCGAACCGCTCGTCCTCGACGAGGCGCATCGCAAGGATGTAAATGCGAGGCGCGAGGCGCTGAACGACACGCCCTTCGCAGTCCTCTGCCTGCCCGACGATGCTACCCGCGAGGCGGTTGCCCTGGTCGATCCGTCGAGCAAGACCCGCATCGTCGATGCGTCGAGCGCACACAGGGTGGCAGACGGGTGGACCTACGGCTTCCCCGAGATTATCGGGCGCGACCGGATCGCGCAGGCGGCGCGCGTCAGCAATCCGGGTTGCTACCCCACCGGTTTCCTCGGGCTGGTTGCCCCGCTCGTGCGCGCGGGACTGCTGCCCGCCGACTGGCCCTTCACCGTCAACGCGGTCAGCGGCTATTCGGGCGGCGGCAAGGCCCTGATCGAGCGGTTCGACAACGAACCCGACATCGCCTTCCGCGCCTATGGGCTGACGCTCGACCACAAGCACCTGCCCGAAATGCAGGCCCATGCCGGGCTTGAGCACCCGGTGCTGTTCGCGCCCTCCGTCGTGCCCGCATTCCGCGGGATGCTGGTCGAGGTGCCGCTTCATCTGGGCGCGATGGCAACCGAGCCGCATGCCGACGCGCTCAGGGACGTTCTGGCCGAATTTTACGAGAGTTCGCCCGTCGTGAATCTGGAGCGTGATACCGCTGTGAGCGAGCTCCTGCTCCAGCGGGACGCCATGCCCGACGATAGCATGACCCTGCGGGTGTTCGGCAACGAAGGCGGCTGGAACGCGCGGCTGATCGCGGTGCTCGACAACCTCGGCAAGGGGGCCAGCGGGGCGGCGATCCAGAACCTCAATCTAATGGCCGGATTTGCGGAAACTGCGTCCCTGCGGCTTTGATCGGCACAATCGCTCTCATTTGCGCCTTTTCACGCAATGAACGTGCCCCCTTTTCCGCACTGCAACATTGCCCTACGCTGCACATGACAGTTTGCCGACTCGGCAAGGCCAACGACCTCGGAGGACACCAGGCGCGGTGAAAAAGATCGAAGCGATCATCAAACCCTTCAAGCTCGACGACGTGAAGGAGGCGCTGCACGAGGTCGGCGTATCGGGGATCACCGTCACCGAAGCCAAGGGCTTCGGCCGCCAGAAGGGGCATACCGAGCTTTATCGCGGTGCCGAATATGTCGTCGATTTCCTGCCCAAGGTGAAGCTCGAGGTGGTCGTTCCCGACGCGCTGGCCGAACGCGTGGTCGAAGCGATCGCGGGCACCGCGCAGACCGGCCGCATCGGCGACGGGAAGATCTTCGTTTCCACTATCGATACCGCGTTGCGCGTCCGCACGGGCGAGCGCGACGACGACGCCCTGTAAGACCGTTTCGCAACCATCCACGCGGCATCCGCTGCCAGTTACCATCCGAAAGGAGCACTATGTCTAACGCCAAGGACGTACTCAAGCAGATCAAGGAACAGGACATCGAGTGGGTCGACCTGCGGTTCACCGATCCCAAGGGCAAATGGCAGCACCTTACCATGGTCGCCGGCCTCCTTGGCGAGGATGAGCTGGAAGACGGCCTGATGTTCGACGGTTCGTCGATCGCCGGGTGGAAGGTCATCAACGAGTCCGACATGATCCTGCGGCCCGACCTGTCGCAGACCTATATCGATCCGTTCAGCGCGACGCCGATGATGATCATCTTCTGCGACATCGTGGAACCCAACACGGGCGACTGGTACGCACGCGACCCGCGGACCACCGCGAAACGCGCGGAAAACTATCTCAAGTCGACCGGCATCGGCGACACCGTCTACGTCGGACCCGAAGCCGAGTTCTTCATGTTCGACGACGTCCGCTTCGAAGACGGCTATGCAGGGTCGGGCTTTGCGATCGACGACATCGAACTGCCGACCAACTCGGGCCGCGAATACGATGCGGGCAACATGGGCCACCGCCCGCGCGCCAAGGGCGGTTACTTCCCGGTTGCGCCGGTCGATAGCGCAGTCGACATCCGTGCCGAAATGGTCTCGACCATGATCGAGATGGGCCTCAACTGCGACAAGCACCACCACGAGGTCGCCTCGGCGCAGCACGAGCTTGGCCTGACCTTCTCGACGCTGGTCCACACCGCCGACCAGATGCAGATCTACAAGTACGTCGTGCATCAGGTCGCGCACCTGTACGGCAAGACGGCGACCTTCATGCCCAAGCCGATCAAGGAAGATAACGGGTCGGGCATGCACACCCACATGTCGATCTGGGACGATGGCAAGCCGACCTTCGCGGGCAATGGCTATGCGGGTCTCTCGGACAACTGCCTCTATTACATCGGCGGCGTCATCAAGCATGCGAAGGCGCTGAACGCCTTCACCAACCCGACCACCAACAGCTACAAGCGTCTGGTGCCGGGCTTCGAAGCGCCGGTTCTGCTGGCCTATTCGGCCCGCAACCGCTCTGCCTCCTGCCGCATTCCCTACGGCGCAGGCGACAAGGCGAAGCGCGTAGAGTTCCGCTTCCCCGATGCGATGGCCAACCCATACCTCGCCTATTCGGCGCTGCTGATGGCCGGGCTCGACGGGATCCAGAACAAGATTCACCCGGGCGAGGCGATGGACAAGAACCTGTACGACCTGCCGCCCGCAGAACTCGCCGAGGTGCCGACCGTGTGCGGTTCGCTGCGCGAGGCGCTGGAGGCGCTGGAAGCGGACCACGAATTCCTGCTGAAAGGCGACGTGTTCACCAAGGACCAGATCGAAGCCTACGCCGAGCTCAAGTGGGAAGAGGTGATGCGCACCGAAACCACGCCGTGCCCGGTCGAATTCGACATGTACTACAGCGCGTAAGCGTCTGTCGTAGGACCACATACAAAGGGGCCGCCGGAGCAATCCGGCGGCCCTTTTTCTTGCGCTCAGTTTGGTCCGCGAAGCATCATCCCGCGCCTTGCGGTCTGCCAGAATGCAGCCACCAGCAGGGTAGCGGCGAACATGGTGAGCCAGTCGAGCGGCGCAGGCCCGGCGGTCATCCCCAGATGGGCAAAGATCGCCCAACCCCCGCCGATGACAAGCATAAGATAGAATGCGGTGGCGGTGGCGTCCTTGGAAAGCGCGCGTTGCAACTCGTCGGTATGACGGTTCATCAATATGCTTAGAACGACAGCCGTCGCCACCATCACAATCGCCCCAATCGCCGCGACCGGAGCGGATACCGGCGCGCCCTCCCCGCCAAGCGCCAGCAACAGCATTGCCCCACCGAGCAGGATGAGCGCAACCGAGCTGTAGCCCAGCATTCGGCGTTGCTCCCGCAACTCGTCGGCATCCTCCACATTGAGAAATTTCGCGCCCACTGCCGGGTTCAGCGAGCCGAGCAGCACCGCTATTCCTGTGACCGCATACAGCAAGCCGACCAGGCCCCCGATTTCGCGCGATTGGCCCAGCCCGCTTCCTGCGGCCAGATCGGTCAGGCTGAGGAATGAAAAGGCTGCGACAAATCCTGCCAGTGCCCCGGCGGACACCGGCAGCAACAGGCGACGCCACATCGGCCTCTTCTTGATCGTATCGGTTGTCATTGCTGCGGCTCCCAATCGTCGATGAACAGGTCAGGCACCGCCACGGCAAACAGCTTTGCCATGCGGAGCGCCAATGGGAGGGACGGATCGTACTTGTCGGTTTCGACCGCGTTGATCGTCTGACGTGACACGCCGAGCCGCCGGGCCAACTCGCCCTGGCTCCAGCCTGCGTCTTCACGATAGTGCTTTACGCGGTTCTTCAACGTTCTCGTCCTCCCGCCAGGACGTGCATCGCCCTGACAAGAGGTCTTTACAGTCAAGAGCTCTTGTCAGTCAAGAGCTCTTGTCAGGGCCGCCGATTGCTATGCGGTGCCGTTGAAGAATTTATAGACCGGTCGAAAGCCCAGCGGCCCGCGCTGCACACGCGCTTCGGCAGCTTTGAATGCCTTGGGATAGATCGTCTTGAACAGGTGGTCGAAAGTCGCGTTCCAGCTGTATTCGCGCTCCACCAGCGCGCGGCCGTTTTGCCCCATCGCCTGCACCTTGCCGGGCCAGACATCGACCACCGCCTGCGCCATCGCCTGGGTATCGCCGACCGGCACCAGCACTCCGTTTTCGGGAGAAACCCGGCTCGGCATTGCGCCTGCGTCTACGCCGACCACAGGCAATGCGCAGGCCTGGGCCTCGATCACCGACATGCCGAAGGTTTCGCTGGGCATGGCCGAGACGTAGATGTCGGATGATGCAAGGGCTCGCGCCAGTCCGCCCCGATCGCTCATGAAGCCGGGGAAAGCGATGTTGAGGCCTGCGGATGCCTCTTTCAGCTCCTCGGTCAGTTGTCCGTCGCCGAACATCACGAGAGCTGCATCCAGGTCTCGCGGAAGCTTGCGAAACATCTCGATCAGCTGATCCGCGCCCTTTTCGTAATCGATCCGACCCGCATAGATCAGCAGCGGCCCCTTGGTGTGGCCCAGCCCCATTTCTTCGCGAAAGCCGGGATCGGCCTTGTCCGGGTGAAAGATGTCGGTGTGGACGCCCAGCGACATGGTGTCGGGATCGGTCACCTTCATGCGGGTCAGATTGGCCGCGGAAGTCTCGCCCAGCGAATAGACGCGGTCGAACTCGCGATAGGTAATCTCGCCGTAACAGCAGCTCTGCCAGCGCCAGAAGCGGGCAAGCTGATGACCGAACAGCTTTTCCGCCACACGAAAGACCTGCGCGTCCGGGAAATCGGTATGATAGCCCGCGACCAGCGCGGTGGCTGGATGGCGACGCCGATAATGGATCGCCGTCCACGGCAAGATCCACGGGCACAGCGATTCGATCAGGTCGGGCTGAAAGCGCTCCAGAACCTCGCGAATCGGCTTGGTGTCCGTGATGAACCTGTAATTCGGGCTGTTCTCGACCCCGCCGGCCGCGATCTCGCACCAGATGCTGCGCCCGTCCTCGACCACTTTTGTTTCCGGGCCGGGGACGATCTGCAGCAGCCGGTGGTTTGTCGATTCCAGTACGTAGCGGCGCTTTTCCTTGAGGTAGGTGCTGACCCCGCCACCGCCGCGCGGCGAATAGCTTTGGGTCAGGTCGCACACCAGCAGCTGGTCGTTCGTCGAAGCCATAAGTCCGTCAAGAAGCCGTCGATTGAAGGGTTAGCGCGCCAGATGGTGTCTGGCCGTCGATACGTCCACCTTTAAGCCCCATGCCCAGCCGTGCGCCCCCATCTGCCGGTCCGGCAAGTGCGCCTTACCCGCCGACATCGCGACTGCAAGCCTAGTAATCGCGGCTCGCCTCGATCGAGACACCATTGCGACCGATGGATGACACCGTCGCCAGGAGCGAAAGCCAGCTGGTAATGCGGAATTCGGCATCGGTCGCGCTGTACCCCTGCCCGTCGGTAATCACCTCGACATAGAACCTGCGCCCGATATTCTTGCCGAGCGCGATCGACGTCCCGCGACCCAGCACCGGGTCCGCAGAAACGATCCGCAGGCGATCGAGGCCGATCGCGCTCCTCAACTGGTTGATCGGATCGAGGCCGCCGCCGCCGCGCAGCGAAGCGACCGCCGCACCCAATTGCAGCGCATCGGTCGCCGACAGGCTCGTGATCGAGCCCCCGAATAGCAGCCGCGAGAGGATTTCCTCTTCCGGCAACGCGGGGGTGGAGCTGAAGTTTATCTCCGGCTGCATCGCATTCCCGGTGATACCGACGGTCACGTTCACGCCGTCGGCGTCGGTTTCCGCCTGGATGTCCAGCCGCGGATCGATCGCCTCCGTCTGATCAAATTCGATACGTCCGCGCGTCACTTCGAACCGCGCGCCGGCGAAGGTGTAATCGCCCCGGATAAGGTTGGCTTCGCCGCCGATGCGCATGTCGTCGGTGGTGCCTCGCACGCGCACGTCGGCGCTCCATTCGCTGTCGAGCCCCATCCCGTCGACGTCGACCCGGCTCGGCGCTCGAGCATCGATCAAGAAGCGCCACGGCGCGCCAGGTGCTGCGGACTGATATCTGTCGCGCGGCAGATTGACTTCCCGAGTGGGAATCGTCGGGATCTTGGTCGTTTCGGCGCCAACGCCGAGCTTCCAGCTCGCCCGGTTGACTGCGAGACGCCCGGCGATGGTCCCTCCCGATCCATTCGAGACGATCCGCAGAGGCCCGGTAACGGTGGCTTTGAGGCCACGTGCATCGACCAACTGGGCGTTGCGCGCGCCTGCGCGAATGTCGATCTCCGGCCCCCGTCCAGCGCCGAGGTTCTTGAGGTCGACGACGCCGCTACCATTGACCGCACCGCCATTGGGCGCGGTGCCCTTGAAGCTGTTGATCCTGAGCCGCGAGCCCGCGAAGTCTCCGCGCACGCTCGCGTCGCGAATGTCGGTGCCTGAAATCGCGCTCTGGACGCGCAGATCGTCGCTCGACAGCGAACCGCGCACCCTCGGTCGCTCGAGGGTCCCGCGCACGTCGGCCGCGATCGCCACCGGACCGGAGAAGTCGAGCAGGTCGATCGCAGCAAGCCGCCAGAGCGATTGGGCCGGCCCGCGGTAGCGTAACTGTGCAAACAGGTCGCCGCGCTGCAGTCGCTCGATTAGGCTACCGTCTCGCGGAAGGTTGGAAATCAGTGCCTGCACGCGCCCGCCTTGCGTGTTGTTGTCATCCAGTATGGCGCGCGCTTGCAATTTGTCGGCATCGAGGCGGGCGACCAGCGAGAGATCGATCGGTCGCGAAGCCAGGATCAGGCCGGACCGGGTAAAGCCTGCGACTTTCACCCGTGCGTCGCCCGTCGGCATCCCGCCCGAAGGCGCGGCGTAGCTTATCGAACCCGAAATCGAGCCGCCCAGCCCCGCATCGCCGAGCACGATGTCGCCGACCGACAGCGGGATGTCCTCGGCACGAAGGTCAAGCCGGGTCGCGCCGCCACCGAGTTGCCCCTCTGCAAGAATGAAACCGTCGCCATAAGTGATCTGGGACTTTTCGAGCGCCCACCCGCCGCCATCGACCTTGGTCAGGATCGCTCGGCGCGGCATGGTGAGCTCGCGCCCGGCCAGGTTGCCGCGCGCAGCAAGGGCGACGCGGTCCGGTGCCACGTCTGCGGCGAGTTGCAGCGCGAACCCGCGCCCGCGACGTCCCGCGATGGCGGCGTTCACGGTTCCGCGCCCATTGATCAGTTTGGCATCGCCCTGCATCCGCCCGATGAAAAGGCTTCCGTAGCTTATGCCCTGCGCGTCGGCTTCGCCCTGAATGGTCGTATTGCCGTCGGCAATCAGTCCGCTCGCCTTGATGTCCGCGATCGCGATCTGCAACGCGGTCGCGCCGCCGAAGTTCGCATTCCTCGCCGCGATATCGACGTCGAACGCTTGCCCACCACCTCGCGGCGACAGGCTGATCGTTCCGTCGAGACCACCGCCCGACAGGGCGAGGTCGCCACTCGCGGCCCCGTCGCCCAGCGTGATGTCGCCAGAGACCTGCGTCTCGGACACTGTGAGCGAATCGATCGCCAGCCTCGTGGGCCCGCCGGCAGGCGAATAGAGGCCCATCTTGCCGACGAACCTGCCGAGCATCGAATCCCCTTCGGTCTCAATGGCGAAGCCCTCTTCGATCGGGCTCAGCGCCACGCGAACATCGCGCAGGCCCGCCGCAGGAAGCGGCTCCGCAAACACGAGCACCGCCTCGGGGCCCCTGTCCGTCAACGATGCTTCGACAGTAAATGGTCCATAATCCGCCTGCCGCCCACGACCGGCAACGCGCGTGGTCCCCGGCGCAACCTGGCCGTCGATCACAAGGTTCAGCTTGCGCGAATTGAGGCGCACTTGGCGGAAATTGATCGGCGCGTTCTGCGCGAGCGACACCCCGCCCGAAAAGTCGAGTATCGGGCCTGCCAGATTGGCAATCGTATCATTGGTAACCCGTGGAACCTGGCCGCGCACGTCTGCGGTGAGGCGCCACCTGCCATCGTAGACGAAGTCGATCCTGCCCCCTGCATTGACCCGACCGACCTGGTCGAACATCAGCCCATTCACCGCCGCCGGTCCGCGCACTTCCCAGCGGTTCGCGGCAAGATTTCCGCGCAGGGACAGCTGCGCGCTCGCATCGGGGAAATTGATGCGGAGCATGTCGGAAACCAGTTCGCGCCCGGTATAGACCAGCCTCCCGGTGGCCGTCCCGTTGAGGAGGCGCGGATCGGCAAGTTCGTTGCCGGTAACGATCCGCCCGATTTTCGCGTCCACGGGGACGATCCAGCGGCTGCCGTCATAGGTTGCGGTGCCCTGCTGCGCGATCCCGGTGATCGTGGCCGAGCCCGCCGCGAAACGATCGGCAGTAAGCTGGAACGGGATCGAAAGATTGCGGAAAGAGCCGTCGATCGTACCGCTGGCCTTGGCACCTTCGAAGCGCATGCTGTCGCCGAAAAGCTGCGGATCGCGCAGGTCGGCAGCGAAGCGGACTGCGTCGGTCCGATTTTCCGCGAGGTTGGCCGCACCTTCGACCACCAGGCTTAGACCCTGTCCGAGCACCTCCAGCTTTCCGTCCAGGATACGGTCGGCAAAAGTCCCGCGTGCCTCAATCCGGGTATCAGCGCCGAGCGCGCGCTGCGGAATACCGCTGAGGAAGGGTGTGGTGTCGGCCCGACCCGAGACGCCATAGGCCCCGTCGCGTGCGGTCAGATCGAATCGTCCGATCCGCTCCCCATCGCGATCGACGAGCAGCTTGCCCGCCCACTTGCTCCATGTACCGTCCCCGGCAAGCCGTGCGGCGTACGCCCCTTCCAGTCCGGCCAGGCTCGTAATGACGCCGTTCGCGGGCGCATCGACCCGCACATCTGCGTCGAAGACGTCGCCATCGGGTTCGGCCGTCAGGTCGACCACAAGTCGATCGCCCGCGTCGAAACGGCCATCGGCTTTCACCATCGCGCGGCGATTATGGACGTCGGCGCTGCCTGTGAGATTGAGCCGCCTGCGCTGGTCGCCTGCGATGCCTTCCGCCAGAGTGAAATTCTCAAGTTCCAGATGCCCGATCTCGATGTCGAAACCGGGAAGCATGGGCGAATCGGGATCGCCCGGGTTGAGTTCAGGCAAGCGCTTCAACTCGCCGCGTCTGACTACCAGCGAGCGAATGTCGAGCCGGTTGTTCGCCCAGGCGAGCGGGCGCCAGTCGATCTCCGCGCGCGGAACGGTCAGGAACACGCCCTTGGGATCGGACAGCGTCAGGTCGTGGAGAACCGCATCGCCATAGATGTTGCCCTCGATCCGCCCGACCTTGATCCGCAGGCCGTTCTGCGGCTCCAGATTGGCGATCTGGTCGGTGATCCAGCGCTTCCCGACAGGCGAATTGAGCCCCGCGACCAGCCCCGCCACCAATAGCGCGAGCACTGCCAGAATGCCGAACGCCCAGCGCGCTATCCGGCCGCCGACGCTCTTCTTGCGCGTATTCTCGTCGCGCGTTTCCGGTTCGTCCGGCATTTGTGTTGCCACGTCGTCGGCCATCAGAATGCCTGGCCCAGCGACACATAGACCGCGATCGGGCTGTCGCCCGGCCTCGGATTGAGCGGAGTTGCGACATCGAGCCGCAGCGGGCCGAAGCCGGTCATGTAGCGCACGCCCACCCCAGCACCGATGCGGATGTCCTTGAAGTCAGGATATTCGGCGGTGCCGACCGAGCCAGCGTCGACGAAAGGCACCACCTGCAACGCGCCACTGAACCAGGGGGTCGGTACGCGTGCCTCCGCCGACAATTCGAGCAGCGAGCGACCGCCGATCGGATCGTTGTCGGAATTGCGAGGGCCGATCGCCCGGTAGCCATAACCGCGGACCGAACCGCCGCCGCCTGCGAAGAAACGGCGCGAAGGCGCAATGTTGTCGAGTGCCGCGCCGGTGATCGAGCCGAGCCTTGCCCTGCCCGCAAGAACCGGTCCGTCCTCGCCGATTTGCTGGTAATAGGAGAAGTCCGCCTGATTGCGCAGGTAGAACGTTTCCATGCCCTTGGTGTTCGAGATTTCAGGCGAGACCCGCATCGACACACGGAACCCCTCGGTCGGGTTGAGCAGATCGTCGCTGGTGTCGATTTGGGCGTAACCGGGGAGTGCGGCAACGAAATAGGTCTGCCGCTGTGGCGGGTTGGGATTGCCGACACTACTCTTGTCGATATCGTAGGCCAGCCGTTCGTCCGAGGCGATCAGTTCGAGCCCGATGCTCCAGCTGAACGGCTTCTGGAACAGCAGCGTCGACAGCTGCTCGTAGGTTGCGGTGAAGCCTGCCGTGTCGGCATTGAAAGCATTGTTGTCGAGCGTGGTGACAAACGCATCGAGGGTAAGGACGCGGTCGCGCGCGCCGAAATTGCTCTTGCGGAAGGTCACGCCTGCCAGCTGTTCCTGCGTACCGACGACGCCGCGCACCCGCAGCGCACCTTCGGGCGGGAACAGGTTGCGATGTTCCCAGCTTGCTTCGAGGCGGTAACCTTCCTCGGTGCCGTACCCGATCGCGCCCGCAATCGTCCGCAGTTTCGCCTCGGTCAGCCCGACTTCCATGTTGACCACGCCGCGCTCGCCATTCGCGGGCGCTTCCGCCTCGACGGGCGTGATGGTGACCGAAGACACCAGCCCGGTAGCAATGATCGCACGACGCAGATCGAGTTCGAGATCGCGCTGGTAGATGTCGCCCGGTTCGAACCGCGCTATTGTCTGAAGGTGCTTGCCTGAAAGGAAGCCGGGCTTGGTCGAAATCACCTGGCCGAAATTGTACTGCCCGTTGGGCCGCACCGTCATTGTAAGATCGCCTTCGATCCGCGCATGGTCGATCAGCAGTTCCGGACCGTCCATCTCGGCAAACGGGAAGCCATTATTGCCGAGAGCGGTGTCGAGATCGGCGCGTTCGGACAGGATTTCGTAGCTGTCGACGAAGTCGCCGGGATAAAGATCGAACGCCTTCCTCAGCGTCTGCGAATCGGGGGCCTGGTTCAATTCGCCCAGGTCGAGGTTACCGAACCGGTAGCGGTCGCCGGGCAGGACGTTGAACCGCACTTGCGGCCGTTCGTCCGAACCTTCGATCAGGTTCGGGCCAACTTCGCGGATGATCTCGCCATCGTAATAGCCATATGCCCGCAGCAACCGGTTGAGGATTTCTTCGTCCTCGCGCGCCCGTGCGCCCAGCTGCCCGACATTGGTCTCGGTATCGCCATACGCCTCGATCGAGGAGAGCATCTGGAACTGGTCGACGAACTCATCCAGTTGGGGGAACGCACCTTCCTCGGATGGAAACGCCAGTTCCAGCTGATCGGTCAACTTGACCACGCGCGGATCGATCAGCAGCGGCCCCGCCTCCAGCGGGTTGTCCTCGGCGAACTCGGCAGAGCCGTCGTCGGGGATCTGTTCGGCGTCTGGAAGCTCGAGCGGATCGGGCCATTCGATGGTCAGCCCGGGAACCTCTGCCAGCGGGCTTTCGGGCGCCAGATCGATATCTTCGCCAGCAAAGGGATCGGGGCCATCGATGGGAGATGGCTCTTCGGGCGGCACGCCATCGGCTGCCCAGCCTTCCGGATCGTCGATCGCCTCGTCAGGGATCAGCGCTTCGAGTTCGGAATTGGCGTTGCGATCCTGCGCGTGTGCAACACCCGCCTGACTCGCAAGAATGACTGCGAGCGCCGAAAGACAAGCCGTACTAGCGGCTGACGGCAAGCGCCTTGTCGCCGCGGCCGGTGCTGCCCGCAGAGGCATCGCCACCAACGGCTTCGCGAATGAGACGATCCTGTTCCTCACTTCCCAGGCGACGCCAACCGCGCGGGCCGAGCCGTTCGAGAGGCCGGTACCGGATCTTGTATTGCATCCGGGCCGATCCTTCGACCCAATATCCGAGGTAGACGTAAGGGATGCCCTCTTCTGCGGCCCGGCGGATGTGATCGAGAATGATGAAGTTACCAAGACCCGAACGTTCCTCATTCTCGGAATCGTAGAAGCTGTAGATCATCGACAGCCCATCGCCCTGGCGGTCGGTCAGGCATGCTCCAACCAAACGCCCAACAGAGCCATCGCTGGTTGGTTCCCGATATTCAAGGACATAACTCGAAACAGGTGTGTGTTCGACCATGTCGGCATAGTCGACTTCGTCCATTTTCGTCATCCCGCCTTCGGGATGCCGGTGGCCCAGATACTCGCGCAGCAATTCGAACTGTTCGGAGGTCGCCCACGGGCGGCACTCGGTCACGACGAGGTCGCTGTTGCGCTTGAGGATCCGCTTCTGCGCTTTCGAGGGGGCGAATTCGCCCGCTACCACGCGCACCGACACGCAGGCCTGGCAGTCGACGCAGCTTGGCCGATAGGCGACGGTCTGGCTGCGACGGAACCCGATGCGCCCCAACGCTTCGTTCAGCTGGTCCGCGTGCGGTCCCTTCAGCTCGGTAAAGACCTTACGCTCCGTACGACCCGCGAGGTACGGGCACGGCGCGGGGCTCGTCACGAAAAAGCGCGGAAAGCGAACGGGGGCAGTCACGGCTAGGCCTGGCGCTCCTGTCGAAGGCTAGAGAAACTCAAGGTCGGCGGCTGGTGGACCGTATGCCTCACGGAACACCCTCTTAGAAGGGCCTTAACCATGAAGCAGGGTTAACGAGACCTTATTTTGCACACCTGTGGCGTAACGGGTCAAGCCAGCTCGACGAGGTGAACGTCGTAACCCGTGCCCCGCATGTCCTCGATCAGCGCATCGACCTGGCTCTTGTTGCGGGCTTCGCACTCGATCTCGGTGATCAGACCCTTGGCCGGCAGCTTGGTGAACACGCGCTGGTGGTACACCTCGATGATATTGATGTTGTGGCGTTCGAACAGGCTGACGACCTTGTGCAGCGCGCCGGGCTGATCCTTCAGCGCGATCCGCAGGCGCGCCAGCCGCCCTTCGCGCGCAAGGTTGCGCAGCAGCACTGTGGCCAGCAGGCGGGAATCGATATTCCCTCCGCACAGCGGCAAGCCGATGCGCTTGCCCGCGAACTGCTCCTTATTGGCCAGCACCGCAGCAAGACCTGCGGCCCCTGCGCCTTCGACCACCGTCTTTTCGATCTGCAGCAGCAGCGCGACGGCGCCTTCGAGATCGGGCTCGCCCACCAGCAGGATATCGTCCACCCGTTCCTTGATGATCTCGCGTGTAAAAGTGCCCGGCTCTTTGACAGCGATCCCTTCCGCCAGAGTATCGCCGCCAGCCGGCATCGGCTGACCCGACAGCGCGTGGTGCATGGAGGGAAACAGCGCCGCCTCGACCCCGACGACGTCGATCGCCGGATTGATCCCCTTGGCGACGGTTGCCATCCCGCTGATCAGCCCGCCCCCGCCGATCGGCACGACGATGCAATCGAGATCCGGCTGATCTTCGAGCATCTCGAGCGCAACGGTGCCCGCACCTGCAGCCACATCCGGATCGTCGAAGGGGTGGACGAAGGTGAGCCCGCGCTCCTGCTCAAGCTGGCGAGCATAGGCGTAAGCCTCATCGAAGGTCTGCCCTTCGAGAACGACATTGCCGCCGACGCTTTCGGTCTGCATCACCTTCACCGCAGGCGTGGTCTTGGGCATCACGATCGTGACCGGAACGCCCAGCCGCGTGCCGTGGTAAGAAAGGCCCTGGCTGTGGTTGCCCGCCGACGCCGCGATGACACCGCGCTGGCGCCGCTCTTCATCCATCAGCAGCAAGGCGTTGAGCGCACCGCGCTCCTTGTAAGCGGCGGTAAACTGAAGGTTCTCGAACTTCAGCCAGATGTCGGCCCCGGCAATCTCGGAAAGCGTCTTGGACCTTAACATGGGCGTACGCACGATCGCGTCGCCAATGCGCGCATGCGCGGCCCGCACATGATCGGTGGTCAACTGGTCGAGCGGGTTATTTGCCGGGCGTGTCATGCGGGACGCCTATCGTCGCAATTCCGCCTCGGCAACAAGATGTGACGCGTTGGTGGGGAACGATGTAAAATCGCCTCGCAAGGCGAGCCATTGGCAGCACCGCGCGTTGGCAGTAACCGTGCAGCCGAACCCGCCTGTAACGAAAAGTCGATCTCCCTGATGAAACTCCGTTCCGTTTTCGCGCTTGCCCTCCTTTGCGCCGCATCTCTTTCCACCGCTGCGCAGGCGGATGTCCTGATCGACAACGTCGATGGCGTGCGCATCGACGAGGACGGCGACATCGACCACTTCACCGGACTGTGGGTCGATGATGACGGAACCATCATCGAGGTGCTCGACAAGCGCGACAAGCGACCCGAGCGTCCGACCTACCTTTCCGACATGAAAGGCCAGATCATCGTTCCCGGGATGATCGACGCGCACCTGCACGTGATGGGTATTGGGTTCAGCGCACTCACACTCGATCTTTCGGAAACCGAATCGCTGGAGGAAGCGCTCGCGCTGATCGAGCAGTTTGCGCGCGACAACCCCGGTCGCCCGTGGATACTCGGGCGTGGATGGAATCAGGAAAAGTGGGGTCTGGGCCGGTTTCCGACCGCCACGGAACTCGACCGCGCGGTTAGCGACCGGCCCGTTTTCCTCGAACGGGTCGATGGCCACGCGGCATGGGCCAATACGCTCGCGCTGGAGGCAGCGGGCGTTACGGCGAAAACTGCCGATCCGAAGGGCGGCCGGATCGAACGCCTCGCGAACCGCGCTCCCGCAGGGGTCTTTGTCGACGGGGCAACCGAACTGATCCAGAAGGTCGTCCCCGAGCCGCGCGCCGCGGATCGCGATGTAGCCTTGCAGGCGGCGCAGAAGATCCTGCTTTCCCAGGGAATTACCGCCGCCGCCGACATGGGGACCACCCTCCTCGACTGGCAGACCTACCGCCGGGCGGGCGATACCGACCAATTGCGCATCAGGATCATGGCCTATGCCGCGGGGACTGAAGCCATGGAGGTGATTGGGGGCACCGGCCCTACCCCCTGGCTCTATAACGACAAGCTCCGCCTGAACGGGGTGAAGCTGTATCTCGACGGGGCGCTGGGATCGCGCGGGGCATGGCTGAAAGAGCCCTACGCGGACGATCCCGGCAATACCGGTCTGCCGTTGCTGAGCGACACGCAACTGCGCAATCTCATGAGCAGGGGGGCACTCGAAGACTATCAGGTCGCCATCCATGCGATCGGGGATGCGGCCAATGCCGAGCTTCTATCCGCGATCGAAGAGCTGTCGGAGAGCTATCACGGCGACCGGCGCTGGCGGATCGAGCATGCGCAGATCGTCTCGCCAGAGGATATCGAGCGGTTCGGTGAGTACGGCATCATCGCCTCGGTGCAGCCGGTCCACCAGACGTCCGACCGGACTATGGCCGAGGCCCGGCTTGGGCCCGATCGTCTGGCTGGGGCCTACGCCTGGGAGCGCCTGAAGAACGCGGGCGCCCGGCTGGCGCTCGGATCGGACGCCCCGGTCGAATCGGCCAACCCCTTCGTCGGCATGGCGGTCGCAATGACGCGGATCGACGGCGACGGCCTGCCTCCCGGAGGATGGTTCCCGCAGGAACGCCTTTCTCGCAAGGATGCGTGGCGTGGCTTTACCAGCGACGCCGCCTATGCCGGCTTTGCCGAGGGGCGGTTTGGCCGGCTCGTGAAAGGCGAGAAGGCCGACTTCGTGGTGATCGACCGCGATATCGCCCGTATCAGCCCCGAGGAAATTCGAGACACGCAGGTTCTCGAAACCTGGGTTGGAGGAAAAAGGATGTACCGCCGCGGCGATTGAAGGACCGAAGCCGGCCTGGCGGGTGAGCGAAACACGGATAACCTTTTCTTTACACGCCGTTGGTAGCCGGACGCGAGTCACCTCGGTAAGCCATGCACGCCTATCATGTCGGGATGAGTCGAGCCTGTTTTGCGACGTTAGGAGGTTTGCATCTTGCACATGGGGATCACCTTCCTTAGCATGTGCAGCAATTGCGAAGCCGGTTTCGAGCTAAGCATTGGAGATACAAGCGTTGCCGTGAGGCAACAATTTTTGGAACGATAACGCCCGCCGACCTTTGCTCTTGTAATGGGACGACTTTTCGACCAGTAGTCGACCCGAACAGTTTTTACCTCGCAAATCGCGCTAGGAGATATTGAATATGAAGACCCGCAACGTTCTCGCCGGCGCAGCAGCCCTTTCGCTGGCCGCCGCTCCTGCAATCGCGCAGGTCCAGATGGACCGTGCGGCAGCTCCGGTTGCTGGCGAAAGCGAAGCGACCGGCTCGGGCATCGTGCTCGGTGTCCTGGCTCTCGCCGCGATCATCGCAGGCATCGTTATTGCCGCTCAGGGTGGTGACGACGTGCCGACCAGCGCGTAAGCGTTTCAGCCGATAAGGTTACACGAAGGGCCCCCTGCTGGGGGCCCTTTTTGTTTTGGTTCGGCGAATCTAGACATTTTATTTGTCGGCTCGCGTCGACCGATGCCCCGCATACGTTGCCAATTCGCTACACGTAGGCAGTCATGACCGGCTGCCTTGTCCGTTCGACTTGTAAACAATGGCTGGGTCGGTCAGATGGAATCGCAATACGAATCACGTGGTCAGGGGCCACTAGGAGACGATAGATGAAAGCTCGCAACATTCTCGCCGGTGCCGCTGCACTGACTCTGGCCGCTGCGCCTGCAATCGCTGAGGTCAATCTGGACCGTGCGGCCGCTCCGGTCGCTGGTGAAAGCGAAGCGACCGGAGCGGGCATCGTGCTCGGTATCCTGGCCCTCGCCGCGATCATCGCGGGCATCGTCATTGCTGCTCAGGGTGGTGATGACGTCCCGACCAGCGCATAAGCTGATCGTACCAAAAGATTTTAGGAAGGGCTCCCCGACGGGAGCCCTTTTTTTATGCCGAGCCCTGAAGTTCTCGAGCCGACCGCGCACCTTAAAAGCCCGCAGCTGCGGGGTCAGACCGGATCGGATGCTCCGGCTTCCTCACCGTCAGGCTTGCGCTCGCGGCGTTCGAGGATCAGCATCAAGAGGAGCGATCCTTCGAACAGCAGATAGAGTGGCACTGCGAGGATCAATTGCGAGCCGGGATCCGGCGGTGTCGCTACAGCCGAAACGGCAAGCACCCCGACGACTACGTAAGAGCGAACTTTCGACAGCATTTTCCGGGAAACAAGCCCCGCCCTCTCGAGCAGCAAGAGCAGGACGGGCAGCAGAAAGCACACGCCGAACGCCAGGATGAACTGCATAACGAGGCTCAGATAATCGCCTGCACTCGGCAGTGCCTCGATCGGCAAGTCGCCCGCATTCCCCTGAAAACCGAGAAAGAATCGGAACGCCGTCGGCATGACGACAAAGTACGCGAGGCTCGCACCGGTCAGGAAAAGTACCGGTGTGGCGATCAGGAACGGGAGGAAGGCCTTCTTTTCCTTCGCGTAGAGGCCCGGAGCCACGAAGGCCCAAAGCTGGTTCGCGATAAACGGAAAGCTGACACAGAAAGCCGCGAACAGCGCGACCTTCATCTCTACGAAGAACACCTCGTACAGCTTGGTGTACACCAGCTTGCCTTCGCCATCTGGAAAGGCGTTCGCCAGTGGACGCGCCAGAAACGCAAGGATCGGATCGGCGAAATAGAAGCACACGCCAAATGCGATGGCTAGAACGAAGACCGATCGCAGAAGCCGAGTCCGAAGCTCGACCAGATGGTCCATCAGAGGCGCCTGGGTTTCATCGATATCGCGCAGCACGCCCATATCAGGCCTCGCCCTTCTTCGCGGGGGATGCATCGTCGGAGGCGTCGCCATCGAGAGGCAGTTGCGGCTCTGCCCCATCGACCGGTCTGTCCGTCGCGCTGGCGACGCGCGATTCGGCCGACGCGGATGGCGCTGGCAAGCTGGCCGGCGCAGGATCATCCGCCGACGGATCGTATGAAGAATCGCTGCCTGGCGCACCGTCGGCAGGCGGAGCGGGAAGCGGGGCCATCTCTTCGTTCGGATGCGCGCGCATGATTTGTGCGTTACGTTCCTGCCACTTCTTCTCCATCTCCTCCATTTCGGCCTCGCGGATCATCGCATCGATCCCCGAACGAAAATGGTTGGACATGCGACGCAACTGCCCGATCCAGCGACCGGCAGTGCGCAGCGCCATAGGCATGTCTTTCGGCCCGATGACGAGAATCGCGGCAATCGCGATCACCAGCAGTTCGCCAGCGCCGATGTCAAACATGGCACGTATCGCGCATGGAGGCTGTGCCTTTCGCGATCAGGATGCGCGGTCGGTCGGTTCGGCCGGTTTGCTCTCGCTCACGGTCTCGCCTGCGGGCTTCGCATCGTGGCTTGGCCCCTCGATCCGCGCAGCGGGCTGGTCCGCGTCCTTCTTCTCTTCTTCGTTCAGGCCCTGCTTGAAGCTTTTGATGCCCTTGCCGAAATCGCCCATCATTTCCGACACGCGGCCTCTCCCGAAGAAAACGAGAATAACCACGGCAATGATGAGAATCTGCCAGATACCGACTTGTCCGAACATAAGCGCCTTCTGCGTAAGCCTGCTCAACCTTGAGTGGGATCGCTATAGGGATTGTGCAAGGCAAGTTCCAGCCGCGACCCGCGTTGGCGGTATCTATTAGCTGTCGCTCTCTCCATCGCTGTCGGCAGAACCGGCCTCTGCCATTTCCGCCTCGAACGCATCGTCGACCGGATCGAGCATACCGGTGGCGCGCAATTCATCGATGCCCGGCAGGTCGCGCCGCGATTCGAGCCCGAAATGGCGGAGAAACTCAGGCGTGGTCGCGTAGATGACGGGGCGACCTGGCACTTCGCGACGCCCCGCGGGCTTCACCCAGCCTGCCTCCATCAACACGTCGAGCGTGCCCCCGGATGTCTGCACGCCACGGATCGATTCGATCTCCGCGCGGCTGACGGGTTCGTGATAGGCGATGATCGCAAGGACCTCGGTCGCGGCCCGGCTCAGCTTGCGCAGCGATTCGCGTTCCTTGCGCAGCAGGTGCGCGCAATCGGGCGCGGTCTGGAAATGCCAGCGCTTGGCGCGCTCTACCAGGTGAATGCCCCGTTCAGAGTAGAACGCGACCAGACGAGCGAGCGCCTCGCGCAGTTCGCCCTTGTCCACATCGCCGAGATGGGTCGCAAGCTGGTCGACCGTCAGCGCGTCCTCCGACGCGAACAGCGCGGCCTCCACCGCACGGTCGAGGGATTCGGTCTCGCTCATGCGCTCGCCCGCACCCGCCGGAGGCGTAAGGGGCCGAAGATGTCGTCCTGCGCGAGTTCCGCACGACCCGTTCGGGCGAGTTCCAATGCAGCGACAAAACTGCTCGCCATGGCGGACTTGCGCAGCCTGGCATCCGCACCGGGCGGAAGGAATTCTCGCAATTCCACCCAGTCCAGACTCATCCCGAGCATTCCCGACACGCGATCCAGCGCGCTTTCCAGCGTCATCACCTGCCGGTCTCGCACTGTATGGAAAGCGGGCGAATTGCGCGCCTTCACCTGTCCGTAGGCGCGAACGAGATCGTACCAGTCTACCTGCCAGGCGATCGAGCGGTCGATCCGCAATCCCTCCGGCGCGCCGCGCAGGAAGACATCGCGACCCACGCGATCGCGTGCCATCAGGCGGCTTGCTGCCTCTCGCATCGCACCCAACCGCTGGAGGCGCAGGTGGAGGCGAAGCGCCAGTTCCTCGGGGCTAGGATCTTCCTGCTCGTCCTTGGGCAGCAGCATCGCCGATTTGAGGTACGCCAGCCACGCGGCCATCACGAGGTAATCGGCAGCTATCTCGAGCGGGAGCTGCTCCGCACCGTCGATGAACTCGAGATACTGGTCCACCAGGTCGAGGATCGAAATCTGCCGCAGATCGACCTTCTGCTTGCGCGCCAGCTCCAGCAACAGGTCGAGCGGCCCCTCCCAACCGTCCAGCGAAAGGTTCAATGCGGTTTCATCGCGGCCGCCGGATGCGGCAATTCCCTGCCAGTCCCCGCCATCTCCATCGAGATCGCCGAAGTCGGCCACCGTGCCCCCTTCGGGCAGGTCGATCACAACGAAAGCCCGGCTGCAGTAAACAGGGCATCGCGCATGGCGACCAGCGCATCGATGTCCGCAGGTTCGGTGGGGATTTCGACGCTTGCGAGCGCACGCTCGAGCCGCGCCGCGCTTTCTTCGCGAATAGGGCCGCAATTCTCTGCAATGCCGGTCATGTCGTCGAGCTTGGCCCAACAGTTCAGCACCAGATCGCAACCTGCCTCCAGCGCGCGCACCGAACGTTCGGGGATGGTGCCATCGAGCGCCTGCATGTCGATATCATCCGTCATCAGCAGACCGTCGAAGCCGATCCGTTGGCGGATGATGTTCTCGATTACCCACGGCGATTGCGTGGCCGGCCGATCCGCATCCCAATCGGTGAATACGATGTGCGCGGTCATCCCAATCGTCGCGCGACCCGCCAGGCTTTCGAAGGGAGCAGTGTCGATCTTCAGGTCCGCATCCGGCGCCTCGACCACGGGCAAATCCTTGTGGCTGTCGGCAGTCGCCCGTCCGTGGCCGGGCATGTGCTTGAGGCAGCCGACGACACCCGCAGAGGCCATCCCTTCCAGGATCGCCCGCCCCAATGCGGCGACCTGCATCGGCTCCGCACCCAGCGCGCGGTCCCCGATCACATCATCGGTTTCGGGCCGCGCGACGTCGCACGGCGCATGATAATCCACCGTGATCCCGGCTGCTGCCAGCTCGGTCCCCATCGCCTCGCTGTTCAGGCGCATCGCTTCGATGCCCGATGCGGGTGCGTGCTCGAACAGTTCGCCGAAGCGGGCAGGTGCGGGCCATTTGCGCCAAGCCGGCGGACCGAGCCGGGCGACCCGCCCGCCTTCCTGGTCGATCGAGACAAGCAGCCGATCGCGGCCGTGGATTTCGCGCAGGCTGTCCGTCAGCCGGCGCAGCTGTTCGGGGTTCTCGCAGTTCCGCTTGAAAAGAATGTAGCCCGCAGGGTCGGCCTCGCGGAAAAATGCGCGTTCGTCGGCGGTCAATTCGAGGCCGGAACAGCCGAAGATTGCTGGCGTCATGACGATTGGAAGGTGGCGGGAAAACTCACCCGCGGCAAGCACTTGGCCATCCGTGACGGTGGAAAGCCGGGCGTGCATGCGCCCGCCCGGCTATCGCTTACTGCTTGATCTGGCTTGCCACACCGTCAGCCTTGAGAGCATCGCTCAGCCGGCGTGCGGCGGCCATGTCGCCCGGCAAGGCCTGCAATCGGTAGACGGTGCCGATATCCGCCTCGCCCTTCACGATCCGGTATTTCACGCCAGAAAGCGCATCGGTCTGGCGAGAGAGCTGGCGCCACCCATTTTCGGCGGTCGCTTCGTCGCGATAGGCGCCAACCTGCACCGCGATGCGGTTGTCCTGCGCACTCGACGCGCTCGGCTCTGGAGCGGGCTTCGGCGCAGTGTTTTGAGGCGGCTTGGCGACCGGCTCGGGCGTCGCGGAACTCTTGGCCAGGCGGCCTTCTCTGGTTTCACCCTCGCCAACCGCGGGTGCCATGTCGCCGGTGCCCTCGAAGGTCTTGCCACCGGGGTCTTCGGGACGCTCCTTGTATGGGCCTTCCGGCGCTTCGATCGTGCTGCCGTCGGCAATCGGCGTGCCTTCGCCGGTGCGGCTGGTAAAGTACCAGACCCCACCCACCAGCAAGGCGAGCACGACCAGGCCTAGTACGACGAAGCCGGTAATCCGCCACGCATCGACGCTTTCGATCTCTTCGTAGTCCGAGGATTCGAGCCACGGCAGCGCGTCGTCGTCGCTCACCAGGCCCAGATCTTCGCCCTCGAAAGCGTGTTCGTGGTCATCCTCGTCGAGGGCAGCGCCGTCGAACTCTCCATCCTCGTCGAGGCTTTCGGGTTCACCGCTCGTTTCCAACTCGTCGCTGGCCGTGGAATCTTCGGATGCTTCGGCGACGGTCCCACCCTCGTCGGAGCCGCCTTCCAGATCCATTGCTGGCTGCTCTTCAGCAGGCCCCTGCGGCTCAGGCGTTGGCTCGGAACCATCGTGTCCCTCAGCGTCCACGGGGCTATCGGCTACCGTCGTGTCACCCGCGTCAGTGCGCGATTCCTCGGCTGGTGGAGCCCCCTCCTCCGTGCGATCTTCGGGATCGCGCCGGTCCTCTTCGTGATCGTCCCCATCGATCATCGTCACATCTCCTCAACGGCCTCCACACCGAGGAGACCAAGTCCATTACGGATTACCTGACCTATTTGCGCGACCAGATAAAGCCTTGCACCGCTCAGGCTTCGATCCTGTGTCAGTATGACCCTTTTCGAAGGATCATCGTTGCCGGCATTCCAGAAGGCATGGAACGCGGCTGCGAGATCGTAGAGATAAAAGGCGATCCGGTGGGGTTCGCGTGCCTGCGCCGCCGACTCGACCAGTCGCGGGTACTGCGCAGCCAGCTTGATCAGCGCGATGTCGTCTTCGGTCAGGCTGTCCACAGCTTCGTCCGATGGCGCGAGGCCTTCTTCCGCCGCCTTGCGCATCGTCGAGCAGATGCGCGCATGCGCGTACTGCACATAGAAAACAGGGTTGTCCTTCGATGCTTCGACCACCTTGGCGAAATCGAAATCCATCTGTGCTTCCGGTTTGCGCGTCAGCATGGTGAAGCGGACGACATCCTTGCCGACCTCGTCGACCACATCGGCCAGCGTCACGAAGTTGCCCGAGCGTTTGGACATCTTCACCGGCTCGCCATTGCGCATCAGCTGGACCATCTGGACTAGCTTGACGTCGAACGGCACCGGCGTGCCCTTCCCCTCGCCGAGCGCGGCGACCGCGGCCTTGATCCGCTTGACCGTACCCGCGTGATCCGCGCCCCAGATGTCGATCAGCGCGTCCGCGTTTTCCGCCTTCTGCATGTGATAGGCGAGGTCGGCGCCGAAATAAGTCCAGGTGCCATCCGACTTCTTGATCGGGCGATCCTGATCGTCTCCGAATTGCGTGCTGCGGAACAGCGGCAGTTCGACCGGCTCCCAGTCGTCGGGCGTCTTGCCCTTGGGCTTTTCCAGCTCGCCATCATAGACGAGGCCCTGCTCGCGCAGCCAGGCTTCGGCCTCGGCGGGCTTGCCCGCGGCCTGCAGCTCTGCCTCCGAAGCGAAGACATCGTGGGCGATGCCCAGCTTGGCGAGATCGGCGCGGATGAGGTCCATCATCGCAGCGACCGCGCGCGGGCGAAACAGCCCCAGCCATTCGCTCTCGGGCGCGGCGGCGTATTTGTCTCCGAATTCCTCGGCCAGCGCTTTGCCGACCGGGATCAGGTAGTCGCCGGGATAAAGACCCTCGGGAATCTCGCCGACATTCTCGCCAAGCGCCTCGCGGTAACGGACATGCGCCGACCGGGCGAGGACATCGACTTGCCCGCCGGCATCGTTGACGTAGTATTCGCGCGTAACCCTGTGCCCGGTCGCGGCGAGCAGGCTGGCAAGCGCATCGCCCACCACCGCGCCGCGACAATGGCCCATGTGCATCGGCCCGGTCGGGTTGGCGGAGACATACTCGACATTGACCCGAGTGCCCTCGCCCATCGCGGACTGGCCGTAACCATCGCCCAGCGTCGCAATCGCGCGCACTTCGTCGATCCAGGCGCGCCCGACTACGCGAAGGTTGATGAAGCCCGGACCGGCAATCTCGGCGCTCTCGATATCGGGATCGCGATCGAGGTGCGTGACGATCTTCTCCGCCAGCGCGCGCGGATTGGTCTTCGCCGCCTTGGCGAGCACCATGGCCGCATTAGTGGCGATATCGCCATGCGAGGGATCGCGCGGCGGCTCGACCGCGACGTTGGCGCGGTTCGTATCGGCAGGTAAATCGCCTTCCATCTCGAGCGCGTCGAGGATGGCGTCGATGCGCTCCGCAAAGGCGGCGTAGATGGTCTTGCTCTCGGACATGTTCGTATCGGTCATGCCCGACCGCTTAGCCGGTTTAACCGCGCCCGCAAGGGAGCGCGCACGCCGGTTGCCCTTCGAAGATCAGCGAGTGGCGTTGTACGCGAGCTGTTCCTCGGTCAGCTGGAAGCCGACCAGCATTTCGAACGTAGCGGCCTGCACAGCAGCGCGTACTTGCGGGTCCGCCATCGGATCGAGTGCGGCATCGACATCGCCCGCCTTGCGGCGGCGGGTGATCTTGTCGCGAACTTCATCGGGCAAGGTCGCATCGGCGCGATTGATGAAAGCGCCGGCCTGGCCCTGTGCCGTCGCGCGGTCCTGCCCATCGGCAAAGGTCACGCTTACGGTGCCGACGCGTTTCGTCACGACCGAACTGCCACCGCGCAGCACGACGGAGAAATAAGGCAGTTCGACCGTCCGCGCGCCACGCGTGTCGGCACGGCTGGCGTACACATCGAAGGTCGCGTTCGCGTAGATCTTCTCGCCCGCTTCGTCACACGTCGTGCGCAGGTTGGTGATTGTCGCTTCGATATCGAGATCGCTCGCCAGACGGCTGTCGGGTGAACGGAACGTCGTGATATCGCCGGTATAGTCCGGGATTCCGACGGCCGGGCAAAGCGTCCTGACTGCCTGCACGCCGACGCCCTGATCGAGCACCAGATCGCCTTTCTTCGAGCACCCGGTCAGCGCTAGCACTGCGATGGCGGGGGCGGCGTAACGGAGCGCAGGATGCATCTTGGTCTGGTCCCTGATCGGTCTTTTCGTCGAACTCTTCCCGGCCACCTAGCGGCGCGCGAACAGAATGGCTAGATAGGGTGGCATGAACGCCGCCTTTCCCGCCGAGCAAATCCTCCCCGCTTCGAAATCGGATCTTCCGGGGCTGACGATCCTCATCGCTAGCCCGCGCGGGTTCTGTGCCGGGGTCGACCGCGCGATCGAGATCGTCGAGCGTGCGCTCGAAAAGTACGGCGCGCCGGTCTACGTCCGCCACGAAATTGTCCACAATCGCTATGTCGTCGAAGGCCTCAAGGCAAAGGGCGCGATTTTCGTCGAAGAACTGGACGAAGTGCCCGACGATGCGCCGGTGGTTTTCAGTGCCCACGGCGTGCCGAAGGCCGTCCCTGCCGAGGCTGAACGGCGCAAGCTCCTCTATGTCGACGCAACCTGCCCGCTGGTGAGCAAGGTTCATCGTCAGGCGGAGCGGCTGCTCGAAAAGGACAAGCACATCCTTTTCATCGGCCATCACGGCCATCCCGAAGTGATCGGCACGATGGGTCAGGTCGCACCGGGACAGATGACCCTTGTCGAAACGGTCGAGGATGTCGCGAAACTGCCCTTCGCGCGCGATGAGAACCTCGCGTTTCTGACCCAAACCACCCTTTCGGTCGACGATACGGCAGAAATCATCGGTGCGTTGCAGGAGCGCTTTCCCTCGATCACCGCGCCCAAGGCGGAAGACATTTGCTACGCGACCTCCAACCGTCAGGCGGCGGTGAAGGAACTGGCTCCGGGGAGTGATCTGGTGCTGGTGATCGGCGCGCCCAACTCGTCCAATTCGCTGCGGCTGGTCGAGGTCGCCGAACGCTGCGGCACGCCCGCACGGTTGATCCAGCGGGCTGACGAAATCCAGCCCGAATGGCTCGATGGCGTCGGCACCGTAGGGCTCACCGCGGGGGCGTCTGCACCCGAAACGCTCGTCCGAGAAGTAATCGCCAAGCTTGGCGAATGGCGTGAGATCGAGGAACGGCCAATCCTGGTCACCGAAGAAAAGATGACTTTCAAGCTGCCTCGCCAGCTGGTCGACTGACGGGTCCCGAAGGGGCCGCGCAGTGGCAGTTTATACCCAACTCACCGCCGCAGAAATCGGCGATTTTCTGGCCGCCTACGATGTCGGCGTGCTCCGGTCTGCCAAGGGTATCGCGGAGGGCGTTTCCAACTCGAACTGGTTGATCGAAACCGAACGCGACGGAGCATCGCAGCGGTTCATCCTCACGGTTTTCGAAGCACGCACCCAGGCCGCCGACCTTCCCTACTTCCTCTCGCTGCTCGATCATCTGGCAGCCAAGAAACTCCCGGTGCCGCGCACGATCCACACCCGCGAAGGCGCACTGATGCGCGAGGCGCGCGGCAAGCCCTGCGCGCTGATCGAATTTCTCCCCGGCATTTCGATCGACGAGCCGGAAACGGGGCAAGCGCATGCGGTAGGCGTCGCCCTCGCCGATCTTCACCTCGCGTCATCCGACTTCCCGCAATCGCGCGCCTCCAGCCTGTCGATCCCGATCTGCGTACAAATGCTGCGCGACAATGTGGGCCGCTTCGACGAGATCGACCCCAGGTTGGCAGCAATCCTCCCAGACTGCGGGACGGAGATACTGGAGCTGTGGCCCGCCGATCTGCCCGAAGGGACGATCCATTCCGATCTTTTCCCCGACAACGTTCTCTTCGTCGATGACCGGGTAACCGGCCTGATCGACTTCTACTTCGCGTGCTCGGGATTGTTCGCCTACGATCTGGCGGTGACCCATGCGGCGTGGAGTTTCGGGGCGACCGATCATGCCTTCCGGCGCGACATCGGCGATGCGCTGATCGAGGGTTACGAGAGCCGCCGCAGGCTTTCGGATGCCGAGCGCGGCGCACTCCCGCTGCTGGCGCAGGGTGCTTGCCTGCGGTTTGTGGCGACGCGGGTGGAAGACTGGTTCGCCACACCTTCCGACGGGCTCGTCCGCAGGAAAAACCCGATGCAGTTCGCCCACCGGCTTGCATTCTACCGCGAGCAAGGCGAAGCCGCCTTCACACTATGAGCGACGTTCAGATTTTCACCGACGGGGCCTGCAAGGGTAATCCCGGCCCCGGCGGCTGGGGTGCGCTGCTGCGCAAGGGCACAACCGAGAAGGAAATGTCGGGCGCAGAGGCCGACACCACCAACAACCGCATGGAAATGACAGCGGCGATAGAGGCTCTGTCAGCGCTCAAGCGCCCATGTTCGGTCGATCTCTATACCGACAGCAAGTACCTGATCGACGGGATCACCAAATGGCTGCCCGGCTGGCAGAAACGCGGCTGGAAGACCGCGGACAAGAAACCGGTCAAGAACGAGGACCTGTGGCGCAGTCTCGCTTCGCTCAATGCCAGGCACACGATAACTTGGCACTGGGTGAAGGGCCATTCCGGCCATGCCGAAAACGAGCGGGTCGACAAGCTCGCCAGCGATGCGGCGGCCGCGATCCGCTAGGAATTGTCGACGATTTCCGCCTCGGGGCCGTTCGTCTTGATCGAATCGATGGCGTTCTGCGCGCTCTCCTGTGTGTTGATTGTGCGATTGCAACCCTGTGCAACCGACCACCTTCCGGTTCTCTACGAGAAGCGGCTGGGCGCAAAACCTTCGGCATCGAGCATCTCGGTCATTCCATCGCGCGGTGCGTCGCGGAACACTTGGCTGGCGAGCCGCGCCGCCGAAGGCGCGGTTTGAATGCCGAAGCCGCCCTGCCCGGCGAACCAGAAGAAGCCCGGCACGCAGGCATCCCAGCCGATCACAGGTTTGCGGTCAGGGGCAAAGCTTCGCAGGCCTGCCCAGGTCCGCTCGACTTTCAGCGATCTGGTCTCGATCACGCGTGACAGCCGGTCGATCCCTTCCGCCACAGCCAGTTCTTCGGGCACTGCATCGCCGGGCGGCATCGGCGTTTCGTCGTGCGGACTGAACCACATCGAGCCGCCGCTTTCGGGCTTGAAATAGAACCGGCCTGAAATGTCGAGCGTAAGCGGCCCGCCGCGCGGAAGGCCAGGTTCCGTCTTCAGCTGGAGCATCGTACGTTGCAGCGGCTGGATCCCCAGCGAGCGCGCGCCGGCCATCTCGGCAAGCGTATCGGCCCATGCCCCCGCAGCATTGGCGATCGCCTCGGCCCGCCATTCCCGGCCATCTGCAGATCGCAGCAGCCACCCTTCTCCCTCGCGCTCGACCGTTTCGATGCGCGCACGCGTGACCAGTGCCACCCCGGCGGCCTTTGCTGCGCGGAGGTAGTGCTGGTGCAGCGCAGCCACGTCGATATCGGCGCATTGCGGTTGCCAGATCGCTTCGCACCACTCCGGTCGCAGCAACGGCACCTGCTGCTGCGCCTGACCCGGCGCAAGCCGCTCCAGATGCGCTCCGGTTTCGACAAAGCGCGCCTCGAACGCATCGAGCGCCGCTGCATCTTGCTTGCGCCCGACATACAGCGCTCCGCGCGGGGCGAGGAAGCCGCCAGCGCGGAGAAAATCTGCAGAAGCACGGGTTAGCGGGACTATCTCGGGCCCGCCGTAGCATTCTTCCCAGAACGCGGCAGAGCGCCCGGTCGTGTGGTAGCCGGGCAGGTCTTCCGCCTCCAGCAGGAGGACCCGGTGATGCGGACCGGTTTCTGCGGCGAGACTGGCCCCCGCAATACCGGCCCCGATAATCGCAACGTTGTAATCGGCCATCGCGCCGATTTAGGCTCTTTGTGGTGCTTTGCGATCCAGAAAGTCGGTAATCGCACTCATAGCCCGCCCGCGCACTTCATCTACCTCGCGAAGTATTTCGTGGTGCGCCTCCTTGCCGAAGGGAACGAGTTCGGCGTTGGGCAGACGGTTCGCAGCGTTCTGGATGGCGGACCAGGCAACCAGCTGGTCGTTGCTGGTCCCGAACAGCATGACCGGCGTCTGGACGCCCTCCATCGCACCCTTTTCTTCGATCATCTGCATGGAGCGGATTGCTGCGGCGACCCAGCCCCAGCTGGCCGGCCCCATCGCCACGCCGGGGCGTGCATTGCGCCACCACAACTCGTCTTCGTAACGATCGACATCGTGCGTCAGCAGCGCGCCGCGATCCTCGGGCAGCGCACCGGGCTTCTCACTCGTTTTCCAGGCTGGACGGCGCGGATCGCCGAAACCGGCGAGCATTTTCGAGGTCGGACCAAGCAACCACAGCGGCGCGGGCATCCCCACGAGGCCCAGCATGGGTGCCGAAAGTACCGCCGCGTCGGGCGATACCCGCTTCTCGATAAGCGCGCGCAGCACGAGGTGCCCGCCCATCGAATGGCCGATAAGCACGTGCGGACCGGGCGTTTCCTTGACCCACTTGCTCCACAATACGGCGAGGTCGGCGGTCCACGTGCCGAAATCGTCGATGTGGCCGGTCAGACCATCCTTGCCCAGCCGCCCCGAAGTGCCCTGCCCGCGCCAGTCGCTCGCGGTCACACGCCACCCGTCGCGCGCCCACTCGTCGAGCGTTTCGAGGTACTTCTCGTAGTGGTCGCCGCGCCCCGGCATGAACAGGATCGAGCCGCGCGCAGGGCCCTCGCCCCCCGATTGCCAGTCGATCCGGCGGATGTCCGCACCATCGTCCGCCTGCCAATGGCTTTCGGTCGCAACCGAAGGGATGACGCGGCGGTCGATGGGTGTCGGATTGTCGTCTGGCATAACTCTCACTCTCGCATTCCAGTTTCTCTTGGTTACTTTTTGGTAAGCGCCAGCGCGTAGCACGTTCCGAGAAAGTGGGATTTGGGGCCCAATAATAATGGACGACTACCTGCAATATGCACTGCTGGTTGGGCTGGCAATCGCACTGGTAACAGCGGCGATTACAGATCTGCGTTCGCGCCAGATCGCGAACTGGCTTACCGGTACTGTCGCGCTGGGTGCCCCGTTATTCTGGTGGGCGAGCGGTCTTTCGCTGTGGCCTGGCGTGGCACTTCAACTCGGCATCGCCGCGCTCGCATTCGCCATCCTCGCGGTGTTGTTCGCATTGCGTGCAATGGGTGGTGGCGACGTCAAACTGCTGACTGCGCTGGCGCTCTGGATCGCCCCGTTGCAGTTCGGCCAGCTGATCGTGCTGATGGCCCTGCTGGGCGGAGCGTTAACACTGGCATTCGGCGCGTGGCACATCATGCGCCGCCGCAAGGACCGCCTGGCGATTCCGTATGGAGTGGCGATTTCCGCCGCCGGATTGTGGATTCTCGCCGCGCACTATTTCCCTGCTGCCGGGCGAGCGATCGGCCTTACTGCCTGATCTAGCAGTGAACTTCATCTTAACCATTCGGCTCATAAACGTGGAAACCATGTCGGCAGAAGTCGGCGCAATTTCGATCCTGGGGGTCCACTAAGTCATGGATAGGAAAAAGCTGGTTCTGTTGCTGGCAGCACTGGTCATCGCGGCAGGAACGGCCTTTATCGCCCGTTCGATGTTCGCAGGCTCCAGCGCACCGGAGGCGGTCGCCGCCACGGCAGCTGCCCAGCCCACCGGGCCGCGCGTCCTTGTCGCCAACCGCAGCCTGCCGGTGGGAACCATCATCACCCAGGATGCAATCGGGTTCCAGGCCTGGCCCAACGACCTCGTGCGGGACGCCTATTTCATCGACGGCGAGTCCGACGTGAGCAAGCTCCTGGGCACCGTCGTCCGTTTCCAGATCACCGCCGGCGAACCGGTCACGCAGGGCGCGCTGGTCGCGCCAGGCGACCGCGGCTTCCTTGCTGCGGCGCTCGCTCCGGGAATGCGTGCGGTCACCGTGCCGGTCAACGCCAACACCGCCGTCGCCGGGTTCGTCTTCCCGGGCGACCGGATCGACCTGATGATGACCCACGATGCCAACGGGCTGAAGGCGACCGAAACGATCCTGCGCAACCTGCGCGTGCTCGCGACCGACCAGTCGACCAGCCAGAACACCGTCGATGGTCAGACCGTGGCGCGCACCGTCAGCACGGTAACGCTGGAAGTGACGCCCAAGATCGCGGAGAAGATCGCGGTCGCGCAGACCGTCGGTACGCTCAGCCTCTCGCTGCGCTCCATCGCGGACAATTCGACCGACCTGGAACGCGCGCTCGCATCGGGTGACATCAAGATCCCCGACAACGCGACGCCCGAAGAAGAGGCACGCCTCCTCGCCCGCGCCCGCGCCATGCCGAGCGACACCGGGTCGTCCTACGTCACCGGAGCCGACGTATCGCGCTTTGCGATCCGTTCGGCCACGCAATCGAGCCCGTCGGCTCCGTCGAATAGCGGCGGCGAAACCTTCACTCCGACGCCGATAATTCAGGCTTCGAACGGGGTGCCGGTCCCGTCCGCTCCCTCAACCCCTTCCGGCCCCACGGTGCGCGTCATGCGCGGTGAACAAAGCACCAGCGTGGCCGCCGGAAAGACCGGTGGTGTCAAAACCGACACTGCACGAGCCACCTCGATCGGGGGGCGTGAATGATCATGGAAAAGGCAATGAAAATGACTGCCAAGCATCGCTCCGCTGTGCCCGCACGGGCCCGGCGCAGGCTCCGGCCGACGCTGCTTTGCGCAGCGCTGTTAGCCGCCCCACTCGCGTCGATGCCGACAGTGGCCGACGCGCAGACCGTGGTCCGCCCGACACAGGATATCGTCCTGTCGATCGGCAAGGGCGAACTGATCACCGTGCCCGGATCGATGAGCGACGTGTTCATCGCCAACGATTCGATCGCCGACATCCAGGTCAAATCGCAGCGCCAGCTGTACCTGTTCGGCAAATCGGGCGGCGAGACCACCGTCTATGCCAGCAATTCGGCGGGCGACGTGATCTGGGCGGCCAATATCCGCGTGGGATCGAACATCGGCAGCATCGACCAGATGCTGGCGCTGGCGATGCCGCAGGCGAAAATCTCCGTCGCTACGATGGGCAATAATACCGTGCTGCTGACGGGCACCGTCGCCAATCCCGAAGACTCGGCAGAGGCGGAACGACTGGTTCAGGCCTTCCTGGGCGATGAGACCAATGTCATCGCACGTATCACGACCGCGACGCCGCTGCAGGTCAACCTGCAGGTGCGTTTCGCAGAAGTCAGCCGTTCGCTGGTCCGCGCACTGGGTGCAAACCTGACCACGATCGACGGCAGCAGCGGCTTCAAGTTCGGCGTCTCGCGCGGTCGTGGAGCCTTCTCCCAGAGCGTGCCTGGCGGTCCGCTCGCGACGGGGCAAAACTTCGAAGGCGCCGGCTACAACATCGCCGACGGGCTTGAGGGAGGCACGACGCTCGCGGGCGTGGGTCGCCTGCTCGGCCTCGATATCGGCGCAGCGCTCGATCTGGCGGAGACCAATGGCCTCGTCACGACCTTGTCGCAGCCCAACCTCACCGCGCTCTCGGGCGAAACCGCAGATTTCCTCGCAGGCGGTGAATTTCCCATCCCGATCAGCCAGGGCCTCGGCGCGACGTCGGTCGAATACCGCAACTACGGCGTAAAGCTGAACTACACCCCGACGGTGCTTGCCAACGGACGCATCTCGATCCGTGTGGCACCCGAGGTTTCCGAGCTTTCAACGCAAGGCGCGGTCACCCTGAACGGTTTCCAGATTCCCGCCCTGATCACGCGCAAGGCATCGACAACGGTCGAGCTGGGTTCGGGCCAGAGCTTCATGATTGCCGGTCTGATGAGTAACAATGCGCAAAGCGCGATCGACAAGGCCCCTGGCCTCGGCGACGTGCCGATCCTGGGCAACCTGTTCCGCTCGACCAACTTCCGCAGGGGAGAGACCGAGCTGGTGATCGTCATCACGCCCTACCTGGTCAACCCGGTCAACGGCAACGACATCCGCCTGCCGACGGACGGGTACAACAGCCCTTCGACGCTCGAGCAGCTCGGCATGAAGGAGGCCCGTCCCGCACCGCAGGGTCAGGAAGTCCGCCCGATGCCGCGCACCAGCGATCGCCAGTCCGCAGAGCCCGGCATTGCCCAGACAGGCGCCGATACGGAACGTCGTGCGCAGCAGCCGCGGCGCAAGCAACGCAGCGCCTCCGCCGCTCCCGGCTTCAGCATCAACCAGTGAGGGGATACCCGGCCATGACCAACACCAAACGCCTTGGCGTCGCCCTGATCGCCTCCACCCTCGCCCTGTCGCTGAGCGCCTGTGGCGGACCAATGAACCACAGTCTGTATTCCACCGCGCAGCCGGTGGTCGAGCGCACGCATTACACCTTCGATCTCGTCGGTGGCCCCGGCGGACCTTCGATCCCCGAACAGCGTCGTCTGGCGGGCTGGTTCGAGGCGCTCAACCTGAAATACGGCGACCGCGTCTCGATCGAGACGGACGGGACCGACCCCGCAACGGTGACCGCGGTGGGCAAGATCGTCGATCGTTACGGGCTCGCTCTCAGCGAACACGCACCGATTACCGAAGGCTTCGTCGAACCCGGACGTACTAGGGTTGTCGTCACACGCTCGGTCGCGACTGTGCCGGGCTGCCCAGACTGGTCGGACGATTACGATGGCAACTACGCCAACGCCACCAGCCGCAACTACGGCTGCGCAACCAACAGCAATCTCGCTGCGATGGTCGCCAATCCGGAAGACCTCGTCCGTGGACAGGAGGTCGAAGGGAACGCCGTCATCACCAAGTCGAACAGCGCGATCGAAGCCTACCGCTCGGGCAGTAACGGAACTGGCGGCAGCGCTGGCACAACCACCACCAGCAGCCCGGACTGACAGCGCGAATGAACGAGGAAGCACGATGAACGCACCGTGGAATTCTGGCATGTTGGGTAACCGGGACCCCTTCGCCGCATTCATTTGCGACGATACCGCGCTCGACACCTTGCGTCCGGTAGTCGCCGAACTGGGCTGGGCGCCCGAGAAATGCGCCAAGGGGGGATTGCGCAACGCGATCCAGAGCCTTTCGGTCACTTCGAGCCCCAATATCCTGGTGGTCGATCTTTCCGAATGCAGCGACCCACTGACCGAGATCAACGGCCTTGCCGAGGTTTGCGAACCCGGAACGGTCGTCATTGCCATAGGGCAGGTCAACGATGTGCGCCTGTATCGCGATCTCCTTGCCAGCGGGATTCACGACTATCTGCTTAAGCCGCTCGCGACCGCGCAGGTGCGCGACGCGCTCAACGACGCGCAGACTGTGTTCAACACCCCCAAGGCCGTCGATGCCCAGACCGCAAAGCGCCACATCTCCACCGCAGTCGTGGGCACGCGTGGCGGCGCGGGCGCGTCGACCATCGCCACCTCGCTCGCATGGCTGTTCAGCGACGAACAGAAACTGCCGACCGCGCTGCTCGATCTGGACGTCCATTTCGGCACCGGCGCGCTGACGCTCGATCTCGAGCCGGGGCGTGGCCTGACCGACGCGATCGACAATCCGAGCCGGATCGACGGTCTGTTCATCGAACGCGCGATGATCCGCGCGAACGACAATCTCGCCGTGCTTTCCGCCGAGGCGCCGATCAGTGCCCCGCTGATGACCGATGGCGCGGCATTCGTGCAGCTGGAGGAGGAATTCCGCCAGGCGTTCGAAATGACCGTCATCGATCTGCCGCGCAACATGCTGATCAACTTCCCGCAATTGCTTGCGGATGTGAACTTCATCACCGTCGTCTGCGAATTCACCCTCGCTTCGGCGCGCGACACGATCCGCATTCTGAGCTGGCTCAAAACATACGCGCCGCACGCCCAGCCGGTACTGCTCGCCAACAAGAGCCAGAACGGTCTGGCAGAGATCAGCCGTGCCGATTTCGAGGCATCGGTTGAGCGCAAGGTCGACTTTGTCATCCCTTACGATGCCAAGGCCGCGACCAATGCCGCTAAATTGGGCCAGGCTTTCGTCGAAGCGAACAAGACCAGCAAGGTGGCCGCGCAGATGCGCCAGATCGTCAGCCACATTCTTTCCGCTGGCGACGAGGTTCTCGAACCCGCCGAACCCGCTGGCAAGAAATCGCTGCTCGGCTCGCTGGATATCAAGTCCATTATGTCGACGAGCAAGAAATCCAAGCCGTCGGGTGCCAGTAAATCGAAGGCCAAGGGGGTAGCGAAAGCCAACGCCTGATCGCGCTGCCCAGCCCAGACGGGGCATAGGGCACATATCGGCGAGGATTCGAAAGATAGCGATGGACCTCATCCAGATCTTCCTAGTGTTTATCGGCGCCTTTGCGCTGCTCGGCATCGCGATCGCAGGGCTGAGCGGCCCGTCGATGCACAAGCAGGTGCAACGACGCCTGAGCGGTGTGCGCTACCGCCATTCGGAAAGCACCGAAGCGCGGGTCGAATCGCAGATGAAAAAGGCGATGGCCGCCCGCAAGCCGAAGGTTCAGCGGGTCGCCGGTGCCGGTTCGCGCACAGAAGCGCTGGCTCTGCGTCTCGAACGGACCGGCAAGCGCTGGACCGTGTCGCAGTACCTTTATGTCAGCTTCGGCCTCGCGCTGGTGGTGGGCCTTATCCTCTACCTCCAGAGCGGTGTGCCGCTCCTCTCCTTGATCGGCGGGCTTCTGATCGGTGCCGCAATCCCGCACATGGTAGTCAACTTCTTCATCAAGCGTCGCACCTCGCAATTCATCGCCAAGTTCCCCGATGCGATCGACCTGCTGGTGCGTGGCCTTCGGTCCGGTCTTCCGGTGACGGAAACGCTCGCGGTGGTCGCCCAGGAAGTCCCCGGCCCTGTCGGGATCGAGTTCAAGGGCATCATCGAACGGATCAAGATTGGGCGGACGATGGAAGAGTCGATGCAGGTCAGCGCGGACCGGCTCAACATCGCCGAATTCAACTTTTTCACCATCACGCTGGCGATCCAGCGCGAAACCGGGGGCAACCTAGCGGAAACGCTGTCCAACCTTTCCGACGTGCTGCGCAAGCGTTCGCAGATGAAGCTGAAGATCAAGGCGATGAGCTCCGAATCCAAGGCATCGGCCTACATCGTCGGTTCGCTGCCGTTCCTGGTGTTCTTCATGATCTTCTGGATCAATCCGAGCTATATCGGCGCCTTTTTCATCGATCAGCGACTGATCGTGATCGGCATCGGCGGGCTCATCTGGATGGGTCTTGGGGTGTTCATCATGTCCCGGATGGTGAGCTTCGAAATCTGATGGACCATTCCAGCATCCTTTCCCCTGTCCTGATTGCCGGAACACCGGCAGGCCCTACCTTGTTGGGCGTCGACGTCATCATGGTCGCTACGGTCATGGTCGCCATCGCGACGATGGCGGCGATGACCGCGATCTACGCTGCGGTGACGGTGCGCGATCCCATGGCGAAGCGGATCAAAGCGCTGAACGCCCGGCGCGACGAACTGAAGGCGGGCATCGTCAAGGAACACGGGCGCAAGCGAAAGAGCCTCGTCCGGCGGACCGAGAAGACCGACCGCGTCAAGGATGCGCTCAACAACTTCAACGTCCTCCAGCCCAGCCAGCTCGCAGTGGTGCAGCAGAAGCTCGCCCATGCCGGTATCCGCAACAAGGAATACGCGGTCTACGTAATCGGCGCGCGCGCGATCCTGCCGATCGTCCTGGGTCTGATTGCATTTTACGTCTTCTACGTGTCGGACATGTTTGCCGACTGGGGCAGCATCAAGCGGATCGGCGCGCTCTCTCTCGTCGTGTTGCTCGGCTACAAGGGGCCCGAGCTCTACATCGGCAACAAGGCCAAGAAGCGCACCGACGCGATCCGCAAGGGCCTGCCCGACGCGCTCGACCTGCTGGTGATCTGCGCCGAGGCGGGTCTGACCGTCGACGCAGCCTTCAACCGCGTCGCCAAGGAACTGGGCCGTGCGTATCCCGAACTGGGCGACGAATTCCTGCTGACCGCCATCGAGCTGTCGTTCCTCAACGAACGCAAAAAGGCGTTCGACAACCTCGCCTATCGCGTCGACCTCGAAGCAGTGAAAGGCGTCGTCACCACGCTGATCCAGACCGAGCGCTACGGTACGCCGCTGGCATCGGCACTGCGCGTCCTTTCCGCCGAATTCCGCAACGAGCGGATGATGCGCGCGGAGGAGAAGGCTGCGCGCCTGCCCGCGATCATGACCGTGCCGCTAATCCTGTTCATCCTGCCGACGCTGTTCATCGTCATCCTCGGCCCGGCAGGCTGCTCCATCGCCGACGCGTTCAGCAACTAGTTCGAGGTTCGCTCTCGAGGACCCGGGCCCTTGCCGCCCTAGCCAAGCACCCGCCCGGCAATCGCATCGAGCTTCGCCATCAGCGTCTTGTCGCGCATTTCGGGCGCTGTGATGATCGCGTGTTCGAGCGCGGTGTCCACCGGGCTCGGTGCACGGGTATCGGGCAAGGTCGCAACCAGCTCGTCGAGCATGGCGCGCGCACGGTCGGCATTGCCCTTGAGCACGGCGAGGATATCGAACGCCTCAACCCCGGCCTCTTCATCGCGCCAGCTGTCGTAGTCGGTGACCATGCCGATCAGCGCGTAGGGCAGCTCCGCCTCGCGGGCGAGCCGCGCCTCGGGCATCCCGGTCATCCCGATCACGTCCCCGCCCCAGCCGCGATACATGCGGCTTTCCGCGCGGGTTGAGAATTGCGGCCCTTCCATCGCGATATAGGTCCCGCCGCGATGGACGGTCGAACCGCTCGACTCCGCCGCGTTGGCGACCAGCGCGGCAAGCCGCGGGCAGACCGGATCGGCCAGGGAGACATGCGCCACCAGCCCTTCCCCGAAGAAGCTGCTCGCGCGCCCGCTGGTCCGGTCGATGAACTGGTCGACGCCCACGAAATGCGTCGGTGCCATTTCCTCGCGCAAGGAGCCGATCGCGCTGATCGCGATGAGATCGGTCACGCCGCAGCGCTTCATCACGTCGATATTGGCGCGATAGTTCACCGTGTCGGGCGACTTCGCATGCCCCGCCCCGTGCCGCGCCATGAAGGTCAGCCGGACATGGCCTACCGTGCCGGTGGTCACCGGGCCGGAAGGTTCGCCGAAGGGCGAGGAGACCTCGATCTGCTGCTGGTTCTCCAGCTCGATCCCCTCGTAGAGGCCCGAGCCGCCGAGGACTCCGATGTGCCAAGCTTCACTCATTTATATTCGGGCTCCTGCCACCAGGGGTAGAAATCGGGCATGCCTTCACTGACCTTGCCGGTGAAATCGGGCGGGCGCTTTTCGAGGAAGCTGGCAATGCCTTCCTTCGCATCGGCCCCGCGAGAGAGACGGTAGATCGAGCGGCTATCGATCCGGTGCGCCTTCATCGGGTGATCTTCCGCCGACAGACGCCAGAGCAGCGCACGCGTCATCGCGACCGAGATCGGCGAGGCATTCTCCGCAATTTCGTGCGCCAGTGCGCGCGCAGCGTCCATCAGCTCGCCCTGCGGGGGGACCGAGCGGACAAGCCCTGCATCGAGCGCTTCCTGCGCGTCGAAGATGCGGCCCGTCATGCACCATTCGAGCGCGGTCGACATGCCGACGAGACGCGGAAGGAACCAGCTGGAGCACGCCTCCGGCGTAATGCCGCGCTTGGCGAACACGAAGCCGAAGCGTGCATTGTCCGAACACAGCCGCATGTCGAAGGGCAGCTGCATTGTCGCGCCCACGCCCACCGCAACGCCGTTGCACGCACCGATCAGCGGCTTTTGCGAATTGAACAGCCGCAAAACCAGCCGTCCGCCGCCATCGCGCACCAGCGGATCGGACAGATCGTCGACCGTCGTAGGGTCGGAAAACACGTGCTTGTCGGTGCCATCCGGGTTCTTCGGCGGGGTAAGGTCGGCCCCGGCGCAAAAGGCGCGCTGGCCGTCGCCCGTGACGATTACCGCGCGCACGGCGTCGTCGGCATCGGTGATGTCGATCGCCTCGATCATCTCATCGCGCATCTGGTGCGTGAAGGCATTCATCTTGTTGGGCCGATAGAGCGTAATCGTCGCAATCGGTCCGTCGATATCGAGCTTGATCTGGGTGAAGTCAGGCATCCGCATTCTCTCCTCGCTGACACACCTGACACAGTGTCCAGAGGCAGAAAACAGGTCGGTGCCGTTCAATGCCCGATTGATGGTCTGGAGAGGGGTCGGTCGCGCGCGTCGTGCCACTGCGATAGAGCAAGCGCCACCCGGTAGGAAAGCCGGAAGCCAGCCACGGATGCCACCGGAAATGGAAAGAAAATGGGCCCCCGCAACAAAGCGAGTGCCCATCCAGTTCGCAAACCGTCCTCCGTTCAGCGCGGCGCCATGCGGATCGCGCCGTCGAGGCGCACGTCTTCGCCGTTGAAGTAGGTGTTTTCCAGCATAACCATCGCCAGCTTGGCGTATTCCTCGGGGTTGCCGAGCCGCTTGGGGAACGGGACCGAGGCGTTGAGCGCTTCGATCGCCTTTTCGGGCAGGCCCATCAGCAGCGGGGTGTGGAAGATGCCGGGCAGGATAGTGTTCACGCGGATGCCCTCGCCCATCAGATCGCGCGCGATCGGCAGGGTCATGCCGACGACGCCGCCCTTGGACGCCGAATAGGCTGCCTGGCCGATCTGGCCGTCTTCGGCCGCCACGCTCGCGGTGTTGACGATCGCGCCACGCTCCCCGTCGTCGTTCATTGGGTCGAGCGTGAGCATACCGGCAGCCGAGTGCGCGATGCAGCGGAAGGTGCCGACCAGATTGACCTGGATGACGAAGTCGAAGGCCGACAGAGGGAAATGCTTGATGCTGCCGTCTTCCTTGGAGCGGCTGGCGGTCTTGATCGCGTTGCCGATGCCCGCGCAGTTGACGAGTATACGCTCCTGCCCATGCGCCTCACGCGCCTTGGCGAAGGCGGCGGCGACATCGTCTTCGCTGGTGACGTTGACCTTGCAGAAGGTGCCCCCCAGTTCTTCGGCAACCTTCTGGCCTTCGTCTTCCTTCATGTCGAAGATCGCGACCTTGGCGCCCTTCGCGGCGATGGCGCGCGCGGTGGCAAGGCCGAGGCCCGACGCGCCGCCGGTGACGACTGCGGGAGTGTTTGCGGAAATTTCCATTCTAGAGCTACCTCTCTTGTCCGTTCGCCCTGAGCTTGTCGACGGGCTGCACTTGTCTTCCGGTCCCGCGCTTAAAGAAAAGCAGGGCTTCGACAAGCTCAGCCCAAACGGGGTTCTGGGTCTTCAAAAATTGTTACAAAGCCTCGATAATCGTCACGTTGGCGACGCCGCCGCCTTCGCACATCGTCTGCAGGCCGTACTTCTTGCCGCGCGCCTTGAGCGCGTGGACCAACGTCGACATCAGCTTGGTGCCGCTCGCGCCGAGCGGATGGCCCAGCGCAATCGCGCCGCCGTTGACGTTGAGCTTGTCCGGGTCGGCGCCCGTGTGCTTCAGCCACGCCATCGGCACCGGGGCAAAAGCTTCGTTGACCTCGTACAGGTCGATATCGCCGATGCTCAGCCCTGCCTTCTTGAGCGCCTTGTCGGTCGCGAACAGCGGCTCTTCCAGCATGATGACCGGATCGCCCGCCGTCACCGTCAGGTCGACGATCCGCGCCAGCGGTGTCAACCCGTGCTCCTTCAGCATCGCTTCGGACACGATCAGCGCCGCGCTCGACCCGTCGCAGATCTGGCTGGCCAGCGCAGCGGAGATGCGGCCGTCGGGGCTCAGCAGCTTGACGCTCGCAATCCCTTCGAGGCTGGCGTCGAAGCGGATACCTTCGTCCACCGTGTGCATCGCCTCGCCATCGGGCGTTTCGACGGGGATCGGCACGATCTCTGCGTCGAAGGCGCCCGCCTTGGTCGCGGCGGCGGCTTTCTCGTGGCTGGCAAGCGCGAAGCGGTCCATCTCCTCCTTGGAGATGTCGTGCTTCTTGGCCATCATCTCGGCACCCACGAACTGGCTCCACTGGACGCCGGGATACTTCTCTTCGAGGCCGGGCGACTTATAATTGCCCAGCCCTTCCTTCATATGGAACATCGCGGAGCTGCCCATCGGCACGCGGGTCATGCTTTCGACGCCGCTGGCGATGACCACGTCTTGCGTTCCGCTCATCACCGCCTGCGCCGCGAACTGGATCGCCTGCTGGCTGGACCCGCACTGGCGGTCGATGGTGACGGCGGGCGTGCTTTCGGGAAGGTGCTTGGTAGCAAGGACGGCGTTGCGCCCAACCTGCATCGCCTGCTGCCCCGCCTGGCTGACGCAGCCCATGATCACATCGTCGATTGCCTTGGGATCAATCCCGGTGCGCTCGACCAGCGCGTCCAGCGTTTGCGCCGCCAGATCGACCGGATGAACCCCGGCCAGCGCCCCGCCGCGCTTGCCTCCAGCAGTCCGTACCGCGTCCACGATATATGCATCAGCCATGCCTTGCTCTCCCAAGTTTCATTTCGAAACCGAGGTGGCGGGGAGGCGGGACAGTGTCAAGCGAGGCGGTGCGCTCCAGAGCGACTCGAAATGCCTTCCACTGCGCCACTGTGGGGGAGCGCGGTCGAGCTCCGCTGACCCTCCTGCCGTTAACCATGTCTCCGGAGAGGGGGACCGATTGCTGCGGCATGTTAAAAGATTATTGCGCTGCGGCGCACCACTGTCACCGAACTGCCACACGCGATACGTTTCGGCACGAACCGGGACTATAGCTTTTGCAAAATGTCCCTGTGCCGTCCATCAGGAGCTCCATTCCATCTTCCGGCGGGCTTTGCGCGTGGCGTGAAATCGCCGGCAGTGGGGGAATGGACCGGGGGCGCCTTGGTGCTCCCTTGGACGAGCAATTAGAGGGAAATGCTCACGATGAAAAACAACAGCTTTCAAAAGCGGCTTCTGGCGTCGGGTTCGGCGTTGCAAGTCCTGGCGATGGCAGGTGGCGGTCTTGCCGTAGCCTCGATCGCCGCTCCTGCCGCTGCGCAGGACTATACCGCTGGTGCCATCAGCGGTACGGTCGTCGACGATGCCGGTGCTCCGGTTGCAGGCGCGACGGTTTCCGCCACCTCGGTCTCGCAGGGCTTCACCCGCACGGCGACCACCGGCGCGAACGGTAGCTTCAGCTTCAACTCGCTTCCTTCGGGCAGCTACAACATCACGGTTACCGGTAGCGGCATCGCCGACTACACCGCCGAAAACGTTCGCGTCCTCGGTGGCCAGTCGGTCAACGTCGAGCTCGCCGTTTCGGCGACCAACGTGATCGTCGTCAGCGGCCAGTCGATCGTGAAGGCCTTCGAAGGCACCACGACCGGCCTGAACGTCGACGTGACCGAACTGTTCACCACCACGCCGATCAATCGCGACCTCACCTCGGTCGTGCTGCAGGCTCCGGGTACCACCCGTGGCGACTCGGCGTTCGGTAACCTGGCTTCGGTCGGCGGTTCGTCCGTTGCTGAAAACGCCTATTACCTCAACGGCCTGAACATCACGAACTTCGACAACTATCTGGGTTCGGCACGCGTACCGTTCGAATTCTACAAGTCGATCGAAATCAAGTCGGGTGCGTATCCGGCCGAATACGGTCGTGCGACCGGCGGCGTCATCAGCGCGGTGTCCAAGTCGGGTACCAACGAAGTGACCGGTGCCGTGCACGTGAACTGGGAACCCAACTTCCTGCGTTCGCCGGGCAAGAACTTCCAGAGCTGCTCGTACAACGACCTCAGCAACCCGGCAGCCGGCACCACCTGCCGCCCGTCGACCAACCGTGCGCTCGACGAATACGACGCGCTTTCGGTTGTTGGTGAACTGGGCATGCCGATCATCAAGGATCGCCTGTTCGTATACGGCCTGGTCGAACTTCCGCGTACCGAATCGACCACGATCAGCCTGAGCTCGGGCCTCGCCATTCACGACAAGCAGGACGATCCGTTCTGGGGCGTGAAGGTCGATGCGTATCCGATCGACGGCCAGCACCTCGAACTGACCATGTTCGACACCTCGCGTACCACGCGTCGTGACTACTACTCGTACAGCCCTGCCAACGGGATCGGCCTTGCCGGTTCGGTTCAGGACTTCAACTACGGTGGTCTGAGCTACGTTGGTAAGTACACCGGCAACTTCACCGACTGGCTGACCATCTCGGCCGCCTACGGTAAGATGAAGGACAACTTCGAAAACGTCGGCGTGGCCGGTGATGCCGCCCTTCCCGACGTGCGCAACGTCGGTGGTGCGACCAACACCTACGCTCCGGGTACTCCGGGCACGGGCAACTTCGCTACGGACGGCGCGGGCAACCCGATCCTGCCGTACCTCGCGTACACCAATGGCCAGGCTTCGGCTTCGACCAGCAGCCCGTACACGACTGAGCGTGAGTTCTATCGTGCCGACGTCGACCTGTTCTTCAGCGCGCTGGGTGAACACCACATCCGCGCCGGTTTCGACCAGGAAGACAACACCCTGCAAGAAGCGGCGGTTCGCACCGGCGGCCAGTATCTGCTCGATAACGGGATCCTCACTCCCGAAGCCTTCAACGCCGGTTACGGCAATGCTGGCCTGTATTATCAGCTGATCAACTCGTCGATCCTGCAGATCAACTACTTCAACTCCTCGGGTGCGTTCAAATCGCGCAACCGCGCGTTCTATATCCAGGACGAGTGGCAGCCGTTTGATGGCCTGACCCTGAGCCTCGGTGCCCGTCGCGATGACTTCATCGTGAAGAAGGCCGACGGTTCGGACTACGTGACGCAGAAGGAAAACTATGCGCCGCGTATCGGCCTGACCTACGAACTGTTCCCGGAAAGCAATGGTCGCGTCAAGGCGTTCTACGGTCAGTATTACCTGCCGTTCGCTTCGAACACCGCGTTCCGTCAGGTTGGTTCGGAAATCTACATCCGTGAACGCTTCTACTACGACGGCTTCAACGGTGACGGCGTTCCGATCCTGACCGGTCAGTTCACCGGTAGCTCGACCTATCAGAACGCCTGCCCGATCCAGCTGACGACCTATCCGTTCTCGGATGGTCAGCACTGTAACGTGACCGGTAACGGCACGGTGCCCTCGTCGGACGCTCTGATCGATGCCAACCTGAAGGCAACCAAGGAAACCGAATGGGTCCTGGGTTACGAACAGGATGTCCTCGGTCTGCGCCTCGGGTTGAACTACATCCACCGTGAACTGAACCGCACCGCGGAAGACGTTGCCATCGACGAAGCAGTCAACAACTACTGCGCCGCCAACGGCATCACCGGCTGCTCGTCCACCTGGACCGGCTTCCACCAGTACGTCATCACGAACCCCGGTTCGGACATGACGGTTGCGCTGGACGGTCTGGACGGTCGTACGGTGACCTTCACCGCCGCCGAACTGGGCTATCCCAAGGCGAAGCGTACCTACGACGCGGTTGAATTCACCTTCAATCGTCCGTGGGACGGCGTGTGGACCCTCGCGGGTAGCTACACCTGGTCGAAGAGCCAGGGTAACTCGGAAGGCTTCGTCCAGTCCGACTTCGGTCAGGATGACGCCGGCATCACGCAGGACTTCGACCAGCCGGGCTTCACCGATGGTGCGTACGGCTATCTGCCGAACGACCGTCGCCACCGCTTCAAGCTGTGGGGTTCGTACCGCTTCGACGAGAAGTTCACCGTCGGCTTCAACGCCACGCTGGACTCGCCGCGTCCGCTTAGCTGCTTCGGCTACAACCCGGGCTCGGATCCGTTCGGCAGCGGCCCGTACACGGACTTCGGCAATGCGTACGGCGCTGCGTCGCACTACTGTAACGGTGTGCTCTCGCCGCGTGGTACTGCTCAGGAAAGCGACTGGGTCAGCCAGCTCGACCTGAAGTTCGCTTACGACGTCAAGATCGATGCGGACCGCAAGGTCACCTTCCGCGCGGACGTGTTCAACCTGTTCAACTCGCAGGCTGTCATTTCCCGCAACGAAGTTGGCGAAATCGACGACGGTTCGGGTGCGGCAGACTCGTACATCCTGTCGCCGAACTACGGCAACCCGACGGGTTACCAGACGCGCCGCTACGTGCGCCTCGGTGTGGACGTCGCCTTCTAAAGACGACGGCCCAAGGCCAAACAAAGAGGGGGCGGACTTCGGTCCGCCCCCTTTTTTGTGTGTCGGTCGCGAAGGCGGGCGAGCCGCCACACAGGGCCAACGCAGGCACCCTCGCCTGCCGTATGGCAGCGAGACACAGCTCCGTCAGATTTTCAGGAAGTCTCCGCCAGCGACGCCGACGAAAGGCTCGCGATCAGCCTTGATACGCCTCGCGGAACGGTGCGAGCTGGTCGGCGAAGCGATCCGACTTGCCGATCGCATCGGTCGAAATCGCCGATCGCACCTGCTTCACGCTGGCCGTGCGCACCTTGCGCCGGTTCTTGTGGAATTCGAACACCTGCGGTTCCAGCTCCAGCCCGACATGGCTGAAGATGCGCGCGATCCATTCCTCGGGCGATTGCACCAGCTCTTCGTAGGGGACCGTCAGGATCTGCTCGGGAAACAGCTCTGCCCAGTGCCGGTAAAGCCTGTCTTCGAGCCGCATCTGATGCGCTATGTCCGTCATCGACCAGCTCCACGTCACCGACGAGGTGAAGAACGCGCGATAGCTCGACAGCGCGATGTCTTCTGGCCGACGGCGCATCCAGACAACCCGCGCATCGGGCATCATATGAAGCAGCAGGCCCATTACCATCGACTGGCTCAGCGTCTTGTCGACCACCAGCCTGCCGCCGGGGAAGCGCATCCGCAGCATCTTGTGATAATCGGTGGCGAGATCGCCCCACGGGTCCTTGCTTGAAACCTTATCCTGATAAGCGAGCGCGCCCGCAAACGTCTGGTCCCGTGTGGGGATCAGTGAAGGCTGCACCAGATTGACCTCGGCCCCGTCGGACACGCGCGAGTGGCTGACGAGGATCGATTCGACCAGCGTCGTGCCGGAGCGCGGCATCCCATTCACGAAGATGGAGCGCTGGTCCCGAAAGCGCGATGGCTTGAGCTGGGCCAGTGAACTCCGGGTGAAATCGGCCAGCAACCGCTCGGCAAAGGCCGTTTGCGCCGCGCGGTCGTAGGGTTCGTCCTGGCGGCGCAAGGCCGCGCCTTTCTCGTACTGCGCGAAGCCCTGCGCCACCTCGCCCATGTCGACCAGAGCCTTGCCCAAGGCGTAGTGGTATCGGGCGCGGGTGAGCGTATCGACCCCGCCCATCTGCGGTTCGATCGCGGCGAGTCCGGCAAAGTCGGGATCGCCAGGTTCGAAGGTCTTGATCATCGACAAAGCAAACCAGCTCTGCGGCGAACCCGGCGCCAGCTGCAGCGATCGGCGCAGCAGCGCCTCGGCGCGTTCGAACTCGCCGTTTTCGCTGGCGATCGTCCCGCGGAAATGCAGCACTGCGGGGTGATCCTGCGCCTGCGGCGGCAAGCGATCGAGCAGTTCGATACCCTGCTCCGAGCGCCCCACCTGTGCCAGCGATCCACAATGCCCCAGCAGGCGGTCGAGCGAGATCGGTTCGGACATCGCGAAGCGGCGCGACGCCTCTATGCCGAGATCGATCTCCCCGATTTTGGTCGCGAGCTTGCTGACGCTGCCCCAGCGATCGCCGGTTTGCTCACCTGCGCGCAATTCCTGCGCTATCAGAGCCGCAGCACGCCGCCGTTCACCGGCCTCAAGGGCCGCAACTGCATCCAGAATTCGCGATTTTTTGACAGCCATCGTGGGGCTTCTAGCACCCGGTCGATGGCTGTCCATATCGGCGCCCGCGCGGGCGTCCCGTCAGGAGACCTCCATCTCCAGCTGCCCGTCGCCCTCGTCGATCTTGACCGTGCTGCCATCGGGGATCTCTCCCTGTAGCAGCTTCTCGGCGAGCGGGTCCTGCACGTAGCGCTGGACCGTCCGTTTGAGCGGGCGCGCGCCGTAAACGGGATCGTAGCCGACCCGGCCGAGCCAGCGTTTCGCGGCGTCGGTCAGCTCCAGCTCGATCTTGCGGTCGGCGAGCAGCTTTTGCACCCGCGCGACCTGCAATTCGACGATCGGCGCCATATCCGCCTGCCCCAGACGGTGGAACAGGATGATCTCGTCCAGCCGGTTGAGGAATTCGGGCCGGAAATGCCCGCGCACCACATCCATCACCTGCGGCTCGACATCGCTGACCTGCTGGTCGTCGGTCATGTTCGACAGGTACTGGCTACCGAGGTTCGAGGTCAGGATGATCAGGGTGTTGGAGAAGTCCACCACCCTGCCCTGCCCGTCGGTCAGGCGCCCATCGTCGAGCACCTGCAGCAGCACGTTGAACACGTCGCTGTGCGCCTTCTCGACCTCGTCGAACAGCACGACCTGGTAGGGGCGCCTGCGAACCGATTCGGTGAGAACGCCGCCCTCTTCGTAACCGACATAACCCGGAGGAGCGCCGATCAGCCGCGCGACCGCGTGCTTTTCCATGAATTCGCTCATGTCGATGCGAACCATCGCGTTGTCGTCGTCGAACAGGAAATGCGCCAGCGCCTTGGTCAGTTCGGTCTTGCCGACGCCGGTCGGCCCCAGGAACAGGAAGCTGCCGAGCGGACGGCCCGGGTCCTTCAGTCCAGCGCGCGCGCGGCGCACGGCCTTGGAAACAGCAGTGATCGCCTGCGTCTGGCCGATCACGCGCTTGCCCAAAACCTCTTCCATCTTGAGCAGCTTGTCGCGTTCGCCTTCGAGCATCCGGTCGACCGGAATGCCGGTCCAGCGCGCGACGACGCCTGCGATATCCTCTTCAGTCACTTCCTCGCGCAGCAGCGCGTTGGAGGTGTGGCCTTCGGCTTCCTTGAGCTTGTTCTCGAGCTCGGGGATGCGCCCGTATTGCAGCTCACCCGCCTTCGCCAGATCGCCAGCGCGCTGCGCCTGCTCCAGTTCGATGCGGGCGGCATCGAGGTCTTCCTTGATCCGCGATTCGGCCTGGATCTTGTCGCGTTCGCCCTGCCAGCGGGTGGTCAGTTCGGAGGAACGCTGTTCGAGGTTGGCGAGGTCTTCGCGCAGGTTCTCCAGCCGTTCGCGGCTGGCGTCGTCGCTTTCCTTGGCGAGCGCCTGCTCTTCGATCTTGAGCTGGATGATCCGCCGGTCGAGCCCTTCGATTTCCTCGGGCTTGCTCTCCACCTCCATGCGGATGCGGCTCGCCGCCTCGTCCATCAGGTCGATCGCCTTGTCGGGCAGGAATCGGTTCTGGATGTAGCGGTTGGAAAGCTGCGCAGCGGCGACGATCGCACCGTCGGTGATCCGCACGCCATGGTGCAGCTCGTACTTGTCCTTGATCCCGCGCAGGATGCTGATCGTATCCTCTACGCTGGGTTCCTCGATATAGACCGGCTGGAAACGTCGCTGCAGCGCCGGGTCCTTCTCGACGTATTTCTGGTATTCGTCGAGCGTGGTCGCGCCGATGCAGTGCAGCTCGCCCCGCGAAAGCGCGGGCTTGAGCAGGTTGGAGGCATCCATGCTGCCTTCCGAGGCCCCTGCCCCGATCAGCGTGTGCATCTCGTCGATGAACAGGATGATTTGCCCGTCGGAGCCCTTTACCTCGTCGAGCACCGCCTTGAGCCGTTCCTCGAACTCGCCGCGATATTTCGCGCCCGCGATCAGCGCGCCCATGTCGAGCGCCATCAGCGTGCGGTTCTTGAGGCTGTCGGGCACGTCACCATTGGCGATCCGCAGCGCGAGGCCTTCGGCGATCGCGGTCTTGCCGGTGCCGGGTTCGCCGATCAGCGCGGGGTTGTTCTTGGTTCGCCGGGCGAGGATCTGCACGGTGCGGCGGATTTCCTCGTCGCGGCCGATCACGGGGTCGAGCTTGCCGTCGCGCGCCGCCTGCGTCAGGTCGCGGGCATATTTCTGCATAGCGTCGTAAGCCTGTTCGGCGTTCGCGCTGTCCGCCGTGCGCCCGCCGCGCAGGTCCGCAATCGCGCGCTCGAGCGCCTTGGCATCGACACCCGCATCGGCAAGCGCGCTGCCCGCCTTGCTGTTCGAGGCGAGAGCGAGAGCGACCAGCAGCCGCTCCACCGTGACGAAGCTGTCGCCGGACTTCTCCGCAATCTGCTGCGCCTGGTCGAGCACGCGCACCGAATCATTGTCGAGCCCCGGGCTGGCCTGCGCGCCGCCGCCGGTCACCGCCGGGATGCGCGCCAGCTCGTCGTCGACCCGCTGTTCCGCCTTCACCGGGTCGCCGCCTGCGCGCTGCACCAGCCCGGCCGCCATCCCTTCGCTATCGTCGAGCAGCACCTTGAGGATGTGCAGCGGCGTGATGCGCTGGTGATTGAGGCGGATTGCGGTGGTTTGCGCGGACTGGAGGAAACCCTTTGCCCGGTCGGTGAAGTTTTCGAGGTTCATTCCGCTTTCCCTGTGAGAACGTGCCCTTCAGATAGTGCCGCCTTCGTACCCCACAAGATTTGAGAAGCCGTTTCGCCTACGACCCATGCCGTTGGTCGATCGCCTTGCGGAAGGTATCGATATAGGCCTGCGCGCTGGCCAGCGGATCGGCGGCCTTGCCCGTCGGTGCCGGTCGCGGGCTTGCGAGCACCGCCTCTATCCCGCGCGCCACGGCCTTTGCCTCGCGGCTCTCGAGAAGCCGTCCCGATCCCGGGTCGACCAGCAATTCGCGCATCGCCACGCTGCTTTCCGTCGCCACGACGGGGGTGCCTGTCGACAGAGCCTCTATCACCACGTTGGGCCTTCCTTCGTAGCGCGAGGTGAGGAGCAGCAGGTCGGCACGCTCGATGACCTCCTCCAGCCCTTCGACGAAGCCCGGCAGGAACACCCGCCCGGTCAGCCCCAGACGTTCGATCAATGCGGTCAGCTTGGCCCGCTCGCTTCCTTCGCCATAGATGATCAGCGGGCGGTCGCCCGTATCCGCCTGCGCATAGGCACGGATCGCCAGATCCCATGCCTTTTGCGGTTCGAGCCGCCCGATGCCGAGGATGTAATGCGGTGCGAGCGGCAGAGCGGCGGGCCCGCCGCCCACGGCAAGGTGCGGATTTTCGATGATGTCGATCCGCTCTCGCGGAACTCCGGTGCGCGCCACCGCGTCCTCCGCCATCGCGCGAGACATTGCCACCACGCGATCGGCAAAGCGGTAATGCAGGCCAACCCACACCCTGTTCGCGACCTGCATCGGCCACGACATGTCCTTGCGTGCAAGGTCGTTCGAAACCTTCCACACGATCGGCGGGCTACGATCCTTGAGATGCAGGCGAATGCGCGCCGCAGCGGAGGTGTAGTGGTTGCCGGGGCAGAAGAAGATGTCGGGCGCCACCTTGCCTATCGCTTCTGCTGCGGTCTTGCGGCCCCCGAAATGCGGCACCCATTCGACATCCGTCGGCAGGTCGACGCGCAATTGCCGTTCGACCGGCGAAGCGAGAATCGCGACCTGGTGGCCAAGCTCCATCCAGTCGTGCGCGAGCCGCACCGCGACCCGCTCTACCCCGCCGCCCTTGTAGTGTTCGAGCCAGGTTGCGATTTTGAGCGGGCCGCTCATTCGGCGACGAGCTTCTTGTATACCGCCCCGGTCCCGCCTGCGACGTGGCCACAGCCGATCGGACCAGCCTGCCGGTCCGGCCTTGCACTCAAGCGGTTGGGCTGCCCCTGCGCAGGGATACTAATGGGCGCGCAGCTGTGGACATGTCGAGCGCGCAGACTGGCGATCGGCCGCCTGGCACCGCGCGCGCTCGGTACCGGCGACACCCGCGGCCGCGCCGCCGGGGAGCGGGCGAGGTTTGCTGCGTAATCGCAATGGTGCGTGGCGATAAGGGCGATCTGCATAGCGCGGCAAATGCCTCTAGCTGTCCCCGGCAACGATTGACAGTGCTTGCAAAGCGTTCATAGCACCGCCCATGACGGAGAGGCCGGAAGGCGAAAGCAGTTTCGCTGCAAAAGCGATGCCGTGGTTGAGACGTGCCTTCAGCATCGGCATCGTCTGCTACGTGCTGTGGCGGCTGACGCAATTCGGTTGGGGCGAACTGCTCGCCAACCTCCCCCAGAACCCTGCATTCTATGTCGTACAGGTGCTTGCCTACACCGTTCTGCCGGTGTGCGAGATCATCATTTTCAGCAAGCTGTTCCAGCGCAACCTGCGCTCTCAATGGCCGGTTTTCCTGCGCAAGAGGGCGCTGAACAACTCGGTTCTGGGCTATTCGGGAGAGGCATTCCTGGTCTTCTGGGCGAAGGATCGCCTGGGCCTTAGGCGGCGTGATGCGCTGTCGTATATCAAGGACAACGTGCTGCTTTCGGGCTTCACCACCGCTGCCTTTGCGATCATGGCGGCAGGCGCGCTGATCCTGCTGCATCCCAAGCTGCTCGCGAAAAACGAGCTGATGCAGACGAGCGAAAAATCGTTCCTGCTGTTCGCCGTGCTGTTCGGCGTTGCACTGTTGGCGGGCCATCTTTTTCGCCGCAAACTGTTCGGAATCGGGACGAAGCTCATGCTGCTGGTCGTGGCGATCCACGCCACGCGGCTGGTGATCAACTATTCGCTGCAGATCGTGCAGTGGGATATCGGCATCCCGGAAGGGACGCTGATCCTGTGGTTCACGCTGATCACGGTGCAGCTGGTGATCTCGCAATTGCCGCTCTTGCCCAATCGCGACCTGCTGTTCGTCGCCTTCATCCTCGAGTTCGCGCCCGCGAGCGGGGTCGACCCCGCGGCGCTACGCGCGATGATCCTTGTCATTTTCCTGATTTACCAGTTATTTAATTACACAGTCCTGCTCGCAACAATGGCGCTGCCCTCGGCACGTGCGTTCGAGGAGGCGGAGGGGGAACCAGCATGATTCGCATTCTCAAGTGGACCGGCGCGATAGTGGCAGTGCTGCTGCTGATCGTCGCGATCGGCCTGATGACCTGGGAACCGTTTTTCGCCACCAAGGGCACCCCACCCGAAGGAAACCGCACCTACACCGCCGAAATCATCCGCGACGATTTCGGCGTTCCGCACATCTACGGCAAGACCGACGCCGACGTCGCCTATGGCGTCGCGATCGCGCACAGCGAGGACGATTTTACCACCCTGCAGGATGTCGTCGCGATGAGCCGAGGGCGCTACGGCGCGATCGCGGGGCAGGACGGCGCGGCGGTCGACTACGCCTACCACCTGCTCGACGCGCGCGGCACGGCGGAGCGGCAATGGAACACGCTGCCCGCAGACACGCGCGCGCTGCTCGATGCCTACGCCGTCGGCCTGAACGATTATGCGCAGGATCATCCGGGCGAGGTGAAGCTGGGCAACCTGTTCCCGGTCAACGGGATCGACATTGCCGCAGGCTTCGCGCTGCGCCAGCCGTTCTTCTTCGGCCTCGACCGCTACATGGGTCCGCTGGTTGCGGGCGATCCGCTGCCACCCGAATACGGCCCACCACTCGACGGCAAGACGCCCACCGATGCGATCGACGACGCACCCCGGATCATGGACGAGAATGCGAAGGCGCCGGGCAAGACCGCGCTGGCACGGCCATTGCCGATGGGTGAGGACGCCGAATATGCCGGCTCCAACGCCTTCGCGGTCGCGCCGGAGAAATCGGGCGGCCCGACCATTCTCGTCTCCAATTCGCACCAGCCCTGGCGCGGCGGTGTCGCGTGGTACGAACTGGTCGTCGAAAGCGGCGACGGCTGGCACTATGCGGGTGCGAACTTCCCCGGCAGCCCTTTCCCCTTCCTGGGCCACAACGAGGATCTGGGCTGGACCAACACGGTCAACACGCCCGACATGATCGACATCTACAAGCTGGAGATGGACGACAGCGGCTCGCGCTATCGCCTCGATGGCAAGTGGCACGATCTCGAAGCGACCAGCTTCACCCTCCCCGTGCGCTTCGGCCCCTTCACCCTGCCGATCCGTCGCACGGTCTACCGCAGCGTCCACGGCCCGGTGATCAAGAACGATCAGGGCGCGTTTGCCCTGCGTTACGGCGGGATGGGCAGCATCGGCCAGCTCGATGCCTATTACCGGCTCAACAAGGCCAAGAGCTACGACGAATGGCGCGCGATCATGGCGCGCGGGCAAGTGCCCTCGACCAACTTCATCTACGGCGACAAGCAGGGCAACATCGCCTACATCTACAACGCCGCCATTCCCCAGCGGCAGGAAGGCCCCGACTGGCGCCACGTCCTGCCCGGCAACGACAGCAGGCTGATTTGGCAGCGGACCGTCGATTACGACACCCTGCCGCAATATTTCGACCCGGCGAGCGGCTGGCTGATGAATGCCAACAACACCCCCTTCGTCGCCGCAGGACCGGGTAGCGACCTTTCGCCCGACAGCGTGCCGCCGGTGATGGGGGTCGAACTGAAGATGACCAACCGCGCACGGCGCGCATGGAAGCTGATGAACGAGGCGAGCCCGCTCGACAGCGATACCCTGATGCGGATCAAGTTCGACACCGGCTACGAAAATGCAGGCTATATCAAACGGATGCTCGACGATGTGCGGGCGATCGACCCGAGCGAACATCGTGATCTCGCCGAAGCGCGCAAGCTGATGCTCGACTGGGATCTGACTTCCGACAATATCGGCCAAGCGGATGCGATCGCGCTGCTGATGGTCAAGCCTTTCATGGCGGCAAGCTACCAGAAGTCGGCCTGGCCCGACGCGGTCGAGGAACTGACGCGTTCGAAAGACCACCTGCAGAAATACTTCGGCACCCTCACCCCGCAAATGAGCGATCTGCTGCGTCTGCGGCAGGGCGATGTGGACCTCCCGCTCGACGGCGGGTCGGATACGCTGCGCGCCTCGACCACGTGGGACATCGACGATGACGGGCGTCTTTCGGTCAAGCATGGCGACAGCTTCATCCAGTGGGTCGAATGGCTCGACGGCAAGCGGGTCACCTCGCGCTCCATCCAGCCCTACGGCGCGGCGATCACGCGCCCCGACAGCCCGCATTTCGCCGATCAGGCTCCGCTGTTCGTCCAGCACCGCTTGAAGCCGGTCCATTTCTGGCGAGACGATGTGGTAGCATCTGCCGCATCTAGAAAGACGGTTTCCAGCCAGCGCTGATCACGCCATTTCGGTATTAAATTTCAGACATTTAGTCGCGACAAGGGAAAGAATCATGTTCCGTACCACTAAGACCAGTCTCACCGCGCTCGCCGTAGCGCTCGCCACCCCCGTCGTGCTGGCGGTTCCGGCCCAGGCGCAGGACGCCGCCGAGCAGCCCGCACCGCTGGAAAATCTGGTCGAACAGGTCGCGATTCCCTACGATCAGTTCCAGCTGGACAACGGACTGACCGTGATCGTCCACGAAGACCGCAAGGCGCCGATCGTCGGCGTCGCGGTGTGGTACAATGTTGGGTCGAAGGACGAACCCAAGGGCGAGACCGGCTTTGCCCACCTGTTCGAACACCTGATGTTCAACGGGTCGGAAAATGCGCCCGACGACTTCTTCAAGTACCTGCAGGAAATGGGCGCGACCGATTACAACGGCACGACCGATTTCGACCGGACCAACTATTTCGAAACCGTCCCCACCGGCGCGCTGGAACGCGCGCTGTGGCTGGAAAGCGATCGCATGGGCTATCTGCTCGGCGCGATCACGCAGGAAAAGCTCGATAACCAGCGCGGCGTCGTCCAGAACGAGAAGCGGCAGGGCGACAACCAGCCCGGCGGCCTGGTGTTCTACGAGATCATCAAGACGCTCTATCCCGAAGGGCACCCCTACGATCACAACGTGATCGGTTCGATGGCCGATCTCGACGCGGCGACGATGTCGACCGTGCAGAACTGGTTCCGCGACAACTACGGCCCCAACAACGCCACTCTGGTGCTCGCGGGCGACATTTCCGCTGCCGAAGCCAAGCCGCTGGTCGAGAAATATTTCGGTCCGATCGCACGCGGTCCGGTCAACGACCCCGCGCAGGCCGACGTCCCCGTGCTGAAGGAAGACGTCCGCACGGTGATGAAGGATCAGGTCGCGGCGACCAGCATCGACAAGTATTACTCCGTCCCGGGCATCACCGACCGCGATCTGACCGCGCTCAACGTCGGCGCGCAGATACTCGGCGGTCTCTCGTCGAGCCGTCTCGACAATGCCCTCGTCCGCGACGAACAGATTGCGATCAGCGTGAATGCGGGCAACTACGCGTTCCAGCGGGTCGGTATCCTCGACATCGGCGCGACCGCGAAGCCGGGCGTCGATCCTGCCGTGGTCGAGAAGCGGCTGAATGAAATCATCGCAGATTTTATCCAGAACGGCCCGACCGAAGACGAAGTACGCCGCGCAGCGACCTCCAGCCTCGCCGGAACGATCCGCGGGCTGGAAGAGGTCGGCGGTTTCGGCGGCAAGGCGGTCACGCTGGCCGAGGGCGAAGTCCTCGCGGGCGATCCCGGTTTCTTCGAGCGCCAGATGAACATCCTCGCCACGCTGACCCCGGGCGAGGTGAAGGCCGCGATGCAGAAGTGGATGACCCGCCCGGCGATGACGCTGGTGCTGGAACCGGGCGAACGCGAAGGCGAATACGAAGAAGCGGCAAGCGTCGCCTCCTCGGATGACGCATCCGAAGACGCAGCGCCCGCCGCCAGCGAAATCACGGTGACCAAGGTTCGCCCTGCCCCCGAAATTTCGCAGCTCACCGCGCTCGACTTCCCCGATGTGACCGAAACCTCGCTGCCCAACGGCATCAAGGTCTATTACGCGCAGCGCGACGCCGTGCCGGCGACCCGCGTGACGATCAGCTTCGATGCAGGCTCCGCTGCCGACCCGATCGACAAGCGCGGTCTCGAAGGCCTGACCCTTGGTCTGATGGACGAAGGGACGACCACCCTCAATTCGCGTGAACTGGCCGAAGCGCAGGAGCGTCTTGGTGCCAATATCAGCACGGGTGGCGGGGTCGACCGGTCGACCTTCACGCTCTCTTCGCTGAGCGCGAACCTTGAGCCCTCGCTCGAACTGCTGGCCGAAGTCGTCCGTAACCCGGCCTTCGATCCGGCGGAAATCGAACGCATTCGCGCGCAGACCGTCACCAGCATCCAGCAGAGCCTGAAGAGCCCCAGCGGCCTTGCCTATTACGTTGCCTCGCCCCTCGTCTACGGCGCCGACAACCCATACGGCGGATCGGGCACGGTGGAATCGGTCGGCGCGCTGACCCGCGACGATCTGGTGAACTTCAAGCAGACCTGGCTGCGGCCGGACAACGCGACGGTGTTCGTGGTTTCCAACCTGCCGCTGGCCGAAGTCATGCCCGACCTGGAAGAAGCGTTCGGCAACTGGGCCGCACCGGCAACGCCGAAGGGCCAGAAGGACTTCAGCTCGCTTGCAGCGGCGCCGGAATCGGCCCGCATCGTACTGGTCAACCGGCCCAACTCGCCGCAGAGCTTCATCGTCGGCGGCGAGATCACCCCGTACTCCGCCAGCGATGAGACGATCGTCGACCTCACCAACGCCAACAACGCGCTGGGTGGCAACTTCCTCGCCCGTCTCAACATGAACCTGCGCGAGACGAAGGGCTGGAGCTACGGCGTGCGCGGCGGACCGTCGATCAACGAAGGCGCAGTCGCATACTTCGTCCAGGCGCCGGTGCAGGCCGACCGCACGGGCGACGCCCTGGCCGAAATCATCAAGGAAGTCGGCGAATTCGTCACCACCCGCGGCGTCACCGACGAAGAGCTGACCCGCAACGTGAACAACGAGATCCGCCAGCTTCCCGGCCAGTTCGAAACGTCGAGCGCGGTGCTCGGTGCGATGCAGAACAACGTGAAGTACGGCCGTCCGATGGATTACTACGAAACGCTGGCCGACAAGTATCGCGGCCAGACGGTCGAAAGCCTCGACGCAGCAGCGCGCAAGGCGATCAGCCCCGATCGTTTCGTGTGGGTCGTGGTCGGCGATGCGGAGAAGGTTCGCCCGCAGCTCGATAAACTTGGCCTGCCGATTGAAACCATCGAGGTGGAATAAGCGTTATTGACACGAGTGTAGGTGCGGGCGATGGCCCGCCCTACCGAACCACACGAGAGGAGATGCGCAAATGTCTGTAGCCGGAACCTATGATACCGTCGTGAAGAGCCCGATGGGCGACCAGAAGGGCACCTTCACCGTCGTCCCCGGTGACGACGGCAACACTTTCACCGGCTCGATGGCCGGGGGCATGGGCTCGATGGACGTCAAGGACGGCACCATCGACGGCGACACGCTCAAGTGGAAGATGGACATGACCGTGCCCATGCCGATGGAGCTCAACTGCGAAGCGACCGTCGCTGGAGACCAGATGACCGGCAAGGTCAACGCGGGCGCCTTCGGCGACATGCCGCTGACCGGCGAACGCCAGGGCTGAGGCAACGCAGCACATACGATCTGAAGGGCCGCCGGAGATGATCCGGCGGCCCTTTTTGCTTGGCGCGAGGCCGGAACCGGGCAATAAAACGCGCCTATCCGAACCTGCAGGGGGGCCGTTCGCGATGAACCGCACGATGATTGGATTGCTGGTCGTGATCGTGTTGCTGGTGGGCGTGGTCGCCTTCCTGCTCGGGCAGCGTAACAGCGAACCGGAAGATGCCGAACCGGCCCGCGATGAAACGGTGATCGTCTCCAGCGACGACGAGAACGGCGAAGAGCCCGTGCAAGACGATACGGCGGCAGCGCCCAGGGCGCTGGCCGTCCGGATCGGCCGCGATGGGCCGCACGCCAGCGCCTGCGACAGGATCGGCCGGGTGGCGAACCTGCCGGGTGGATCGGACGATTTCCTCGCCGTGCGCGAAGCGCCGTCTACCGATGCGACACGGATCGACCAGCTGGAGGACGATGCCCCCTTCTTCGTCTGCGACCGCCAAGGACCGTGGTACGGGATCGTCTACCTGTCCGACGGAACGCTGGGCGAACCGGGCGAATGCGGGCTGGAAAATTCGGTCGGCTCCCCGCAGGCCTATTCGGGTTCCTGCCTGACCGGGTGGATATTCAGCAAGTATGTCGACGTAAGCGGCGCGCAGGATTCGGACGAACCCTATGTGGAGGAAGGTGACGCGGCCGATGGGCCACGCGTCGTGCAGGTCAGCGCAAGTGGCCCCTCGCAGGTGGTTGCGGTGACCCGGCTCTCCGCCAAGGCCGAGAGCGAATATGACAAGCCGGTAGGCCAGCGCCCCGACGGCAACCGCGTGAGCTGCCGCGAAACGGGCACCGGCGATGCCGCATGGACTTGCTCGGCGACCTACACGCTCACGAACTAGGTCCCTTGAACGCGCCTCGCAGCGCCTGATAGGCTGCTGCGGCGACCGTGTTGGCGAGATTGAGCGAGCGGACCTTGTCGCTCTTCATCGGCAGGCTGACCATCCGCTCGCGGTGCGCCTCCACGATCTCAGACGGCAGACCCTTCGTTTCGCGCCCGAACACGAGGTAGGCATCGCCCCGATACTCGGGCTCGTAGAAGCTGCGCGGTGCATATTCCTCGAACAGGAACAGCTGGTCGGCGCGCGGTGCGCGTTCGGCCAAGAAAGCCTCCCAACTGGAAAATTCCGCCAGCCGGATATGCTGCCAGTAGTCCAGCCCCGCCCGTTTCAGCCGCGTGTCGGTGATCGTGAAGCCGAGCGGGTGGATCAGCACCAGCTCCATGTCCAGCGCCACGCAGGTACGCCCGACTGCGCCGGTATTGCCGGCGATCTCCGGGTTGACGAGGACGATGCTGTGGCGCGGGTCGGTCATCGCCCGCGCATAGCCAAAGCCGCGCCTTTGGAAAAGCTTGCCGCTATTTCTCGATCGAAAAGTCGAAGATGCGCGACGTCTGCGCGCCCACTCCTGCCGCGCCCGTGCCTCCGCCGGTGGAGGAGGAGTAGATGAAGCCGTATTCCCCCGGCTGGAGGTCAGCCTGCGGGGTCACTTCGAACACGCCTGGGGCGATCCGCTCATAGTCGAAGCCGATCTGGTCCTTGTCCATCACCCCGGCCTTCGCGCCGCCGATGTTGAATTTGCCCACCTTGGCCTCGCGCCGGTTCTTCTTCACCTTGAATTCCACCAGGCTGAATTCGGCGGGCGACGTCACCGCACCAGCCACCCAGAAATTGCCGCCGCCCCTGTTCGAGAGCGAGGCATCCGCCTGATCGAAATAGAAGTAGAATGTCGGCCGCTTGTCGCTCGTCTGAACCCGCGCTTCGGAGTTCGGGATGACTGCCTTGAAGCTCATCGAGGCAATCCCGCCGGTCAGCGCGTATCCCAGAAAACCGCCCGTCTTGGTCTGGTTGCTGGTGGTCGCGTCGATCACCAGCATCTTGGGCTCTTCGAGCCAGTCGGCGAGCATGTAGACGCCCGAGGGGTGCGGCACCATCGGGTCCGGGCTGTCGATCGATGCCGTGACGGAGCTGGATGCCTTGGTGGTGTTCGAAGCCTCGATCATCGCAGCGATCACCGCAGAAGAAACCCCGTCCTGCTTCAGCGTGATAAGCGCATCGGTAGTTACGTCGAAATTCGATGGCGAAGCCTGGATCTTCGCAATGATCGCCTCGTCACCCAGCCCGATCGAAGCGAGCTGCACGACGGTGGCGTTGTCGAGCGTTTCCGCCGCCGCAGGAACGGCGGCGGCAAGCGCGACAGACGCCAGAAGAATACGCAATTTCATCTCAGTCCCCCCAAGCAACCCACTGCGGTTCTAGCGGAATTCAGGGGGCTGGCAATTGAGATACCGCGCATCCCACGCAGTATTGCCTAGGCCAGCGGCAGGTACAGGTCCGTCAGCATTTCGCCCTCGAGCATGCCCGGACCGAAATTGCTCCGCTCGCAGAACAGCGGAAAATCCCGCAAGGTCTCGCCACTACCGGGTAGCCAGCTGCGGTAGAGCCAGGTCGCCGGTGCCTCCAGATCGTCGCTGAGGCCGACGAGCCTGAGCCGCGCGCAGCGCCCGGCGGGGATGCTCGCGCGCTCCATACCCTCGCCCGGTTCGAGCCCGGGCATCGCCTGACAGGCAAGGTCGATGCGGAAATCCTCAGGTTCGACCCGATGGAAGATGTTGAAGGTCCGCGCGACCTGCGGCCCCACCCTGTTGGCCTTGCGCCACGCGATGAAGCGCGCAATCGATCCGTTCAGCCCAGCGGGATCGCCGATATGGCTCAGCCGGATGATCGGCACTTGCGCGAACTCGACAATCTCCACGTCGGCAGGTTTGAAGTCGGCAGTCATGATCTGTTTCCTTGCGTCGTCATACGGCGTGATTGCCGTGTGCCACGCAGCCCAGTCGGGTGCCTTGCGGAACGCGCTGGGACTGGTCCCGAACTCGGCGCGAAAGGCTTTCGCGAACGCATCGGGCGACTGGAAACCAGCCGCCAGCGCGATCTCGATCACCGACATCTCCGTCCTGCACGCCAAGGCGAACGCCGCGCGCTTCATGCGCGACAGGTTCACGTAGCGCTGGACGGAAATGCCGAAGGTGGCCCCAAACTGGCGATGGAAATGAAACTTGCTGAACGCCGCAACGCGGCTGAGCGTCTCCAGCCGCAGGTCGCCGTCGGGGTGCCGGTCGATATGATCCAGCACCCGCGCCATGCGCCTGCGATAATTGTCGGCGGCAGTCTCGTTCATTCCATCCTCCGTGGCAGGAGGATCGCTAGAGCGCGAGTGTGGTGTGTGCCCGTCCGATCTTGCGGATCAGGGCACCGCACCTTGACCTTGGGTGATCGTACCTGCGACCTAGTCCTGCTCGGTATCCAGCCCCAGCAGAACCTGGTTCGGTGCATCGGAGTTGGCGAAAACAACGTCGAGCCGCCCGTCCCCGTTCATGTCGCCAAGCGCCACGCCATAGGTGTCGGCGCTCAGGCCTGGCAGTGTCTCGCGCACGAAGCGACCAGACCCGTCGTTGCGATAGACAAGGTTCTCGCCATCCGCCCCGGCGACGAGATCCACATCGCCATCACCGTCAAGGTCGCCCGCCGCGATGGCCTGTATGCGTTCGCCCGACTGGCCGAAGGTGGCGGCGCGTTCGAATGAGACCGCGTCGGTCTGCCGGTACACCACGTGTTCGCCACCGGTCGACACCAGCACCACATCCTTGCGTCCATCGCCGTCGAAATCGGCAGCCGCTGGCTTGCGATGATCGCCCTCGCTCCCCTCCAGCGGCACCGGAGTGAAATCACCCTTGTCGCGATTGAGGAAGATTACGCTGGGCGCCCCGTCGCGGCGGGCGAAGATCAGATCGGTATCCCCGTCGCCATCGATGTCGTCGGCGACGATGCCAGTCGATCCGAACCCGTCGTCGGGCATAACAACGGGCCCGCCGAACGATCCGCCGCCCGTGCCAAAGTGAATACGGTCCGGCTTGCGGCGCGTCGCGATGACGAGGTCGAGCATGCCATCGCCGTTGAGGTCGGCCAGAGTGCCCGAGCGCGCTGGAGCAGCGCTGTCCGGAATCGCGCCGCCATATGTGAACGCGCCTGCACCGTCGTTCAGATAGACCTGCGCGGCCAGCGAATCGCGCACCACGACCGCGTCGAAATCGCCGTCGTTGTCCAGATCGCCGAGGCGGATCGTGTAGCTGGCCGAGCGGCGGGCACCGAGCGGAGCGGCTTCGAGCAGGCGACCGCCACCTTCGTTGAAGAAAATCCAGTCCTGCTGCGGCCAGTGCCGACCGTTGGCCGCTGCGACGTCGAGGTCGCCGTCTCCATCGAGATCGGCCAACGCCACGTCGGCAGTGCGGCTGTCCTCCTCGTCGAAGATCAGGAAAGGGTGGTCGCGATAGGTCGCATCCTGAGCCGCTGTTGGCACCGCCACCATCGCCCCGCCCAGAGCCGCGACGATGGCAGCGCCACGCAAGCGGGCGGCCTTCGGCCCAGCCGGGGCCAGCCGCAGCATCAGCCCAGCTTGTCCTTCAGGATCTGGTTTACCACCGCCGGGTTCGCCTTGCCCTGCATCGCCTTCATCGTCTGGCCGACGAAGAAGCCGAACAGCTTGTCCTTCCCGCCGCGATATTCGGCGACCTTGTCTTCGTTGGCGGCGATGATCGCATCGATCGCTTCCTCGATCGCGCCGGTGTCGCTGACCTGCTTGAGGCCTTCGCTATCGGCGATTTCCTCGGGGTCGCGGCCGGTCTTGAGGACGATCTCGTAGATCTCCTTGGCCTGTCCGCCCGAAATCTCGCCCTTGTCCTGCATCGCGAGGATGCTCGCCTGCGCCTCTGCGGTGGCGTGCGCGGGATCGGCTTCCTCGCCGAGCGACTTCATCACGCCCGGCGCGACCGACAGCGCCCAGTTGGCAACCTGCGTGGCGACGGCTTTTTCAGGCTTGCCGATCTTCGCCGCGGTGGCAGAGAGCAGGGTTTCGAAGCGCCCGAATGTCTCCACCTCGGCGGTCAGTTCGCGCGCGTTGTAGGGCGTGAGGCCCAGCTCGCCTTCGTACCGCGCACGCTTGGCGTCCGGCAGTTCGGGCAGGCTCTCGCGGCATTCGGCCAGGAAGGCATCGTCGAGTTCGAGCGGGAGCAGATCGGGATCGGGGAAGTAGCGGTAATCGTGCGCGTCTTCCTTGCTGCGCATTGTGCGCGTGGTGCCGGTGGCGACATCGAACAGGCGCGTTTCCTGGTCGACGGTGCCGCCGCTTTCGAGCACGTCGACCTGGCGGTTCGCCTCGTACTCGATGACCTGCATCACGAAGCGCACGCTGTTGACGTTCTTCGTCTCGGTCCGGGTGCCCAGCTCGCTATCGCCGACCTTGCGTACCGAGACGTTGACGTCCGCGCGCATCGAGCCTTCTTCCATGTTGCCGTCGCACGATCCGACATAGCGCAGGATCGACCTGAGCTTGCGCACGTAAGCGCCTGCTTCGGCGGGCGAAGTCATATCCGGCTTGCTGACGATTTCCATCAACGCGATGCCCACGCGGTTGAGATCGACGTAGCTCATCGTCGGGTGCTGATCGTGCATCAGCTTGCCCGCGTCCTGCTCCACATGGATGCGCTCGATCCCGATGATCTTGTCTTCGGGGATGCCCGCCTTCTCGTCCGCCTCGATCAGCAGCTGCCCCTCGCCCACGATGGGGTGGTAGAGCTGGCTGATCTGGTAACCCTGCGGCAGGTCGGCGTAGAAATAGTTCTTGCGGTCGAACCGGCTCCACGCGTTGATCTGCGCTTCGATGGCCATGCCGGTGCGCACCGCCTGCCGGATGCACTCGCGGTTGGGCACGGGCAGCATGCCCGGCATCGCTGCGTCGATCAGGCTGACCTGCGTGTTGGGCTCCGCGCCGAACGCGGTCGACGCGCCGCTGAACAGCTTGGCGTTGGAGGTGACCTGCGCGTGGACTTCGAGGCCGATCACGACCTCCCATTCGCCCGTCGCGCCCTGGATGCGATAAGTGCTCATCAAAATACCTCTAAAACTTTCGCAGCAACCGGTAGTCCGCTCGCCCTGCCTGCCTGATCGCTCGCCGCGTCGGTCGATCTGCCGCCGTCCCTGATCCAGCCGATCACCGCGAGGACGATGAAGACCGCCACAGCGAGGATCACCAGAAACGTCAGCAGGTTCAGGCAGCCTCTCATCTCACCACCACCGCTCCGGCGTTGCATCGAACCCGGATCGCTGCTCGATCGCGAGCCCGGCGTTGAGCACGCCCTGCTCGTCGAAGGCCTTGCCGATGATCTGGAGGCCCAGCGGCAGGCCGTCGTCGTTGAGCATTGCGGGCACGCTCATCGCGGGCAGCCCGGCGAGCGAAGCGGGCACGGCGAAAACGTCGTTGAGGTACATCGCCAGCGGATCGCCGTCGAAGCCGCCCAGCGGGAAGGCCGCATTGGGCGTGGTCGGCGCGAGGATCAGGTCGCAACTCTCCCACGCATTCTCGAAGTCCTGCGCCACCAGCGTGCGGATCTTCTGCGCCTGCGTGTAATAGGCGTCGTAGAAGCCTGCGCTGAGCACATAGGTGCCGATCAGGATGCGCCGCTTCACCTCGTCGCCGAAGCCAGCAGCCCGCGTCGCGGCGTACATGTCCTGCAGACCGGCCCCTTCGGGCAGGTCGCGCAGGCCGTAGCGCACGCCGTCATAGCGCGCGAGGTTGGAGGAGGCTTCTGCCGGGGCGATGATGTAATAGGCGGGCAGCGCGTATTTGGTGTGCGGCAGCGAGATATCGACGATCTCGGCGCCCGCATCGCGCAGCCATTCCTTGCCCCGCTCCCAGCTGTCGAGGATCGCCTGGTCGGTTCCGTCCATGCGATATTCGCGCGGGATGCCGACCTTCTTGCCGGTGAGATCGGGGTTCAGGCCCTTCTCCCACTCGGGCACGGGCATATCGAGGCTGGTCGAATCCTTCGGATCGAACCCGGCCATCGCCTCCAGCATGATCGCGCAATCGGTGACGTCGCGCGCCATCGGACCCGCCTGGTCGAGCGACGAGGCAAAGGCGACCACGCCCCAGCGGCTGCACCGCCCATAGGTCGGCTTGATCCCGGTAATGCCGGTGACGGCGGCAGGCTGGCGGATCGAACCGCCGGTATCGGTGCCGGTCGCTGCCGGAGCGAGCCGTGCCGCAACCGCGGTGGATGAACCACCCGAAGACCCGCCCGGGATAAGCGCGGCGTTGCTGCCCGCCTTCTTCCACGGGCTCAGCACGTTGCCGAAATAGCTCGTCTCGTTCGACGAACCCATCGCGAACTGGTCGAGGTTGAGCTTGCCGAGCATCCCCGCGCCCGCCTTCCACAGGTTGGCCGACACGGTGCTTTCGTACTGCGGCACGAACCCTTCGAGGATGTGGCTGGCGGCGGTGGTCTGCACGCCGTCGGTGCAGAACAAATCCTTCATGCCGATCGGCACGCCGCCCATCTTGCCCAGCTCTTCGCCCTTGGCACGCTTGGCATCGATTGCGTCGGCGGCTTCGAGCGCCTTTTCGGGCGTCGCGACGATGAAGGCGTTCAAGTCCTTCGCGGCGGCGACATTGGCGTTGAACGCTTCGGCCACTTCACGCGCGGTGAAATCGCCCTTGGCGACCCCGTCGCGGATGGCTTTGACGCCGAGATTGGTAAGATCGGACACTTAAAACTCCGCTCGTGCTGAGCTTGTCGAAGCACCGTATTTTCTGTCGGCGCGGCACAAGAAGGAAGAACAACCCTTCGACAAGCTCAGGGTGAGCGGGGAAGGGAGATGGGGCGCAGACGTCACTCGATCACCTTGGGCACGCCGAAAAAGCCGTGCTCTGCCGCCGGCGCATTGGCGAGGATATCCTCGCGCCGCCCGCCGGCGGTCAGCGGATCGGCATCGACCATGTCGTCGCGCAGCCTCATGGCTTGCGGGATCACGGCAGTCATCGGCTCGACTTGCGAGGTATCGACCTCGCCCAGCTGCTCGACCCAGCCCAGGATGTTGTTGAGTTCGGGGACCATGCGATCGAGCTCCGCGTCATCCATGCGGATGCGCGCGAGGCTCGCGATCTTGGCCACTTCTTCGCGGGTGATTGACATGAAGGATGCGTTAGCCGCGCCGCACCGCAGCATCAAGCCGGAGTACGGCTTTAAACGTCACTCGAAGGGTTCGCCCACCGGCTTGCCATCGACATAGAGCTGGCGACCTTCGAAAGGGCGGATCTCCGCTTCGGGAGGCCCTTCACGGCCGGGTTCGTCCAAATCGACAGCGATTTCGAAGGGTTCTTCCACTAACCGACCTTGCCTTGCATAATATTGGGTGACGTCTCCACCTTCGGCGACCCCCAGATACCGAGGGTTGGAGCCGCCAGTGACGAGCACCAGGCGATCGCCCGACGGAAGCGTACCCGCTGCGATTGCAGCGCAAGGCCCCTCGGAGCCGCACATGTTCCGATTGGCCAGAAGATAATCCTCGACCGACGAACGGAGCGCGTCGTCCCCGCCCTGCCATGTGATCGAAAGAGACTCCGGCGCCTGTCTCTCGCCGGCCCAGCGATAAGGGCGGGTTTCCTGCAATTGCGCCTGCCGCGCGCCCTTGGCGATTGCCGCGTCGCTCGATTTGGCCAACCGGTCGAGCGCCTTGCGCCCCGCAGCGCCGAAGTCCCACTTGAGCGCGCTGAAATCGAACTCCTTCGCCGAAATCGCGCCGCTCTCCAGCCGCGCGAGCTGGTCGCTGGTCGAGATCGCGCCGAAATTGAGGATCGGCAGCGCGAGGAACAGCGCGAACAGCGCCGTGCCCAGCCCCAACCGCAGGTTCGATGCGCGCAGCCGGTCGCGCCAGCTTCCGCGCGCGCCCAGCACTGCATCGACGAAATAGGCGAGCCCGAAAGCGACCGCGACTATGAGCGAGCACAGCGCCCACAACCTCTCGGGCGAAAGGCCATGCTGGTCGATCCGCGCGCCGGTGCTGATAGCCGCGAACACCGTCAGCGGCAGGATGTCGAGCACGAGCGCGTAGCCCGACCATTTGAGCACCGGCCCGCCGACCATATCCTCGTCCCGATCGCGCAGCACGGCGTTGGCGAGCACGTAGGCGCCGATTGCGATGGAGAGCAGCACCGGGGTCGCGGAGTCGGTCGCGTTCCACAGCACGCTCGGCCCCGAAACGACCACCGCGCCGAGGAACACGGCTATGGCCACCGCCAGTGGCAGTGCGAGGATGGAAAGCACCAGCAGCACCACCGATTGCAGCGTGCCGATGATCTTCAGCTGGTTGCGCAGCGTGCCCAGCCCCGCCCCCAGCGTCAGGCCGATGAACAGCGCCGCAAACCAGTCCTTCTGGACCAAGTCGCGCAGCGGAATGCCGACGAGGTCGAGCAGCGACGCGACCAGCCAGATCAGCAGCCACGAAATCCCCATGAAGGCGATGGCACCCGCCCCCGTGATCGCGTCGGTCCACACGAAATAGTGGATGTCGCGATAATCGGTCCGCATCCGGTGGCGCAGGAAATCGGCCTGGAACAGCGGCACCGCCAGCAGGCAGGCGAACACCCCCGCCGCCACCGCGTAGCCGCTGTCCGCGATATCATTGCCCGCGCCGACCGCGCGCCAGGTCAGCCCGCCGACGACGAGCCCGGTGACGAGCGAGAAGAGTGCGGGCGCGAGCAGTCGCCAGCGCTCCATTGTGAAAACGAAGACACCGGCAGCAAAAGCGATGAACGCTGCCGCAGCCATGCGCGGGCCGCTGTCGTTGGCTTGGTCGATGAGGAAATGGATCGCCAGCCCGGCGAGGCCGAGCAATCCGGCCGAAAGCCAGGGGCGTAACGGCCAGACGATTTCGACCCGGTGGCGAGCGGCGTCTTCGCCCGCCCCGGTATCCTCGAACGGTTCGTCTTCCATCATGCCCTCCCCCAGGCTTCCGGCGAGACGATCGCGCCCTATTGCGGGGGCGGAGCGGCTCCGTCAGCCGGGCCCATCATTCCGCCCTGCTGCTGCATCATCTGCGTAATCACCTGCACGCGGCGTTCGAATTCGGCGCGGGTCATGAAATCGATCATGTCCACGTCGAAAATCAGGTCGCTGTTCGCGGGAATGACGACCTCACCGGTCTGCGGGTTGGTCTTTTCCTCGTCGCCATACGCCATGTTGGCGGGGATGCGCAGCTGGTACTTGCCGCCCTTCTGCATCTTCGTGGCGCCTTCGACGAATCCGGGGATCATGTTGTCCAGCGGCAGCGGGTTGCCTTCGGGAAACAGGCCCTGCGCCTGCGGCGGCAGCGGAAGCGGCTGCGACTGGTCGAACACGGTCCCGTCTTCCAGCTTGCCGGTGTAATTGACGAAAATCACGTCGCCCGCGCTCGGGCTCGGCCCCGAACCAGCCTCGAGCACGGTCACTTCGACGCCCTTGGGAGCAAGGCTCCACGCGAGCAGCACCGCCAGCGCGACAGCCACGATCACACCGATCCACAGTTTGGCCAGCGAGCCCTTCGCAATCGGGCGGAGGGGAACGCGCGTGATTTCTGTCATCGACTGGATCCTGAAAGGCTCTGGAGAGAAAGTTTCGTGTCGGCCTGATACGCCAAACGGCTCGCGACCATCTGGCGCAAGCCGTTCGTCAGTTCAAGACTGAGGTTTGGCAGGGCGTAGCGAACAGGCCAGCCCCGGCCTACGTTCTAGCGACCGTCGCGCTCGGCGCGCTTGCGTTCCATCTTGCGTGCACGGCGAACGGCAGCAGCCTTTTCACGGGCGCGCTTTTCGCTGGGCTTTTCGTAGTGGCGACGCAGCTTCATCTCGCGATAGACGCCTTCACGCTGCAGCTTCTTCTTGAGAGCCCGCAACGCCTGGTCGACATTATTATCGCGCACGATGATTTGCATACTGGTCTAACGCCTTTCAGTTCATAGCCTTGCGATTCGCGATATGAAGCGCGAAAGGCCCGGAATTATAACGTGGAAGAGGCCGGCAACGCCCCGAAAAGAGGGATGCGGCCAGCTCCGTTGCGCGCTTTATAGGCAAATCGGGCCCGGCGCGCAAGAAAAACCCGCCCATATCGCACCGATGGGCGTGGATGGCCGCTTGGCGCGGCGCACAAGCCACTATAGGGTCGCGTGTGAAAATGACCAGTCTTTCCCCCGTTGCCGCATCCCTGGGCGTCGCCGTCGGCGGCGCGACGGGCGCGGTGCTGCGCTACCAGCTTGGGCGTGCCATCACCTCGTGGGTCGGGATTCCGCCGATGGGCGGCTTTCCCTGGCCGACGCTTGCCGCCAACACCATCGGCGGGCTCGCGATGGGCCTGCTCGTCGGATGCCTTGCGCGCGGCCTCGGCGGCGAGTTCGAACAACACGCACGGCTGATGCTGGGCGTCGGCCTGCTCGGCGGCTTCACCACGTTTTCCTCCTTCAGCCTCGAAACGTGGTTGCTGATCGAGGACGGCCGCATGGGGATCGCGCTGGTTTACATATTGGCCTCGGTCGTCGCGTCTATCTTCGCGCTGGTCTGCGGCCTCACCCTGACAAGAGTATTCTGAGCCATGACCGACGACCAACAGCGCCCCGCGAAGGGAGAGGTCAGGCAATACACCGTTGCCGAGGACGACGACGGCATCCGCCTCGATCGCTGGTTCAAGCGGCACCTGCCCGAAGTCGGCTTTGCCGCCGTCGCCCGCTGGGCGCGCACCGGCCAGGTCCGGGTCGACGGGTCGCGCGCCAAGCCCGACGACCGCCTGACCACCGGCCAAGTTCTGCGCATACCGCCGGGCAATCCCGAACGGGCCAAGGCTCCGCGCAAGCGCCCCGAGCTGACCGAAGACCAGCGCGCACAAGCGCTCGGCATGGTCATCAAGGAAACGCCCGCCGCGATTGTGCTCAACAAGCCGGCGGGCCTCGCCACGCAGGGCGGCAGCAAGACCTACAGCCATGTCGACGGGTTGCTCGACGCCTTCGTCGAAGGTGACGGGCCTCGCCCCCGCCTCGTCCACCGGCTCGACAAGGACACCAGCGGCGTCCTGCTGATCGCGCGCACGCCGGGCAGCGCAGCGGCATTCAGCAAGCGCTTTTCCGGGCGCAGCGCCAAGAAGGTCTACTGGGCGCTGGTGGTCGGCGTGCCCGAACAGCATGTCGGCGAGATCGACGCGCCGCTGGCCAAGCAGCCGGGCACCGGCGGCGAGAAAATGCATGTCGACATGGAGGGCGGCCAGCCCGCCAAGACGCGCTATCGCGTGGTCGAGCGCGCGGGCAATCGCGCCGCCTGGCTCGAACTCGAGCCCCTGACCGGGCGCACCCACCAGCTGCGCGTCCATTGCGCGGCGATGGGCCACCCGATCGTGGGCGACGGCAAGTATGGCGGACAGGAAGCCTTTCTGACCGGCAGCATCAGCCGCAAGATGCACCTCCACGCGCGCCGCCTTATCATCAGCCAGCCCGGCGGCGGGCAGCTGGACGTCACCGCCGAGCTGCCCGAACACTTCGCCACGACGATGGAGCAGATGGGCTTCGACCTGTCGCTGAGCGATGCGCAGCCGCTGCGCGAAGAGGCCCCGCCCAAGACCAAGGCGGAGAAGAAGCAGGACGCGAAGCAGCACGCCAAGCAGTACCGCAAGGCCCGCCGGGGAGAGCGGCGTTCGCGGACCGTCTCCAAGCCCGCCGCAAAGGCGAAGGCCCGCGCCAAGGGCAAGCCGAAAGGCAAAGGTGGGGGCAAGCGCTGATGCACCCCAACCCGCTGTTCCGTTCCGATGATCGCCAGCTATTCGAAACGCTGATCGACCAGATCGGCTTCGGGATGGTGTTTTTGACTACGCCCGACGGCCCGCGCGTGGCGCACACGCCGCTGCTCTCGACCGGAGACGGCGCGGTGCAGTTTCACCTCGCGCGCGGCAACGCGCTGACTCGCCATCTCGACGGTGCGACCGCGCTGGTGACGGTCAACGGCCCCGACGCCTACGTCTCGCCCCGCTGGTACGACAACCGCGATACGGTGCCGACGTGGGATTACGTCGCGCTCGAGATGGAAGGCCGCGTGCGGCGGATGGCGGACGAGGGGCTCGAAGCCTTCCTCCACGCCGTGATCGCCAAGTTCGAGAGCCGCGTCGAGGGCGAGCCATGGCGCGCCGAGGAATCGAGCGAGGCGACCTGGAGCGGGCTGTTCCGCGCCATCGTCGGCTTCGAGCTTGAAGTGCAGGCGTGGCGCCCCACCCTGAAGCTGTCGCAGAAGAAAAGCGCAACCGAACGCGAGGCGATCGCCGCCGGGCATGAAGCGAACGGCAATGGCGCCATCGCCACGCTGATGCGAGGACTGGCGTGATGCGCTGCGCGGTGTTCGATTGCGACGGCACGCTGGTCGACGGACAGGCGGCGGTGTGCGATTCGATGGAGGCCGCCTTTGCCGAGGCCGGGCTTCCCGCACCCGACCGCAACGCCGTGCGCCGGATCGTCGGCCTCAGCCTGCCGCAGGCGGTAATGCACCTCGCTCCCGAAACGCAGAAAGACGCGAGAGCTGCCGTGGTCGAAGCCTACAAGGCGCATTTCCGCGCCACGCGTGAAAGCGGCGCGCTGCGCGAAGTGCTCTACGATGGGATTCGCGAAACCTTGCACACGCTGCACGATGCGGACTGGATGCTCGCGGTCGCCACCGGCAAATCGCATCGCGGGCTCACCGCAACGCTCGCCACGAACGGTCTCGCCAAGCTGTTCACCAGCCTGCAGACCGCCGACGGGCATCCCTCGAAGCCGCATCCCGCCATGCTCGAAGCGGCGCTCGTCGAATGTGGGGCCGCGCCCGCCGATGCGGTGATGATCGGCGATACCAGCTTCGATATCGAGATGGCGAAAGCCGCCGGCGCGACTCCCATCGGGGTCGCCTGGGGATACCACGAGCCCGATGAGCTGCTGCGCGCGGGCGCTGTCGCGGTGGCGCAAAGCCCCGCACAACTGACGGAGATCCTGCTTGAGCGATAGTACCGAAGCCGAGCGCGCGGAGTCGATCGCAGCGCGCCGTTACTGGACGCTCCAGTTCATTCGTCTGCTGGGCATCTTCGTGACCTTCACCGGCGCGATGATGGTGGTCGGCCGGATCGAGGGTGGAGCGCTTGGGCCGATCCTGTTCGTGGCAGGTCCGCTGCTGTTCTTTGCGGTGCCGGTGCTGCTTGCCAAGCACTGGAAGCGCGAAAGCAAGTGAAGCGTTTCTGGAAGAATGCCGGGCTGAACGAGGCCGCTGGCGGGTGGCAGGTGTCGCTCGACGGGCGAGCGGTGAAGACCCGCGCGGGCGCGCCGCAGATCGTGCCGACGAAGGCACTGGGCGAATTGCTGCGCGCGGAATGGGCCGACGCTCCGCAAGAGGTGCTGCCCGAGCATCTGCCGCTGCGCGATCTTGCGGACCGCGCCATAGACACGATTTCCGCCGAGCCCGAGGCGGTCATCACGCGGCTGCTCGGCTTCGCCGATGGAGACACGCTCTGCTACCGCGCCGAGCCTGACGAACCCGTCGCCCGCCGCCAGAACGAGGTGTGGGAGCCGATCGTCGCGGGCATCGAAGCCGAGCATGGCATCGCCCTCACCCGCACGCACGGCATCCTGCACCGGCCACAATCGGAGGAAAGCCTGGGCGCACTGCGCCAGCGGTTGCAGGGGGAGAGCCCCTTCGTCCTCGCCGGGCTCGACACCGCCGCCTCGCTCGCCGCGTCGCTGTGCATCGCGTTGGCAGGGTTGCGCGAGGAGGCGGATCACGCGGCGCTGTGGTCGGCTGCCAACCTGGAACAGGACTGGCAGGCCGAAAGGTGGGGTACGGACGAGGAAGCCATGGCACGCCGGAACGAGCGCGAAGCCGACTTTACCCGCGCGCTGACCTTCGCCCGCGCAGCACGGGCTGCAAACTAGGCCTCAGCCCTACCCGCCGACCCAGGCCGCAACATCGATGGCGACCTGGTTGGCCGCCTCGTTCAGTGCAGCGCCGACCGGAGCAGCTTGGGCGGCGACATTGGGTACACTGGCCGTAAAGCGCCGCGTCTCGAGACGTCCGTTGCTCTCGCGGATCGCTTCGTAGGTCACGACCGCCGAGTTGGTGCGCGCATCGTAGCCGAAATCGCGCAGGGTGCCGCGCAGCGTCACGTCGGTGCCGCTGCGGCTTTCGACATCGTCGAGCACGAGGCGACCGGTCCGCTGGCGGATCGTGGTCACCAGCAGCTGCTGGAACAGCTTGGCCGGGCGGTCGACCCACACGGCATCCTTCAGATAGGCGATGGTCGACGCATCGACCTGCACCGGCACGCGCGTAACGCCCAGGCTGCCGGGTACCTGCGGACGCATCACGGTCAGCGCGCTCGTCGCCTCGGCGGTCACGCCGCTGCCGCTCGAAACCGGTGCCTCGGGGGTCAGCGTCAGCAGCGCGGGCGGCGGGTCTTCGCCGAAGCTGATGCAGCCCGCCAGCAAGAGCGGAGCGGCCAAAAGAACCGGAAGGCGCAGGATCGCCAGGCGGGAAAGGTTCATCGCTCTCAATCCTCGGGTTCGTAGTCGGGAAGCTTGGGCGAGGAGATCAGGTCGCTCGCACCCTTGTCTTCCAGCCGCTCGGTAAGTTCGCGCAGCGACCGGCTGGTCGCCTGCAGGTCTTCGAGTGTCGTGTTCGCCGCCGGCAGCGTACGATCGTTGAGCGTGCGAACCGCAGGTTGCGCCTGTTCGAGCGTCGCGTTGAGCGTCTCGGCGGTCTTGTTCGCCTTCTGCAGCGTCTTGCGCAGCTCGTCCGCGATCGACTCGCCTTCGCGGTTGATTAGCTCGTTGGTCGAGTCGGTCGCCTGCTCGAACGCGTCGAGCGCCTCGCTCGCTTCGCGCAAGGTGACCTGCAGCTCGGCGAGAGTGCCCTGCAACTGCGGCGAAGCATTGGCCACGTTGCGCGAAATCTCGTTGGTATTGCGCAGGATGGCGCTCAGCTGGTTCTGGTTGTCGTCCGACAGAACCATCGTCAGCCGCTCGGTCAGCGTCGCCAGCCGTTCTAGCAGGAGCGGCGCGTTGGCGAGGATTTCCCCGAAACCGCCCGCTTTGGGCGGGATGACCGGCACGCCGTTGGGGCACGCGGTGGTATCGCAATCGATCGGCGGACGGCCCTTGCGCGCGCCGTCGAGCATGATGGTCGAAACGCCGGTGAACGAGCTTTGCACGGTCGCGGTGGTGCCCACCAGCACGGGCACATCGGTCTTCACGGCCACGCGAACGCGGACGAATTCGGGGTCCTTGTCCCACAGCACGATCTTGCGCACCTGGCCCACGGGCACACCCGCGAAGGAGACCTGGCTGCCTTCGGCGAGGCCGGCGACCGACTGTTTGAAGAAGATGTCGTATTCCTTGCGGTCGCTTTCGCCCAGCCGCGCGATCCACACGATGAACAGCGCCAGCGCGGCCAGCAGCACGAGCGTGACCGCCCCCACCCAGACATGATTGGCCCGTGTCTCCATAGATTTACGCCTATGCCTCGTCTTCGTCGGACTTGTCCAACGCTTTGACCGTCGCCGCAGCGATCGGCAGGTCCATGTGTTTACGCAATTCGTCGAGCGCCTGCGCGGTCAGTGCGGCGCGCCCGCGCGGCCCGTTGAAGTATTCCTGGATCCACGGATGGTCGAGCTTCATCAGGTTGGGCACGGTATCGACCGCGATCACCCGGTTGTCTGCCAGAACCGCAACCCTGTCGCAGATTTCGTGCAACGTATCGAGGTCGTGCGTGATCAGGAACACCGTCAGCCCCAGCGTTTCCTTGAGGCTGCGGGTCAGCTGGTCGAACGCCGACGCACCGATCGGGTCGAGTCCGGCGGTAGGTTCGTCGAGGAACAGCAGTTCGGGATCGAGCGCCAGCGCGCGCGCCAGCCCGGCGCGTTTCCTCATCCCGCCCGACAGCTCGGACGGATACTTGTTCGCCGCCTCTTCGGGCAGGCCCGACATCACGACTTTGTAGCGGGCGATCTGGTGCGTCACTTCGGGATCGAGGTCGGGGTAGAACTGCTTGATCGGCACTTCCACGTTCTCGCCCACGGTCAGGGTGGAGAACAGCGCACCGCCCTGGAACAACACGCCCCAGCGGTTGCGCACGCCCAGTGCCTCGTCTGGCTCGGCGTCGGTCATCGACTGGCCGAACACCTCGATCTGGCCGGCATCGGGCTGCTGCAAACCGATGATCGAGCGCATCAGCACCGATTTGCCGGTGCCCGCCCCGCCGACCACGCCGAGAATTTCGCCGCGCTTCACATCGAGATCGAGATCCTTGTGGATCGTCTGGTCGCCGAAGCTGTTGGCCAGCCCGCGCACGCGCACGGGATACTTGCCCCGAAACCGCTCGTGACGCTCCGGCTTCTCGTCGCCGAAAATCTCTTCGACCAGACGGTTCATCCCCAGCCTACCTTGGTGAAGAACACCGCGAAAAATGCGTCGAGGACGATGACGGTGAAGATCGCCTGGACCACCGCCTTGGTCGTCCGCTGGCCGACTTCCTCGGAATTCCCATGGACCTGCATCCCCTGATAGCAGCCCGACAGCGCGATGATCAGGCCGAAGACCGGTGCCTTTATCAGGCCGACCCACAGGTCGTACGTCGGCACGACTTCCTGGATACGATAGAGGAACGTCCAGAACGGGATATCCAGCATCAGGTCCGCGATGACCGCGCCGCCGATGATCGACATGATCGAGGCATAGAAGCCCAGCAGCACCATCATGAACACGCAGGCGAGTATCCGCGGGATCACCAGCGCCTCGACCGGCGCGATCCCGATCGTGCGCATCGCGTCGATCTCCTCGGTCAGCTTCATCGTCCCGATCTGCGCGGCAAAGGCGCTGCCCGATCGGCCCGCAACCATGATCGCGGTCATCAGCACGCCCAGTTCGCGCAAGGTAATCCGCCCGACAAGGTTCACCGTCAGCGATTCGGCCCCGAATGCCTGGAGCTGCACCGCCCCCTGCTGCGCGATCACGATCCCGATCAGGAAGCTCATCAGGCCGATGATCGGCAGCGAGTTCACGCCAACCTTTTCGACCTGCGAAACCAGCGCGCGATAGCGAAACCGGCGGGGATGCCGCGCCAGCGCCGCAAAGCCCAGCAACACCTGTCCCATGAAGCCGACGACGTTGCGGACCCCGTATCCGGCGTCGAATATCTTGGTGCCCATCGATTCGGACACGCGCTGGAACAGCGGCAGGCGGGGCGCGTCGATCGGCGTATCGCCGTCACTGTCGCCGACTGCGTCTATCAGCCGCTCGGCCCGCTCGCTCGCGTTGATTACCTCGACCGAGTTCTTGCGCGCGAGCTGGCAGGCAAACCACGCGCCGACCGTATCGATCTCAGTCACGTCGGCCAAATCTACCGCGTCATATTCCGCGTCGAGCTTGCGCAGCTCGCTGTCGATCTGGCTCAGGTTGGAGAGCAGGTACGGCCCGGCGAGCCGGAGCACGGTGCGCCCATCGTCGTTTTCTTCGAGCGTATACTGCGCTGCGGTCCCCATTGCGGCTGCTATGCGGGCAAAGCGACGCCATCACAAGCCATTGGATGACAAAGAATCGCGTTACGGGAGCGGGTGACAAGCGTGCGGCGGCCTGCTTATGGGATTCGCCATGACGAACACGCTCTCGACCACCTTCGACCCCGCCGATATCGAAGCGCGCTGGTACGCGCACTGGGAACGCAACAACTGCTTCCGGCCCGAGCGGCCCAATGCCGAGCCCTTCACCATCGTCAACCCGCCGCCCAACGTCACCGGCAGCCTGCATATCGGCCATGCGCTCGACAATACCTTGCAGGATATCGTGGTCCGCTACGAACGGCTGCGCGGCAAGGATGCGCTGTGGGTGGTGGGCATGGACCACGCCGGGATCGCCACGCAGATGGTGGTCGAGCGCCAGCTGGAAGCGCAACAGGACAAGCGCACCAACTACAGCCGCGAGGAATTCGTCCAGAAGGTGTGGGACTGGAAGGCGGAGAGCGGCGGCGCGATCACCGGCCAGCTGCGCCGTCTGGGCTGTTCGATGGACTGGAGCCGCGAACAGTTCACGATGGACGATCATTTCAGCAAGGCCGTCACCAAGACCTTCGTCGATCTTTACAACGACGGCCTGATCTACCGCGACAAGCGGCTGGTGAACTGGGACCCGAAACTGAAGACCGCGATCTCCGATCTGGAAGTCGAACAACAGACGATCGCGGGCAGCTTCTGGCACTTCAAATACCCGCTCGCCGACGGGGCGACACTCGATAGCGGGGAAGATTATATCGTGGTCGCCACGACGCGGCCCGAAACCATGCTGGCCGACATGGCGGTGGCTGTGCATCCCACCGACGATCGCTACGCAAGCGTGGTCGGCAAGTACGTGATCCTGCCGATCACCGGCCGCCGCATTCCCATCGTCGCCGACGAGCACGCCGACCCCGAGCTGGGTACCGGCGCGGTGAAGGTTACCCCCGGGCACGACTTCAACGATTTCGAGGTCGGCAAGCGCGCAGGGTTCAAGCCCGCCGAAATGCTCAACATGCTCGATGAAAACGGCGATGTCGTGCAGACCGCCGATGGCCTGGTGCCAGAGGAATTCATCGGCCTCCACCGCTTCCGCCGCGACGAGCTGAACGGCGCACGCGAAGCGGTCGTCGCGCGGATGAAGGAACATGGCTTCCTGATCCCGCACATCGCCAAGACCAAGAAGGGCGAGGAAGTCGAACACGACGCAGAACCGCGCCAGATCGCGACGCCTTTCGGGGATCGCGGCGGCGTGGTGATCGAACCGTGGCTGACCGACCAGTGGTATGTCGATGCCGAAAAGCTCGCGGTGAAGCCGATCGAAGCGGTGCGTTCGGGCGAAGTCGAGATCGTCCCCAAGACGTGGGAGAAGACCTTCTTCAACTGGATGGAGAACATCCAGCCGTGGTGCGTGTCGCGCCAGCTGTGGTGGGGCCACCGGATTCCGGCCTGGTACGCCGATGACGGCCGCGTGATCGTCGCCGAAAGCGCAGAAGCCGCGCAGAGCCTCGCCGGGCCGGGCGTCGCGCTGGTGCAGGATGAAGACGTGCTCGACACATGGTTCTCCAGCGCCCTGTGGCCCTTCGCCACGCTCGGGTGGCCGGAGAAGACCGACCTGCTCGAAAAGCACTACCCCAACAATCTGCTGATCTCCGGCTTCGACATCCTGTTCTTCTGGGACGCGCGGATGCTGATGGCGGGCTATTTCAACACCGGGCAGAAGCCTTGGGAGAAACTGTATCTCCACGGCCTGGTGCGCGCCGCCGACGGCTCCAAGATGAGCAAGTCGAAGGGCAACGTGGTCGATCCATTGATCCTGATCGACCAGTACGGCGCGGATGCGCTGCGCTTCTTCATGGCGGCGATGGAAAGCCAGGGCCGCGACATCAAGATGGATGAGAAGCGGGTCGAGGGATATCGCAACTTCGCGACCAAGCTGTGGAATGCGGTCCGTTACTGCCAGACCAACGGCATCGGCGCATCGCAGAGCATCGCCGCGCCCAAGGCCACGCTAGCGGTCAATTCGTGGATCATCGGCGAGGTGATCGAGACCAAGGCGACGATCGAAAAGGCACTGGCCGACCTGCGCTTCGATGCCGCCGCCAACGCGATCTACCACTTTGTGTGGGATCGGTTCTGCGACTGGTATCTGGAACTGATCAAGCCAGTGTTCGCCGCCAACGGTGCAGATGCGGACAGCCCGCCCGCCGCAGAAACCCGCGCGGTCGCCGGCTGGGCGATCGACCAGATCCTCGTCATGCTGCACCCCTTCATGCCCTTCGTCACCGAAGAGCTGTGGCACGCGCAGGCCGAGTTCCAGGGCGGTGAACGCCCGTACGAACTGATGCTGGCCGCATGGCCCGATCCGCAGGCCGAGCTCGATACCGACGCGGTCGCCGCGATCGACTGGGTCATCGCGCTCACCACCGCAGTTCGCGGAGCCAAGAACGAGCTGGGTATCGCGCCGGGCGCAAAGCTTGAAGCGTGGCTGCCCGCCCCCTCCCCGCTCGGCACCCGCGTGGTGGAGCGTAGCGCGGCGGCGATCGAGCGCCTCGCCCGCCTGACCCCGCTGCATCTGGGCGAAGAGGCTCCTGCAGGGCCGGCGATGCAGGTCGCTGCAGGCGAAGACGCGTTCATCATCCCGCTGGAAGGCCACGTCGACGTCGAGGCAGAGAAAGCCCGCCTGACCAAGGCGATGGAGGCGAGCCAGAAGGAGTTCGGATCGCTCGACAAGCGGCTCTCCAACCCTTCCTTCGTCGAAAAGGCCAAGCCCGAAGCAGTCGAGAAGGCCAAGGCCGACGCCGCCTTCCACGCCAGCGAGATCGACCGGTTGCGGCACGCATTGGCACGGCTGGGGTAAGTCGGAATGAGCCTGATCGGCTTCGCAATCGACAGGCTCTTCCCGCCACCGCCGACTGAGTTCGAGCACCCGGAGATCGGGCGGCTGGAGCAGGATCGCCATCGGCCCAATTGCTATGCCGGCGCGGTCGATTGGCCGGTGGACGCAATGCATGGCGGGCAGGTCACACTGATCCTGCATAGCGACAAGCCCACCAAGGGCAGGCTGAAGAAGGCCGCGCAGCATTTCCTGGCCATGCGGGCCAACGCGCCGCGTGTTGCATCCGAGGCGGCCGATTGCGCGGGCGAGTACCTTTATCCCAAGTGGCGCGATGAATGGTTCGGCGACGATGAGGAAACCCCGCTCGAAGCATGGAAAGCCGGGCTGGAGATAGAGCGCATCTGGGTCGATCCGCTGGGACAGATCGGCATCGACTATCGTTTCGGCCACCCTTTCGAAGGGCACTACGCAACCGTTTCCGGCGTCGCGCCAGACCGCTTCGACTACGCCAGCCTGTCTATCTGATCGGCGGCGATCAACAGCGTCCTGCCGCACAAGACGGTCAGATGGGAAATTGCACCTCCTACCAAAGCGGTGACGGCGACCTTACTTCTGCCAAATGGCCCCCTGGATCATTCTTGGCACCGCGCTGCTCTTTGCCGCATTCCTGCTCTTCCACCGCCATCTGAAGCAGCGGAGGCGCGAGCGAATAATGGCGTCATCGCTCACGCCGGAGCAGCGGGCGACGGTCGAAAGGCTGGTGCCGCTGGTGCGTCGACTGCCTGCGTCCATCCGGGCGAGCCTTGAAGGGAAGATCAACCTCTTCCTCGACCAGATCACCTTTCGCGGCCAGAACGGGCTCGAAGTCACCGACGACATGCGGCTGTCCATCGCAGCGCAGGCCTGCCTGCTGATCGTCAACAGCCCGGTCTGGTACGATACGCTCAGGAACGTGCTGATCTACCCGTCGGCCTTCCTCACCAACCGCAACACGCACGACGGGCAGTTCGTCCACGAGAACAGCCACGCGACCCTGGGTGAGAGCTGGGCACGCGGCCCGGTGATCCTGTCATGGGACCACGCGCTGCACGGCGGTCTCGACGCCGAAGACGGGCACAACGTGGTGATCCACGAATTCGCGCACCAGCTGGATGGCCTATCCGGCCACACCAACGGCATACCGCTGCTACGCAAGGGGCAGGCCTATGCGGGATGGGAAAAGGCCATGCTCGATGCCTTTCAGGATCAGGTCCAGCGCGTTCAACACGGGGAGCCCACGCTGATCGACCCGTACGGGGCCACCAGCCATCAGGAATTCTTCGCCGAAGCCATCGTCACCTTCTTCGAACGGCCTCGCGCGATGCGCGACCAGATGCCCGCGCTTTATGAGCAACTGGCAACGCTGCTGGCGCTGGACCCTGCGCAGTGGGACTGAGGGTACGTTCGAGCAGGTTCGCTCGATCGACGAACGGCGAATTTCCTACTGCCGGCATTTCTGCCATGACCACCCTATGACGCCCCTCCACAAAGCCTCCCCGACCCGCATTCCGCAAGCCTGCGGGACGAGACGTTTTTTCACCCCTGAACACTGTGTCAGGTGTGTCAGAGGCCGCCTCGCATGAATCTAGTCCTCGCTACCGACGATACCGGCGGACCGGAGATTTTCGCGTCCGTACAGGGCGAAGGGCCGAGCTCGGGCGAACCGACCGCCTTCGTTCGCCTGTCGCGCTGCAACCTCGCCTGCGTGTGGTGCGACACGGCCTATACCTGGCATTTCGAGGGCGACGAGCGCCCGCACCGTTCGGGCGAGACATTCGACCGCAAGGCCAATCAGGTCACGCTGGAGGTGGAGGACGTCGCCGCGCGGATCGCCGCGCTCGGCCAGCGGCGACTGGTGGTAACCGGGGGCGAGCCGATGTTGCAGGCGGCTGGGTTGGCGCAGCTGCTCGCCGCGCTGCCCGACATGACCGTGGAGATCGAAACCAACGGCACCGCCTTCCCCCCGCCCAAGCTCGAGGTGTGGGTCGACCAGTTCAACATCAGCCCCAAGCTGACGCATTCGGGCAATGCCCGCGAGCTGGCGATCGTGCCCGGCGTGCTGCGCCGCTATGCCAGCGACGGGCGCGCGTTCTTCAAGTTCGTGGTCGCAGAACCTGCCGATGTCGAGGAAGTCCGCGAGGTCGTGCGGGCCAATGCGCTGCCCCGCGGCCGCGTGTTCCTGATGGCAGAAGGCACCGACGGCGCGACCTTGCGCGCCCGGCAGGAATGGCTGGTGCCGCTCTGCCTCGAACATGGTTTCCGCCTGTCGGACCGGCTGCACATCCACCTTTTTGGCGATACGCGAGGTACGTGACCATCGTCGTCGCGAAGTCGCGCTGCCGCGCTCCTCGCAATGACGAGGGGCAGGTTTTACCCGTGGCTGCGCCACCGATGGACGATGCGCTCGATCGCTTCCTCCTCGCCGCCGGTCTCGCGCCATAGGGCGCTGAAACTCGGGTCGTCGGAGGCCGGACGCTTCGCCACTTCGAGCGTATCGAAGGTGACGCGCATCGGCACAGCGGTCCCCTCCCCGCAGATGATGCACTCGCGGTTGCGCAGCGCGGGGATCGTGTCGAGGAAACTGCGCGCACCTTCGGGCATGGCCGCCTTCACGAAGGCCTGGTCGCGCTCGTTGTTGAGCCGCATCGAGATGATGGTGCCGCATTGCGAGAGCACGCCCTCGGCAAGGTCTGACGGGCGCTGCGTCACCAGGCCCAGCGCGATGCCGTACTTGCGGCCTTCCTTGGCAATCCGGCTGAGGACCTTGCCGACCGAAGATTCGTCGAAGTGCTTCTCGTTCGGCACATACCGGTGCGCTTCCTCGCACACCAGCAGGATCGGCCGCGTGCGCTCTTCGCGCGCCCAGGTGGCATAATCGAACACCAGCCGGCTGAGCACCGCGACAACCGTGCTGGTGATGTCCGACGGCACGCCCGAAACGTCGATGATGGAGATCGGCTTGCCATCGGTCGGCAGGCGCAGGATGCGGGAGAGGAATTCGCCCATCGTGTCGCCCACCAGCATGCCGGAGAACATGAATTGGTAACGCGGATCGGTCTTCAGGTCGTCGAGCTTGGTCTTGATCCGCATATAGGGCGCGATGCCGCTCGTCTTTTCGAGATCGCCCATCTCCTTCACCAGCTGGGCGGAAAGGTCGGACAGGAGGTAGGGTATCGGGGAATCGACGGTGACCTTGCCGATGCTCTCGGCCAGCCGGTTCTTGCTGCGCGCCGCGTGGAGGCATTTGGCAAGGATGTCCGCATCCACCTGCCGGTCGTTACCGCGGCTGGTCAGCAGGACTTCGCAATGCTCCTCGAAGTTCATCAACCAATACGGCATCCGCAGGTTGCCCACATCGAGGAGCGCGCCATTCGACCCGAAAGCACTGGCATATTCGCCATGCGGATCGATCATGATGACGTGCCCCTGCGGCGATGCCTCGCAAATCCGGTGCAGCATCAGGGCGGTTGTGGTCGACTTGCCGGTGCCGGTGGAGCCAAGCAACGCGAAGTGCTTGCCCAGCAACTGGTCGATATAGAGCCCGGCGCGGATATCGCGTGTGGGGAAGACGGTGCCGACTTCGATGAAGGCACGCCCGTCGCCCGCGAAGACCTGCTTCAGGTCGCTACTGCTCGCGGCAAAGACCATGCCGCCGGGTGTGGGGTAGCGGGTGACGCCGCGCCGGAAACCCCGAATGCGGCCGGTCAGCTTTTCTTCCGCCCCTTCACCGAGAAAGTCGATTTCGGCGATGATCCCGCCGGTTCCGCGCCGATCCTGCCGCTGGTTGCGAATGTTTGCGAGCAACCAGTTCTCGCCCGCGCGGATCTTGATCTGGCTGCCCACCTGGCCCGCCAGAGCGATTGCGAGATCTTCGTCCGAGGCGCATTGCCCCAGACGCTCTGTATCGAGCGCGATGGTCGCACCCGCGCCGACCACGTCGAGCACGACGCCGATCGGCTGGTCTGCGTTGCCAGGCGTCGGCGAGCGATCGCCGTCTTCCGCGTAGGGAGCCGCGTCGATCGCTTCCCTGAAACTCTGCCCCGCGATGTCCGTCATGACAAATTCGTCGCCCCTCTGGCCGTCCCGTTATGCGTTCGGCCACGGCCCGACCTACCCGGAGCAGGGTTAAAATCGCGTCAATTCGAGCACATAGCGGCGATCCTCGAGAGGTCAGCCCCGGTTGAAAAGCCTTCCGGCGAGCCAGCCCATGAACAGCGAGAGCATGATCGCCACCATTCCGTAAAAGAACGGCTGCCGGTCGGCGAAGACCTCCACGAACCGCTCGAAACCGACCTTGCGCACTTCCACATCGGCGACCGCCGATGCCAGCACGCGGCCATCGCGCACCGCAAAGGTCTCGGCAGTGTAGTTGCCGGTCTGCACGTTGGAGGGCAGATGAATGCGCGCCTGGTAGAGCACGTCTTCGCGCAAGCTGACCCCGTCCTCGATCGTCTGGTAAAGCCCCTGCCGCTCGCGCAGATCGACCAGCCCTGCACGAAACCGTGCCTGCTCTTCGAGGTCGATCGACCCAGACGGGCTGAGCTGGATGAAATCGGTCCCGAACTCGAAGATCGCAGCGGTTCGTTCATCCACGATCTGGTCGATCGGCCTGCTGGAAGCGACGGCGAAGAAACTCGGCGCAGAACGGAATGCGGTGCTGTCCGCATTCATCCATATGCCGCCGATCTGCCGCTTCTCGCGCAGCCGGATCGGCCCCGCCGGCCCCTTGAGCACCACAATGACATCGAACTTTCCGGCACGCTGCTGCGGGTCGATCACCGCCCCGAACAGGAGCAGGTCGGTGCCGGTAAATCCCTGGCGAACCTGCACTTCCTTCTGCGAAACTTCGGGCACGAGAACCGGGTCGCGCTGAGCCAGAGCGCTCGGCGTCCAGCCGATCAGTACTGCCGCCGCAAGCGCGAGGCGCCAAGTGCGCGCCACACTCACAGATCGATCACCGAGTACACTTCGTTGGGCTGGATGCTGAGGCCGTAGAACATCAGGAAGGCCATCACCAATACGGTGGTCGCCAGCGCGAGACGCAGCAGATCCGGCTTGAATATCAGCGCGATCCTGGTGCCGAATTGCGCGCCGAGCACCGATCCCAGGAGGAGCATCGCGGCGAGAACGAGATCGACGGCCTTGGTCGTCAACGCGTGCGTCATGGTCGTGACCATGGTGACGAACAGGATGTTGTAGAGCGATGTGCCAACCACGACCTTGCCGCTCATCCCGAGGATGTAGAGCATGGCCGGGACCAGCAGAAAGCCGCCGCCCACGCCCATCAGCATCGTCAGGATGCCCACGCCCGTCCCCAGCAGCAGCGGCGCGAGAGGGGAGATGTAGAGGCCCGAGGCGTAGAACCGCCAGCGATAGGGCAGCGCGGCGACCAGCGGATGGTGCCTGCGCTTCGCGGCGCGCTGCTGGCTCTTCGACTGGCGGATATTGAGGCCAGCCAGCGCCTCGCGCATCATCAGCGACCCGATCGAGCCGAGCATGAAGACGTAGAGAATGCTGATGACCACGTCGATCTGGCCGAGCGACTGGAACAGGCGAAACAGCAGCGATCCGATCAGCGCACCGATGATCCCGCCGACCACCATCACACTACCCATGCGGTAGTCGACTCCGCCCCTGCGATTATGCGCGAGAACGCCCGATACGCTAGCGCCGGTCACCTGCGTCGCGGCGGATGCGGCGGCTACGGTTGGCGGGACACCGCAGAAAATCAGCAGCGGAGTGGTCAGAAATCCACCGCCGACGCCGAACAGGCCCGACAGGATGCCTGTCAGCGCGCCGAGCGCGACGAGCAGCAGTCCGTTGACCGACATATTCGCGATGGGGAGGTAGACGTCCATGGGCGCTGCGAGCCCTAGCCTTTTCGCATCCTCTCATAAAGCGCGCAGGCCGAGAAATTCGCCGCCAATCGCTTCAGAACGAAGCTGCCAGCGTCACCACCACCCCGTTGCCCGGTCTGGCGTCCCCGGCGACTCTGATCCGGTAGTCGGCCGAAGCGCGCAAAGCCGTGCCGCCGGTCGATAGGTTCACGCTCGCAGTCGGGCCGATATCCAGCCGCGATGCATCACGCTGGGCCCCGCCCCAGGCCCCGCCGCCGATCGTGAAACGCGAATGATCGCTGCCAAGAACGGGCGCCTGCAACGTTGCCTTGCCGTCGACGAAGCCCGTGTCGAACTTTCCGCCAACATACCCTGCCTGAAGATAGGCATCCGCCTCAAGATTCGGCCCTACAGGGCGTCTCGGCAAACCGGTGACGACGTACGCGGCAGGCCTGACCTCGGCGCCCCCGGTTCGATCTGTCACCCGCACCTCGCCGTGCACCCGCAATGGAAAGCTGCGCGCCAAGCTCACGCTGGCGCCAGCGGCAGCCTCGCTTTCGCCTCCAGAAACCAGCGCCTTGCTTGCCCGGCCATAAATGTTGGGAGCCAACCGTGAATTGGGTGCCAGCGCATAGCGAACGACTGCGCCCGCCTGATCTCCGCCGTAGCTGGCAGGATTTACGCCTGTCAGCTGCGGGTAGGTCCGCCCCTCGCGAATCATGAACCACGCGTCGCCGGACCATCTCCCCGGCTCGGCACGCCCCGCGTTGGACTGAGTTGCCACCGGCGCACCTGCAGCGATGTCAGGTGTTACGGCTCGCCCTCCCAGCGGGAGCCTGCCGCCACCCTTGCCCGGTGTCATCAAGGCCGGGTTTGCGAGACTGGGAAGAATTGGCATGTCGTAGCCCGGCGCGTAGGACATCGCCGAGGCGAACAATGCCTGGTGGCGGGCCATCACACCCGCACGCGCCGAGATCAGCGGCCCGCTGGGCCCGCCAGACACGAACGCAGCCCAGGCCGCCGTTCCCCCTCCGCTGGCACCACCGGGAATTCGAGCGCCGAGCTTGTAGCGAAGCGGCGTCAACGGACCTGCATGACGCGCTTTCGCAACCGAGTTGCTGGGCGGACCGTCCGCGAGGCTCACCTTGGACCGTCTCGGCGTATTTACCTCGGCCTGCGCAAACAGGACCTCCCGAGCGGGAAGCGGAAACGGTGGCTCCCAAGTGCTCGCCCGGATTGCCACCCACCCGCACAGGAGCGCCATCGCCGCTATCAATGGCCGCCCGACGCCGCGCCCCTCCGATCGCCTCCCCGCGTTCATGCAGATGTACCGGGCACGAGTGAAGGATGGCCGCGATGCTCGGTCTTGTCCCAGGTCACAATCGCGCCGCGCAGGCTTGCGACATATTGCACCACCGCGCGGCGGCCCGCCAAAATCGCGATGAAATTGCTCAGAGGTATCCGAAGGACAGCGCGAACGCCCTCCTCCGCCCCGTATTCGCGCGCAGTAAAGATGCCACGAAAGGCGGAGCGCCAGACAAGACTGACGGCATTGGTGACCAGCAAGGTCCCGATCAGCGGCGTGAGCGCCAGCGAACGTGCCAATCCGAGGTGTTGCGCGACCAGCAGAACCGCGCTCAAGATGAGCAGGAGATAGGCGGCAAACAGGACCAATGCTGCCATTGGCCCGCGTCGATCGCGCAGCCGCATCCAGCCGTCGATGATGCCGCCGCTCCAGCCCATCCGATCCCACCCTTGCAGCGCGATCCCGCAGACCCAGCGGGTCTTTTGCCGCACTGCAGTTTCAAGCCGTCGGGGAAAGAAGGCACGCGTTGCCACCAGTCGCCCGTCGCTCCCGCGCACTCTGAGAAACGCGACCTTCGCGCCCGCTTCCGCCACTCTCAACCCCAGTTCGTAATCTTCGGTCAGACTGTCGGCATCGAACGGACCGCGCCGCTCCGATCGCGTATCGAGGATCGCCAGACGATCGCGCGCGATCGCGCAGCCCACCCCTGCCGATGGGATCCCGGCACCCAGCCAGTCTCGCACGACCATCGCCTTGGCGTGGGCTTCGGCAAATTCGTCCATGTAGTGCCCTGATACCCAACGCGACGGCGCCTGAGGTGACGGCAGGACGGGTATCTGCAGCAGTTCAGCCTTCGCGATGGCTGCGTCGAACAGCGGCAGTGCAGCTGGATCGACCATGTCTTCGGCATCGTGGATCACCACCATCCGGAAACGGATATCCTCGCGCCGCTCGTCTTCCTCGATCGCGCGATAGACGCGGTTCATGCAGTCCGCCTTGGTGGTCGGGCCGGGTCCGGAGTGGATCACGATCCGTGCTCTGGCACGCCCACGCGCCGCGCGAGCCGCAGCCGCGATCGTCGCCGGGTCATTCGCATAGCAGCCGACATACAGCCGCATCTGTTCTTGCGGCCACGCGGTAAGAAGATGGCGCATGGTCGCGCCGATCACTTCCTCCTCACGCCAGGCAGGCACGATCACCGCGACAGGCCCCGAAAGGTCGCGACCCTCCACATCCTGACGGTCGATCACCGGAGTTCGGATACGCCCGCTCAACCGTCCAGCCAGGTAGAGAATATCGATCGCGAATTCGTCGAGCGAGCCGAGCGCGAAGAACAGGCACGAAAAGAGGAGAAGTTCGCGATGAACCACGGCCAGCCAGTCGAGTGGCGTAAATGCCGCGCCTAGCATCCCACGATACCCCTTTACCCCCGTAGATGCAGCCTATCGAAGGCAGCGGGGCCTTGCAACGCGCGAGAGTTTGATAAAGAGGTGCCGCATGCTCGAACCGATCCGCAAACCCATTCGCCGCGCCTTCGCCCCTGTCCGCGCGCTGTTCGTCAGCGACGCATCGGCGGGCATTCTCCTGATCCTGGTTGCGGCCGCCGCGATGGTCGTCGCGAATTCGCCGCTGGCGGAGGATTACGAAAGGCTGTTCAACGGCTATTTGTGGTCGAAAGACACCTTCTACCTCAATACTTTGCACCTCTGGATCAACGATGGCCTGATGGTCATCTTCTTCTTCGTCGTCGGTCTCGAGGTGAAGCGGGAACTGATCTGCGGCGAGTTGTCGAGCGCGGACAAGCGTACTCTCCCGATCATGGCTGCTGCCGCGGGCATGGCGGCTCCGGCGCTAATCTACGTCACCATCGCGGGCAACGCCGACCCTCAACTGATCCGCGGCTGGGCGATCCCCGCTGCGACCGACATCGCATTCGCGATGGGTGTGCTGGGCCTGCTCGGCAGCCGGGTCCCGGCCTCGCTGCGGCTATTCCTGCTGACTGTCGCCATCGTTGACGATATCGGCGCTGTGCTGGTTATCGCGATCTTCTACACCGCCCATCTCGACGTGATGTGGCTGGCCGTCGCGATCGCGCTTTTCGGCGTCATGGTCGGCATGAACAGGTTCGGCGTGAAGCATTTCTGGCCTTTCATCCTGATGGCCGTCGCGCTTTGGTTCGCGGTGCTTTTCTCCGGGGTGCACGCGACCATCGCCGGCGTACTCGCTGCGCTGACGATCCCGATGCGCGATTCCGACGGGCATTCCATGCTGGAAAAGGCCGAACACGGGCTGGCACCGTGGAGCGCCTATCTCGTCGTCCCGATCTTCGGCTTCGCGAATGCCGGCGTGCACTTCCTCGACATGGGTCTTGAACAGGTCTTCGCGCCGCTGCCGCTTGCGATCGCCACCGGTCTGTTCGTGGGCAAGCAGCTCGGCATTTTCACGATTATCGTCGTGGCGGTGAAGCTCGGCATCGCGAGGAAGCCGGAAAACGCAAGCTGGATGGAAATCTGGGGCGTTTCGATCCTGACCGGGATCGGTTTCACGATGTCGCTGTTCATCAGCGAACTCGCATTCCAGGGCAACCGGCTGTTCGTGGAGGAAGCCAAGATCGGCATCCTGCTCGGCTCGATCGTGTCCGCCGTTATCGGTTATATCGCCCTGCGGATCACCACGAAGCACCCGGAAGAGAAGCAGATTTACGAGGACGCACGGTCGAACACGCCCTGATCGCCGGGTTGCGGTTGCGGCCTCAACAGCCTATCTGCCGCGACACGAGCGCGCTGTCGATCATGTGCAAGGACACGCCCGCGAACCTCTGACAGTCCAATCGCGAACTCATGCTGAAGCCCTTTCGCAACCTTTTCCGCAAAGCGCCCGCCGCTCCGCGACCTTCGGTGCCGGAGGGTACGCGCTATTATGCGATCGGCGATATCCACGGATGCTACGACCTGTTTGAAGCGCTGATCGAGGCGATCGAAGAGGATGATGCGGAGGCCCCTGCGGCGGACACAACGATCATCCTTCTCGGCGATCTGATCGACCGCGGGAAGCAAAGCGCAGAGGTAGTGGCGCGCGCCCGCGACTGGGGCAAACAGCGCAAGGTCCGCTACCTCGCCGGGAACCACGAACAAATGTTCCTGGACAGCCTCGACGATCTCAAGGTCCTGCGACAATTCCTGAAGCACGGAGGTCGTGAGACCATCCTGAGTTACGGGATCACTCGGCGCGACTACAACAAGCTTTCCCTCGAAGAGTTGCAGGAACGCGTCCGGAAGGCGGTGCCCCGCAAGCATCGGGAGTTCCTGGCCGGGTTCGAGGAACTGATCATTGCCGGCGACTATGCCTTCGTCCACGCCGGGGTCGAACCCACTCGCACGCTCGACGATCAGACGCGCCAGGACCTGCTCTGGATCAGGGGACGCTTCCTCGGCCATGATTCGCCGTTCGAGAAAGTGATCGTCCACGGTCACACGATTTTCGAAACGGTCGAGCATCGGCCGCATCGCATCGGCGTCGACACGGGCGCATTCCGGTTTGGGCGCTTGACTGCGCTGGTGCTGGAAGGCGAGACGCAGCGCTTCATACAAGCAAGGCAAACCTCAGACGACGAGGCGGGCGAAGACTCCGTGTCGATCGAAAAATGGGGCGACGAGACATGAAAGGTCTAAACGCATGAAAATCGCAATGGTCGGGTCGGGCTATGTCGGCCTCGTCTCGGGGGCCTGTTTCGCCGATTTCGGCCATGATGTCGTGTGCATCGACAAGGACGCCTCGAAGATCGAACGTCTTCGCGAAGGCATCATGCCGATCTACGAACCGGGGCTGGATGCGCTTGTCGACAGCAACGCGCGCGCCGGGCGCCTTACCTTCACGACCGATCTCGCCGAAGGGATAGAGGGAGCGGGCGCCATCTTCATCGCGGTGGGCACCCCCAGCCGCCGGGGCGATGGCCACGCAGACCTGTCTTTCGTCCATGCCGTCGCCCGCGAAGTCGGCGAATCGCTGGTCAATGACGCGGTCGTCGTCACCAAATCGACTGTGCCCGTCGGCACCGGCGACGAGGTCGAGCGGATATTGCTGGAGAGTGCAGCGGTGCGAGATCGCGGCCTGAAGGTCGCGGTCGTCTCCAATCCGGAATTCCTGCGCGAAGGCGCCGCGATCGGCGATTTCAAGCGGCCCGACCGGATCGTGATCGGGGCCGAGGACGATTTCGGGCGTGACGTAATGCGCGAAGTCTATCGCCCGCTGTTCCTCAACGAATCGCCGATCCTCTTCGTCGGTCGCCGGACCAGCGAGCTGATCAAGTACGCTGCCAACGCCTTCCTCGCGACCAAGATCACCTTCATCAACGAGATCGCCGACCTGTGCGAGAAGGTCGGCGCAAACGTGCAGGATGTCGCGCGCGGGATCGGGATGGACAACCGCATCGGCTCCAAGTTCCTCCACGCAGGGCCCGGCTATGGCGGGTCGTGCTTCCCCAAGGACACGCTCGCGCTGCTCAAGACCGCTGAGGATTACGACAGCCCCACGCGGATCGTGGAAGCCGTGGTGAAGGTCAACGACAGCCGCAAGCGCGCGATGGGCCGCAAGGTGGTCGATGCGCTCGGCGGGCTCGATGCGGCGCGGGGCAAGCGGGTCGCGATGCTTGGCCTGACGTTCAAGCCGAACACCGACGACATGCGCGATTCGCCCGCCATCGCGGTGGCGCAAACGCTCGCCGATGCCGGTGTCGAGATCGCCGCGTACGATCCCGAAGGGATGGAGATCGCCGCCCCGCTGATGCCCGAGGTGGAGATGAAGGACGATCCCTATGCCGCCATCGAAGGCGCAGACGCGGTGGTCATCGTCACCGAGTGGGACGTGTTCCGCGCGCTCGACCTCAAACGGGTCAAGCAACTCGCCAAGTCGCCGGTGCTGGTCGACCTGCGCAACATCTACACCCCCGCCGACGTTCGCGAGGCGGGGTTCCACTACACCAGCGTCGGCCGGGAATAAGGTGCCAGGAGGCCTGTAAGCCGGGTTCTGTCCCTGCCGCAAAACGGCAGGGGGCAGCCATTCATCTAGGCGCGCCGTTGCCGACGCGCTCGAGCAGCCAACCCAGACCTCCTCGGAACGAAGCGTTCCTGCCATTTCTGGCGCGGGATCCCTATTCGGCCTTGCTCCGGGTGGGGTTTGCCATGACGGGACCTGTTACCAAGCCCCCGGTGCGCTTTTACCGCACCCTTTCACCCTTGCCTGTGCCCTTTTAGGGGCCATCGGCGGTATACTCTCTGTGGCACTTTCCCTGAGGTCGCCCCCGGCGGGCGTTACCCGCCACCCTTGCTTCGTGGAGCCCGGACTTTCCTCGGCACATAAGCGACGCGGCTGCCCAGCCTCCTGGCACCGGGCGAGATAGGCAAGCCCGGCCCGATAGCCAAGCGCAATCGCGCCGCAGCTACCGCGCCAGCCCCCGGTCGCGGTCGAGCAGCAGCTGGAACAGGATCGCGCGGATCTCGCCGTCGATAACGCCGTCGATCAGCTCGGGCCGCCAGCGCCGCTGGAACGCCTCGACCGACTTGCGCCCGTCGCTGATGTCGTATCCGAATCGCTCCATCGCGAGGTAGAAGGCACCGTCGTTGTCGAACGGATCGCCCAGCTCCAGCTTGGTCGGACGCGGCAGGCACAGCCCGTGTTCGGCCAGCTTTGCCCACGGGAACAGCTCACCCGGGTCGATCTTGCGATGCGGAGCGACGTCCGAATGGCCGACCACGTTGGCGCGCGGGACATCGTGCCGCTTCACGATCGAGTGCAAAAGCGGCAACAGCGCACCGATCTGCGCCTCGGAGAACTCGCGATAGCCGAGTGCATGGCCGGGATGGTCCAGCTCGATCCCAACGCTGATCCCGTTCACATCGGATTCGCCGCGCCAGTAGGAAACGCCCGCGTGCCACGCGCGCTTGTCTTCGGGTACCAGCCGGGTCACCTCGCCACCCTCGCTGATCACGTAGTGCGCGGAGACCTTGCTCTCGGGATCGGTCAGCCGGTCGATCGCCGCGGTTGCGCTTTCCATCTCGGTATAGTGGATCACCACCATGGAAACGGGCGCGTGACGTTCGTCGTAATTGGGCGAGAGCCTCTCGTGGTGAACCAGCTCGCTCATGCCCTCTCCCTTCATGCCGCCCCGCTCAATCGACGTGCGGCAGCGTGGCGCCGAGCAGCAGGGCGTCGCCTTCGGCGTGGGTCTGGATTTGCCCACCGGAGCGCTCCGCAATCAGCGAGAGCAGGTGTGCGGGCGCGGTGCGGCCGGACAGTTCCGCAGGATCGAGCCTGCCGCCCAGCGCATCACCGATCGTCGGATCGAAGGCGATCTTGGGCCCGGTGGCGCGGACCACGATTTCGGTCACGTCGTCGCGTTCCTCCACCCCGATGTCGAGCGTTCCGCCGCGCACCAGCGCATCCAGCCCGATGTGCGCGAGGTTGAGCATCACCTTGGCGGCGGACTTCGACAGGGTCGGCGCGGCCACCTGCCAGCGCAGCTGGACCCGCTTGGCATCGGCGGCCAGCGTCTCGATCACGGCCTTGGGCTCGTCGATGGAAACCTGCTCGCCGAAGCCGCCTGCGGCCCCGTAGGCGAGGCGAAAGTACTTGAGCTTGGCCGCACTCGTCCGTGCGCTCTGTTCGAGCAGCTCGAAACAGCGCTGGCGCATCTGCGGGTCCTTCTCGTCGGCCAGCAGCTCAAGCCCGTTGGAAAGCGCACCTACGGGGCTGAGCATGTCGTGGCACAGCCGCGAACATAGCTGGCTGGCGAGCAGAAGAGGATCGGTCTCGCTCATGCGAAAGCTCCCGTTTTCTGCGCGCTGACACACCTGACACAGTGTCCAGGGGCCGAAAAAGCGGCGCGCGCTGGGCGCGCTACGAACCGGGCGGAATATTGGGGTGGGAAATAGGTCATCGCCGCCTGCCTAGCGCGGCGCGACTTCGTAGGAAAGCGCCTCGAATCCATCCTCCCCATCGCGGAAGAAGCGAACCTGCCCATTCGCTGCGATCGCCCAGACTTTTCCGTCATGCGCCGCGCTTGCCCGGTCGGTCGGCGAGGGTTCGGCGCGCCCGTTGGGATGCGAGTGATAATAGCCCAAGATGCGCGGCCCTCCTTCCCGCTCGGCCTTGTAGGCAGCGATGAGTGCGGCTGGGTCGATTTCGAAATGGGTGGCGGGGTCGGGGTGGACGTTGGCGGTGGGGTGCGCATGCGTGATCCGACCGCCCTCCCCCAGCAGCAGCCCACAGCATTCGTGGGGGTGGGCTTCGGCGGCTTGGGTGAAGATGGCGTCGAGGCTCGCGTGCGTTATCAGGATCACGAATTCCCCCTGTCGTCATTCCCGCGAATGCGGGAATCCCGCTTTATCAAACCGACCAACCGAAAAGAAGCGGGCCCCCGCCTTCGCGGGGGTGACGAATTGAGCTAGTGGCGCAGGATGCCCAAAGCCGAAACCCTCACCGGCACCATCCCCGCCCCCTCCCGCCTCGACAAGGCGCTGGCCGATGCCACCGACCTTTCGCGCGAGCGGATCAAGGGGCTGATCGCGGATGGGCAGGTGAGCGTGGGCGGCAAGCGCGCGACATCGCCGTCGGCCAAGGTTGCGGCGGGAACGCCGTTCACCATCGCCCTGCCCGCGCCCGTCCCGCTCGAAGCCGAACCGCAGGATATCCCGCTCGTCATCGCTTACGAGGACGAGCATCTGATCGTGATCGACAAGCCTGCGGGCATGGTGGTCCACCCCGCAGCGGGCAATCGCGACGGGACGCTGGTCAACGCGCTGCTGCATCACTGCCGGGGCCGGCTTTCGGGCATCAACGGGGTCGAGCGCCCGGGCATCGTCCATAGAATCGACAAGGATACCAGTGGCTTGCTGGTCGTAGCGAAGACTGATTCTGCGCACGAAGGGCTCGCAAAACAATTTGCCGAGCACACTATCGAGCGGCGCTATATCGCGATCTGCGCGGGCCGCCCGAAGCCTGCCGACGGCACCATCGACGCGCGGCTGGGCCGGTCGGATCGCGACCGCAAGAAAATGGCGGTTCTCCACGCCGACGCGTCGCGCGGCAAACATGCCGTGACGCATTACCGGACAATCGATTCTTGGGGCGTTGCAAGCAAACTTGAATGCCGGCTGGAAACCGGCCGCACGCATCAGGTGCGCGTTCACTGTGCGTCAATAGGTCATCCGTTAATAGGAGACCCACAATATGGACGCGATCCCAAGGCCTTGCGGCCGATCCTCGAGAAACTGGGCTTTCACCGGCAGGCGCTTCACGCCGCCAGCCTCGGCTTCATCCATCCCGCAACCGGCGAACGGCTCGATTTTCGGGCTGACCTGCCCCGGGACATGGGGGAACTGATCGACGAAATCGCTCGTTGAAATCGATGAACAGAACTCGAAAAATTCTGGAAAGCGGCCTATATGGAAAGGTGTGGCCCAAGCATCCCGAATGCCCAGCAGGGGTTCGGGTCCCAAACGGGGGGATGGGCTGACACAGAAAGGTTAGGGACGAAGTGAGTAAAAGCAAGGCAGTAGCCATCCCGGCACTGGGCGGAGAGCAGAGCCTCAACCGCTATTTGTCGGAAATCAAGAAATTCCCCGTGCTGACGGCTGAGCAGGAATACATGCTCGCCAAGCGGTACGAAGAACACGAAGATCCCGAGGCGGCGGCACAGCTCGTGTCGAGCCACCTGCGGCTCGTGGCAAAGATCGCGATGGGCTATCGCGGCTATGGCCTGCCTGTGTCCGACCTGATTTCCGAAGGGAACGTCGGGTTGATGCAGGGCGTCAAGAAGTTCGAACCCGATCGCGGCTTCCGCCTCGCGACCTACGCGATGTGGTGGATCAAGGCGAGCATCCAGGAATATATCCTGCGCTCGTGGAGCCTCGTGAAGATGGGCACCACCGCCGCGCAGAAGAAGCTGTTCTTCAACCTGCGGCGGATGAAGAAGAACCTCGACGCGTACGAAGACACCGATCTGCACCCCGACGATGTGAAGAAGATCGCGACCGACTTGGGCGTGCCCGAGCAGGAAGTGATCAACATGAACCGCCGGATGCTGATGGGCGGCGACAGCTCGCTCAACGTGTCGATGCGCGGCGAGGAAGAGAACGCCAGCCAGTGGCAGGACTGGCTGACCGACGATCGCCCGCTGCAGGACGAGACCACCGCCGAAACGCAGGAGGCGCAGGTGCGCCACGAAATGCTGCTGGAGGCGATGGATTCGCTCAACGATCGCGAGAAGCACATCCTCACGGAGCGTCGCCTGACCGAAGACCCGCAGACGCTCGAAGAGCTGAGTAAGGTCTATGACGTGTCGCGCGAACGGATCCGCCAGATCGAAGTGCGCGCGTTCGAGAAGCTGCAGAAAGCGATGCAGCGCATCGCGAGCGACAAGATGATGGCTATCGCGGCGTAACCCGCCTCGGATAGCCACCGGCAAGACAGAACGCCGCCCCGCCATCGTGCAGGGCGGCGTTTTTCGTGTCAGCGGTTGGCGAGCATTTCCATGAAGTCGTCGACCTTGCCGTCTTTCTCCGCGTTGCGGAACGGGCGGACGAACTCCACGCAGACCTCTTGCGGGGTGGGCTGCTGCTGGAACAGCGACATCACCTCTTCGATATAGGCGCCCAGCGGCATGTACCCTTCACGCTCCGACTGGCCCGGGGTCAGTTCGGTCTGCACGCCCGGCGGGGCCAGCTCGATCACCTCGATGCTGCCCTTGAGCTGCTGGCGCAGCGACAGCGTGTAGCTGTGCAGCGCCGCCTTTGTGGCGGAGTAGGTCGATGCCTTGGGCTGCGGAACGAAGGCGAGGCCCGAGGTCACGTTGACGATCACAGCATCGTCGCGGGTCTTGAGATGATCGATCAGCGCATCGGTCAGCCGGATCGGGCCGAGCAGGTTGATCGTCACCTCCGCCGTCGCATCGGAAAGGTCGCGCGATGCGGTGATATCCTCGTATTTCATGATCCCGGCGTTGTTGAACAGGACGTTCAATGCGGGGAAGCGCTCGACGATCTCCTTCGCGAACCGCTCCACGTCGTCGGGCTGGGCGACGTCGAGGGTTACGGGATGGATATTCTCATAGCCCGCGGCGGTCTCTTCGAGCGAGTCGAGCGTCCGTCCCGCGACGATGACGGTGTTGCCAAGATCGTGCCACTTGCGGGCAAGCTCGCGCCCGATCCCGCTGCCGCCGCCGGTGATCAGGATGGTGTTGCCGGAAATCTTCATGCGCCGTGCCTTTCGTGGATTGCTTACCCGCAGCTATGTAGGCGGCGAAAGGCGCTGCGCCATATTGCGTCGTAAGGAAACCGGACGATTGTCGGCGCGCGGCGCACCCCCTAAATAGCCGCCCGTGTTCTTTCGTGCCCTCCAGATCCTCACCGCGCTGGTCGCAACCTTCATCGGGCTCAGCCTGTTCATGACGATTGCGTTCCGCTTCGTGCCCGTGCCTGTCACCTGGACGATGGCGCTGGACGAGAACGGCTATTCGAAGGACTGGCGCAGCCTCGACGATATCGACCGCAACATGGTCCGCGCGGTGATCGCGGCGGAAGACCAGAACTTCTGCGAGCACAACGGGTTCGACTACGCCGCGATGCAGGCGGCGATGGAAAACAACCTCAAGGGCAAGAAGCTGCGCGGCGGCTCCACGATCAGCCAGCAGACCGCCAAGAACGTGTTCCTGTGGCAGGGCGGCGGCTTCTTCCGCAAAGGGCTGGAGGCGTGGTTCACCGTGCTGATCGAGAACCTGTGGCCCAAGCGGCGGATCATGGAAGTCTATCTCAACGTCGCCGAAACGGGCATCGGCACTTACGGAGTACAGGCCGGATCGCTGCGCTATTTCGGCCACGGCGCGGATCGCCTGACGCCGAGCGAGGCGGCGCGCATGGCCGTCGCCCTGCCCAGCCCCAAGAAGCGCGAGGTCAAGAACCCGCAAGGCTGGCTGCGCCGCCACGGCGACCGCATGGCGCGATCTGTCGGCACAATGGCGCGCGAGGGCCTCGACGCGTGCGTGTATGAATAGCCTGCTTCGCGCTCCGATTCGGAGCGCATGACTCGACTTTGGAGCAGATATCGCAGTTTGGCCTGCTCGAATGGATTTACGGGCTGGTCGACCTGAACGTCGTGAACGCGCCCGCCGAATAGCGAGCAACATCCGATACTTGTCGGTCCGCCAAGCGATGATATGATATGCTATCCATTCGTTATGGTATGGCATATCATATTGAAAACATAGAAAAAGTTTGGATGAGCGGCTTAGGCGCGATAGGAGGCGCGGGTATTTTCCCGCGATCGGTCGCGACGACAAGGGGGCACATTGGGTCACGATCATTCACACGGCCACGACCATGGCCACGCGCACGGGCACTCCCACGCACCCGCCGACTTCGGGCGCGCGTTCGCCATCGGCATTGCGCTCAACACCGCGTTCGTCGCGGTCGAGGCGGCGTTCGGCTATATTTCCGGCTCGATGGCGCTGGTCGCGGATGCGGGCCATAACCTGTCCGACGTGCTCGGCCTGCTGATTGCCTGGGGCGCGGCTGCGGCGGCCAAGCGGCCGCCCTCCCCCAGGTTCACCTATGGTCTGAAAAGCTCCACCATCCTCGCCGCACTGGCCAATGCCGCGCTGCTGATGATCGCCATCGGCGCGATCCTGTTCGAAACGATCGACCGCCTCATGAACCCGGTGGAGCCCGAAGGCTGGACGATGATCTGGGTCGCCGGCGTCGGCATCGTCATCAACACCGTCACCGCTCTGCTGTTCGTGCGCGGGCGCAAGGACGATCTCAACATACGCGGCGCGTTCCTGCACATGGCCGCGGATGCGCTGGTATCGGTCGGGGTGGTGATCGCCGGCGTCGCGATCCTGCTGACCGGCGCAGTGTGGCTCGATCCCGTGACCAGTCTCGTCATCCTCGCGGTGATCGGCTGGGGGACGTGGGGGCTGGCGCGCGACAGTTTGAAGCTCGGCCTCAACGCCGTTCCCGATGGGGTCGATGAATCCGCCGTGCGCGCGGCGCTGGAACGCGAGCCCGGCGTTGCCGAGGTGCACGACCTGCACATCTGGCCGATGTCGACGACCGAGACCGCGCTGACCGCGCATCTGGTGATGCCCGATGGCCATCCCGGCGACGCGTTCATCGCGCAACTCGCACAAAGGCTTTCGCACGATCACCAAATCGGCCACACCACCTTGCAGATAGAGCGCACGCGCGATTGCAAGGCGGGATGTTGATCGAATGCAGGAATCGAGCCCCGAGGCCAGAAACCGCCTGATAGCGGCGATGGATCGGCTGGCCGCCGGCGATCGCGACGCGCTGGAAGTTGTCTATCGCCTCACCAATGTGAAGCTTTTCGGGATCTGCCTGCGTATCTTGCACGACAGGAAAGAAGCCGAAGACGCCTTGCAGGACGTTTATATCACTCTCTGGCGCAACGCCGCACGCTACGACGCCAAGCGCGCCAGCCCGATCGCGTGGCTGGCGACCTTCGCGCGCAACCGCGCGGTCGATCGCCTGCGCACGGGCAAGGTGCGGCGCGGTGCGGTTCCGGTCGAGACGGCCAACGAGCTGCCCGATGACGCTCCGGCCGCCGACGCGATGCTGATCGACGCCGAACGGTCCGCGCGGGTCCACATCTGCCTCGATCATCTCGACGAACCGCAGCGCGGGGCGATCCGCACCGCCTTCCTCGACGGATATACTTACGCCGAGCTGGCGGAACGAAGCGATGTGCCACTTGGCACGATGAAAAGCTGGATCAGGCGCGGGCTGGCGCGCCTGCGCGATTGCATGGAGCGCGGCGAATGAGCGCCGATGATCTCAACGGACCCGAAATGACCGGCCCCGAGCTGGAGGGCGACGAGCGCCTTGCCGCCGAGTACGCGATGGGCCTGCTCGAAGGCGAGGAGCTGCTCGCCGCGCGCGGACGCATGGCGAACGAGCCTGCCTTTGCCGGGCTGGTTTCCCGGTGGGAGCAGCACTTGATGCCGCTGCTCGACGACGTCGCAGACGCCGCCCCCTCGCCCGAGGTGTGGGATCGCATCGCGAGCGAGCTGGCGGAAGCTGCCGAGAAGGACAGCCCCGTGGTAATCCTCCAACGGCGTGTGACGCTGTGGCAGCGGATCGCTGCGGGCAGCGCGGTCGCTGCTGTCGCCGCGCTCGCGCTGCTGTTCGTGCCGGTCGCGAACACGGTGGACGATCGGCCTGCTCCGGCTCCGGATGCCCCGCCACTGGTCGCGTCGATCCCGATTGCGGATACGCCGCTGCGCATCGGCGTCACCTTCCTGCCGGAGCGCGACGATATGCTGGTGGCTGCCGATGGACTGACCGCCGACGGGGTCCACGATCACGAGCTGTGGCTTGTGCCTCCAGGTGAAGGCGCACAGGTGCAGTCGCTGGGCGTTGTCGCTCCGGGAACGCAGAAGCGGGTCCACCTCGACGCAGGGCTGGCGCAATCGATGCGCGATGGGGCGCAGATCCTGCTCAGCCGCGAACCGCTCGGCGGCGCACCCGACAAGTCCGCGCCCGGCCCGGTCGTGGCCGAAGGTACACTGCAAAAAACCTGAAGCTGAAAAAAACCTGACCCTGCAAAAAATTCTGCGTCGCGCTGCATCCGTGGCGCGGCGTGCTTCGTAACTCCTCACCGACGGGACAGAGACCTGTTGAAAGAGGAGATCGACGATGTTCGCCAAAAAGACACAAGCCGCCCTTATGCTTGCTGCAAGCGCTGCCCTGCTCGGGGGTTGCGCTTCCTACGGGATGGACGACGGCGAGATGGCCAGCGCCAGCGCCGATACCACCGTGATGGTCGGCGGCGCGGCGATGTACCCGACGCGCAATATCATCGAAAACGCGGTCAATTCCGCCGACCACACCACGCTGGTCGCCGCGGTGAAGGCCGCCGGACTGGTCGATACGCTATCCGGCCCCGGCCCCTTCACCGTCTTCGCCCCCACCAACGCCGCCTTCGCCAAACTGCCCGCAGGCACGGTCGACACCCTGCTGAAGCCCGAGAACAAGGCGACGCTGACCAAGATTCTCACCTATCACGTCGTCCCCGGCCGCGTTTCGGCAAGCGACCTGATGATGAAGATCAAGCAGGGCGGCGGCATGGCCAAGCTGACCACCGTGGAAGGCGGCACGCTGACCGCCAAGATGATGGGCGGCAATGTCGTACTGGTCGATGAAAAGGGCGGCATGGCCACGGTGACGCAGGCCGACGTCTTCCAGTCGAATGGCGTCATCCACGTAACCGACACGGTTTCGATGCCGAGCTGATTTCAGTTCCCCTAGCGACACCGGCGTCTCCACCCCGGTAACCCAGCCCGGTGTCGCACCAGGGCCCCGCTCGGAGAGGTCCTCTCGCCGGGCGGGGTTTCTTTGTGTCTCGCAGTCACCGACGGATAGGGTCAGGGGTGGCCCGGTGTCGCGTCAGTCCGCCGGGCCGCTGGTCGTCCCGATCTTTTGCAGGTGGAGGTTAGCAAGGCACGCCTCGAGCGCCTCGTACCACTGGATGCAGGCCCTCGTGAAAGCGGGTTGCCGCACGCCATTCAGCAGCACCTGATTGCCATCCCACGGCTTGTGCCGCCCATTGAAGTGCAGCACGCGCGCCTGTGCAGGCGAAACGCCGGTTGTCGCGCGGATCGCCTGCTCGTGTACGAACAGGTAGTTGAACTCGGGACCCGCAAGGCTCGCTCGCCCGGCGAAGTAGATATTGAGGACCAGCTGGTCGGTCAGGTGCATGATCGGCACTTCCGGATCGCCGCCCTCGATTAGATCCAGCAGCCCCAGATAATGACCCTCCCCGATCAGCGATCCGGCAATCGAGATCACACCGGAATTGAACGTGGAAATCGTTTGCGTATCCGGCATCCAGCTGCGCCGCTTGCCCTTGTAGTAAGCGCCGTCCCCACAGGCGACGAGCTGTCCTTCGTGCGACAGGAGCCCCTCGATCGATCCGCGAAACAGCAGGTCGCTGTCGATGAACAGCACCCGCTCGTAACCCTCCAGCCGGAACGCCTCGATCGCATGGAAACGGGGTCGCTTGCGCACCATCTCTGGATCGCTGGCATAGAGCGTGTCGAGACGCGCGTTCAGATCGGCCGACGGTGCATGATAGCGGACCTGCGGGACGATGGCTTCGATATGCGCCCGGCTCGATGCGTTGAGCCCCTCGGTTATCAGCACCACGTCGCCATCGAACCAGGGATTGGTCGCAAAGAAAGAGTGGAGCGTGACAAGCGTACCGACAAGATAGTTGTCGGTCGTCACCGTCGCGAGACAGAGCCTTTTCATGCGGACTTTTGTGCCGCACACGGGCGGATTCCAGCGAAAAGAGAATGGCGGCCAATCATTGTGCCGACGGTAATGCAGCGGCGCGAAGAGAGAAAGCTCTCAGGCCGCAGCAGGTTCGCTTAACACGAGACGCGACGCGGGGCCGAGCCGCGCCGCTACACTCGTGCATACAGGATCAAATCAGGCGGCGTCAGACGCCGTGCGCTTACCCTCGCCATCGAACACGCGGACAGGTTCCTTGCGGCCTTCGACCACGTCCTTGTCGATCACGACTTCGTTGCAGCCTTCGAGGTCGGGCAGGTCGTACATCGTGTCGAGCAGCAGGCCCTCGACGATCGACCGCAGGCCACGGGCGCCGGTCTTGCGCTCGATCGCGCGCTCGGCGATCGCCTTCAAAGCGTCGTCGGTGAAGGTCAGCTCCACGCCTTCGAGGTCGAACAGCTTGGCGTACTGCTTGATCAGCGCGTTCTTCGGTTCCTGCAGGATCGTGACCAGCGCATCGACATCGAGGTCGTTCAGCGTCGCGATCACCGGCAGGCGGCCGACGAATTCGGGAATCAGGCCGAACTTCAGCAGATCTTCCGGCTCGCTCTTCTCGAGCAGTTCGCCGATGCGGCGCTTGTCCGGGTCGGCGACATGCGCGCCGAAACCGATGCTGCGCTTCTGCAGGCGGTCGGCGATGATCTTGTCGAGGCCGGCAAAGGCGCCGCCGCAGATGAACAGGATGTTGGTGGTGTCCACCTGCAGGAATTCCTGCTGCGGATGCTTGCGACCGCCCTGCGGGGGCACGCTGGCGGTGGTGCCTTCCATCAGCTTGAGCAATGCCTGCTGCACGCCTTCGCCCGACACATCGCGGGTGATGGAGGGATTTTCCGCCTTGCGCGTGATCTTGTCGATCTCGTCGATATAGACGATCCCGTGCTGGGCCTTCTCGACGTTGTAGTCCGACGACTGGAGCAGCTTGAGGATGATGTTCTCCACATCCTCGCCCACGTAGCCCGCTTCGGTCAGCGTGGTCGCGTCCGCCATGGTGAACGGCACATCGAAGGTGCGCGCAAGCGTTTGCGCAAGCAGCGTCTTGCCCGAACCTGTCGGGCCGACGAGCAGGATGTTGGACTTCGCCAGTTCGACGTCGCCCTGCTTGCCCGCGTGCTTCAGCCGCTTGTAGTGGTTGTGGACCGCCACCGAGAGCACGCGCTTCGCGCGATCCTGGCCGATGACGTAATCGTTGAGCGTGGCGCAAATCTCGGACGGCGAAGGCACTTCGCCTTCCTTGCGCCCGGTCAGCCCCGCCTTGGTCTCTTCGCGAATGATGTCGTTGCACAGCTCGACACACTCATCGCAGATGAAGACGGTCGGCCCGGCGATCAGCTTGCGCACTTCGTGCTGCGACTTGCCGCAGAAGCTGCAATACAGCGTGCTCTTGCTATCCGTTCCGCTCAATTTGCTCATATCCTGTAGTCCTCGAATCCCCGCAGCGGCGGGGAACCTATCGAATGTAACTTTCGCGCACGCCAATGCAACCAGTGGCGATCATGCACGAAGATGCTTGCGAAGGCCTGAAAATCGCCTCCGCATTGTTCCGCAGGCGAATTTGCGCCCGGAATATCAGTTACCTGTGGCGAACACGCCACGCGAATGAAGGCGTCGGATCAGGACGGCGCGCCGCCCGAACCTTCGGCCTCGCCGGTCGAATCGCCCTGCGGGCGGGATTCGAACACCTTGTCGACGATCCCGAACTTCATCGCTTCCTTCGCGTCGAGGAAGGTGTCGCGATCCATCGCTTCCTCGATTTCGGCCAGATCCTTGCCGGTATACTTGGCATAGAGATCGTTCATGCTCTTGCGAATCCGCAGGATTTCGCGCGCCTGGATCTCGATGTCGGAGGCCATGCCCTGCGCCCCGCCCGAAGGCTGGTGGACCATGATGCGCGCATTTGGCAGCGCAATCCGCATGCCCGGCTCGCCCGCGGCCAGCAGGAAGCTGCCCATCGACGCGGCCTGGCCTACGCAGACCGTGGAAATGCGCGGCTGGATGTACTGCATGGTATCGTGGATCGCCATGCCGGCCGTCACCACCCCGCCGGGCGAGTTGATGTACATGCTGATCGGCTTGGAAGGGTTTTCGCTTTCCAGGAACAGCAGCTGCGCCACTGCCAGGCTGGCCATGCCGTCTTCCACAGGCCCTGTAAGAAACACGATACGTTCGCGCAGCAGGCGGCTGAAAATATCGAAGCTGCGTTCGCCACGGCTGGTCTGTTCGACCACCACGGGCACCAGGGCACCGGTTGCAGGATCGCGGAAGTAGCCGGATTCGTCGAATTGCATGGAGGGTCCTTATCTCTCGTCGGCGCCTATATCTGTGCTCACCCTTTCATCATCAAGGCTTGAATGGAAAGCCCGCGCGCGCCAGTTGTGCCGCAACAACATGCGCGAAGCCGAAATTGTAAAGGCGATGCGCCGAAGGAGCCCGATTATGCCGATGCCCAGCAACCCCCTTCCCTTCCGTGCCGACGACGAAGAGGAGAAGGACAAGGACATCTCCAACGCCGGCGCGGCGATGATGAACAAGTTCCTCGACGCGCGCACCGTGCTGATCTTCGGCGGCGTCGACCAGAAGATGGCGGAGCGCATTTCGATGCAGCTGCTCTATCTCGACCATGTCAGCAACGAGCCCATCAGGGTCATCGTCAATTCACCCGGCGGCCACGTCGAATCGGGCGATACGATCCACGACCTGATCAGCTTCATCGCCTCGCCCGTCGCGATGATCGGCACCGGCTGGGTAGCCAGCATCGCCACGCATATCTTCCTTAGCGTTCCGGCGGAGCGCCGCTTCTGCCTGCCCAATACGCGCTTCCTGATTCACCAGCCCTCCGGCGGTGCGCGCGGCCCGGCGAGCGACATCGCCATCCAGGCGCAGGAAATCGTCAAGATGCGCGAACGCATCGCGCAGAAGATCGCCGGAGCGACAGGCCAGCCGCACGAAAAGGTGCTGAAGGATATCGACCGGGATTTCTGGATGAACACCAAGGAAGCCAAGGAATACGGCATCCTCGGCACGGTCATCGACAGCGCCAAGGACGTGACCTTCGGCTGAGCGAGCTAACGGCGCGCCGTCCATTCGGCGCGCCGGACCGCCCGCTGCGCATGGGCCGGTTCAAGCGCGGATCCGCGGTTGGGTTGCGTCTTACAACGCGACTTGTCGCTAGTCGGATCGTTATGCCGTTTTGTCGACTACGGCTGTAAACGAAAATCTCCCTGCCCCACTTCCGTCGCCAACGGGGGCGTTGAGGGAGACAGATCATTCGTACTACCGGTCGCATTTTGGCGCGCGCCAGCCTTGCAGCCCTGCTGGCTGCATCTACCTCTCACATTGCCTACGCGCAGGATGCGAGCGGCGATGCTCCACCGCCCGATGGGACGGTAGTCGTCGAGTCCGACGGCACCGACCAGCATGTCTATACGCCTGCGGATTTCGCACGCTTCAAGCCGAATACCGCGCTCGACATGCTGGAGCAGGTGCCCGGCTTCCAGATCAGCCAGCAGAATCAGGGGCGCGGTCTCGGCCAGGCGTCCGAAAATGTGCTGATCAACGGGGAACGTATCGCCAGCAAGTCCGACAGTGCGGTCGACCGCCTGGCACGCACCTCGGCCACGCAGGTGCAAAGGATCGAAATCGTCGATGGGGCATCTTTCGGCATCCCCGGCCTTTCCGGTCAGGTTGCCAACGTCATTATCGAAACGGGCGCGATCAGCGGAAACTTCAGCTACAATATGAGGTTCAGGCCCGAATTCGCCGCGCCCAGCTGGGGCAGCGGCGAGGTCGCGATCAATGGCAAGTCTGGCAATATCGAATGGAACGCCGCGCTCCAGCATGGCGCGGGGCGTGGCGGCGCAGGCGATGGGCCGGGCGTGCGCATCTTCGATGCCGACGACAACCTGCTCGAAACGCGCCGGATCCTCATCAAGAATGTCGGGGAATACCCGCGGGTACGCGGCGGGCTGAAGTGGGATGGCCCGGGCAGCATGGTTGCCACGATCAACGCGGATTACGGCCAGAACTACAGCAAGAACTACAACTACGAATGGCGCACCCCGGTGGGCGACGTTCCCTATTTCAGGGACTTCCTCAATCGCGACGAGGGTTACGACTACAACATCAGCGCCGATGTCGATTTCGCTTTCGGCCCCGGCCGACTCAAGCTGATTGGGATCGAACGGTTCGAGCAGAGCGACGGGCCTGCCACATCGGTATCCATCTACGAAGACGGTCGCCCCGACGAGGGGAGCCTCTTCTACACCGACAGCAAGTACGGCGAACGCATCGGCCGCGCCGAATACCGGTGGGATATGCTCGGCGGCAACTGGGAACTGGACGCGGAAGCGGCCTTCAACCGGCTGGACCGGGAGGCCGAAGTGGGCGTGCTCGTGCCCCCTGCCACCGGAAACTCGGACATTCCGCCTGAAGATCGGGTGTTCGACCGTGTGCCCTTCCCCGGCGGATCGGGCGGCGTGACCGAAGATCGCTACGAAATGATCCTGACGCACAACCGGACGCTCGCCGAAGGTCTGACGCTGCAATTCGGGGGAGGCGCGGAATTTTCGCGCCTCTCGCAGACCGGAACGGGCGGCGTGACGCGCGAATTCTGGCGTCCCAAGGGTTCGGCGAACCTCGCCTGGTCGGTCAAGCCGGGGCTCGACGTCTCGCTCAAGCTGGCGCGCACGGTCGGCCAGCTGTCCTTCGGGCAGTTCCTCGCCACCGTCGATCTCGACGACAACAACAACAACGCGGGCAACATCAGGCTGGTGCCGCAACAGGCGTGGGAAGCCGATCTGGAGGTCAAGAAGAACCTCGGCCCCTGGGGCTCGGCCACGGTGGGTGCCTATGCCCGCCTGATCGAGGACTATATCGACATCGTGCCGGTCCCCGGCGGGGAGTCGCCGGGCAATATCGACGGCACGGCGCGCCTGCTCGGCCTCAGCCTCAACGCGACGGTCAATTTCGATCCGCTGGGGTGGAAGGGTGCCAAGCTGACCACCAGCAACGCCTACGAAGCGACCTCGCTGAAAGACCCGCTGACGGGAGAGGATCGCCCGTTCAGCGGCCACACCTGGTACAGCAACGAAACGACGCTGCGCTGGGACATTCCGGACAGCAACTGGGCAGTCGGCACGGGGATCGATATCAACGCCAACGAGCGTTATGTGCGGCTCTACGAGACAGGGCGCAACTGGGAAGGCCCGGTCTACCAGTTCTTCTTCGTCGAGAACAAGGACGTGCTGGGCCTGACGGTGAACCTCAACGTCCTGAACCCGACCGGCGGCGGCCACGCGTTTGGTGAGCGCTACGTCTACACCGACCTGCGCGATCGCTCTCCCTTGCTGTTCCGCGAAGAGATGGAAGCGGAAGTCTCGCAGATCATCCGTCTGTCGGTCAGCGGCAAGTTCTGACATTCTGCTTAAACCCACGACGGGCTTTCGGCCAATTGACGGGGGCGCGGACCTGACGCAGGTTCGCGCCCCATGACAACACTCTCCTCGCTCGCCGCCCTTGCGCTCGGCCTCGCCGCCGCCTCGCCCGCCCTCGCCCAGACTTCGGTGGGAGACGACGAGACGATCGTCTATGCCCCCGCAGACGCCGGAGCCACGGCCAGCTGGCAGCTCCAGCGGATTGCGAAGCTCGACGACGCCGGGCCGATGCTGAACGCGGTCATCGCGATCAATCCCCATGCCCCGGCAGAGGCGCTCGCGGCGGAGCAGGCGGGCCTTCCGCTGATGGGCCGCACGGTGCTGGTGAAGGACAATGTCGAGACCCGCGAGCTGCCGACCACTGCGGGTAGCCTTGCTCTCGCAGGCAACATGACCCGCCGCGATGCGCCGCTGATCGCCAATCTGCGGGATGCGGGGGGCGTTGTGCTGGGCAAGACCAACCTGTCCGAATGGGCCAACATCCGCGATTTCAGATCGACCAGCGGGTGGAGCGCTGTGGGCGGGCTCACCCGCAACCCGCACGCGATCGACCGCAACACCTGCGGGTCGTCATCGGGCAGCGGCGCGGCGGTCGCCGCCGGGTTCGCATGGGCTGCCATCGGTACCGAGACCAACGGATCGATCACCTGCCCCGCCTCGATCAACGGGATCGTCGGTTTCAAGCCGACCGTGGGCATGGTCAGCCGCACGCATGTCGTGCCCATTTCCAGCACGCAGGACACCGCCGGACCGATGGCGCGCAGCGTTGCCGATGCTGCCCTGCTGCTCACCGCGATTGCGGGCAGCGACCCGGCGGACAGCGCCACCGCAGAGGCCGACGACCACAAGCGCGACTTCACCGAGGGTCTGGATAGCGCCTCGCTCGCGGGGGTACGGATCGGGGTGATGCGCAAGCAGGTGGGCGACCGCGACGATGTGGCCGACCTGTTCGATGCGGCCCTCGCCGATCTGAAAGCGGCGGGCGCACAGCTGGTCGAAATCGAGTTCGAGCCGAACGAGGAGATGGACCGCGACAGCTTCACCGTGCTGCTGTTCGAACTTCGCGAGGAGATGGGCAAATACCTGCGTTCGATCCCCCCGGTGACGGGCCGCGAGAAATTGACGCCGCGCAGCCTTGCAGACCTAATCGCCTTCAACGAACGGCACGGGTATTCCGAACTGCGCTGGTTCGGTCAGGGCATCTTCGAGCTGGCCGAACAGACCACCGATCGCCCCGCCTACGAAGCAGCGAGGGAGAATGCGGTGCATCTGGCGGGCGAACGCGGGATCGACATGCTGCTTGCGGAGAACGACGTGCAGTTCCTCGTCGCGCCGACGATGGGCCCGGCGTGGACCACCGACCTCGTCAATGGCGACAACTACAATGGCAGCATCGGCTTCGGCAGCCCAGCGGCCATCGCAGGCTATCCGCACCTGACAGTGCCGATGGGCGGGGTAGAGGATCTGCCGATCGGCCTCTCGATCATCGGCGCGAAGTGGCAGGACTGGGAAGTGCTGAAGGCCGGCGCGGCGTATGAGCGGGCGCGCAGCGCGGCGATCCCCACCCCCGATTTCACGCGCTGGATGGAACAGGCCGGCGACCCCGCGGACTAGTCAGTCGAGCTCAGTCTGGCGACTGCGGCCCGGCAACAGCGCGATCGCCGCAAAGATGGCGAGATGCACCAGCGCCGCGGCGAGGCGCATGGCGGTCTCGTCTGCCCATTCGACGGGCCAGACGGCCCCTGAGAGCGCATTGGCCAGGTTCCACCCCCAGTGAAGGCCGACCGCCGCCCACAGGCTGCGCCACCGCCAGCATGCCGCGGCGTAAGCAAGGCCCATACACATCAGGCGCACCTGCTCCGAAACGCCCCAGTCGAATCGCCAGAGGTGATTGGCGGTGTAAAGCACCGCGCTGATGGCCGCGAAACGCAGCAGGCCCGAACGGTACAGGCGTGACGCCAGCGGAATCCCCCGCGTCATCACGTCTTCGACCAGCGACGGGATGAAGGTGATCGCCAGCAGCGCGGCAATGCCAACCGCATCGGGCAGAGGCGACGGCGCCGATGTCACGGCCCAGCCAAGCCACAATCCGGCAAGAATGGTTGCCAGCTTGGCAAGGAATGCGACGCAGAGCGTGGCAAAGAGCAACAGCCACCAGCCGCGCTTCAGACCCAGCCCGAAAGCGGAAAAACGGCTGCCACGCACGATCCACGCGGCGGGCAGGCACGCGAGCAAAGCGACCAGCATCAGTGCCGGTCCGGCAGGGCTCTCCGGAGCAAATCGCTCCTGCAAGGCGACGGACGCCTGGTAGGGCAGCGCAATGAGCGCGAAGGCGAGCAGCAGGCGCACATTGGCGCCTGCCTGCCCTCGCTCTGCGTCGCTGGCGAGGCCGAGCCCGCCGTGGCCCATGCGTGCAGTGCCTTACTTCTTGGCGGGGGCCTTCTTGGCTGCGGGCTTCTTGGCCGCAGGCTTCTTCGCCGGAGCCTTCTTCGCAGCCGGTTCCTTGGCGGTGTCGCTCGCAGCCTTCTTGGCGGCGGGCTTCTTAGCCGGAGCCTTCTTGGCCGCAGGCTTGGCATCGGCCTTCGCGTCGTCGGCCTTCGTGTCGGCCTTGTCCGCTGCCTTCTTGGCGGGCGCCTTCTTCGCTGCGGGCTTCTTCGCCGCAGGCTTGTCGTCCGACTTGGCGTCGTCCTTCTTAGCGGCAGCCTTCTTTGCCGGAGCCTTCTTCGCAGGTGCCTTCTTGGCCTTGGCAGCTTCCGCCTCGGTGCTTTCCTCGGCCTCGATCGCGGCTTCCAGCTCTTCGCGGGTCACTTCGCGGTCGGTGATCTCGGCCTTGTCGAACAGGAAGTCGACGACCTTGTCTTCGTACAGTGGTGCACGAAGCTGGGCGGCGGCCATGGGATCGTTCTGGATGAACTGCATGAACCGCTCGCGGTCCTCGGCCCGATATTGCTGCGCAGCCTGCTGCATCAGCATCGACATTTCCTGGTTGGTGATCTGGACGTTGTTCGCCTGCCCGATCTCGGACAGCAGCAGGCCCAGGCGCACGCGCCGTTCGGCGATGTTGCGATAGTCGTCGCGCTCCGCCTCGATTTCCTTCATCGCGGCTTCGGGATCGTCTTCGCGCTGGGCTTCCTGCGTCAGCTGGGCCCAGATCTGTTCGAACTCGGCGTCGACCATCCGCTCGGGCACGGGGAAATCGTGGCCCGCGGCCAGCGTGTCGAGCAGCTGGCGCTTCATCTGGGTGCGGGTGAGGCCGGCGGTTTCCTGCTCCATCTGCGCCTTCACCAGCTCGCGGAGCTTGTCGGCGCTTTCCAGACCCAGCGTCTTGGCGAAATCGTCGTCGATCTTCGAATCGGCAGGCGTCTTGACCGCCTTAACGGTGACCGCGAATTCGGCGTCCTGACCCTTCAGGTCTTCGGCCTGGTAGTCGTTCGGGAACGTGACCTTCACGGTCTTCTCGTCGCCCGCCTTCACGCCCTTCAGCTGGTCTTCGAAGCCGGGGATGAAGGTGCCCGAACCGATCACCAGCGGCGCGTCTTCCGCCTTGCCGCCAGCAAACTCGGTACCGTCGATCGAACCGACGAAATCGATGATGACCTGATCGCCGTCGGCCGCCTTCTTGGTCTTGGGCGCATCCTTGTACGTCTTGTTCTGGTCGGCGATGCGCTGCAGCGTTTCGTCGATCTCGCTGTCGGCCACGGGCACGGTCAGGCGTTCGAGCGTGATCCCGTCGATGTCCGGCGCGTCGATCTTCGGCAGCACTTCGAGCGTGACGTCGATTTCGGCATCTTTGCCCTCTTCGTACTCGTCGCCGAGCGAGATGGCGGGCTGCATAGCCGGGCGCAGTTCCTTGTCCTTGATCAGTTCGTCGACCGAGGACTGGACCGTGTCGTTGATCACCTGCGCGTGCAGCTGTTCGCCGTGCATCTTGCGCACGAGGTTGGCCGGGACCTTGCCCGGGCGGAACCCAGGCATGCGGACCTGCGGCGCGATGCGCTTCACCTCGGCCTTGATCTTGTCGTCGATCTCGCTCGCGGGGATCGTGATGCGATAGGCGCGCTTGAGGCCTTCGTTGGTGGTCTCGGTGATCTGCATGCTGTGGTCTTTACGTGCTTTCCGACAGTGGTGAGAGACTGCGATGTGCAGCGAGAGCCTGGTGCGGGCGAAGGGACTCGAACCCCCACATCTTGCGATACTTGGACCTAAACCAAGCGCGTCTACCAGTTCCGCCACGCCCGCAATCCGAA